>JAQBHI010000173.1:0-12491 GCA_032127875.1 Acidobacteriota bacterium
ATCGAGGGCCTGTGGCGCTACCCGGTGAAGACGCTGGCCGGTGAGCCATTGGGAACAGCTGATCTCGAGAGGACCGGCATTCCCGGCGACCGCATCGTTCACGTGCGTGGCCCCGAGGGCGTGCGCACTTCGCGTCGGCAGCATCGCCTCTTGGGACTGCGCGGGTCCCTCGGGCCCGACGGGCAGCCCCTCGTCAGCGGCCATCGCTGGCAGAGCGCCGAAGCGCTCGCCTTGGTGCGTGCCGCGGCAGGCGATGACGCGTGGCTCGAAGCCTACGATGGGCCGGAGCGATTCGACATCCTGCCGCTGCTCGTCGCCACGGACGGCGCACTGGCCGCCTTTGGGCGCGACGTCCGTCGCCTGCGTCCCAACATCCTGATCGGCGGCGTCGAAGGGTTGGACGAGACCAGCTGGCCTGGAAGCGAGCTGCACATCGGCGAAGCGGTCGTGGAACTCGACTCGCTCCGCGGGCGATGCCCGATGACCACGGTGGATCCGGACACGCTGCAGCGGGATCCGGAGGTCCTGCGTGACATCGGCCGCCGCTTTGGCGGTCGCCTCGCGCTCAATGCGGAGGTGCTGCGCCCCGGTACGATCCGGCTCGGCGATGTGGCGCGGTTGGTGCGAATAGACGACCGCGCCTCTACAGATCGACCGCGTACACCCGGATCGGCGTCCCGCCCTTGAAGCGGTCGGCCTTCGTCTCGAGCTTCAGCACACCGCGCGGGCAGACCTGGGCGCACATGCCACAGCCGACACAGCTCGCGCGCTTCACGTCGGTGTTCGACATCGCGTACTGGCGCACGTCGATGCCCATTTCGCAATACGTCGAGCAGTTGCCGCAGGAGATGCACATGTCCTGCTTGACCGTGATGCGGAAGCGGCCGAACTTCTGGATCAGGCCGAGCATCGCCGCCATCGGGCAGCCGAAGCGGCACCACACGCGCGTGCCCATCAGCGGGTAGAGGCCGACCCCGATGACGCCCGAGAACATGGCGCCGATCGCGAAGCCGTACCAGTCCTGCACCCGGAACGCGAAGTGCGCGAAGTCGGGATGCTGCTTGCCGATCGCCCAGTTGACCCAGACGATGGCCGTGGTGACGACCGCCAGGAACAGCACGGCGTGCACCGACACCTTCTCTACCTTCCACGCCGCGTTCGATTTGCTCGACAGGTGCCGGAAGGGGTCGCCCGCGGTGTTGGCGAGCCCGCCGCAGCCGCAGATCCAGGAGCAGTAGAAGCGTTTGCCGAGAAAATACGCGAGCAGCGGGAACGCGATCAGCGAGCCGAGGAAGCTCCAGGCCAGGATCAGGAACGGCTGCTGGAGAATGTACCCGGGCAGGAAGTAGTCGAGCTTGAGCGGCCAGAAATAGCTGAAGTAATACTCCTGCTGCCCGAAGACCTTCATCACCAGCGGCAGCGCGAACGCCAGCACGATCTGGACCAGTACCACGACCGTCGTCCGCACCCGCTGGTAGGGGCTGTTCTTCCCGTGCTTGCGGAGGAAGTAGAGCCCTCCGACCAGCATCGCCAGGCTGTAGAGGATCCCGTACAGCGTCCATTTGTTCGAGAGGTGGAGGGCGTGGGCCAGCGTTTCGAAGACGTCGACGCGGATCCCGAGGCGGGGCATCGGCCCGAAGTAGAGCAGGAGATAGGCGACCACGAGCAGGCCCGCAAGGCTCCACGCGAGCGGCGAGCGGGTCTTCACCGGGTTCTGGTAGGTGTTCATCAGCCCTGCTTGCACGAGCTCACCCCCTGGAACGAAAAACTCGAGGCCCGGTCTTCAAAGAGGCTAGCCAAGGCTCGCACCCGGCAGTACCCGGAAGCGCCGCGAGAACTCCTCGTCGAACTGCGCCTCGTGCAGGTGGGCGAGCACGTAATCGAGACCGCGGCGTTCGTGGATCCATTCGAGCATGGGCTCGTGGCGGAAGCGGCTGCCGAGCATGTTGAAGCCGACCACACGCTCGCCCTTCAGCACGATCTTCTGGCTCTCGAAGCGGCCGGGCACGCGCTGGAACCAGCTGCGCACGTCGGGTCCTGGATCGATGGGCGTGTTGTCGAAGTTGACCAGCGCTGGCACCCAGCCGGCAGTGGTCCATTCGATGTCGAAGAACTTGGCAGAGTTGTACCAGGTGCCGCGACGATAGCGGACCTCGTCTCCCAGCATCACCCGCGCCGCCAGCCGGCCCTGATCGCGCGCCGTATACCAAAGCTGCTCCGGGCGCCGTGAGCCGTCCGCCCAGGTGACGTTGGCGCAATCGCCCGCGGCCCACACGTCGGGGGCGCTGCTGCGCAGCGCGTCATCCGTCTCGATCGCGCCGCCCCTCGAGAGCGACAGGCCGCTGCTGCTCAGGAAGTCGGTGTCGGGAACGACTCCGATCGCCGAGGCCACGATCTCACAGGGCACCTCGATCCCGTCGACCTTGACGCCGCGCACGCCGCCCTCGGCCGTGCGAAGGACTTCCTCGACGTTCACGCCCAGCCGCACGTCGACGCCTTCGTGGCGCATGTGCTCCGCCACGAGCGCCGACTCGTTGCTGTCGAGGGCGAGCGGGAAGTACCAGTTCTCACGGATCACGAACGTCACGTGCAGGCCGCGCTGCTTGAGGATCTCGGCCACCTCGACGCCGATCAGGCCGCCGCCGATGACCACTACCCGCTGGCCCTCCTTGGCGTCGTGGTCGAGGCCTTCGAGATCGCGCAGCTTGACGAAGTAGTGGACGCCCGGCCCGGCGGCCCCTGGCCAGGCCGCGGGCCGAGCCTTCGAGCCAGCGGCCAGCAGCAGCATGTCGTAGCCCAGACTCTTGCCACCCTCGAAGCGCAGCGTCTTGGCCGCCGTGTCGAGGTGCTCGACGTGGCCACGCACGCGCTCGAAGCCCATGCGTTCGTAGAGGCCGCGGTCGTAGGGCTCGGTGGCGCGCAGGTCGAGCTGGCCGCAGAACACGTACATCAGGGCTGGGCGCGAGAAGAAGTGATCGTGCTCGTCGGAGACGATGCTGATGCGGGCCGCGGCCTCCCGCTGGCGCAGTGCTAGTGCCGCTTCCATGCCGGCGATCCCGTTGCCCACGATCACGAAATGCATGACCCTGCCGCGTCCCCCGCTAGGCTCAACGCTCCGGGGTCGGATTCATTCCTTGGCTTCGGAGAGACACCGGGAAAACGCCTCCGCATCGATATTCGCGCCGCAGACGATGACACCGACCTTGCGGCCGATCAAGCGCTCTCGAAGCGGGCCGCAAAGCGCCGCCGTGGCCGCGGCGCCGGCCGGTTCGACGGCGAGCTTGGCCGAACGGAACAGCAGCAGCATCGCACGGCGCAGCGCGTCGTCGTCGACACAGACCAGCTCGTCGACGAAGCGCCGGCACAGCTCGAAGCTGTAGGGCGCCGCATGCGGCGCGCCCAGGCTGTCGGCGATCGTGCGCACGGCCTCGATCGGCTGCGGCGATCCGGCGGCGAAGCTGCGGTGCATGCTGTCCGCGCCCAGCGGCTCGACGCCGAACACCTGCGTCTGCGGGCTGGCCAGCTTCACCGCCGCCGCGACACCGGCGCACAAGCCTCCGCCGCCGATCGGCACGATCACGGCGTCGAGACCCGGCGCTTGTTCGACGAACTCGAGCCCGAGGGTTGCCGTGCCAAGCGCCGTGCGCGGGCCTTCGAAGGGATGGACGAAGCTGCGCCCTTCACGGCTCTCGATCTCAAGAACACGCTCGAAGGCGACGTGGACGTTCTCGACCAGCTCGACCTCGGCGCCCAGCTCGCGGCACGCAGCGACGCGGAACGGACTCGCCGTCTTCGGCATCACCACCCGGGCCGTGGTCCCCAGGGCGCCCGCCGCATACGCGACCGCCATCGCGTGATTGCCCGCGCTCACTGCGGTGACGCCGCGCTCCAAGGCCTCTCGCGACAGGTCCAGCATCACTGCCAGCGCGCCGCGCGGCTTGAAGCTGCCCGTGCGCTGGAACAGCTCCTCCTTCAGGAAGACGCGCGTCTGGGGGCCGACGCTGCTCGAGAGCGCGCGATCGTTCCACTCCCGAACCGGCGTCGTCAAGACGCGCTCCCCGAGCAGCGCCCGGGTCGCGCGGATGGCCGCGAGTGTGGGAAGCTCGCTCATGGCAAGCGCCCCGTTTGACGCAGCCAGACGCGGGCGGCGAGCAGGCCGAGCATGGCGGGGACGGCCAGCGTGGTGCGCCATTCCTTATTCATTCGCACCCTGTCCCACTCGAAGTGCGAGTCGCGGGGCCCGGCCGGCAAGGGCCGCGGTACGAATGCCGGCACGGCCGCCGCCCATGCTTCGTACTCGGCCGCGAATTTCTGCCTCAGGAAGGCGCCCTCTTCCGCGATGCTGCTGGGATAGAACGCGAGCAGGTAGATCGTCGTCGCGACGATCACCCACGGGCTCGCTGCGGCCACGGCGACGCCCAGGCCCAGCAGGACGCTGCCGAAGTACAGCGGGTTACGGGTGTGGGCGTACGGGCCGCCGGTCGCCAGACGCTGGGTCTTCTGGATGTGGCCCGAGGCCCAGAGCCGGACGGCCTCTCCCGCGACGACGAGCGGAAGCCCCAGGCCGACCGAGAGTGCCGTGGGCCGCGCCAGGTACAACACGACCAGGCCGAAGGCGTAGCCCAGCGGGACGCGAAGCCTATTCAGCCTCACGGGGCTCCGAGAGACTCGTGAGCCGCGCGTCGACTGCTCGCAGCACTTCGCTCGGCGCGATCGCGGACATCACGCCCTCGTGGATCCGGCAACGCTGCCGATGACACGGCGAGCACAGCGGCAGACGACGCACGACGCGATCCTCGGCCGCGAACGGCCCGTTGCGCGCGGGGTCCGTGGGACCGTAGATTCCGACGGCCGCCGTGCCCACCGCGCAGGCAAGATGCAGCGGGCCGGTGTCGGCCGCGACCACGAGACGTGCGGAGCGGGCCAGCTCGGCGAACTCGAGCAGACTGCTCGGAAAGCAGCGAACGGCGTTGCCTTCGGAAGCCGCGACGACGCGCGTCGCGAGCGCCTCCTCGCCCGGGCCCCAGGTGACGATCGGCGTCAGACCCCGCTCCCGAATGCCGCGCGCCAGGATTCCGTAGCACTCCGCGGGCCACAGCTTGCTCGGCCAGCCGCCTCCCGGGTTGAGGATCACGAACGGGCCGAGGCTCAAGCCCTCGAGCTTCAGGCGCACGGCCTCGGACTGGACCTGGGTGGGCGGCAGCGGAAAGTGGCGCGAGCCGACCGCGTCGATGCCCAGGGGCCGCAGCAAGGCCAGGTTCTTGTCGATGACGTGGGACAGCTCCGGCGGCAGGCTCAGCGCTTCCCGAAGCAGGATCGCGGAGAGGCCTTCGCGCCGCCACGGCCGCGCGTAGCCCAGCACGCGCCGGGCCCCGCTCAGGCGCGCCCACGCCGCCGACTTCCACAGTCCCTGGAAATCCAGGGCGATGTCGTAGGCCTCTTCGCGAAGCTTCCGGGCGGTGGCTCGCGCCCGGCCGATGCCAAAGGCCCGCTTCGCGGGCACGCAAGCGACGCTGGCCAGGAAGGGATGTCCCTGGAGCAAGGCGCTCGCCGGGGGTTCCACGATCCAGCCGACCTCCCAGTTGTTGCGCTTCAAGGCGGAGAGCGCCGGCAGGGTGTGGACGACGTCCCCGATCGAAGAGAGCCGGACGACGAGGGCCCTCACCCGCGCACCCGGGCGAGCAGCGCGCGCGTGTCGTGGTTCTTGGGATCGCCCACGATGGCGACGCGGCCGCCGTAGGAGCGCACCACGTCCCGCTCCGGGACGCTGTCCGCGGTGTAGTCGGTGCCCTTGCAGTGCACGTCGGGCCGAAGCGCCAGCAGCAGGCTCGTGACGTCGTCTTCCTGGAACACGACCACGTGATCGACGCTGCGCAGCGCGGCGACGAGCACGGCGCGATCGGCCTCGGGCAGCACGGGGCGGCCGGGGCCCTTGAGCTTCGCCACGGAGCCATCGCCGTTGACGCCGACGACCAGGACGTCGGCTTCGGCCTTCGCTCCCGCGAGGTAACGCACGTGGCCGACGTGCAGCACGTCGAAGCAACCGTTGGCGAGAGCGATGCTGCGGCCTGCGGCGCGTGCAGCCGCGACGCGGCTGGCGACCGCCTCCAGGCTGTCGATCTTTTCCCGCGACGGCCTCATCCGCGCACGGCGGCACGCATCTCGTCGGCCGAGACCGTCGCCGTGCCGCTCTTCATCACCACGATGCCGCCGGCGTAGTTCGAGAGCAGGCTGGCCTCCGCCGGCGTCGCCCCGGCGGCGAGCGCCAGCGTGAAGGCGGCGATCACCGTGTCTCCTGCGCCGGTGACGTCGGCGACCTGGTCGGTGCCATGGATCGGGATATGCAGCGCCCTCGCCCCCGGCTCGAACAGAGCCATGCCATCGCTGCCGCGTGTGACCAGCGCCGCCGCCACGCCCAGCCGGCGCAGCAGCGAGCGGCCTGCCGCCTCCAGGCGGCCTCGATCATGGCCGATCGTGACGCCGAGCGCCGCCTCGACTTCGGGCTCGTTGGGCGTCACCGCCGTCATGCCCTTGAACGCCAGAAGCCCGTGGCGCGAGTCCACCGTCACGGGGATCCTGTGGCGACGCCCGAAGGCGATCGCGGCCTGGACCACCGCGGGTGTCAGCAATCCGAAACCATAGTCGCTCACCAGCACGCCATCCACGCGGCCACGCACCCGGCGCAGGGCCGCGAGCAGACGCGCGCGCGCTTCGCTGCGCGCGGGCAAGTGAGTAGCCTTGTCGATGCGCACGACCTGCTGCTTGGTCGAGTGCGTGCCGCCGGCCAGGATGCGCGTCTTCACCGGCGTCACGTAGCCCGGCTCGCTCAGGACACCGGCCGCGTCGACATGCTGTTCGCGGAGCAGCCTGCGGAGCCGGCGGCCGTGCTCGTCCCTTCCCACGACGCCGAAGGGCAGTGGCACGCCGCCTAGCGTGCGGATGTTGTGTACGGCGTTGGCGCCGCCGCCTAGGCGGACATCGGCGCCGTCGTACTGCAGGATCAGCACCGGGGCCTCGCGGCTCACGCGCTGGATGCGGCCGAACACGAACTCGTCGGCGACCATGTCGGCAAGAACCAGCAGGCGCCGGCCACGTAGTGCGTCGATGACCTGAAGCAGCCGTGCGCGGTCCGGCAGAGCCGTGGCCTTCACGCGCCAGGGTGTCCAGCGTGGACGATGCGCTCGACCGCCTCGAACAGGTGTTCGGCTACCAGGTCGGGAGCGCGGCCCAGACCCGGCGCGTGGTGTTCCCACTCGCCCAGCCCATAGCCGCTCTTGACCAGCGCGCCCCGCGCGCCGACTGCCCAGGCCAGCTTCAAGTCCCCGAGCCGATCGCCGACCACCCAGGAGCGGGACAGATCGGCGCCCAGCTCTGCCTCGGCCCTCTTGAGCAGGCCTGGCTTCGGCTTGCGGCAGTCGCAGTCGAGACGATAGGGCGGCTCGCCCAGGCTCGGGTGATGCGGGCAGAAATACACGGCGTCGAGTCGGGCGCCACCGGCAGCCATGCTCTGGCTCAGCGAGGCGTGCACCTCGTGAATCACCGATTCCGGGAAATAGCCGCGAGCGACGCCCGCCTGGTTCGTCACGACCACTGCCAGGAAGTTGCTGCGATTCAGCAGGCGCACCGCGTCGACCGACCAGGAATAGAGCTTGAAGCGCGAGAGGTGGTTCACGTAGCCCACCTCGTGCGACAGCGTGCCGTCGCGGTCCATGAACACCGCGGGCCGGCTCAATGCAGCAGCTCCACCGCGGCCGAGACGACTGCCTCGACGCCGACGCGCGTCATGCACCTATGGTCGATCGGGCACTCGCGCAGCAGGCACGGCGAGCAATCCACGTCGGCGCGGAGAATGCGCTGCGACTTGCCCCTTGGCGCGGTCTCGCGCCAGTTGGTCGGGCCGAAGATCGCGACGAGCGGCACGCCCAGGGCGCCGGCCAGGTGCATCGGGCCCGAGTCGTTGGTCACGAGCAGCCGCAGCCGCGACAGCACGCCCACGAGGTCGGAGAGGCTCGTCTCGCCGCACAGCAGCTTCGGTTTCGCGCGCATGGCGCCGGCGATGGCCTCGCCCAGCGGCCGTTCGGCGGCGCTGCCCAGCACCGCGACGCGGGCCCCCAGCTCACGCCCGAGGCGCTCGCCCACGGCGGCGTAACGTGCAGGCAGCCACTGCTTCGCGGCGCCGTAGCTGGCGCCCGGGTTGAGTCCGAGCCAGGGCCCGTCTCCCAGCAGCTCGTGACCGCGCTCGGCCCAGGCGGCAGGGACCTGAAGCGAGGTGTCCGGAGAGGCGCTCACGTGGAGGCCGAGGCCGCTGAGCATGGCCCGATAGTAGTACACCTGGCTGCGTTCCCGGACTTCACTGGGAACCCGCGCGCGGCGCGTCAGAAGCGGTCCGCGGCCTTGGGTAGCGTAACCCCAGCGTTCCGGAATGCGGGCCAGGGCCATCGAGAAGGCCGTGCCGAAGGAGTTCGTGAAAAGAATCCCAGTGTCGAACTGCCCGCGCACGGCGGCGGCGTCAGTACGAATCCCTTGGCTGAGGCGTACAGCATCGAGGCCTTCCAGCGCGCCATACAGGGGAGCGACCCAGGCTCGCGCGAGGATCTCGAGGCGAGCCTCCGGGAAGTTGCGCCGAACGTCGCGCAGTGCGCCCAGTGACAGCACCACGTCGCCGATCCAGTTCGGCGCACGCACTAGCACGCGCGCTGGCGCGGTCACGGGGCCGGCTCCGGCTGCGTCTTCCAGCGGCGGTGGATCCAGAGCCACTGTTCCGGCCGTGCGCGGATCCAGGCTTCGCTGCGCGCCGCCAGCAGTTGCGTGAGCCGCGCGATCTCGGCGTCGCGATGCTGCGGGTCGGAATCGATCTGGAGCGCGGGCTCGTAGCTCAGCCGGTAGCGGCCGTCGACGAGCAGCTCGGCGTGGACCGGAACCAGCGCGCAGCCGGTCTTGAGTGCGAGCGCCGCGGCCATGGTCGTGGTCGCCGCGCGTCGTCCGAAGAAATCCACGAAGATTCCGTCGCCACGCTGCACGTTCTGGTCGAGCAGGACGGCGACGCTGCGGCCCGAGCGCAACAGGCGGATCACCTGGGCAAGCGCCTTGCGCTTGTAGATGACAGTGTTGCCCCAGGCGGTGCGGAAGCCGCACAGCCGCGCATCGAGGGCGGGGTTGTCGAGAGGCCGCGCGAGCACGCCGATCTGCTCGTGGAGAATCGCATGCGCCACCGCGTAGATCTCCCAGTTCCCGATATGGGCCGTGCAGTAGAGAACGCCCCGGCCGCTTCTCACCGCCCTCTCGAAGTTGTCGCGGCCGTCGAACTCGACGAGCCGGGTCAAGCTCTCGGCGGAGCGCCCCTCCAGCCACAGGATGTCGAGCAGGACGCTTCCGAAGTGACGGTACACGCCCCGCGCCGTCGCGTACAGCCGGGCCTCGTCCCAGTCCGGAAACGCTGCCCGCAGGTTCGCAACCGCGATCTCCAGATGCCGACGGTCGAGCGCGCCCATAACGTCTCCAAGCCCCCGGCCAAGGGCCAGCGCCGCGGAGCGTGGCAGGGGCCGAACGCAGCCAGCCACGAGGCTCGTGGCCAGCGCCTCGAGCCAATGCTGGAGTTTCACCCGACTCTCCGCGCGACGGCCAGCAGGCGCTCGCGAAAGCGCGGCTCGTCCTCGATCTGGGCGGCGATGCGGAGCACCAGGACCGGCAGCGCACTGCCCGGAGCCGGCAGCCGCACCGCATCCTTGGCGGTCGTGACGAGGGCGTCGGCGCCCGCCGCGGCAGCGCGCCGCGCGACGGCCGCCCACTGCGTTGCGCTGAAGCGGTGGTGGTCGGGGAAGCTCTGGCTTCCCACGGCTCCGGGAACGAGCTCGCGCACGTCGGCGTGGAAGCGTTCCGGGCGCGCGATTCCCGACACCAGCCACGGTCGCAGCGGCGGGGCCTGCTCGAGACCGTCCACGGCGAAGAAACCGAGGACTCGTCGCCTCACCCGGAAGCAAGGGCCATGAGGCCAGTCCCCGCTGCCGTTCACGAGCAGCGCGTCGGCGCGTCGGTATGCCGACGGGAACTCGCGGAGCCGGCCCGCGGGCAAGGGCGAGTCGTCGAGGTCGGCGGCTTCGAGGCAGAGCACGTCGAGATCGCGGGCGAGGCGCAGGTGCTGGAAGCCGTCGTCGAGCACGTGCACGCGCGGCCCGAAACGCGCCTCGACGGCGCGGCCGACGCTGTCGCGCCTGGCTCCGACCGCCACCACGACCCCAGGCAGCGCGCGCGCCAACATGACCGGCTCGTCGCCCGCCTCGGCGGCATCGGCCAGCAGCTGGCTCCCGTCCGCCACGATCAGCGCTTCGCCGCGAAAGGAACCGCGATAGCCGCGGCTCAGGATCGCGACGGGCAGGCCTTCGGCGCAGAGCAACTGGGCGATGCGCTCGACGACGGGCGTCTTGCCCGATCCCCCGACGCTCAGATTGCCCACGCTGATGACGGGCCCCGTCAGGCGTTGCGCCTTGACGAGGCCCTTGCGATAGGCCGCGACGCGGGCCGCGGCGATCCCACCGTAGAGCACCCCGAGCGGCCACGCCCAGCTCATGCCACGAGCTCGGCCAGAGCGTTCACGGTGCGCTCGAGAGCGCCGCGGTTTTTCTCCGTGAGCGCCCGCGCGCGCGCGCCGAGCTCGACGCGTTTAGCCTCGTCCTCGAACAGCGCCAGCGTCTCGCCGGCCAGGGCTTCGGCTGAATCGACCTGCAGCAGCGCGCCGGCTGCCAGAAACTGGTCGGCGATCTCCTGGAAGTCCTCCATGTGCCGGCCGACCACCACCGGCTTGCCCGCGACTGCGGGCTCCAGCACGTTGTGGCCGCCCGCCGGAACCAGGCTGCCGCCGACGAAGACGACCGTCGCGAAGCGATACAGCTGCGCCAGCTCTCCGATGCTGTCGAGCACGAGAACGTCGCGGCCGTTCCAACCGCTGTCCGGCAGGGCGCTGCGGCGGACGACGGGCAGGCCGGCGCCCTCGACGAGAGCCGTCACGGCTGCGAAGCGCTCGGGATGCCGCGGCGCCAAGAGCAGGGCCGCTTCGGGGATGCGTTGGCGCAAGTGCTGGAACGCTGCGAGCACGAGCGGCTCTTCGCCTTCGACCGTGCTGCCCGCGACCCACAGCGGCCGGCCCGCGGCGCCTGCGGCGACACGGGCCAGCGCGGCTGAGGGCTGTGGCGCCTCCAGCGCGTCGAACTTCAGATTGCCGAACGCCCGCACCCGATCGGGCGGCGCACCCAGCGTGCGGATGCGATCGGCATGCGCGTCCGCCTGCATCAGGAACAGGTCGATCTCGGCGAGCACGGGTTTCAGGAACCCGCGGATGACACGGTAGCGTCCGAAGGATCGCGGCGAGATCCGGCCGTTGACGATGGCGATGCGCGCGCCGCGCTGCCGCGCTTCGTGGATCAGGTTGGGCCAGAGCTCGGTCTCGACCAGCACCAGCAGTTTCGGCTCCAGGATTCCGAGCACCGCTCGCACCGCGAAGCGAAAGTCGAAGGGCGCGTAGAACAGGCCATCGACCCCGCAAACGCTGCTGCGTGCGATGGCCTGCCCGGTGAGCGTCGTCGTGGAAAGAAACACCTCGAGTTCGGGAAAGCGCTGCTTGAGCGGCGCCACGAGTGTGCGCGCGGCCAATACCTCGCCTACCGAAACAGCATGGATCCAGATCGAGCCTTGCTCCCCGGCCCGGATACCGCCGGGCAGGCGCCCAAGGCGTTCCCGGAAGTTGCGCAGGTACTTGCCCGTTCCCCGGCCCTTCCAGAGATAGAACGGCACGGCCAGCACGAAGGCGATCGTCAGAAAACCGCTATAAAGAAGATACAAGGCCTGGGAGGCGAGTATAGCGTGCGGCCGGGAAGCGCCGTGAACGGCTTCGCTAAGAGGCCGAAGGCCATCGTCAGCAGCTCGAGACGCCTGTGCTAACTTACCAGGCATGAAACCGGCGCTGATCGTGCACGGCGGTTGTGGCACGCCGCCTCCGGGCGAGGAGGCGGCACGCATTCAGGCCTGCGAACGCGCCGCCGATGCCGGCTGGCAGGTGCTGCGCTCCGGCGGCAGCGCGCTCGACGCTGCCGAGGCCGCGGTCGCACGCCTCGAGAACGAGCCGCTGCTGAACGCGGGCACCGGCAGCTACCTCCAGGCCGATGGCGTCGCGCGCCTGGACGCGAGCCTGATGGCGAGCGACGGGCGCGCCGGCGCCGTGGCGCAGGTCCCCGGACTCAAGAACCCGGTGCGTCTGGCCCGCTACCTGCTGGAGCAGGACGCCCATGTGATGCTGTCCGGGCAGGAGGCCTTGCAACTGGCGCTGCGCCTGGGCCACTCGGCGGCGGTCGTGGCGACGCCGGGCAAGATCGCGTACTGGCAGGACAACCTGCGCGAGGCGTACCTGCGCCTCGACTACGCGGCGATGGGCGCCGACTGGAAGAGCGACAACCCGCGGCGGCTCGGCACTGTCGGCTGCGTCGCGCTCGACGCGCAGG
>JAQBHI010000174.1:0-3905 GCA_032127875.1 Acidobacteriota bacterium
CGCTTCGAGGCCCTGCGCCGGCTGCGCCTCGAGATCGCGCGAGAAGAAGCAGTCCCCGCGTTCGTCGTCGCCAGCGATCGCACGCTGCGCGACGTCGCGTTGCTGCGGCCGCAGACGCTTGCCGAGCTGCAAAATGCCTACGGCATCGGCGCGGCGAAGGCCGAGCGTTACGGAGAGCGCTTCCTGGCCGTCGTTGGGATAACCTGAGCAGAGGTCCAAAAGGCTCGACGCTGTGCTGGAACGCGATTCCAGCTTGCCTGGCGAAGCAAGACGCCGCCGGTGATGCGGCTCACACACGCGGCGCGGAGTCGGGGGTTACGGTGGGCTTTTCTCTTTCATGGGGATCGGCGCTCACGATCCCGGGAGCGATAGTCATGTGGAACAAGCGCGACGAGGAAGCAGCAACTCCCCGGCCGAACGTCCCGGCGGCCCCGCCGAGCCTGACGCCCCCCCCAGTGAGCGACGGGCGTCATCACGAAGTCTCGGCCATCGGGGCCTCGATCTCGATCGTGGGAGATGTCAGCGGTAGCGAAGACCTGACGATTCTCGGCCGCGTCGAGGGCAAGGTGACGCTGCCCAACCACAGCGTCACCATCGGCCGCTCGGGGCGCGTCACGGCCGACATCCAGGCCAAGGCCGTCAACGTCGAAGGCGAAGTACGTGGCAACTTGATCGCGGGCGAGCAGATCCTGATCCGCAAATCGGCCACGATGCTGGGCAACCTGACGGCGCCGCGGGTCGGGCTCGAGGACGGCTGCCGCTTCAAGGGCAGCGTCGACATGGAGGCGGGCGGCCAGAAGTCCCGCGCGCCGATCGTGCCAATCCCGCGCGAGCTTGGCGGCGACGCTGCGGGCAAGCCACCGGTGACGACAGCGCGCCCCTGACCAGCCGCGCGGGCTGTACAATCGCCGACGTGAGCCAGGGGGGTTTCATGAAGACGCGGTTGTGGCTCGCTTTGCTCCTGCTGGCCGGCGCCCAAGCTGCGGCGCAGGAGGCGGGAGCCCTTCGTGTGGGGCTCGACACGCGCACTCCACCCTGGTCCTACGTGCCGAGCCTCGACTCTACGAGCGAGGATCTTCGGGCGACGCCGGCGGTCACGGGCGCGCAGCTGCGCGGCCTGGTGGGCCTCGACGTCGACGTCGCGCGCGCCCTTGCCAGGCGCCTGGAACGGGACCTTCGCTTCGTGCCGGTGGCGTGGTTCGACATGGAAGGAGGGCTGCTCGCGAAACGCTATGACTTGATCGTCGGGGCGTGGACGCCGAGCCGCAAGACGCCGCCCACGATCCGGGCCTCGGCTTCCTACTACGACTGGGGTCTGCTGATCGCGACGCGCGCCGGCGACGAGCGGGTGCGACAGTACGGGGATCTGGCTCGGCTCAGGACGGGCCACTACCGCGACCCGGCCTCGGAGCAGACGCTGCGTTCGCTCGGCGCCGGAAAGCTCGTGCCCATGGACGACGCCGAGCTGCTATTCGAGGAACTGGGCAAAGGCGGCATCGACGCTCTAGTCTTCGATTCCCTCTACGTGCGTTGGCGGGTCGCGAACGACAAGTCGTTCCAGGTCGTGGCAGCGCCGCTCAACAAACTCGGCTACCACGTCGGGGTCCGGGCCGAGGACAAGGAGCTCTTCGAGAAAGTGCAGTCGGCGCTGAGCGAGCTGCTCGGCTCGGACGAGATGAAGCAGATCCACCGGCGCTGGGAAGGGGCGCCCGCTCCCTAGGCGCGGACGCCGGGCGCCTCGTGGCCCGAGCCTTCGACGTACTCGACATACGAGCCCGGATAGAGGAGCGGCGCGGTTTCGGTGCCGCTCTCGCCGCCCAGCTCGAGGACACGGTTCGAGAGCCCGCGCAGGAAGCTGCGGTCGTGCGAGACGAACAGCATGGCGCCCTCGAAGTCGCCGAGGGCCTGAACCAGCATCTCCTTGGTCGCGAGGTCGAGGTGGTTCGTCGGCTCGTCGAGCACCAGGAAGTTCGGCGGGTCGAAGAGCATGCGGGCCAGCACCAGGCGCGACTTCTCGCCGCCGGACAGCGCCCGCACGCGTTTCTCCACGTCGTCGCCTGAGAACTGGAACGCCCCCAACAGGCCCCGCAGGGCGCCGATGCTCTCCTTCGGGAAGTCCTGCTGGAACTGCTCCCAGACGGTGAGCTCGGGGTCGAGGACGTCGAGGGCCTGCTGGGAGAAGTAGCCGAGCTTGAGGCTCGCCCCGAGACGAATCTCACCCGAATCGGGCGACAGCACGCCCGCGACCATGCGCAGCAGCGTCGTCTTGCCGGCGCCGTTGCGGCCCATCACGCACCAGCGCTCGCCACGCCGCAGCCTCAGGCTCAGCTTGTCGTGGACGACGCGCCTGCCGTAGGCCTTGCTCACATTCTCGAGCGTGGCCACTTCGTCACCCGAGCGCGGCGGGCGGCGGAAGTCGAAGCGCACCACCTGGCGCCTCCTGGGCAGCTCGATCTTTTCGATCTTGTCGAGCGCCTTGATGCGACTCTGCACCTGCGCCGCCTTCGCGGCGTGCGCCGAGAAGCGGTCGATGAAACGCTGCTCCTTCGCGAGCATGGCCAGCTGGCGGGCGTAGGCGGCCTCGCGGTTCGCCCCGCGGATGGAGCGCTCGCGTTCGTAGAAATCGTAGTTGCCCGAGTACAGCGTGATCTCGCCGCCGTCGATCTCGGCGATCTTCGACACGAGGCGGTTCATGAACTCGCGATCGTGCGAGGTCATCAGCAGCGCGCCGGGCAGCGACTTCAGAAAGCTCTCCAGCCACAGGATCGACTCGATGTCGAGGTGGTTGGTGGGCTCGTCCATGAGCAGCACGTCGGGCCGGCCGAGCAGAACGCGGGCCATCGCGACTCGCATCTTCCAGCCGCCCGACAAGGCACCCACGTCGTTCTCGATGCGTTCGTCGTCGAAGCCGAGTCCGTGGAGCACCTCGCGAGCCTGGGACTCGAGCGCGTAGCCACCCAGATGGTCGTACGCCTCCTGCACCTCGCCGAAACGCGCGAGGATGCTGTCCATCTCCCCGGCGCGCTCCGGGTTCGACATCGCGTGCTGGAGCCCTTCGAGCTCGTGATGCAGGTCGCCCAGCCGGCCGCTTCCCGCGATCGCCTCGTCGAGCACGGAGCGGCCCGACATCTCCTCGACGTCCTGGCGGAAGTAGCCGATCGTCAGCTTCTTGGGAACCGAAACCTCGCCCTCGTCGGGGGCCTCTTCGCCCACGATCATCCGGAACAGCGTCGTCTTGCCGGCGCCATTCGGGCCTACGAGCCCGATCTTCTCGCCGGGGTTGAGCTGGAACGAGGCATCGACGAAGAGCACCTGCCGGCCGTACTGCTTGCTGATGCGCGCGAAGGAGATCATGGCAAAAGGCGAAGCGTAACACGCGGGCGGCCCCCGGTCTGCGGCAGAATAGGCGCTGTGAGCTTGCGTCCTTGCTGAGCTGGGGCCGCTGGGAGCGTCTATAATCGAAGCCTGATGAGGTTCCCGCGTATCACGACGCGTCCCGATGTCTGCACGGGCAAGCCATGCATCCGCGACTTGCGCTTCCCTGTGTCCCGGCTCCTGGGCCTGCTTGCCGCCGGCCAGACCCAGGAGGAAATCCTGGCGAGCTTCCCTTACCTGGATGCGGCGGACATCGGCGAGGCACTGAGGTACGCCGCTAGCCTCGCCGAAGACGAAACCATCGAGGTGGGTTGAGGTTCCTGATTGACATGCCAGTGAGCCCGCGGGCAGTGGCTCACCTCACGGTCGCCGGACACGAAGCCGTCCATGCACACAGCGTCGGCCTCGTTACGGCGACGGACAGCCCCGGCGTCATCCTGTTCCGGGGCGGGTCGTACTCGGATCACGAGATGCTCGGGCTGCTCGATCGCATTCTTGACCGCGCTGGGGTGCTGGATCTGGAGCGCTCG
>JAQBHI010000175.1:0-2939 GCA_032127875.1 Acidobacteriota bacterium
GTACCGATGCCGTGGCTATTCAAGAAGGCGCGTGCCTTCAGACTGCGCCTGGCTCCCGCTGGCGTGAGAAGAGCGTGCCGTTCAACAAAGGGATGAAGCAGACGAAACCCGGTAAACTTCGGAGCTTCGCAGCTTATCCCCGGTGTTGAACTAAACCGCTTCGCGGTGGAGGTTCGCGGATCCAGCATCTAAGCCCACGCTACCTTCTTGTGAGTTCGTTGTTGTCACAAGGAGGAAGCCATGGGTGTGTTTCGTGATGCGATGGAGCAAGCGCTGGCGCTGCGTGGCATGGCGCCCAAGACGTGCTCGGCGTACCTGAGCTGGGTGCGACGGCTGGTTCGATTTTGTCGAGTCGTCCCCGATCAACTCACGACCGACCAGGTGCGAGCGTTCCTGCTGCACCTGACGCAGGAGCGCAAGCTGTCGTTCTCGACGTTCAATCAGGCTTTGAACGCGGCACGCTTCTTCTTCCTCGAGGTGCTGAAGCGGCCGTTCGTCGTGGAGGGACTTCGCTACCAGAAGGCACCTCGCCGACTGCCGGTGGTGCTGAACGACGAGGAGGTGTCGCGACTTCTGGCGGCGGCAGTATCGCTGCGAGACCGGGCGCTGTTGGAGACGGCATACGCGACGGGGATGCGCGTGAGTGAGGTGACGCGGCTTTTGATCACGGACCTGGATAGCGAGCGCATGGCGATCAGGGTCGAGCAGGGCAAAGGGCGCAAAGACCGCTACGTGATGCTGTCGCAGTCGCTGCTCGAGACGCTGCGGGCCTACTGGCGCGAGTCGAAGCCGAAGCTATTTCTGTTCCCGGGCGTGGGCGGGAAGAAACCGTTGTGCGTCTCGGCGGCGCAGAAGGCCTTCGACAGGGCCAGGCTGCAGGCGGGGATCAGGAAGCCGGTCTCGTTCCACACGCTCAGGCACAGCTTCGCGACCCACCTGATCGAGAGCGGCACCAGCGTGCGTACGATCCAGGCTCTGCTCGGTCACCGGAGCCTCCAGACCACGGAGCGCTACACGCACTTGGCGCAGAACTACCTTCACCAGACCACGAGCCCGCTCGATCGACTGCGAAAGAAGACACCGGCGTAGCTCGTGGCGCACTGCGAGGCGGGGAGCCCTCGCGCAGAGCGTCCGGAACTGGCCGAGATCCTCAAACAACACGCGCACGACCCTACGTACCTCAGCAACGACCAGGCCCGGGTCGTCTCGGCGCTGTCCGCGTGTCGCAGCGCTGCCCTGGGAGGACACCGGCAGCGCTGCGATCACTGCGGGCGCGAGAACCCCGTCTACAACTCCTGCCGCAACCGGCACTGCCCCAAGTGCCAGAGCCTGGACCAGGCGCTTTGGGTCGAGGCCCAGGCTCGTGACTTGCTTCCCGTCGCCTATTTCCACGAGGTCTTCACGCTTCCGCATTGCCTGAACCCGTTCTTCCTACGCGACCAAAGCGCCGCTCATGCGCTGCTGTTCGAGGCCGCAGCCAGGACCCTGATCGACGTATGCCGGACCAATCTCGGGGCCACGCCCGGCCTCATCGCCCAGCTCCACACCTGGAATCAGCAACTCGAGCACCACCCCCACATCCACTGCATCGCCACCGGAGGAGGTCTGAGCCTGGACGGCCAGCGCTGGATCTCGTCAAGGCCGAACTTCTTCCTGCCGGTAAGGAAGCTGTCCGAGGTGTTTCGGGGCAAGCTGCTCCATGCCTTCGAGCTCGCCCTGAAAGAAGGACGCCTGCGTACGAGTGAGGCCACGGGCCGTCTGCTCTTGCGGCGCGCCGCGGCCCAAAACTTCGTCGTCTACTCCAAGCCCCCCATGGCCGGTCCCGAACAGGTCTTGCGCTACCTCGGTCGTTACACGCACCGAATCGCCATCGGCAACGAACGCATCGTCGCTCACGAGAAGGCCGAGGTCACTTTCAGCTACAAGGACCGTAAGCACGCTGGCGCCAGAAAGACCAAGACCCTTCCCGCGGCCGAGTTCACCCGCCGCTTCCTGCTCCACGTCGTCCCCAGCGGCTTCGTGCGCGTGCGTCACTTCGGTCTGCTCGCCAACGGCGTCAAAGTCCGCCGTCTGGCCCTGGCTCGCACCCTGCTCGGCGCCCCCGCGCCCCCGCAGCCGTCCCAGGCCAAGCGCGAGTCTTGGCAGGACAGCTTTCGCCGTCTGGTGGGAAAAGATCCCCTGCTCTGCCCCGCCTGCGGCGTCGGCAGGCTCGTCGTCGTGGCCGACATCCCCAGCTCACCCCTCCCGCCCACAACGTCGTCGCCTTCGAGGTCGCCGTGACATCCCCCCGCTCGACTCCCGTTTCAAGGTCACCTCCCGCCCAAGCCCCGCTCGAGCTGCGTCTCCCAAGACCCGAATCCTCGGCGGCCGTCCCTTCACCCCCTCCCCGCCTGACCCGTTCCCGACATCCGGCCTACTACCTCACCCAAAGTGCCCGCCGCCGGCCGTCAAGACATCGAAACCGCTGCCTCCGTAGCGAACCGCCTCGGGTACAATCCACATAGCCGCGGGGACCCGCGGTTCAGTCCAACTGGGCTGTTCACGTACTCGCCCGACCAGACTTGCGTTCGTCACCACCTCGCGTTCGCGACTACGTGAACAACCCTGTACGTTCGACCGACGATGAGGACCCGGGACGTCGGACTCTAGTGGTACGCTTCCTCCACCAGCGATGGATGTTCCGACCTTCGAGTGGGATCCCGAGAAAGCGGCGACCAACCGCGAGACGCACAAGGTCTCGTTTGAGGAGGCGGTCACTGTCTTTCAAGACCCTCTCGCCGTCGTTCATTCAGATCCCGACCATTCGGAGGCCGAGCGGCGGGAGATCCTGGCTGGGCATTCCTCGAAAGGCCGCCTGCTTTTCGTGTCCTTCACCGACCGAGAGGGTAGACTTCGAGTAATCAGCGCTCGTCGGGCCACCCGGCGGGAGCGTCAGAATC
>JAQBHI010000176.1:0-42079 GCA_032127875.1 Acidobacteriota bacterium
GAGGATGGGACCGTGTTTAGCGGCACGTCGATTGGCGCCGACGGCGAGGTGGACGGCGAAGTCTGCTTTAACACCTCCATGACTGGCTACCAAGAGATCCTCACGGATCCCAGCTACCGCGGCCAAATCGTCACGATGACCTACCCGCAAATCGGCAACTACGGCGTGAATGCCGAGGACGTGGAGTCGGTGCGGCCGCAGGTGGCCGGTTTCGTCGTGCGCGAGGCCTCCACGATGGCCTCCTCGTGGCGGGCTTCGGGTCAGCTGCACCGCTGGCTCGACGATCACGGCATCGTCGGAATCAGCGAGATCGACACCCGTGAGTTGACGCGGCACTTGCGCGATCACGGCGCCAAGCGCGGCGTGATCTCGACCCTCTCCGCGGATCCAGGGGCGCTCATCGCCAAGGCCCGGGCCGCGCGCAATATGCTCGGTCTCGACCTGGCGCGCGAGGTCACCTGCGCCCAGGCGTACGTCTTCGACTCGCCGGGACAGCCAGGCGCCGCCAGGAGATTTCGCGTGGTGGCCTACGACTTCGGCATGAAGCAGAACATCCTGCGCATGCTGGCGGCCGCAGGCTGCGACGTGAGCGTGGTCCCGGCCACGACCTCGGCCGCCGAGGCGCTGGCGCTCTCGCCCGAGGGCGTGTTCTTGTCGAACGGCCCGGGCGACCCCGAGCCGGTGAGCTACGCGATCGAGGCAACGAAGGCGATCATGGGCCGAGGCGTCCCGATCTTCGGCATCTGTCTCGGCCACCAGATCCTCGGCCTCGCCTGTGGTGGCAAGACCTTCAAGCTCAAGTTCGGGCACCGTGGGGCGAATCATCCGGTCAAGAACCTGGCCACCGGCCAGGTCGAGGTGACCTCGCAGAACCACGGCTTCTCGGTGGATCCAGGCCTGTTCCAGAAGCCCGAGTTCGAGCTCACCCACGTCAACCTGAACGACGGCACGGTCGAGGGCTTCCGGCATCGTGAACTGCCCGTGATCTCGGTCCAATACCACCCCGAGGCGAGCCCGGGTCCCCACGACTCTCACTACCTTTTCGGCGATTTCATCGGCCTGATGGCCGCGCGACGTCCATAGCCAGGCTAATCGACAGTCCCCAGGAATGCCCAAAGACCCCTCCATCAAGAGCGTCCTCGTGATCGGCTCCGGGCCGATCGTGATCGGCCAGGCTTGCGAGTTCGACTACTCCGGGACGCAGGCGATCAAGGCCCTGAAGAGCGAAGGGCTGCGCGTCTCGCTCGTGAACTCGAACCCGGCCACGATCATGACGGACCCGGAGTACGCCGATCGCACCTACGTCGAGCCGCTCACGGCCGAGATCGTCGAAAAGATTCTCGAACGCGAGCGGCCCGACGCCGTGCTGCCGACCGTCGGTGGCCAGACGGCGCTGAACCTCGCGGTCGAGCTGTCGAAGCGTGGCGTGTTCGACCGGCTCGGGGTCCGGCTGATCGGGGCAAGCCGGCAGGCGATAGAAGTGGGTGAGGACCGCCGGCTCTTCAAGGCGGCAATGCAGCGCATCGGCCTCGACCTGCCCAGGAGCGGCTTCGCCAAGAGCCTCGACGAGGCCCGCCGGGTGCTGGACCTGACTGGTTTGCCCGCGGTGATCCGGCCCTCCTTCACGCTCGGCGGCTCGGGCGGCGGGATCGCCTACAACCACGAGGAGTTCGAGGCGATCGTCGCGCGTGGCCTGGACCTTTCGCCCGTCCACGAGATCCTGATCGAGGAATCGGTGCTGGGCTGGAAGGAATACGAGCTGGAGGTGATGCGCGACAAGGCCGACAACTTCGTGGTGATCTGCTCGATCGAGAACTTCGACCCGATGGGCATCCACACCGGCGATTCGGTCACGGTGGCGCCGGCCCAGACCCTGACCGATCGCGAGTACCAGGCGATGCGCAACGCGGCCCGCAAGATCATCCGCGAGGTGGGCGTCGAGACCGGCGGCTCGAACATCCAGTTTGCGGTCGACCCGAAGACCGGGCGCATGAGCGTGATCGAGATGAACCCGCGCGTCTCGCGCTCTTCCGCGCTCGCGAGCAAGGCCACGGGCTTTCCGATCGCGAAGATCGCGGCTCTGCTGGCGATCGGCTATCACCTCGACGAGATCAAGAACGACATCACCAAGCTGACCCCAGCGTGCTTCGAACCGGTCCTCGACTACGTGGTCGTGAAGATCCCGCGCTGGGCCTTTGAGAAATTCCGCGACGCGAGCCCGTTGCTCGGCACGCAGATGAAGTCGGTCGGCGAGGTGATGGCGATCGGGCGCACCTTCAAGGAGGCGTTGCACAAGGGCCTGCGCGGCTTGGAGATCGGCTCCTCGGGCTTCGCCCGCGACGACATCGACGACCTGCGGATCAAGGAGAAGCTGCTCTCGCCCGATCCGGATCGCATCTTCTATGTGAAGCGCGCCCTCGACCTGGGCTGGAAGCACGAGGAGATCCACCGGATGACCGGGATCGACCCGTGGTTCCTCGACCAGATACAGCAGATCGTGGACCTCGAGAAGCAGATACTCGACCAGGTCGACAGCGGACAACAGGCTGCGAGCTCAGCGGGATTCACTTCCGCGGAGCGAGCGGGGGTTCCAGGGGGAGCGGCGCAGCTCCCCCTGGCTCTCTTGCTTCAAGCCAAGCGCTACGGCTTCTCGGACGCGCGCCTGGGGCAGCTCACGAAAACGACCGAGGCCGCGCTGCGGGCGCGCCGCCTCGCCGCCGGCATCAAGCCCGTGTACAAGCGCGTCGACACCTGCGCCGCCGAATTCGTCTCGCACACGCCGTATCTCTACTCGACCTACGAACGCGAGTGCGAAGCGGCGCCCACGAAGCGCAAGAAGGTGATGATCCTGGGCAGCGGGCCCAACCGCATCGGCCAGGGCATCGAATTCGACTACTGCTGCTGCCATGCCTCCTTCGCCTTCAGGGAAGAGGGCTACGAGACGCTGATGGTGAACTGCAACCCGGAGACGGTGTCGACCGACTACGACACCTCGGATCGGCTGTACTTCGAGCCGCTCACCTTCGAAGACGTGATGAACATCATCGAGCTGGAAAAGCCCGAGGGTGTCGTGATCCAGTTCGGCGGCCAGACGCCGTTGCACCTTGCGGTGCCGCTGGCGAAGGCCGGAGTCCGGATCCTGGGCACCAGTCCCGACGCCATCGACCTTGCGGAAGACCGCAAGCGCTTCAGCGCACTACTTTCCGAGCTCGCCATCCCGCAGCCCGAGAGCGGCACGGCGACCTCCATCGAAGAGGCCAAGGCCGTGGCCGCGCGCATCGGCTATCCGGTGCTGGTGCGGCCCTCGTACGTCCTCGGCGGGCGCGCCATGGCGATCGTCTACGACGCGAACCTGCTCGAGGAGTTCGCACGCGAAGCGGTGAAGGCCTCGCCCGAACACCCGGTGCTGGTCGACCGCTTCCTCGAGGACGCCTACGAAGTGGACGTGGACGCGGTGGCCGACGGCGAGCGCGTGGTGATCGGCGGGATCCTGCAGCACATCGAGGAGGCGGGCATCCACAGCGGCGACTCGGCGATGGTCCTGCCGACCTACAAGATCGCGCCGCGCCACCTCGACACGATCCGCGACTACACGCGACGGCTGGGTCTGGCGCTCGGCGTGCGCGGTTTGATGAACGCGCAGTACGCGATCAAGAACGACATCGTGTACGTGATCGAGGTCAATCCGCGGGCCTCGCGCACGACGCCGTTCGTGAGCAAGGCCGCGGGCGTGCCGCTGGCCAAGGTCGCGGCGCGCATCATGGCGGGGAAGACGCTCGCCATGCAGGGACTGACCGAAGACCTGACCGTCAAGCGGACCTTCGTCAAGGAATCGGTTTTTCCATTCCTCAAGTTCCCGGGAGCCGACATCCTGCTCGGGCCGGAGATGAAGTCGACCGGCGAGGTGATGGGCATCTCCCGCGACTTCGGGCTGGCGTTCGCCAAGGCGCAGGCGGCAGCGGGTTTCTCGATACCGACGTCGGGCAGCGTCTTCATCAGCGTCAACGACTACGACAAGGGCGGCATCCTGCCCCACGCGCTGGCGCTGCACGGGCTGGGCTTCCAGCTCCTCGCCACGCGTGGCACGGCCGAGTTCCTGAACGCGCAGGGCGTGCCGGCCGAGATGGTGTTCAAGGTCAACGAAGGCCGGCCCAACGTCGTGGACCACATCAAGAGCGGCCGGATCGCCATCGTCTTCAACACGCCGCTCGGCCGCGAGTCGTTCTACGACGACGGTGCCATCCGCAAGAGCGCCACGCTGCACGGCGTGCTGTGCGTCACGACCCTCACCGGCGCCGCAGCGACGGTGCGTGCGCTCCAGGCGCTGCGCGAGGAAGGCATGCACGTCGTCAGTCTCCAGGAGATCCACGCCGAGGCGTAGTGCCGAACGCCCGGCGGCGTCAGGGGTGGCGAGCCATCCACTCCGCCGCCCGACCACCCCGCCCTGCCACTTGACTCCCTGGCGCTTCCAGATTGATGCTATGATGCCACCATGCGCACCACCCTGACGCTGGACAAAGACCTGGCCCTGGCGCTCCGGGAAGAGGCGCGCCGCAGCGAACGCCCCCTGAAGCGCATCGTCAATGACACGCTGCGCGCAGGGCTTGCCGCCCGCAAGACGCCGACCGCGCGTCGTTATCGCCTGACCCCTGTCTCCCTTGGGGGCGTCGTCCCTGGCGTCGACCTCAACAAGGCCTTGCGGCTCGCTGAGGTTCTCGAAGACGACGCGATCGCCCACAAGCTCGAGATGCGCAAGTGATCCTTGTCGATGCCAACGTCCTGATCTACGCCATCGACGCCGACTCGCCCCATCACCGTTCCGCACGCCGCTGGCTGGAGGCTGCGCTCTCGGGCACGCGGCCTATTGGGTTTGCCTGGATCGTCATCCTGGCGTTCCTGCGTCTCACGACGCGGTCGGGGATCCTGAAGAAACCGCTGCAACTCGAACGCGCCTTGGCGTTCCTCGACGAGTGGCTGGCGCAACCGTGCGTGAGTGCCGTCAGTCCCGGCCGGGGCCACTGGGCGATCCTGCGCAAGCTGCTGCGGGATTCCGGTACCGCCGGAAACCTCACCTCCGACGCCCACCTGGCCGCCGTCGCACTCGAGCTCGGGGCCTCGGTTTGCTCGACGGACGCCGACTTCGGGCGCTTCCCCGGCCTCGAGCGACTCAGCCCGCTGCGTTAGAGCCCGCTACTCCGGAACGGCGCTCGCGGTGAACCGGGCGGAGGCCATGGCGGCGCTCGTCAAGTCCCACGGCGCCGGCTTCGTCGACGCTAAGTGGGCGCGCCGGGAGCCCGACCTGGCGCTAATCCACGGCGAACCCGAGTTCGAGCGACTCTACCCGCCGCCGGAGGGTGAGCGCTCGCGGAGCTGAGTCGGCCAACTTCTTTGCGGCTATCATCAGCCCGCTCTTCCATGCGGTGTTCAACACGATGACTTGGCGCGAAGGCCTCGCAGCCTGGCGTGAGTTCGAGACGCGCCGCCCCGTGCCATGGCGTATCGGTGTGGGCGGGCTGCTATCCGGCAGCGTAGTCGCGGTGCTCATGGCGCTCGGAACGCTGTCCGCGCCGCGCGCCGCCCGGTACTCCCTGCTCGCCGCACTCGCCTTGCTGGCGCTGGGCCTTGGCCGGCGGCTGTTCTGGAACGACGACGAGCGCCGGCTGCGCACGCTCTTCCGGCTCGCTGGGTTCTTCGCGATGGTGGGCCTGTTGGGGCGCGCAGCCCGGCACTTCGGCCTCGGCATGAGCCGTGACGCGATGTTCGCCGGGGGCAGCCCAGCGATGCTGCGCAGCACGCTGGTGGGCCTCGCGGTGCTGACGCTCGCGGCGCTGATCGCCGTGCGCCTGCTCGACCGCCGTCCGGTGCGCGAACTGGGCATCGTGCCCGGCCCCGGGTTCTGGGGCGACCTGGGCTTCGGCCTGGGCCTGGGCGCGCTGCTGATGACGCTGGTCTTCGGCGTCGAGTGGCTTCTGGGCTGGGTCGAAGTAGTGAAGCTGCGCTGGACGCGAGCGCCCGACACTTCGTTCAGCCGCGCCTTGCTGAACATGACCGGCGTCTTTCTCGCTGTCGGGTTCTACGAAGAGTTGGCGAGCCGCGGTTACCTGCTGCGCGCGCTCGCCCAGGGCCTGGTGGGCCGTCGTGTCTCGCCCAGTTGGGCGATCGGCCTGGCGCTCATCGTCTCGTCGTCGGTCTTCGGCCTCGGCCACGTCGGCAACCCCAACGCCACCTGGGTGAGCACCGTCAACATCATCCTGGCGGGCGTGGTGCTGGCGTTGCCGTTCATCCTCACCGGACGCCTGGCCGGCTCCATCGGCCTGCACATCACCTGGAACCTGTTCCAGGGCTGCGTGTATGGCCTGCCGGTCAGCGGCCTCCAGGTCCCGGTGTCGCTGCTGGCTCTCGAGCAGCGCGGCCCCAGCGCCTGGACTGGCGGCGCCTTCGGGCCCGAGGCCGGGCTGCTCGGCGTGTTTGCGATGGTTCTTGGCGCCGCGCTCATCGTCGGACGCGAACGCTGGCGTCGCGGCCGCGTGACGTTGTATGCGGGGCTGGTCGACGGCGCGGGGGGGATCCGCAGCTAGCGCGGGGCGCCGCGGCGGGTCAACGTGGACGCGTAACGTGGTGACCGGAGCCGTCTTATACTGCCGCTCCATGACTCGCGCCCGCTCGCCGAAGGCCGCTCCGAAGAAAAAGCAGGCCGGGCCGACGCAGCTGCCGGGGCTCGAGGCCGTGCTCGAGGCGCTGCGCGAGGAAGTCGTCGCGCTGCGTCGTGACGTGGACCGCCAGACGCAGGCGATCGCCCGCGCCCAGCTCGAGGAGATTCCCCGCGCCGAGGATTTCCAGCCGCTGGCTGATCATCTCTACGCGTTCGCGGAAACGGCCCCGGCGCTGCTCGCGGGCCTCGAAGGCGTGCGCCGCGCCGTGGAGATCGTCGAGACGACGGCGCGCAGCCTGACCGAAGTGGCTGACACGCTGGTCGCCACCCACGAGAGCTGGACGCAGTCGCTGCTGCGACTGCCGCGCGCCGAGGACTACGAGCCGCTGGTGGGGCCGCTGCGCGAGTTCACGCGCGTCTCGCCTGTGCTGGCCGACACGCTGGCCGCGGTCGTGAAGGCCGTGACGCCCCTGCCCGAGATGCTGGCGCCGCTGCTGGGGATCGTACCCAGCGGCAGTCGTTCGGAGATTTCGCAAGCGGCCGGCCGCGTGAGCGCCGCGCGGGTGGCGATCCGCGACAGCCTGGCGACGCTGCCGCGGGACAAGACCTACGCGGGAGCCGCCGCCCATCTCCGGGAGTTGGCGACCGTGTCGCCCTCGCTGATGGAATGGATGCAGCAGCTTCCTGCCCTCAGCATGCCGCTGGCGGAATCGATCGCGGCGCTCGAAGAAGCCGCCCTGGAGTTGGAGGTAGCGGAGGAGGGCCTTCGCCAACTGCTCCAGGCAGTCGGGTAGGAAACAGTGCACGCACCCTTCGAGAGGGGGCGGCTTGCGGCCTGGCGGCGAAGACGGAAAAGCATCTGGTCAGGATCGCCGACTCTCGTAGTAGGCTCAGGACATGCTCGAAGCGCTGCGGCAACTGTTCCAGACCAGGGTCGCACGGGCGGCCGACACCTCAGCGGATGCGGCAGCGCGCGAGCACGCTCTGCAGCTCGCCGCCGCCGCGCTGATGTTCGAGGTCGTGCGGGCCGACGCGAGCGTTGTGGACGAGGAGCGCACCGTGATGCGCGCCTCGCTGCGCAGCGTCTTCGAGCTCTCCAGCGAGGAGACCGACGAGCTCGTGCGCCTGGGCGAGCAGCAATCGAGGAGCGCAAGCTCGCTCTACGAGTTCACCTCGCTCGTCGACGCAGAGCTCGACGCCGCCCAGAAGAAGCGCATCGTCGAGTTGCTGTGGCTGGTGGCGTTTGCCGACGGCCACAAGGACGCGCACGAGGAGCACCTGGTGCGGCTGATCGCCGGGCTACTGCACGTGCCGCACCCGGACTTCATCGAGGCCAAGCTGCGAGCGCGCGAGCGGAGCGCGGACGATCCGCGCTCCGGCTGAGGGGACGGAGGCGTTACTCCGTTTCCGCCCGACCTTTGATTCACGCGTCTTCTCCCGCTGGCAGCGCCGTCAGTTCGTGGAAATGCTATGCCTTGGCGATCAGCTTCGCGAGCGCGACCCGGTCGGGCGCGAGCAACTCCTGGATTCGGGCCTCGTCCACGGCCGCGACGATGATGTGGCCGACCTCGTCGTTGATCTCCTTGTAGAGGCCGTGCGACTTCATCTTCTGGGCCTGGTACTTGTTGTCCTCGGTGGGGCTGACGTAATGCACCGAGAAGGCCTTGTAGCGGTGGATCAGGAACAGGTGCACGAGCGACATCAGGCGCTTCTGGCGCAGCGCGGTAGAGAAGGTGAGCTGGTCGCGCACCGAGAGGAAGCTGCGGCCCCGCCGGTCCTTCATCGGGCCGAAGATCACGCTGGCCACACCCTCGCCCGCGGGCCGGAGGATCCGTAGCTCGAGCAGCTCGGAGCCCGCCGTGTTCGGGCGCAGCTCGACGCGCAGCCGGTCGGGGATCGCGTAGTGGGCGGTCCACAGCGCCAGCCACTCCTCGAGCAGCTTCGTGGGCACCTCCGTCTGCACCAGGTGTTGGGATTGAGTCGAGCCCTTGCCCATGGCCGTGGTGGTTGCGGTGCGTCCCGAGGAGGCCATCAGGGCCGCGTCCTGGCGCGGTCCGCCGACCAGCGTCTGGGGCGTGCGGTAGGGGGACTCGACCAGTCGGAACTTGCGCTGCAGCCGGGCCAGCGCCAGCATCCCGTCCTCGCGCAGGGCGCGCGCGAGTTCCTCGGCCGCCAGGCCGTCGATCTGGTGCCCGCCGTAGGTGATGAAATTGAAGACGAAACCCAGCGAGGCCAGTTCCTCGGGGAAGCCGCGCATCTCGTCGTCGCTCATGCCGGTTGTGTCCCAGTTGAACGAAGGCGACAGGTTGTAGGCCAGCATCTTGTCGGGGAATTGGGCGTGGATGGCCTCGGCGTAGTGCCGCGCGTCCTCGAGATTGGCGGTCTTGGTCTCCATCCACAGAAGGTCCGCAAACGGTGCGACACCCAGCGACTTGGCGATCGCGTATTCGATGCCGCTCTGGACCGGATAGTAGCCGTCGGGAGTCTTCGGCAGTTCGCAATCCCAGATGATGTTGAGGCCCAGCGAGCGGGCCTTTTCCCGCGCCTCGTAGAGCGAGACGCGCGCGGCGAACGCGCCCCACGCCTCGCCGCTCAACTCGAACTGCTCGCCCTCGCTCTCGTGGAACGCGATCACGTCGGCGATGGCCTGGGCGTAGGTCTTGACCCCAGCCTCGGCCTGCCAGGTGTCGGTGAAGCGCGCCGCAACGCGCTCGAGCACGGCGTCGAGGTTGCCGCCCGACGTCGCCTTCAAGGAGGAGGCGCTCTCATCCAGCAGCTTGGAGATGCCGGCCCGCTCCAGCCAGCGCCCGGCGACCTGGTACTCGAGGTCCGAGATGGCGAAGAGCAGATGGCCGCGGATCTCGTCGACGCCTCGCTCGGCGAGCTGCTTGAGGATCGCCACGTAGGCCACCCGGTAGCTTGGCAGCTCCACGTTGGTCGCGCCCAGGATGAAGGGCTGGTCGCGCTCGTCGCTGCGCCCCTCGAGGAAGCTGGCGGCCTCGGCGTCGGTGCGCGCCACGATCAGACCCGCCACCCGCATCACGTCGAGCTGGAAACGGGCGGCGTTCAGGCGCTTGATCTGCTCGTCCTGGCACACGAGCACCTTTCCCCCCTGGTGGCCGCACTTCTTCGCGCCCGGCTTCTGGTCCTCGATGTGGTAGCCGGGCACGCCGACCTCCACGAAGCGCCGAATCAGGTTCCTCACGTGGGCGTCGCCCCCGTGCCCGGTGTCGGCGTCCGCGATGATCCAGGGCCGGAAGTCGTGCTCTGGCGTCGCGCGCCGAGGCTCCTCGCTCATGCGCGAGCGCGCGAAGGACTGGTTGCGGTCCGCGGTCAGTAGGGCGCGCACGATGGCCGCGGCCTCGTCAGGCACCTGGCTCAGCGGGTAGCTGGCCAGGTCGGCGCCCGGATCCTCGCTGAGCGAGCCCTTGGCCGAGGTCGCCCAGCCGCCCAGGTAGATGCCCTCGATGCCCAGGCGCTTGAGCGCCACCGCCTGGCCCGGCGAGTAGGGTCCGAAGGTGGTGATCGATCTTTTCTGCTCGAAGAGCTGGCGCAGGCGCGCGTGGAATTCCTGCGCGGCGACCCGGGCCACCGGGTAGTCGCTCGGGATGCTGCCCTGCTGCTCCGCCACCTGGGACGGCGAGTAGAGGCGCACGATCCCGGAGAAGCGCGGCAGCGCGAACCACTCGCACGCGGCCTTGACCCTGTCGTCGAAAGAGTTCATGTAGCCTCCTGCGGGCGTGTTCTAGGGCGCCTTCTCGAAATCGAGGTTCTCGGTGATCCGGGTCGCGTCGCGTCGAAATGCCTCCTGGCAGCGCGCGATGCGCCGCAGCGCCTCGGGCCGGTCGTGGTTGTCGAGGTTCACGTTGAGCAGATCGATGTACCAGGGGAGCTTGACGTCGCTCTTCACGTAGCTGTGCACGATCTCGCGTGCGATCGGCAGCGTCGTCTGCTTGGAGTCGTCGTGGACGTCCTTGTTCCGGGCCGCGAGCAGCTTCCCGTGCTCCTCGTCCAGCAGGCGAGACAGAAGCCCCTCGGAGAAGGCATCGCCCCGGCACACGCCCGTCGCGGCGTCGTCCTCGGTGAACGGCGCGCCCTTGTGGAGCCATTCCCACAGGATGCTCAGCCGGATCTCCCCGGTCGCCATGTCCTCCATCAGGTAGAGGACGTCGTCGTTGCCGAAGAAGTCGGCCGGCTTGAGCGCGGCGGCCTGGAAGCCCTGCGAGAAGGCGTTGCCGTACTGGAGGGCGACGCTCAGCAAGTCGCGCGCGCCCGCCACCGTTCGCGGCGCGGGCTCGAGTAGCAGCAGCCCGTCCGCGTCGTCTCCACCGTAGCCGAGCCCGGGGAACTCGCGGCCGAGTTGATTGTCGCGGCCGGCCTTCTCCCACACCGGGCGCACGATGTGGACCATCCTCCAGTGGGCGACCCACTTGCCGCTGGCGCCCTCGCGCTCCTCGCGCTCGGCCCCCGCCACGGCCTTGCGCATGCCGGCCGCGATCCCCGCCTGGGAGCCCACGGGGATGTTGGGCTCCATGCCGCCCTGCCACAGCGCGCAGCGGCCGCTGCGGTCTGGCGTGTTGACGGCGCGGCGCACCCGGTCTTCGTAGCGGCGCATGTAGCCGTAGCTCATCCCGATCGCGTCGATGTTGGGGTTTTGGAAGGCGGGGTCCCACGCCATCGCGTCGGCGACCGAGTTGATGTAGTCCCAGCGGCCCGTGTTGTAACCGACGAAATGCCGGCCCAGGGCCGCGCGGATCTCCATCAGCTGGAAGCTGGCCTCGAGCTGCTCCAGAAGCACGTATGTCTTGATCGTGCCGAGGGGCAGCCCCAGGTGCGCCTCGAGCGCTGCCAGGATGTCGTTCCAGAGCGCGGCCTCCCCGGCTGTCTGGATCTTCGGCAGGTACAGCACGACCGACGAGCCGGCGTCGCGGAGCCGCCGCTGGTTGTTTACCACGTACAGCACCGTGTCCACGATCGACGCCGAGAAGCCCTGGCCGCCGCTACAGCGCACGTGGCGGTCGTCCAGGTGCAGGCCGCGGGCGCGGAAGATCTTGGTCGTGAAATCGAGCTGCCGGCGCCAGTCGTCCACGATCGCGCGGCCGAAGAAGCCCTGGGCCCACTCGTTCATCTGGCGGGCGACGCCCTCGGCCACCCGCAGGAAGACGGCGTCCTTGGCGATGGCCCGCTTCAGGTTGCGCTGGTTGTCGAGCGACATCGTACGCAGCTGGCCGAGCGCGTCCTCGCCGTCGAACATCCAGCCGTCGGCGCCCGACAGCAGCGCGTAGGCCACGTTGCGGATGCTCGACTCGAGCGGAGCGTTGGGCTTGGTTGCGGGCCCCGTGCCCTGGATCCACTGCCGCTTCAAGTCCGTGGGGATCTCGCTGCCCTCGAAGCGGCCCTCCCGGGCGTCCTTCACTGTCAGCTTCGTGCGCGGGATGGTTGCTTCGGGATCCAGGAAGCCGATGCGCCGCCCGTCGCGCGCCCGCGCCGCCCGTTGCGCGATGCGTGCCTCCATCAGGGCGACCCGGTCGTCGTTGAAATGAGCCAACGCCTCGAGGGCCGCGATCGCCGCGGCTGTGAGGACGTCGGCGTAGGCCGAAGCCAGCCCAGCGCGGATCTCGAGTGGGGACGCCGGTGTCGAGCGGGCCATCGCCGCGTCTCCTTCCTGCCCATCGTCGTCAGGCGGCCGACTACGTCAACCAATCAAGTGACTCACGAGGCCATGGGCCATACCTGCGGTCTGACGGGGTCAACTCCCCGCGCATCCAAGCCGCGGCCCGGATCTTCAACTCGCCGACCACCCGCGCCGTCCTCGCGGCAAGACGAGCACGGTGTCATAGTACCAGTAGATCATTCGAGGTCGGCGCCATGGAGGCATGGGGCCATTTCCCGTCCGCGCCTGGCGGGCGGAGAGGAGGAAGCATGAACTGGACCCGCATCGCTCTCGCCGGCCTGGCGGCCGGCATCGTCACCTGGATCTCCGACTTCGTGCTGCACGGCATGGTGATGGGCCCCACCTACGAGCGCCTGAGCCAGGTCTTCAGCCAGACCCAGGCCAACCCGGCGTGGTTCCTGCTGATCTCGTTCACGATCTGCTTCACGGCTGCGCTGCTCTTCGCGCGGACGCGGGGCAGCTGGGCCCCGGGCTGGAAGGGCGGCCTAAGCTTCGGGTTGTTCCTGGGCCTCGTGATCTTCTTCCAGGGCTTCTACGACCCCCTGGTGATCGACGGATTTCCCTACTACCTCTCCTGGTGCCAGGGCGGGATCAGCATGATCGACAGCCTGCTGGCCGGAGCCGTGATCGGCGCGATCGTCAAGCCGTAGGTCACCTCAGCGGCCCTGGGCGGGCCGCGCCCGTCCCGCGCTGAGCATGCCGCTGGCGGGTTCGGTCGCAGCGCTCGAAGCTGCCGCCCGCGCGCTGGAGAACGCGGAGCAGGGACTACGCGACCTGCTCAGCCCGGAGGGCTAGACACCGCGCCGGATCGTTCGTCGTTACAATTGTCCGAGATGAAGCCTCTCGTTCTGGCGCTGTCGGGTGGCGGCGGGCATGCGGCAGCGCATGCCGGAGTCGTGCGTGTGCTCGAACGCGAGGGCATTCCCATCGCTGGCCTCGCGGGCGTCAGCGGCGGGGCGCTCGTCGCTGCGGCCTGGGCCGGGGGCGCCGACCTGGTGCAGCTCGTCGACCAGGCGTCGCACCTGCATCCCTGGACGTGGGTCCGGGGCTGGGGCGGAGGGCTGCTCTCGGGGACCAGGTTGGGGTTGCTCATCGACGAGTTCGTGCCGACCCCCAGCTTCGAGGGGCTGCGCGTCCCGGTGCGGATCCTGGCGACCGATGTCGATAGCGGTGAGGCAGTCGTCTTCAAGGACGGCGATCTGCGCGACGCGGTCCGCGCCTCGTGTAGTTTCCCTGGCGTGTTTCCGCCGATGAGCATCGATGGCCGGCGCCTGTACGACGGCGGCATTTCCGAAGTCGTACCGGTGAAGCTCGCACGCGAGATGGCGGGGGAGGCGGGCATCGTGGTGGCCGTGGACGTGAACAGCGGCACGCGCTGGCCCGAGGCCGACAGTTTCGTAGCGCTTGCCCTGCGCGCCGGCCTCACCCTGCTGCGCGGGCGTACCCGCGGCGAACTGCAGGGAGCCGATCTCATCATCGCACCTGCCATGGGAGCGTCCGGCTGGATGCAGCCGCGCAAGATCCCGCGCTTCTTCGAGGCCGGAGGCGAAGCCGCCGTCGAGGCGCTGCCCGAGCTGCGGCGACTGATCGGCGCCTGAGGTGCGGCGCCTTGGCGGCGGCGCCCTTCTCGCGCTCGTCGCGCTCGCGATTTTTCTCGCGCGGCCCGAGACTCCGGCCGGGCCCACGGGCGGATGGATGGCAGGCGCGGGCGTCGAGGCCCGCTTCGAGACGATCGACGGCCTGCGCGTGCGCTACGTGCGCGCCGGTTCCGGGCCCACTGTGGTTCTGCTGCATGGCCTGGCCTCGTCGATCTACTCGTGGAAGGAGGTGTTGCCGGCCCTCGCGCGCGACCACGATGTCGTCGCGCTCGACCTGCCGGGCTTCGGTGGTTCGGAGCAGCCGGCCGACCTGAACGCGACCATCTACCCAGGCCTCGTTCTGGGCCTGATGGATCGCCTCGGCGTCGCGCGGACGAGCCTCGTCGGCCACAGCTTGGGCGGCGCGGTCGCAGTCAGCGTGGCGGTGAAGGCTGGGGAACGCATCGAGCGCCTGGCGCTACTCGACGCAGCGGGCTTCAACCTCGCCCCGGCGGATCGCCCGGCCTTGCTGCGCCTCGCCGCTGCCGTGCCCGCGGGCGTGCTCGAGTGGCTGCCGACGCGTCGGCTGCCGCTATGGGTCGGGCTTCGCCAGGTGTTTCACGACCCCGCGCTGGTGACGCCCGAGCGCTTCGACGAGTACCTCGCTCCGCTGCAGCGGCCAGGAGCCATGATCGCGATCAGCTCGCTACTGGTGTCGCCCGGCTTCGCGTCGGCTGAAGCCTTCGCCAAACAGGCGGCGCAGATCCGCGTGCCGACGCTCGTGATCTGGGGCGCCGACGACGCCTGGGTCCCCCCGAGCGACGCGGACCGTTTCGTGGCTGCGATCCCCGGAGCGCGCAAGCTCGTGCTTCGGAATTGCGGCCACATGCCGCCCGAGGAGAAGCCCGCGGAGCTGATCGCCCTGCTCAGGGAATTTCTGTAAGCTCCCGCCTCCGGAGGGACTAGTGGAGCGTCGAGGGTTTCTGGTTCGCACGGGCCTCGCCCTGGGCGCCTCGGCCTTCTCGCCGCCGGCGCTCCTGCGCGCGCAGGCCCCGAGCGGCGGCCTGCCGGATCTCTCGTCGTGGGACAAGATCCGGGCCCAGTTCGACGGCCTCGATCCGAAGATCGTCCACATGTCCACGGGAGCGAGCGTGCGCCAGGTGACGCTGTACGCGAAGCCGTCGGCGGCTTCTGTCGACGAAGTCGTGGGCAAGCTGGCCAAGGCCATCCGCCCCGAGACCCGCTACGTGGCGGCGACCTGGGTCCATTCTTCGACGGGGGTCAAGCTTCCGATCCGCGCCATGGCCGAGGCGCTGGCCCGCGTGAACGCCAGGCGGGACGCCAGGGACCGGGTGGTCTTCTGCGTCGACGGCGTCCACGGCTTCGCCATCGAGAACGTCATGCTTCCGGACCTGGGCTGCGACTTCTTCATTGCCGGCTGCCACAAGTGGCTGTTTGGCCCGCGCGGCACCGGCCTGGTATGGGGACGCTCCGACGCCTGGTCCCAGGCGCAGGCCACGATCCCGAGCTTCGACCTCGAGGCCTACGAGATGTGGATGGGCGTGCGGCCTCAGCGCGAGTTGCCTATCTCCGTCCACATCTCTCCCGGCGGGTTTCATGCCTTCGAGCACCGCTGGGCCCTCCCCGCGGCCTTCGCCTTCCACGAGCGGATCGGCAAGTCGCGCGTCGAAGCGCGCACCCACGCCCTCAACACGCAGCTGAAGGACGGCCTGGCGGCGATGAAGAACCTCACGCTCTACACGCCGCGAAGCCCGGCGCTGTCGGCCGGCATCGTCTGCTTCGATGTCGCCGGGATGTCGGCCGGGGATGTGGCCGGCAGGCTCTTCACGCGCGGCATCGTTGCCAGCGTCACGCCCTACAAGACGCTCTACGCCAGGCTGGCGCCGAGCCTCGTGACGTCCGCCGCCGACGTCGAGCTCACCCTCGCCGAGGTCCGCTCGCTGGCTGGCTGAGTGTTGTCCGCTCACGCCAGCGGCTGCCGATCGGGCTCGAGCCAGCGCTCTTTCGCCGCCGAACTCGCCAGCAGTTCGGGCGAGTAGTGGCGCTCGACCAGCGTCTTGTCGAGCAGCCGCGGGTGCGCTTCGAGGAACCTCACGCTATCGGCGCAGACGCGCAGAACTCGATGCCTCGCCACGAGATGGATCCAGAAGCGCGTCAGCGTCTCGTGGTAAAGCCCCGGCTTTCCGTTCGCGAGCGCAAAGGCCCGGATGCCTGCGACGACATGCCGTGTCGCCTGTTCGAGTGGCGCCCGATCGAGGTACAGCCAGGCCATGCGGATGTGGTCGCGGTGCCGAAACGGCTCGAGTGTTCCCGCCTCGAAGGCCGCGAGGAACGCCACATCGGCCAGGGACTGCTCCGCTGCCTTCGCCTTCAACGTGGTTCGAGGGCGACGAGGGTTTCTTTGGCCTTCTGGGCGATCGGGTTGCTGCCGTATTCGGCGACGACCGACTGCAGCGTCGTGCGCGCGTCCTGGGTGCGCCCCCACTTGAGATAGTTCTTGCCGAGGACGTAGAGCAGTCTGGGGTCGAATTCGGTCTCGGGCCGGAGCCCCAGGGCTTCCTTCAGGATCTGCTCCGCCTGCGGGTGCCTGCTCCCGTAGTATTCGAGCGTGCCGAGCAGCAGCCGCGCCTGTTTGCGAGCCGGCACAGGCCGGCCCGCGTCGGCCTGGCGCGCGCGCATCAGAAACTCGCGGCTCTCGTCGTAGAGTCCGGCGTCGATCAGGTGGATGGCGAGCCCGAGCAGCGCCTCGGCGTCGGCAGGGTTCTTGTCGATAGCCGTCTCCCAGGCGATCAGCCTGCGGGCCATCTCGCTTGCCTGCTCCATCACGCGCGGGAACTGGCCGGGGCCCTGGAAGCCCTCGAGGCGCAGCAGCATGCGCCCGGAGGGCGAGAGGAACGCGATCGTCGGCAGCGAAGAGACGCCGTAGCGCAGCGCGATCGCGACCTCGTCTTTGGTGCCCTCTGCGTTCACCTTGACGGGCACGAAACCCTTGGCGAGTTGCATCACCTTCTCGTCGCGGTAGGTGGTGGCGTCGAGGCGATGGCACCAGCCGCACCATTCGGCCCAGAAGTCGATCATCACCGGCTTGCCGGCACTTCTGGCTTTCTTCATCGCCGCGTCGAAGTCGCGGTCCCAGCGGATGCCGCCCTTGGCTTCGGAGCCACCGCCGAGCAGCAGCATGGTGAGAACGAGGCTGGTCAACGGGAGGCCTCCACCAGCCCCCGAAAGAGCGGGGCGAAGCCTTCAGGGTCGGCCCAGAACGACTCAGGATGCCACTGCACGCCGATCGCAAAGTGTCGGTCTGGAGCCTCGACGGCCTCGATCACGCCGTCCACGGTCGACCAGGCGGTCGCCACCAGGCCCCGGCCCAGGTCCCGAACCGCCTGATGATGGAAGCTGTTCACGCCCACGGTCTCCTTGCCCAGGAGCCGCCGGAGCCTCGTTCCCTCGAGTATCCGGACCTCGTGGACCCTTTCCGGGCGCGGCCGCCTCGAGTCGTGCTCCACATCCGCTGCTATTTGAGACGCGATGTCCTGGACCAGTGTTCCCCCGGTAGCAACGTTTAACACCTGATGGCCCCGACAGATAGCCAGGAGTGGCAGATTCCTGCCCAAGGCTTCCCGGCAGAGCGCGAGCTCGAAGTCGTCCCGCTCTCGCACCACTGTGCCCAGCTTCGCATGCGGGGCCTCGTCGAAGAACACCGGATCGACGTCGGAGCCGCCCGAGAGCAGCAGGCCGTCGACGTGGCCGAGCAGGTCGGCGGCGTCACCCGGGCCGCCCGGGGCCAGGATCAGCGGCAGGCCACCGGCCCTCTCCACGGAGCGGACGTAGTCGTTGCGGAGGACGTGAATACCCTCCTCTTCGTCGTCGTAGCCGATCGTGATGCCGATGGCCGGGCGGCTCACATCCGGTCCGGGATCGGAATCCCAAGGACGCTGGCGAGGACCTCCATCTGGCGGATGAAGGCATCCACGACCAGCACGCGGAAGGCTCGCAGCCCGTCGCTCTCGGCGTAGAGGATCGAGTACTTGGGCTTCTGATAGTAGGCATGGAAGGCCTGGGCGATCGCGAAGGCGTGTTTGGCGAGCGGGGCCACCTCCTGGGCCCGGACGGCCTGCTCCATGGCCTCTTCGCAGCGCGCCAGCAGCAGCAGCAGCGACCAGACCTCGCCGCCTTCCTCGCTCTCGAGAAGGGGCCCGAGCTCGAGGCGGCCCGCTTGTTCGCGCAAGGCCGCGACCGAGCGGCCTTCCGCCTCGAGCTTGGCGAAGATGTTGCGGGCGCGCACTACGCTGTTCTGGACGTAGGGGCCGGTCTCGCCGACGAAGGCGAGCGCCTCCTCCATGTCGAAAGTGATGATCTTCGTCCGTCCGAACTTGAGCAGGAAGTAGCGCAGCGCGCCGATCGCTATGGCGGTGGCATCGCGCCGGCGCGCCTCGGGCGCGCGCCCTGGGTCGCGTGCGGCGATCTCAGACTCGGCCTTCGCGATCAGCGCGTCGAGCAGGTCGTCGGCCTTGACGCCCAGGCCCTTGCGGCCCGACACCTTCACGGCGGCTTCATCCTCGGAGACGCTGTAGCCGAGGGCGCGCGCGGTGGCGGGGGACAGCACCACCTTCTCGTAACCGAGATGGTGGCTGGCCGCGGCCGCTTGCGGATAGCCAAGCGCCGCCACTCCGGCCTTCACCACTCGCTGCGGGTACGATTGGCCGACGTCGATGACGTTGTACGCTGCCCGCGCGTGGCCGAAGCTCGGCGCGCCCGCTTCGCCTTCGCCACTGGTCGTCGACCACACCACGTGTCCGTCCGGATCGACATGGTGGCGGCGATAGCGGAAGTCGCGGTCGAGTCGGCCCAGCTTCCAGAGCTGGTACGCGATGTCCTTGCCGGTATAGGTAACCGTACCGTTCGAGCGGACGATGACCTTGTCCTCGTCGATGCGCCTGGCGTCATCAATGCGGCCGGCTTCGCCGGTCGCAGAGCCGCGTCCTGGCTCCGGCCCTTCATCGGGTTTCCGCGTAGCCGGGAGTGAATCCCGACCCCGCGGAGCCGAAGCCTCCGCTGCGGGCGCTCCAACGGCGTTGCCCGTGGCGCCCGGGTCGCCGGCCATCGCGAGCACCCAGCAGCCGGCGTTCTTGCCATCGGCTTCGAGGCGCAGCGCACCCGAGGCCTTCAGCAGCTCGAAAGCGCGCTCCCAGAAATGGAGCCGCAGGATGTCGCTCTCATGGGCGAGCAGATCGTAGCGAATGCCCAGCCGCCACATCGTCGCGAGATGGCAGTCGACGATGCGCTCCGCCACATGGGCCGCGAGCCGCGCGGTGTCGTTGTCGCCGGCCTCGATTGCATGCAGCACCTCGGTCTGGCGGGCCTTGTGGGCCGGATCGGCCGCGTAGAAATCGCCGACTCGCGCATACAAGTCCCAGCAGTAATAGTCGAACCTGCTCGGGATCGCCTCGACCGCGGCCAGGCCCAGCTTCTCGAGATGCATGAAGCCGACCACCACGTCGGCCACCTGCACACCCGTGTCGTCGATGTAGTTCTGCACGCCGACGCTGTAGCCGCGGGAGCGCAGCACCCGCACCAGCGTGTCCCCCAGCGTCGCGTTGCGGATGTGGCCGATGTGCGCGGCCTTGTTGGGGTTGATGCTGGTGTGCTCGACGATGACTGGCCCCGGCACCGGCTTCGGCGGTTGCGGGCTCGCCAAGGCCTTCGAGAAGTCGCCCGCGAACGCCCCGCGGTCGAGGAACAGGTTCAGATAGCCGCCGCCGGCGACCTCGGCGCGTTTGATGCCTGGCAGCCGGCCGAGTTCGGGGCAGAGTGCCTCGGCGATCTCCCGGGGCTTGCGGCGCAGCGTCTTCGCCAGGTCGAAGGGGACCGTCAAGGCCAGGTCGCCCAGCTCGATCCTTGGAGGGTACTGGACCGCGACGGCGTCGGGCTCGGCGCCCAGCGTGGCGCGCGCTACGGCCCGGACCTGCGCTGCGAGCGACTCCTGTAGCGCGAGAATCATGCCTGACAAAAGCTCTAGTATAGCCGACGGGCTTCGGCTGAAGACGTTGTGATCCCGATCACCAGGGCGCCCGTTGCGCTGGAGTCATGCTGCGACATGGAGCCCACTTGCGATGGCGGAATCCTGCGCCAGCCATCTGACCCAGGGTAGGGCGTTCGAGCGGGCCGGTCGTTACTCGGAAGCGGTCGCGGCCTATCAGGAAGCGGCGCAGCTCGATCCGTCGGATGTCGATGCCCAGGTACGCCTCGGCCTGGTTTTGCGCGTGCTCGGCCGCGACGAAGAAGCCAACGAGGCCTTTCGCGCGGCCCTCGATCTCCACGCCCACGACTCCAAGTAGGGGGACGAAGCCTGGTCCTCTGTTACGATGAAGAGATGAGGAAGAGCGCCGCTCTCGCCGCCGTTTTCGTGGCCGGTTTCGCTCACGCAGCCGGCCCGCAGCACTTTACGCTTTCGGCTTCCTACGCGCCGCCCGCGAAGCCTGCGAGCAATGGAACGATCGCGATCTCCTTCGTTGCCACCGATCCGGAGATCCACGTCAACGAGGCCCCGGCGCCGCGGCTCAGGCTCGACCCGGCCCAGACGATCCTCGTGGACAAGCAGGCACTGCCCCCCGAGCGTGTCACTCCCTACGACCCGGCCACGGCGAAATACCTCGACCTCACGCTGCCGCTGACGTTCCCGGTGGCCCTCGCGAAAGGCGCGCCGAAGGGCGCCCAGAGCGTGGCGGCGATCGTGACCTACTTCTACTGCTCGACGCGCGAGGGCTGGTGCCGCAAGGGCAACACCGAAATCGCCGTGACCGTGCGTGTTCCTTAGACCAGGCCTGCGTAGTCCTCGGGGGTGTTGACGTTGCGGAACAGCAGGGCCGGGTCGCCGAAGGCTTCGAGTTCGCTCATGCTCATCTCGCGCACGCGCACGTCCGGCCAGAAACTGGTCATCTTGAAGGCGCCGCGCTCGATGCAGAGGCGGACCGACTTGAGGCACCCTGGCCCGTAGACCGCGCACAGCGGTTCAGGCCCGCCCGCCCACAGCGGCACAACCGCATCGTAACCCTCGCCCAGTCGCAGCAGCTCGCGAAGCAGGGCCTCGGGCACGAAGGGCAGGTCGATCGCGAGGAACAACCCCGGACCGGTCGTGAGCCTGGCCAGCCCCGTGAGGACGCCGCCCAGCGCCCCCGCCTCCGGCACGAGGTCGACAGCCACGGCAACGCCACGGTCGGCATAGCGCGACACCGGCCCGGAAAGAATCAGCACCTCGGAGCAAGCCGCGGACAGCCGCGCCAGCGCGTGATCGAGGAGTGTCGCCTCACCCCATGGCAGCAGTGCCTTGTCGCGGCCCATGCGCGCGCTGCGCCCCCCAGCCACGGCAAACCCGACGGGGCCCATCACTGCCGGCGCCTGAATGTCCAGCTCACGTCGAACTCGGCGACGATCGTGTCGTCCGACATGCGGCCCACGGAACGGGCCACGAAGCTCTCGCCATCGCCGCCCGCTGCCGCCTGTTCGATGGCCGCCGCCATCTCCGCGACGCCGGTGAAGCTGAACACCACGCGGCCCACGGCCTTCCTCGTGAAGCTGCCGCGCAGCTCGCGCACCAGCATCGAGATCGACGCCCGCGTGCCCCGCGCCAGGACCATGGCAGGCGCGCCCGTCGACATCTCAGCGGCCATCGCCAGCGCGGCGAAGTAGGTGGACCGAAAGGGATTCTGTGTCCGCCACCCGCCCGCCAGCGCCACCTCGCAGCCGCCTTCGTCGAGTCGCTTCAAGCGCAGGCCCGCCACAGCCGCCAGTGGCAGCTTCAGCCAGAGGTAGCTCCAGAAGTTCCAGGGCTTCAGGATGCGACGCCGGATCCGTTCGGAAGCCTCGTTGAAGATCAAGCGTCCCCTCCCCGGCGTCAAGCATAATCCGGGGGATGGGCTTGCGGGAGAAACTCGAGGCGCTGCCGGCACGACCAGGCGTCTACCTCTTCAAGGACGAGGCGGGCCGGGTGATCTACGTGGGCAAGGCGCGCCTGTTGCGCGACCGCGTGCGCTCGTACTTCCAGGCGAAGCGCCCGTTCGAGATGCACAAGTTGCGCATGCTCGAGGAGATCGCCGACCTGGAGCTGGTTGTCACCGACTCGGAGATGGAGGCGCTCGCCCTCGAGAACAACCTGATCAAGCGCGAGAAGCCGCGCTACAACGTGCTGCTTCGCGACGACAAGAACCATCCCTACCTGAAACTCACGCTCGAGGAGGAGTATCCGCGCCTTCACATCGTGCGGCGCCCCGCCGAAGATGGCAACGCCTACGGCGGCCCCTATATCCCGGCGAGCCTGGGCCGCAAGACCGCCCGCCTGATACATCGCGCCTTCGGCGTGCGCTCGTGCAAGGAGACGCTGAACGGCCGGCGGGCGCGGCCCTGCCTTCAGTATCAGATCAAGCGCTGCATCGCGCCCTGCGTGGCAGAGATCTGTTCCCTCGACCGCTACCGCCGCGCCAGCGAGGATGCCGGGCTGTTCCTGGAAGGCCGCACCGACGAAGTCCTCGGAAGGCTCGAGGCGCAAATGGCGGCCGCGGCGCTTGGGGAGCGCTTCGAAGAAGCCGCCAGCCTGCGCGATCAGCTCCACGCCCTCGAACGGCTCGAGACGCCGCAGAAGATCACCACAACCGGCATCGAAGAGCGCGACCTGTTCGGTGCCTGCATCGAAGACGGCCGGGCCGCGCTGCAGGTCTTCTCCGTCCGCGACGGCAAGGTGGTCTCGCGCGAAGGCTACCTGGTGAGCGGCGTCGCGGAGCCGGAGGCGGTACTGGCCTCGGCGCTGCAGCAGTTCTACGCCCAAGGTCGCTACGTGCCGCACGAGGTGCTGGTGCCCGAGGCCCTCCCCGACCAGGCGCTGATCGAAGCCTGGCTCTCAGCACGGCGCGGCACGAACGTCCGCATCCACGTGCCGCAGCGTGGCGAGAAGGTCCGGCTGCTGGATCTGGTCGTGAAGAACGCACGGCTCGCCTTCGATCTCGAGTGGAAGCACCCGCTCCGGCAGTCGCAGGAGCTCTTGCGGGCGCTGCGCGAGTTGCTCGACCTGGGAGAGGAGCCGCGCCGCATCGAGTGCTTCGACATCTCGAACATCCAGGGCTCCGACATCGTGGCGTCCATGGTCTGTTTCGTGGACGGCCTGCCGAAGAAGTCGGAGTACCGGAAGTTCCGCGTCAGGACGGTGTCCGGCGCGCCGGACGATTTCGCGTCGATGCGCGAGGTGGTGGGCCGCCGTTACAAGCGCCAGCTCGAAGCAGGCAAGGACCTGCCGGAGCTGGTCCTGATCGACGGCGGCCTGGGCCAACTCGGTGCGGCCGCCGAAGCCCTCGACGAGCTGGGCCTGGGGGATCAGCCCGTCGCAAGCCTGGCCAAGCGCGAGGAGCTCATCTACCTGCGCGGGCGAAACGGCCCGATCACGCTGCCGCATTCGTCGCCCGTGCTGCAGCTCGTGCAGCGCCTGCGCGACGAAGCGCATCGCTTCGCGATCGGCTTCCATCGGCAGGCGCGCGCCAAGCGTACGCTGCACTCGGAGCTGGACGACATCGCGGGTGTTGGGCCGACGAAGCGCAAGAAGCTGCTCACGCGCTTCGGCTCATTGCGCGGCGTGCGCTCGGCCAGCGAGGTGGAGCTCTCTGCCCTTGTCGGGAAGACCACGGCCGCTCGCATCCGCTCGCACTTCGAGGGTCGATCCTGAAGCTCGCGAACGATCCTTTCCCCCGCTTCATCGCGGCGCTCGAGGCCCGCCAGCGTCGCGAGCTCAGCTTCGCCGAGATCCGTCGCGGCCTGCAGGCCGTCTCCTCGCTGTACGTCGAGCGGCGCCGGAAGCTGTCGGGCGGCGCCGTGTTCGAAGGCAACGGCAAGCGTGCGGCTTTCGCGCTGTACTACGGAGCCCTGCACTTCCTGACGCTGCGCGCGATCGTCCGGGAGCTGCCCGCCCCAGCGCGCGAGGTGAGCCGCGTGCTCGACCTGGGCTGCGGTACGGGCGTTGCCGGAGCAGCCTGGGCGCTCGTAGCCGGCGCGCGCTGCGACGGCGTCGAGCGAAGCGGCTGGGCCGTGGGGGAAGCGCGCTTCACGCTGTCGGCCCTGGGCCTGGCTGGCCAGATCACGCGCGGCGATCTGGCGGCGGCCGAGTTGCCGGGCGCCGGCGCTGGCATCCTGCTGGCGTACACGCTGAACGAACTCGACGAGGCGGCGCGGAGCCGCTTGAAGGCTCACCTGCTCGAGGCCCACGGGCGCGGTGCGCGCGTCCTGATCGTCGAGCCCCTGGCGCGCGGCGTGGCGCCGTGGTGGGGCGCCTGGGCGCGAGAGTTTTCAGGCGCCCGCAGCGACGAATGGCGGTTTCGGGTGGAGTTGCCGGAGAGCGTGCGGCTGCTCGGCCGTGCCGCAGGCCTCGACCCGTGTGAACTCTCCGCGCGCAGCCTGTGGCTCAGCTGAAAAATGCTACCATCCCGGGTTCTCTGGGAGGACGTCTGACCGAACTGACACCGGAACGCATCGCGCTGGGGTTGACGACGTACATCGTGCTGCTCTTCAGTCTCTCGTTCCACGAGGCCGCACACGCCTGGGCGGCGCTGCGCATGGGCGACGAGACGGCGCTCCGCGAGGGGCGGATCAGCCTCAATCCGATCGTCCACATGGACCTGATCGGCACGGTCGTGCTGCCGCTCATGATGTTTCTCTCCAGCGGCTCGCCGCTGTTCGGCTGGGCGAAGCCGACGCCCTACGATCCGGCCAACTTCCGACGTGATCGTTCGATGGCCGCGGGCCACGTGGCCGTGGCGGGCGCTGGCCCGATTTCCAACCTGATCCTGGCGGCCATCTTCACGATCGTGCTGTTCGCCGCCGTGCGGCTCGGGCTGATCCATTCCGAACGTGAGCCCGCCTTCATCCTGCTGGCAGCGGGCGTGCAGATCAACGTGCTGCTGGCCATCTTCAACCTGGTTCCCTTGCCGCCGCTCGACGGCTCCAAGGTCGCTTCTTTTGGGTTGCCCAAGTCTCTGGGCGAAACCTACGATCGCGTCATCGCGCCGTACGGGGCCTGGATACTGCTGGTGCTGTTCGCGACGGGCGCACTCGGCGCCGTGCTCTTTCCGATCACGAACCTGCTCACGACGCTGCTCTTCAATATGGCCCTCTGAGCTTGCCCAAGCCCCGCATCCTCTCCGGCATGCGCCCCACGGGTGCGCTCCACCTGGGCAACCTCATGGGAGCGCTCGAGAACTGGGTGAGGCTGCAGGACAGCTACGAGTGCTACTGGGCGATCGTCGATTGGCACTCGCTCACGACCGACTATGCCGATCCCGGCCAGGTCAAGGAGAACATCCTCGAGGTCGCGACGGACTGGCTGGCTGCCGGTCTCGACCCCGCGCGCTCGACGTTGTTCGTCCAGAGCCTGGTGCCCGAGCATGCTGAACTGCATCTGCTCTTGTCGATGATCACGCCGCTGCCCTGGCTCGAGCGGGTGCCCACCTACAAGGAGCAGCAGGCTCAGATCTCGGAGAAAGATCTTTCGACGTACGGCTTCCTGGGCTATCCGCTGCTGCAGACTGCCGACATCATCGTTTACAAGGCCGACGCCGTGCCCGTGGGTGAGGACCAGGCGCCCCACATCGAGCTGACGCGCGAGATCGTGCGCCGCTTCAACAATTTCTACGGGCCCGTGTTCCCGGAGCCGAAGACGTTGCTGACGGAGGCGAAGCGCATCCCCGGCACGGACGGCCGCAAGATGTCCAAGTCCTACGGCAACGCGATCTATCTGAAGGACGATCCGGAGACACTGCGCCAGAAGCTGCGGCCAATGCTCACGGATCCGGCGCGCAAGCGGCGCACGGACCCTGGCAATCCCGAGATCTGCCCGGTGTTCGACTTGCACAAGGCGTTCTCGCCGAAGCAGACACAAGACTGGGCCGCGGCTGGCTGCCGCAGCGCCGACATCGGCTGCCTCGACTGCAAGGGCAAGCTGACGGAACACATGCTCGAGCGGCTGGCTCCCCTGCACGCGCGGCGCAGCGATTGGGAGAAGCGGCCGGGCGACGTGTGGCAGATCCTGGTCGAGGGCAGCAAGCGCGCGCGCGTCACGGCGCAGGCGACCATGGATGAAGTCCGCGGCGCCATGAAGATCCGCTATTGACGACCGCCGAGACCGAAGATCCCAGGCCTGAGGAGGCGCCGTCCGTCGAGGCCGCGGGTGCCAAGACCGACCGTGTCGCAGTGCCCGAGGGCATCGAGTCCTCGCTGCCCGACGACGCGCCGCAGGTTCACCTGGCGATGTTCGACGGGCCGCTCGACCTGCTGCTGTACCTGATTCGCCGCGACCAGATCGACATTCACGACATCCCGATCGCACCCATCACGCGCCAGTACATGGAGTACCTGGAGCTGATGCAGGAGCTGAACCTGGACGTGGCCGGCGAGTTCATGGTGATGGCCGCGACGCTCATCCACATCAAGTCGAAGATGCTCGTGCCGGTGGATCCGACCGAGGTGCAGGGCGAGGAGGATCTGGAAGATCCGCGCGAGGCGCTGGTGCGGCGTCTGCTGGAGTTCGAGCGCTACAAGGAAGCCGCGGGGTTGCTCCACCAGAAGCGGCAGATCCGCGCCGCCACCTGGACGCGCCCGGATGCGGTGCTGCCGAATTTCGACGACCGCGGCGAGGAAATGCTCGAGGCTGGCCTGTTCGATCTGATCAGCGCCTTCAAGGAGCTGCTCGATCGTCGCAAGACCCTGCTGGCGCACGAGGTGGGGTCCGGGGGCAAAAGCATCGAAGTCCGCATGGACGAGATCCTTGGCCTGCTGAAAGAGGGCGAGTCGCTCGAATTCGTGGCGCTGTTCGAGACGGAGCGCACCAAGCCCGACATGATCGTGACGTTCCTGGCGATCCTGGAGCTGATCCGCCTCAAGCTCGTAAAGGTCTACCAGCGCGGGATCTTCCAGCCGATCCGGGTGTTCCGCCCGGTGGGTCCGGAGGCAGGCGCTCCACCGGCGACGGCATGAGACCAGATTCGGCACCGGAGCGCAGGGCCCGCAATCCGCCGACCTTTCTCCTGCGAAGCCGGGGGGCAGCTCGGTCGTCGCTGAGACAAAGAGCGTTTCCCTCCCCCTAATGGGGAAGCACAGGGTCGTGGGGTCGATGAACCAATGACTGACAAAGAGACGCCCGAGACGGATGCTCCGGTCCTCCCGCCGCAGGAGGTGCGCGCCGTGGTCGAGGCGCTGATCTTCGCCTCGCCGCAGCCGATCACGCCTCGCGAGATCACGCAGGTGATGCAGGGCGTGCCGAAAGAGGCCTGGACGCAGGCGATCGCCGAGATCCAGGCCGACTACGCGCGCGACGGGCGCGGCCTGCAGCTCGTCGAGGTGGCGGGAGGCTGGCAGATCACCACGCGTCCCGAGTACAACGACTGGATCCGCGAGCTGCTCGACCCGAAGACGCCGACGCGGTTGTCGATCCAGGCGCTCGAGACGCTGGCGGTGATCGCCTACAAGCAGCCCGTCACGATGCCCGAGGTGATCGAGCTGCGCGGCGTGAAGTCGGGGGGGGTGATCAAGACGCTGCTCGAAAAACGGCTGATCCGGATCACGGGCCGTAAGGAAGTGGTCGGCCGTCCGATGCTCTACGGCACGACCCAGGACTTCCTCTTGCACTTCGGCCTCAAGGACCTCGCCGAACTCCCGAAGATCGAGGAGTTCGCCGAGGTGCTGGGCGAGGAGGTGGACGTCGAGGGCCTGAAGAAGGCGATCGAGGCCCCACGGCCCATGGAACTCCCACTATCCGAGGAAGATGCGGCCTCCGAGGGTTTGGATGAACCGGAGCAACTGAACCTAAAGTAATACTTGACGATCGCGTCCTAACCATCTATCATTATTCGTTTTCTTGATAGAGGTGAGGATGCAGCGACTGCTGACACTGGCCCTTCTCGTGTCGCTCGCCGGCTGCGGCGTGATCGACGGCATCACGGGCCCGCGCGGACTCAAGATCGACCGCTTCATCGCGACTCCCGCAGAGGCGACGCCCGGCGACCCGGTCAGCCTGAGCTGGGACGTCTCCGGCGCCGAGACCATCCAGATCGACAACGGCGTCGGCAGCGTCGCGGCCAAGGGTGTGGTGCAGATCCAGCCGACGCAGACGCGGAGCTACACACTGCTGGCGAAGGCCGGCACGTCGCAGGCCACGGCGACCGTCCAGGTCACGGTCAAGGGCTCATCGTCTCCATCCCCGACCCCGTCTCCGTCGCCCAGCCCGTCGCCGTCACCCTCACCTTCGCCCGAGCCCTCTCCCAGTCCGTCGCCGACGCCTGAGCCCTCGCCTGCGCCGAGCCCGACCCCGGAGCCGACACCGACGCCCACGCCCGAACCCACGCCGGAGCCACCCGCCTGCGGTTCACCCGCCACCGCCGCCGGGAACTGCGCCCTCACCGTCAGCTACCCGGAGCCGCTGGGCGCGGGCGAATGCGTCGAGGTCAACCTCGTGAGCGTGAATCAGGCATGCCCCGTGGCCGCAGCCACGCTCCGCTCGATCCGCTTCGATCTGACCGCGAACACCGCGCAGAGCCTGCGTTGGCGGCGCTCCGCCACGAGCAGCGACGTGCTCGACCCGGACGGCGGCTTCGTGGCGTCGACCGGCGAGACGAGCGTCGTGCTCTCGGACATCGTCCTCGCGAACTCGGTGAGCTTCGAGGTCGTAGATGGCGCCGGCAAGGTCCGCCTCCGCTTCGACCTCAAGCACTATTAGCCGGGAGCGCGGGGGTGCTCGGCTGCGTACCCCCCGATCTTCTACTGCTATCATCGGGTCTTCATGCAGGAGCGATTGCAGAAGATACTGTCGCGCGCGGGCATCGCCTCCCGCCGCGGGGCCGAAGAGGTGATGCTGCACGGCCGCGTCACGGTGAACGGCGAGACGATTCGTGAGCTGGGCACCAAGGCCGACATCCAAACCGACGACGTGCGTGTCGACGGGGTGCGGATCCGTCCGCCGAAGCAGCCCGTCTATCTCGTCCTGAACAAGCCCAAAGGTGTCGTCTCCACCCGCCACGATCCCGAGGGCCGGCCGACCGTGATGAGCCTGGTGCCGGCCGTCGCGGGGTTATTCCCCGTGGGCCGCCTCGACGTCACGACCGAGGGCCTGATCCTGCTGACCAGCGACGGCGACTTCGCGCAGCGTGTCTCCCACCCCAGCTACGAGGTGCCGCGCGTCTACGAGGCCAAGGTCCGCGGGGTCCCCGGCGCCGAGACGCTGGCGCGGCTAAAGCGCGGCGTGCTGGTCGAAGGCGAACGCATGGCCGTCGATCGTGCCCGGCTGCTCGAGTCCGACAACAACTCCTGGGTCGAGGTGACGCTCCATGAGGGCAAGCACCACGAGGTGAAGCGGCTGCTGCAGGCCGTGGGCCACCCGGTTTCGAAGCTGCGACGCGTCGCGCTCGGGCCCGTCACGACCCGCGGCCTGAAGCCGGGTCAGTTTCGTGAGCTGACGCCCCGCGAGATCCACGCGCTCTCGAGACGGCCCGCCGCTCCCCGGAAGACACGCCCTTGAAGCCGGTGCGCGATCGCAGCATCCCGGCTCCAGCGCATCTGGAAGGCCTGGACCGTTACGAGCCCGGGATGTCGATCGAGCAGGTCCAGCGCGAGCAGGGCCTGGCCGAAGTCATCAAGCTCGCTTCCAACGAGAACCCCATCGGGCCTTCGCCGCTGGCCCTCGAGGCAGCGCGTCAGGCGCTCGCCTCGATCCACCGCTATCCGGATGGCGCAGGCACGGCGCTGCGAGCCAAGCTCGCTGCTCGGCTCGGCGTGCTGGAGGAGCAGGTCGCGATCGGCAACGGCTCGAGCGACCTGATCGATCTGCTGGCCCGCGCCTATTTGGCGCCCGGTGACAACGCGGTGATCGCCGAGCGTGGCTTCGCCCGCTTCCGCCAGAGCGTCAGCTCCCGCAACCGGGGCGCGCGGCTGGTGCCGATGCGGGCGCATACTCACGACCTCGAGGCGATGCGGGAGGCCTGCGACGCTCGGACGCGGCTGCTGTTCGTCGCGAATCCCAACAACCCGACCGGCACCTGGAACGCCCGCCACGAGCTCGAGACGCTGCTGAGCCGCCTGCCCGAGAACGTCCTCCTGGTGCTCGATGAGGCCTACTTCGAGTTCGCCCAAGACGAGCCCGACTACCCGAATGGCCTCGACTTCCTGGCAACCGGCGCTCCCGTGGCGGTGCTTCGCACCTTCTCCAAGGTCTACGGCCTGGCCGGGCTTCGCATCGGCTACGCGATCGCGGCTGCCGAGATCGTCGCGGCCCTCGACACGGTGCGCGAACCCTTCAACACGGGGAGCCTCGGCCAGCTCGCGGCCCACGCCGCTCTCGACGACCACCAGCACGTGGCGAAGAGCATCGCGCAGAATCGGACGCAGAAGGCCCGTCTCGAAGCCGAGTTGCGCGGGCGCGGCCTCGAGGTTCTCCCCAGTTTGGGGAACTTCCTCTGCGTCGACACGCATCGCGACGGCGGCCTCGTCTTCCGACGCCTGATCGAACACGGTGTGATCGTGCGGCCGCTGCGCGCCTACGACCTGCCGAGCCATCTGCGCATTTCCGTCGGCGGCGCTCTCGAGATCGATCGACTACTCTCGGCGCTCGACAGCGTGCTGCGCGAAATCCCGCGTTCTTGAAGCCGCTGGTGATCGCCATCGACGGCCCTTCCGGGGCCGGCAAATCCAGCGCCGGCCGCGCCCTGGCTGCGCGCCTGGGCTACCTGTTCGTCGACACGGGCGCGATGTATCGCGCCCTGGCGCTGAAGGCCACGCGTGCCGGCGTCGACTCTTCCGCGGAGCTGGCGCTTGCGGGGCTGCTCCAGGCTTCGCGCATCGAGCTGCGCGACGGCGGGCGCCAGGTGCTGCTCGATGGCGAGGACGTGACACTCGAGATCCGGGGCCGCCAGGTGAGCGGCGCCGCCTCGCGCGTTTCGGTGCACCCGGCGGTGCGGCGCGAGATGGTGGCCCGGCAGCGCGAGTTCGGGCGTGAGGGGGGTATCGTGCTCGACGGCCGGGACATCGGCACGGCGGTGTTTCCCGATGCGGCAGTGAAGTTCTACGTGGACGCCGACGTGCGGCACCGCGCCGAGCGGCGTCAGCGCGAGCTCGTCGCCGCGGGTATTGCGGCCGATCTCGCCGGGATCGAACAGGAGATCCGCGAGCGCGACCACACCGACATGACCCGCAGCGACTCGCCGCTGACGCGCGCAGCCGATGCGGTTCTGATCGACACCACCGATCTCACGCCGCAGCAGGTGCTCGAGCGCATGCTCGAGGTGGTGAACGGATGGCGGACGCCTTAGAACTGTTGGAGCGAACTCGGGCGGAGCCACTCTCCTGCCAGGGCGGAATTCACTTCCGCGCGGGCGGAAATTGAAGGACGAGCGAGCCCGAGTTCGCGTAAGTTCAGCAGCGCCGCCGCTCGCGAGCTTCGGCGGCGCGACGTTAAAGTCGGAGCTTGGCGAATTCGTCGAAGGTGGTAACGCCTTCGGCGACCAGTTGCAGGCAGCGGGCCCGCAGCGTCGTCATGCCGGCGCCGATCGCCATCGACTCGATGTCCGCTGCGGAAAAGCCCGTCTGGATGGCCGTGCGGATCTCGGGCGCGCCGTTCATCACCTCGAAGATCGCGCGCCGCCCGCGGTAGCCGACCTTGTTGCAGGTCGGACAGCCCTTGCCGCGGAAGAAATGCAGCTTGGCGGCCTCGTCGGCAGCGATACCGTGGTTGGCGAGCGTCTGCCCCGCCGGGGGCTCGGAGGGCTCGCGGCAGATGCGGCAGATCTGACGGACCAGCCGCTGGCACGTGACCGCCGAGACGGACCCGGCCAGCAGCTGGGGCGGCACGCCCATTTCGAGCAGGCTGCTGAGGGCGCCCCCGGCCGTCTGGGCCTGGAGCACCGCCACCACCACGACGCTCGACGCGAGCTGCGTGGCGAGCAGCGCCGTCGCGCGGTCGGGGAGCGATGCCAGCAGCACCACCTCGGGGCGGACCGCCACGACCGAGCGCAGCGTCTCCTCCATCTTCAGCCCCTGCGGGCCGGCTTCCACCTCGACCTGTCGGACGCCTTCCAGGGGCCAATGGATCGGCGACTCGAGCGACACCACGTCCCGATGCGCCTGCACCAGGAAGTTCATGATCGAGTAGGCCGTGGTGCCCGCGCCGTTGAAGACCGGGGCCGTGACCAGGATCAACCCGAAAGTGTTGCGCAGCTCCCCGAGCAGGCGCACGCGGTCTTCGAGTTCGAGGCCGAGCGTCGTGAAGTCCTTGATGAAGGTCGCGCGGTTGATCAGCTTGATGGTGGCCGAGACGCCGTGGGCCGTGGGCAGCGTCTGCGCGACGAGGTCGTAGTCGGCGTCCGCGAGCCGACCGCTCGAGCGGCTGGTCTGCGGACGATTGGTCTTGCTCGTGTCCAGCCGGAACACCTCGAACAGCTTCTGCGTGAAGGCGTTCTGGAAGCTCTTCGGGATCGGATCGACGCGGAAGAAGAAGCCGTCGATCCGGTACTTGACCGAGATCGCGTCTTCCTTGGGCTCGATGTGGACGTCCGAGGCCCCCTTCCGAGCCGCGAGCGACAAGATGTACTGGATGATCGCGTCGGGGCCACTCTGTTCCCAGACCGGGCTCGCCGCGTATTCGGCGCCCATCGTGTCGGTGAGCGGACTGACGCCCTGGCTCTTGAGCGCGGCCTGAATGTCCTCGTGCCGGACCAGCTTGCGCTCGATCAGGATCTCGCCCAGTTTCTTGCCCGTGTTCTTCTGCTCGACGAGCACCTCGAGAAGCTGAGGCGTCGTGAGTTTTTTCATGCGAATCAGGACATCGCCGAGCCGGTCCTTGCTCCGCGCCAGGGTCTGGATCTCTTCGACCAACTTGGCCGGGGCCCTCTTCCAGAACTCCTGCTTGTACTTCTCGCTGCCATCGCAGAAGCAACGGAAGCAAAACGGGCAGAGCTTCGTCGGGTTCTTGGCGTCGTCGGAGCACCAAACCGCGCTCAGGGCGTCGAACTCGCCCAGGCAGTTCCAGCAGGTGGTCAGAAAAGTCTCAACCGCCACGTGCACCCAAGCTCAATTCGGAAGAGCGTCGAACGCCCACAGGATAGCCCATAACTTGTTGACACGCAAGGCGCTGCACTTCGTTGACCGTCCCCGGCGGCTGTGGTACCGTCATGCCCGCTTCGATGGAAAGCGCCGCCGGCCTGCTTCGCAAGACTCCCCTCCACGCCGTGCATCGCGAAAGCGGGGCCAAAATGGTCCCTTTCGGCGGCTGGGAGATGCCGGTCGAATACGCCGGCGTGATCGCCGAGCACCTGGCCGTCCGCTCGGCCGCCGGTCTGTTCGACGTCTCTCACATGGGGGAGTTCGAGGTCGCGGGACCAGGCGCCCTGAGCTTTCTGCAGCGCGTCACGTCCAACAACGTCGCGAAACTGGCGGACGGTCAGGCCCAGTACTCGGCCCTGCCGATGCCCAGCGGGGCGCCCGTGGACGACGTCATCGTGTCGCGCAAGGCGGCCGACTGCTTTGGGCTCGTCGTCAACGCCAGCAACATACAAAAGGACTTCCGCTGGCTGCAACAGCAGGGCCCGAAGCACTGCGAGTTGCACGACCGTAGCGACGAGTTCGCGCTGATCGCCATCCAGGGCCCGAAGGCGCAGGCCATCCTGCAGGGGCTGACGCCCTTGGAGCTGGCCGGCCTCCGCTACTACCACTTCGCCGAGGCCGAGCTTTTGGGCCATCCGGCGACGATCTCGCGCACCGGCTACACGGGCGAAGACGGTTTCGAGATTCTGGTCACGAGCGACCGGGCCGAAACCCTGTGGCGCAGGCTGATCACCGTTGGCCAGCCCCAGGGGCTGGTGCCGGCGGGCCTCGGGGCCCGCGACACGCTCCGGCTCGAAGCCCGGATGTGCCTGTATGGCAATGACATGGATGAGACCACCAGCCTGATCGAAGCGGGCCTCGGGTGGATCGTTTCCGTGGACGAGGCCAAGGGCGATTTCGTCGGCCGCGCAGTGCTCGAGGCACAGAAGAAGAACGGTGCGCCACGCAGGCTGGTCGGCTTCGAAATAGTCGGCCGCGGGATCGCGCGCCACGGCCATCCGGTGAGCCTCAAGGGCGCGCAGGTCGGCGTCGTGACCTCGGGTAGCTTCGCCCCATTCCTGCAGAAGAACATCGGCCTTTGCTATCTGCCTTCGGAACACTCGGCTGTGGGGATCGAGTTCGACGTCGAGATCCGAGGCAAGCTGGTCCCGGCTCGGGTCGTTCCGACGCCGTTCTACAAACGCGCGAGGTAAAGGAGCCTTCATGTATCCACAGGACCTCCGTTACACGAAGGACCACGAGTGGGTCCGGCTGGTCGGGGAACGCGGCACTGTCGGCATCACGGAGTATGCTCAGAAGCAGCTCGGCGACGTGGTGTTCCTGGAACTGCCCGCGCTCGGGCGGGCGCTCGCAACCGGCGAGAATTTCGGCACCGTCGAATCGGTGAAGGCGGTGTCGGAGTTGCTGTCTCCGGTGAGTGGTGAAGTCGCCGAGGTGAACGATGCGCTCGTGAAGGCCCCCGAGTCGGTGAATACGGACCCGTACGGCGCCGGTTGGATGATGGTCGTGAAGCTGGCCGACCCGGCCTTGCTCGGCTCGCTGATGGACGCGGCGGCGTACAAGGCCTTCGTCGACAGCGAGTCGAAGTAGCCCCTCTCCTCGAGCATGAAACATGGCTGACACGAATCAGACGGAAGCATTCCTGGCACCCTGCGACATGTTCGCCGAACGGCACCTGGGCCCCGACGCGCAGGAGCGGGCGGAAATGCTCACCTTGCTGGGGGCCACGAGCCTCGAGTCCTTGATTGCCGAGACCCTGCCTGGCGCCATCCGCCGCGCGCCGCTGGCGCTGCCCGAGCCCAGGGGCGAGGAGGAGTTGCTCGACGAGCTGCGCAAGATCGCGAAGAAGAACCAGATCTACCGCTCCTTCCTCGGCATGGGCTACCACGGCACGATCACCCCGGCCGTGATCCAGAGGAACATCCTCGAGAACCCGGTCTGGTACACGGCCTACACGCCCTACCAGGCCGAGATCGCGCAGGGACGGCTGGAGGCGCTGCTCAATTTCCAGACGCTGATCGCGGACCTGACGAGCCTGCCGCTGTCGAACGCTTCGCTGCTCGACGAGGCCACGGCCGCGGCCGAAGCCATGAACATGGCGCATGCGGTCGCGAAGCCGGGGCGGACCGGCTTTTTCGTGGCCGAGGATTGCCATCCGCAGACGATCGCGGTCGTGAAGACGCGCGCGCAGCCGCTCCAGATCGAGGTCCACGTCGGCCCCGCCGAGTCTGCCGACTTCGTGGCGCAGAAGCTGTTCGGCGTGCTCGTGCAGTACCCCACGAGCGACGGCCTGATTCGCGACTACGCGCCGCTCGCGGCCCGCGCCCACGACTGCGGAGCGCTGCTGATCGTCGCGGCCGATGTGCTTTCGCTGGTCTTGTTGCGGGCCCCGGGCGAGTTCGGCGCGGACATCGCGATCGGCTCGTCGCAGCGCTTCGGCGTGCCGATCGGCTTCGGGGGCCCGCACGCCGCGTTCCTCGCGACGAAAGAGGATTTCAAGCGCCAGATGCCGGGCCGGATCATCGGTATCTCGAAGGACGCCGAGGGCCGCAAGGCCTACCGGATGGCGCTCCAGACCCGCGAGCAACACATCCGCCGCGAAAAGGCCACGAGCAACATCTGCACCGCGCAGGTGCTGCTGGCCGTGGTGGCCAGCATGTACGCGGTGTACCACGGGCCCCAGGGGCTGCGCAGGATCGCGCGCCGTGTCCACGCCCTGACCGTGCTGCTGGCGCTCGGCTTGAAGAAGCTCGGCTACGAGATCGGCTCCGACCCCTTCTTCGACACGCTGCGGGTGCGGGCAACGCCCGCCGAAGCAGCCGGGCTGCTGGCGGCCGGGCGTGAGAAGCGCCTCAACCTGCGCGCCTATGCGGACGGCTCGCTCGGCATCGCCGTCGACGAGACGACGCTGCCGCGCCACCTCGAGCGGCTGTTCGCCGTGTTTGCGGCGGGCAAGAGCGTGCCGTTCACGATCGAGAGCTTGGGCCGCGAGGCCGACTACGCGTTCCTGGCGCCGCACGCGCGGCACAGCGAGTTCCTGAAGCAAGAGGTCTTCAACCGGCACCACACCGAGCACGAGATGGTGCGCTACATGCAGCGGCTGCAGGAGAAGGACCTGACGCTCGCGACGTCGATGATCCCGCTCGGCTCCTGCACCATGAAGCTGAACGGTAGCTCGGAGATGGCGCCGGTGACGTGGCCTGAGTTCGGGCGCCTGCATCCCTTCGCGCCGCCCGAGCAGGCGCAAGGCTACGCGGAGCTGTTCGCCCAGCTCGAGGCCTGGCTCGGCGAGATCACGGGGTTCCCGGCCGTCTCGCTGCAACCGAACTCCGGCGCGCAGGGCGAGTACGCGGGCCTGCTGACGATCCGTGCCTATCACCTGAGCCGTGGCGACGCGCATCGCAACGTCTGCCTGATCCCGGTCTCGGCCCACGGCACGAATCCAGCCAGCGCGGCGATGGCCGGCTTCCGGGTCGTGGTCGTCGCGTGCGACGAGCGCGGCAACGTCGACGTCGCCGATCTGCGCAAGAAGGCCGAGCAACACGGCGCGAGCCTGGGAGCGCTGATGGTCACCTACCCGTCGACGCACGGGGTGTTCGAAGCGGCGATTCACGAGATCTGCGAGATCGTCCACCGAAGCGGCGGCCAGGTGTACATGGACGGCGCCAACATGAACGCGCAGGTGGGGCTCACCAGCCCAGCCGCGATCGGCGCCGACGTCTGCCACCTGAACCTGCACAAGACGTTCTGCATTCCGCATGGCGGCGGCGGTCCCGGCATGGGCCCGATCGGCGTCGCGGCGCACCTGGCGCCATTCCTGCCGGGTCATCCGGTCACGGGACTCGGCGGTCCGCAGGCACTCGGCACGATCTCCGCCGCGCCCTACGGATCGCCGAGCATCCTGGTGATTCCGTGGGTGTACATCGCGTTGATGGGCGGCGAGGGCCTGACACAGGCGACCCGCGTCGCGATCCTGAGCGCGAACTACATGATGAAGCGGCTGCAGCAGCACTACGAGGTGCTATACGCGGGCGAGAGTGGTCGCTGCGCACACGAGTTCATCCTCGACTGCCGCCCGTTCAAGGCGTCGGGAATCGAGGTCGACGACATCGCGAAGCGGCTCATGGACTATGGATTCCACGCGCCCACGATGTCGTTCCCGGTGGCGGGCACGCTGATGATCGAACCGACCGAGAGCGAGTCGAAGGCCGAGCTCGACCGCTTCTGCGACGCCATGATCGCGATTCGCCAGGAGATCCGCGCGGTCGAGGAAGGCCGCATGCACGAGTCCAACAACCCGCTCAAGAACGCCCCGCACACGGTGCACGCGGTGACGGCCAGCGAATGGGACCGGCCCTACCCGCGCGAGCAGGCGGCCTTTCCGGCGCCGTGGGTGAAGGCCCACAAGTTCTGGCCCACGGTCGCGCGCATCGACAACAGCTACGGCGACCGCAACCTGGTGTGCGTGTGCCCGAGCGTCGAGGATTACGCGTGAGACGCCTCGTCGTCGCCGCCTGGCTGCTCGTGCTGGCCGTGCCGGCCTCCGCCCAGGAGGCGCGTCGCCGCTGGGAGCAGGCCTGCCAGATCCGCAAGGACAAGTTCGATCACATCCTGCCGCAGGCGATGCGCGACAACGGCATCGAGATGTGGCTGGTGATGATGAAGGAAGGCCACTACGACCCGCTCTACGACGACCTGGGCCGCGGCTACCCGGGCCGCGTCGGGTTCTACGTCTTCAGCGACCGTGGCGGCGAGCGCATCGAACGTGTCGCGCTCGGCGTCGAGGGACCGCTGCTCGAGGGTTGCCCGGTCTACGACAAGGTCGAGGGCGAGTACGACCTGAAGGCCTTCGTCTCCGAACGCGCGCCGAAGCGCATCGGCCTCAACATGTCCGACGAGATCGGCGCCGCCGACGGTCTCTCGCACTCGGCCTATCTCGAGCTCCTGAAGACGCTGGGCGAGCCGTGGGCCTCGCGTCTGGTTCCCGCCGAAAAGCTCGTCTCCGATTTTCGCTCGCGGCGCGTGGCCTCCGAGATCGCGGCCTTGGCCGAGGCTGGGCAGCTCTCGCGCTCGATTGCCGAGCGGGCGCTCTCGAACGAAGTGATCCGCCCCGGCGCGACCACACTCGAGGACGTGGCGTGGTGGATGCAGGACCGGCTGCTCGAGAAGGGCCTGGGATCGTCCTTCGATCAGCCTTCGGTCTACGTCACCGGGCCGAAGGGCATCGAGGACGTCTCGAACCGGCGCGTGATCCAGCGCGGCGACCTGCTGATCATCGACTGGGGCGTCTGCTTGATGAACTTCTGCACCGACGTGAAGCGCATGGCCTACGTGCTGAGGCCGGGCGAAGATGCCGTGCCGAAGGGCATCCAGAACGCCTTCGACCAGGCCGTGAAGGTGCGCGACGTGATCCGACGCAATATCAAGGCGGGCAAGCGCGCCGACGAGACGCTCACGATCCTGAACCAGAAGGTCGCCCAGGCCGGCTTCGCGATCATGAAGGAGTTCAACAAGCCATCGTCCAGCTCCGCGACCGAGGTAATCATCGGCTGCCACTCGGTGGGGAACGCCGGCCATGGCATCGGCCCGTCGATCGCATGGTTCAACCCGCTGCGGCTGACATTCGAGATCAAGCCCACGAACCTGCTCTCGATCGAGTTCTTTGCCTACACGCCCGCGCCGGAATGGGGCGGGGCCAAGGTCCGCATCCCGCTCGAAGACGACGCCATCGTCACCGAACGCGGCGTCGAGTGGCTGTACCCCGTCAACAACCGGATCCTGCTCATCGGCTGACGGACCGTTCGGCTTCTCGAACTCTCTGGTTCGTCCTTGCGCCCCAAGGCACGCTTCAAGGTTGCGATGACGAAGGGTGAATCAGCGGGGATCGGGCTGCTTCACGCGGCCGGCGATAGCCGGGGACAGGCGCAGGAAATCCTCGGGGTTCCATGTGTAGATGACCTCGGCCTTGGCCTTGAGCGCGCAGTGGCCGAGGATCGCGTCGTAGATCGCGCCGCTGGCGAGGCCGCTCGCGGCGGAGGCTTCCGCCATCTGGAAATACTCCTGCTCGTCGAGAGCGACCAGCGTCAGCCGCTCCCGGATGTCGCCGAGGAAGAGCAGCGCTTCGTCGCCGCTGACGCGGCGCTTGCCCGGCATGCCGGTCAAGGTGGCATAGACCTCGGCGAGGCTGTGGGCGCCGCAGCAGGCGCGTTGCTTCCCGAAGCGCAGGAAGAGATCGATGCTGGGCGGATGATGCTGATGATCCGCGTAAAACGTCGCGACGAGCACGGAGCTATCGAGAAACGCCTTCACGGGCTCTCCCCGCCGTGCCGGCGCTGGCGTTGCGCCCGGATGCTGCGGAGTGTCTCCTGTGTTTCGTCGGCGGTGAGCGGCTCGCCGGTGCGGAACACCCAGACGCCGCGCTCCTTTTGCAGGGGCGAAGCGCCGCGCCTGGCCCGCAAGGTCACCTCGTCACCCTTGACCGTGACGTCGAGGGTGTCGCCGGGGGCGAGGTGCATCTCGTCCCGGAGGGCCTTGGGCAAGACGACGCGACCCGCTCGATCAACGGTGACCCTGGAGCGCATATTGCCATCCTATCGTGGGGCAGCCCAAATGGGAAATGGCATTTTGTGACCCCAAAGCTCGCCCCTGTGTAGCGTGACAAGCTGACGCTCTTCGACGCGACGGACCGAAAGGGAAGTCCACGCGAGCACGGACGGGGGCGAAGCCGGATGGTTACGTGCCAAAGGCGGTGGGAACCCGTTGGGGCCACCACGGGAGGACACATGAGAATCGCGCTGGTTTCGACCATCCTCTTTCTGTCGGCGGGAAGTGTCTTGTCCCAGACCCGCGAAGCCGGTCCCTGGTGGCCTCATCCCACCTGGGGCCGGGGCGATCAGGCGGGAGCCTCCAACCGGATCACCCCCGAGAAGGTTCTCGAGGCGGTGCGCCTCGTGAAGACGGGGAAGGTCTACGAGATCGGCCAGGTCTACGAGAAGAGCATGCCGCTCTTCGGGCAGCGGACCTACGCGCTGTTGAGTCCCGCCAGTCCCACCTATGCGTTTCCCAGCAGCAACCGGCTCGTGGCGAACGACGAGTTCCTCTGCGCCGAGATCGGCCAGGTCGGCACTCAGTTCGACGGCCCGGGGCATATCGGCATGAAGGTGACGATGGCCGACGGTTCGGTCGAGGACGTCTACTACAACGGCTTCACCGGGGCCGAGATGTACAGCCCCTACGGGCTTCGTAACCTCGGCGTCGAGAACGTAAAGCCTATTTTCACGCGAGGCATCCTGATCGATCTCGCGAGGTACAAGGGCCTCGAGAACCTTCCACACCGCTACGAAGTGACGCTCTCCGACGTGCGCGGAGCCCTCGCCCGTCAGGGCCTTTCGGAGAGCGATCTCCGCCCGGGCGATGCGCTTCTCTTCCGCTACGGCTGGGCGAGCTTCTGGGCAGAGCCAGCCAAGTACAACACCGACCCTCCGGGAATCGGACTCGAGGTCGCGCGCTGGGTGGTCGAACGAAAGGCCTCGATGGTGGGCAGCGATCAGTCGGGAACGGAGGTCCAACCCAACCCGGATCCAGGCCTGGCCTTCCCGGTCCACCAGGAGTTGATCATGAAGAACGGGATCTTCAATATCGAGAACCTGGTTCTCGACGAGCTCGCCCGGGACGGGGCCTACGAGTTTCTCTTCGTGTTCACTCCAGTGCGTTTCAAGGGCGCGACGGGCTCGCCCGGCCGACCGATCGCGATCCGCTGACGCCATCGTCACCGAGCGGCGCGATCCTGCGACTGTGCGCAGGGCCTCCTAGCCGGGGGACCAGACCTTGAAGCGAGCGCGCACGGCTGCACGACCGAGCCGGGCGTCATAGGTGACGATTCCGGCAAGGCCCTCCAACGATCTGGCGGTGGCGACGTGAATGGCATCCAGCGTGCGGAGTTCCGGTGGCGCAATGCGTGCGGCACCGGAAAGCACGGGGTCATCGATCTTGATCAGTGCGACGCGGGCCAGGACACGCGTCGCCCTCCGGCGAACGGCTGGGCTGGTGCCCGTCCTCCTGACCGCCCGAAGGACCTCTACCCGGGCGAGGGCGCTCGAGACCCGATATGGCCAACCCGCCAGGAACTCGAGCAGGGCCGGTGTCTCGGGCTCATGGACCACCAGTTTCACGAGGGCCGACGCATCGAGATAGACGAGGCTCGCTCTAGGCGCGCTCGGCACGCTGTTCCTGCAGCGCCTGGCTCAAGCCCCGCGCTCGAACCGCCTTCGGGGGCGGCCCGAGTTCCAGCAGATCACCTTCCGGCATGCTTGCTCGACCCGAGGCGACCAGTTGCTCGATGGGTGTGAGCCCATTCTCGATGGGAGCCAGGCGGGCCACCGGCCGTCCGTGGGCGGTCACCTCGAAAGTCTCTCCGGCCCCTACACGCCGGAGGTACACGCTCAGGTTTTGGCGCATCGCACGCACGCCAAGACGCCTCCGAGCCTTCATGTACACATCGTAGCACACGCGGTCGAAAGGAATCGGGGCCGGGCCGCCGACGTTCCGACTGCGTGGCGGAAACGGACTACTTGTATTGCTTCGCTGCCGCCCCCGAGGATTGGTTGAATCCGGGCGCCCGGCCTCGCCCGCGAAAAGTGCTATCGTTCGCACGCCAATGCCACTCGAAGCTTGCCGCCGCCTCGGCCGAGACTGCGGGCCGCATGGCGAAGGTCGGGCAGGAGGTCCATCGAGGGCCGCCATCGAGCTTGCCTCACGAGCGCTCGCCGGTCGGGTGTGTTCCCCGCGGCCTTCCCGTCTGCCCTCGGCCCCGGTCAGGCCACGTTCACGAAGACCTTGATCGCGCCCTTGGCTTCGGTGAGGAGGCGCATCATCTCCTCGTAGTTCTCGAGGCCTGCCACCGGGTGGGTGAGCAGCTTCGCCAGCCAGCCCGGATAGCTCAGCTCGGCCAGCGACAGGTCCTGGACCGCGGTCTCGAAATCGGCGCGGCTCGCGTTGACGCTGCCGAAAGCGACCTTGTTCCCCAGCACGAAACCC
>JAQBHI010000177.1:0-68384 GCA_032127875.1 Acidobacteriota bacterium
GGTCATCAAGAACATGCTCTTCGACCAGTACCTGCGCGCCCATCGCCAGGCCGAGGAGCTGATCAAGCGCGGCGAATCGAAGACCCTGGAGTTCAAGTCCACCCTGAGCTGGAGCCTCAAGGAGGACCGCCAAGACGACCACGGCGTGACACACGCCGTCCTGAAGACTATCGGGGCGTTCCTGAACACCGAGGGTGGCGACCTCCTGATCGGCGTCTCGGACGACGCCTCGATCGTCGGCATAGAGCGCGACCAACTGGAAAGCGACGACAAGTTCATGCGCCACCTGGCGCAGGTCGTCCGCAACGGCCTCGGCGACCGGGCCGGCACCTGCATCGACCCGAGGATGCAGATCGTCGAGGGCAAGACGGTCTGCGTGGTGAGCTGCCAGCGCAGCCCCGAACCGGTATTTCTCAAGTGGAAGGGGATGGAAACGAACCCCGACGGTGATTTCTTCGTGCGCGCCGGTCCCGGAACAGTCAAGCTGCCCCCCGACAGCGCCGTTCAGTACATCCGCACTCGTTTCCAGAAACCCGATAGCGCACGAAATGAGGCCGCTCAGGACTAGACGCTCATATCGCAGGTGAAATGCACGTCCATCGCTCGCTTTCGTTGCAAGCGGCCCGCGAGCGTCCTAGTATCCACGCGCCATGAACAGCGAACGTGCAGAAGTCGGAATAATCGGCGGCAGCGGGCTCTACGAGATCGAGGGCTTCACCGAGCGGCGCGAGGTGAAGATCGAGACGCCGTTCGGCTCTCCATCGGACGCCTTCATTCTGGGAACGCTCGAGAGCTGCCACGTCGCCTTCCTGCCCCGGCACGGTCGCGGCCACCGGATCTTGCCGCACGAGCTGCCGTTCCAGGCCAACCTGTGGGCGATGAAGTCGCTGGGCGTCGAGCGGATTCTCTCCGTGTCGGCGGTCGGCTCGCTCAAGGAGAAGTACGCGCCGCTCGACATCGTGATCCCCGATCAGTTCGTGGATCGCACGCTCGGGCGCCGCTCGACGTTCTTTGGCCGGGGCCTCGTGGCTCACGTGGGCTTCGCGCATCCGTTTTGCAGCCCACTCTCCAAAGCCGCCGCCGCCGCCTGCGCCGAGGTCGGCACCAAGCGCCACGAGGGCGGCACCTACGTCTGCATTGAGGGCCCGCATTTCTCGACGCTCGCGGAGTCGCAGCTCTACCGCTCGTGGGGCATGGACGTGATCGGGATGACGAACCTGCAGGAGGCCAAGCTGGCCCGCGAGGCCGAGATCTGTTACGTCACCCTGGCCATGGTCACAGACTACGACTGCTGGCATCCCGAACACGACGCAGTCAGCGTCGACCAGATCGTCGACAACCTGGGCAAGAACGCGCAAGCCGCGAAGGCCGTGCTGCGTGCCCTCCTGCGGCGGCTGCCCAGCAGTCGCGAGTGCGAGTGTGCGCGGGCGCTTCGGCATGCGCTGTTCACCGCGCCGGATCTGGTTCCCGAGGAAACCAAGCGGATGCTGCAGCCGATCATCGGGCGCTACATGCCCGTGGCAGCGCGCTAGTGTCGATCCTGGTCGTGGGGAGTGTCGCGTACGACACGGTCGACACGCCGTTCGGCAAGGCTGAGCGCGTGCTGGGCGGCAGCGCGTCGTTCTTCTCGGTGGCGGCGGCGCTGTTCGCCCCCGTGAACCTGGTCGGCGTCGTCGGCAGCGACTTCGGTGAGAAGCAACTCGCCGCCTTCGAGGGGCGTCCGATCGACCTCGCGGGGCTCGAGCGCGCGGAGGGGAAGACCTTCCATTGGCAGGGGAGGTATTCGTACGACCTGAACGCGCGCGACACGATCGCCACCGACCTCAACGTCTTCGAGTTCTTCAAGCCGCGCATTCCAGAGAGCTACCGCACTTCCGAGATCGTCTTCCTCGGCAACATCGACCCCGTGCTCCAGCTCGACGTGCTGAAGCAGGTCGACAAGCCGCGCATCGTGGCCTGCGACACCATGAATTTCTGGATCTCCGGTAAGCCCTCCGAATTGAAGGAGACGCTGGCGCGCGTCGACGTGCTGCTGATCAACGACGCCGAGGCACGCCAGTTATCGGGCGAGTGGAACATCGTCAAGGCCTCGCGCGCGATCCGCGCGATGGGGCCGCGCACCCTCGTCGTCAAGAAAGGCGAACACGGCGTGCTGATGTTCTCCGAGCACGGCTCGTTCGCGGCGCCGGCCTATCCGCTCGAGAACGTCTTTGATCCGACGGGCGCCGGCGACACCTTCGCCGGCGGCTTCATCGGGTATCTGGCCGGGGCTGACGAGAGCGATGAAAGCCTGCGCCGCGCCGTGATCATGGGCAGCACGCTCGCCTCGTTCTGCGTCGAGGCCTTCAGCCTCGACCGGCTGCTGGCACTCACCCGTAGCGAGATCGCTGATCGCTTCCTGCTGTTCAAGCGCCTCACGCACTTCGAGAATCTGTAGCGCTGTAGACTGAGCCCTTTACGGAGGCCTCATGCAAAGACTTTTCCTCGCCCCCCTGCTGGCCTTGAGCCTCGCGGCCGCCGCTGCCGAGCCGCCCTCCAGGCTGGCGGTGAGAGCAGCCAAGCTCATCGATGGCAGAGGCGGCGCGCCACTGCTAGGCGCCGTGGTGCTGATCGAGGGCGAACGCATCACGGCCGTCGGCTCGGGCCTGCCGATTCCAGCTGGGACGCGAGTCCTCGACCTCGGGGGCGCGACGCTGCTGCCGGGCCTGATCGACATGCACGTGCATCTCACGGCTCGCGCCGATCGGCATGGCTATCGGGCCCTCGCTGCCTCGCTGCCGAAGCAGACGCTGGACGGGGCGGCGAACGCCCGCATCACGCTGCTCGCGGGCTTCACGACCGTGCGTAACGTCGGCGCCGACGGCTTCAGTGACGTGGCGCTGCGCGACGCGATCGCCGAAGGCGAGATTCCCGGCCCGCGCTTGCTGGTTTCGGGCCCCGCACTCGGGATCACGGGCGGCCACTGCGACAACAACCTGCTGCCGGCGGAATGGAACGCCAGGGGCGAGGGCGTCGCCGATGGTCCCAACGCAGCCCGTGCCAGGGTGCGCGAGAACTTCAAGTATGGCGCCGACCTGATCAAGATCTGCGCGAGCGGCGGGGTGCTTTCCAAGGGCGACGCCGTCGGCGCGCCGCAGTACACGATCGAGGAAATGACCGCGATCGCGAACGAGGCGCACCGCCAGGGCAAGAAGGTCGCCGCCCACGCCCACGGCACGCTGTCGATCAAGGAGGCGATCGCGTCCGGCGTCGACAGCATCGAGCACTCGAGCCTGATCGACGACGAGGGCATCCGGATGGCCAAGGAGCAGGGCACGGTCCTCGTCATGGACATCTACAACGACGACTACATCCTCCAGGAGGGCGAGAAGGCCGGCATCCTTCCCGAGTCGATCGAGAAGGAGAAGGCGATCGGCAAGGCCCAGCGCGAAAGCTTCGAGCGAGCGACCCGGGCCGGGGCGAAGATGGCCTTCGGCACCGACGCAGGCGTCTATCCCCATGGCGACAATGCAAGGCAGTTCACGTACATGGTCCAGTACGGCATGGCGCCGATGCAGGCGATCCAGGCGGCCACCCTGAACGCGGCCGAAGCGCTCGGCTGGCGGGATCGCGTTGGAAGCGTCGAGGCCGGAAAATTCGCGGACCTGATCGCCGTCAGCGGCGACCCGCTAGGCGAGATACGCGTTCTGGAGAGCGTGTCCTTCGTGATGAAGGGCGGCGAGGTCGCGAAGAACACGCTGCGCTGATGGTGCTCGCCGCGCTGGTGCTGGTCACGGCGCTCTCCTATCCGATCGGGATCGCGCTGGGGAGCCCGTGGCTGCTGGCGATCCTGAACACGGCGCCGGGCTACTGGCTGATGATCACGAGGCTTCGCGCAGGCGACCGGCGTGGCGCGGTGATCGCGGTGCTGCTGTGGGCCGCCACGCTGGGCGTCTGTGGAACGTTGTGCTTCGCGCTTTGGCCGCGCGATCCGGCACAGGCAGTCTTGAACGGCCCCGGCTACCGTGAGGAGATGTTCGGCTGGATCTGCACCGGCGCCGGCTCGGAAGGCAACTGGCGGTTGTTTCTGCCGCAGCACCTGCTCCACCTGACAGCCTTCGTCGCACTGAGCCTGGCGACCGCGAGCTTGTTTTCGATCCTGTTCGGCGCGGTGCTCATGAACTACATGTCGTTCTACGTGGCGTCGCTGGCCCGAACCGGCCTGCCTGCGGGAGCGGTGCTGCTCCTGGGCTGGCAGCCCTGGGCCGTGTGCCGCGTCACGGCGTTCTGCATCCTCGGATCGGTGCTTGCCGTGCCGTTGCTGCGACGCGTTCGGCCCGGACGCTATGCGAGCCTGGCCCCGGCTCGACCCTACCTTTTCGTGGCTGCTGCCGGCATCGCAGCGGACTGGCTGCTCAAGGCCGCTTTCGCGCCGAGCTGGGGTCTCATGTTGCGGAAGTATCTGTGCCTCTGAGCAGGGCCTTGAGCCCGCGCCAGGCGCGGCGCGGCCACGGGATGCCCGCCCGCTCCAACCGCACCAGGCCCTGACGACCGCGGACGACGAGGCTCTCACGCCACGACAGCCGACGCGCCTCGCTCGACTTGCGGACGATCGGGCAGTCTTCCGAGTCGAGGCAGTAACGATGGAATCGGCCCGCCGCCAGGTCGTGGCGGATCTCCTGCATCAGCCGACCGTTCCAGGCTTCCCGATAGCCCGTCGTCGGGGCAATGCTCTTGCCGCCGAAGCAGCAGGGCAGCACGCCGCGGCGCAGGATGTAGAGGCTCGTCCACGGTTCGGTGCAGGCAGGCAGCCGCTCGCGACCCAGTGACGGCAAGGGCCCCGGCGGCGTCTGGGTCGAGCCTTCCACCGGAGCCCGAGTCATCGTCTCGGCTTCGGCGCGCGGCGGCGCCTCCCTTTCGTTCACGCCGAGCGCTTCGAGGGCCTCGCGCCGGCCTTCTGCAAAGGCCTCGTGGAAGCTGGCTTCCATGGAGCCACCGAAGTCCATCTGGTCGGCGAGCGGCACTCCCAGGCGCGCGCACAGCTCGGCCACCCTGCCGCTGATGCGAACCTTCTCTTCGAAGGGCAGGATCTCCTTCTGGTAGTCGAAGCGGTAGCCCGCGCGATCCCACGTGAGGTCGAGCGCCGTGCCGTCGTTGAGCGGCCGCAGCACCATTCGATCGGGCTTGAGATCGGCGGCGAGCCGCACGAAAGCGCCCACCTCGTGGAGGTTCGCCGGCATCGGCATGAAGACCAGGTAGACGAGCGGGAGTTTCCCCGGCCCGCCTTTGGCCGCGATCAGCCGCCGCACGTTGGCGACGAGTTGGTCGAAGCGGCCGTTGCGGAGCCGGGCATAGGTCGCCGCCGTCGCCGCATCGAAGGAGATATAGACGTGCATGTTGCGGCCGAGCAGCTTCGCGATGTGGCGGTCGGTGAGGATCTGGCCGTTGATCGTGATCTCGAGCATCTTGCCGCGCTCGCCGAAGGCATCCAGGACATCTTCGATGTTCTTGCCCATGAACGGCTCGCCGATCGAGCAGTTCACGAGTTCGGCCGCATCGTCGAAGAAAGCGCCCCACTCGTCCAAGGTTTCGAGCGTGAACGGAAGCTCGGTGTTTGCGCCCTCCAGGTCCTTGCTGTAATCCCAGGCGCAGTAGACGCAAGGCGGCTTGACGTTGCAAGCACCCTCGACGTCGATGCCGAGCTTCACCGGCATGGACGCGAGCTGGGTAGCGCCGCGCAGCATCTCCGCGAGGTTCGTCACGGCGTTGCGTTGCTGCCGCGCGACGTGATCGTGGCGGCGGGGGTCGGCGTGCAGCCTTGGCGAGCGCACCTCGACGGCGAGCGTCCGCTCATCCCCCGGGTAGTGCTCGCGCGGAAACGGCGGGTTCGCCTGAAGCGTCAGCCCCGCCGCGCCCGCGGGGACACCCATCGAAACGCCGTTCCAGCCGCGCGCCAACGGCCAGACCTGGGCCGCGGGCGAGCTGACGGCGAGCCACTGTGTTAGGTCGTGAAACGGCGAGCGCACCCACAGTTCGAGGAAGCGCTCCACCGGAGCCGGCTCGAAGCCGATCTCGCCGCGCGGTGACATCCAGCGGAACGGAACCTCGTCGCCGCGTTCCTCGGCGTAGAAACCGTCGCCGAAACATAGTCCTCCGGGGCTCGACCGGCCCGTCGTGAGGAGCTGAGGTATTGCCGTGGCGCGACCCTAGGCGAGGTTCGTGCCCGACTCCAGCATCGTGTTCACGATGGTCAGGAGCTTGTTCGCCGTGAATGGCTTGTTGATGTACATGACCGCGCCCGATTCGAAGCCCTCGGCCAGCGCCTCGCCGCCGCCCTTCGCCGTCAGGAAGATCACCGGGATGTCCTTGAGCCGCGGATCTTCCTTGATCTTGCGGCAGACGGTGAAGCCATCCACCTCGGGCATCATCACGTCGAGGAGCACGAGATCGAAGCTCTGCTCCGCCAGCAGCTTGAGCGCCTCGGCACCACCGCCGGCCCCGGTCACCTCGAAGCCCTTCTGCTCGAGGATGCTCCGCTCCAGATTCAGGATGTTCTCGTCGTCGTCGACGACAAGGATGCGCTTCGCCATCAGCAACCTCCGGGGTCCGACCGGCCAACGCCCGATTGCGCGGCGATTCTAGCAATCTCGCCTGGGCTTGTCAGCATCGACTCCATTTCCCACAGCAGAAAGAACAGCGTGCCCGGGCGGGTGCGAAGCGGAGCGAGCGCCGCGGCAGCGCTCAGCAGGCTTCTCGCCGCCGCCACCGCCGGCTCCTCGGCGGGGCCCAGCCACCTGTCCAGGAAACCGCGGACCAGGTTCTCGTCGCCGTCGCCCCAGGCGCCCTCGAGCTTGCGCAGGACGCGGCGGGCGAGGCGGCACTCGGCGCGTGATGGCGCCGGCCAGGCTCCCTGCCCCCTGGCGACTCCCGCCAGCGACCGAAGGCGCAGTTCGAGCAGCGCCAGATACGCGTCCCGGTCGCCGCTAGGCGGGAGGACGCGTGCCACGGCCCTGGTGAGTGGGTGAGTCACGACGCCTGAGGCAGGTAGCCTGCCACCAGCGCCGCCGCCCTGGCCGCAGCACCCGGCTCGCCCAGCCGAAGGCGAACCTCGGCCAGGTCCTCGCGCATCTTCGCGGCACGCGCGGGGTCTCCCAGCAGTTCGAGCGCTTCGCTAGCCACGCGCTCGGCCGTGAAGTCGCCCTGCATCAGCTCAGGCACCACGCTGCGGCCGGCGATCAGGTTTACCATTGCGAACTGGCTGACACGCAGCAAGGGCCGGCCCAGCGCGTAGGTCAGCGGCGAGACTCGATACACGACGACCATTGGCAGGCCCTGGAGCGCCGCTTCGACGGTTGCCGTACCCGAAGCTACCAGCCCGGCCGAGGCCGAGGCGAGCGCCTCATGAGTGCGGCCGCGCACCAGCTGCACGCCGGATCGCGCCCGCGCCGCAGCAAAGATCTCCTCCGGCAGGCTCGGCGCTGCGGCGAGCAGGAACTGGACGTCCGGGCGCCGCGCGGCGATGTGTTCCAGCGCCCCGAGCAGAGGTGGCAGGTTGTGCCTCACCTCCTGCGGCCGGCTGCCCGGAAGCACCGCCAGGACCGGCCTGCCCGGATCGAAGCCGAGCTCCCGAAGCATGGCTGCCTTGTCCGATACGGGTTTGACGTGGTCGAGCAACGGATGGCCGACGAAGCTGACAGGCACACCCGCATCCCGATAGATCGCCTCCTCGAAGGGAAACAGCACCAGCATCCGCGCGACGCTCTCGCGGATCGTGCGGATGCGACCTGGGCGCCAGGCCCACACCTGGGGCGACACGTAGTAGACGACCGGGATGCCACGCCGCTTCAGTTCGCGGGCCAGCCGCAGGTTGAAATCGGGATAGTCGACGAGGACCGCGACATCGGGCCGGGCCCGGTCCGCTTCGGCGAGGATTCGCTTGAAGATCGTCCGCAGCTCGCCAAGATGCTTCACGACCTCGAGCAACCCGACCACGGCAACGTCGCGGACGTGGGCGACGAGTTGCACGCCGGCAGCCGCTCCATGCTCTCCGGCCAGGCCGAAGGCGCCGAGGTCGGGCCGGTTCGAGCGCAGCTCCGCGACGAGTTCGCCGCCATAGGCGTCACCCGAGGGCTCACCGCAGGACAAGAGGAGGCGCGGAGGAATTTTCAGGCTCACCGAGCCGAGTATAGAGCCTGTCCCCGGCCCGCAGGCTGCTCGCTTGTCCCCTGGGAAGGACAGCCCGACGCTCGCCTCCTGTTGCCAACCTCCTGATTCCCGAAGGCTTCCGCCTTTGGCAGTGTCGGCACATGGATTGCTGTTCTGTTTGAGTGCAGAATGGTGGGGAGGAAGAAATGAGCGGACGGCAACTGACGGCAGCGATGGCCTTCGTGGCGGTGATGGCGCTTCCTGTTCTCGCGGAGGACGCGAAGCAGCGCGGCTCGAGCGGTGGCTCCTCCGTCGGCTCGAGCCACGCCTCCCACGGTTCCAGCGGCAACTCCCACTCTGGCGTGAGCAACTCAGGCTACCAGCCCTCCGGCAACGCGTCCCGGCCCTCGGTCTCCCTGACCGATGCGCAGCGGCGCCACCCCCGCGCGGGGACCGGGACCGGCTCGCGCTATCCAAGTTCCGCCTACGGCGGGCGCGGCTACCGCGGCCGCGGCTACGGCTACTACCCCTACTATTCCTACTACGGCCGGCCCTACTACTCGGGATACGGCTACTATCCTTGGGGCGGTCTCTACTTCGACAGCTACTGGTACGGCGGCGGCCGCGCTCCCTACTACTACAACAGTTACGGGTACGGCTACTACTCGACGCCCTACGGCGACACCGGTTCGATTCGGGTGCAGGTCGACGAGGAGAAGGCCAAGGTCTACGTAGACGGCTACTACGCGGGCGTCGTGGACGACTTCGACGGCTTGTTCCAGCGACTGCACGTGTCTCCCGGCCGCCACGAGATCGCCGTCAAGCTCGACGGTTACCACACCGAGCGCTTCGAGGTCTACGTCCAGCGGGGCTCCACCGTGAAGATCAAGCACGACATGGTTCGCGGCGAGGGCGAGCAGCGGAACATGGAATATGCGCCGCTGGCTCGCAACCAGGAGCCGGCCGAGCGCGAGGCGCCCCGTGACGATCGCTACGCCCCGACCGAGGACAACCGCTGGCCGCGCGAAGCGGATCGTCGAGGCGACGCGCGTGAAGCTCGGGACGATCGCGACGCGCAGGGCACCCTGCGCCTGGACGTGCGTCCCGACGACGCCTCCGTCTACGTCGACGGCACCTTCAGCGGCTCCGCCCGGGAGCTCTCGCGGCTCCAGTTGAGCCCGGGACGCCACCGCATCGAGATCGTACGGCCGGGCTTCCGTACCTACGACCGCGACGTGGAGGTCGATTCCGGGCGCAGCTTGGATCTCAGCGTCGAGCTAGAGAAGTAAGGGGCGGGGTGCACGGCTCCGCCCCCGAAGCCGGCATTACAACGGAGCGCGCTAAAACCCGCCCGCGGCGGTCGGTATCGAGGGCGTTACGGAGCGGCGCTTGTAGAGATCCTGGTAGATCTTTCCCGCGATCGACGAGGCTAGGTGCCCGTTGCCGCGACGGACGAATACCACGATCACGACCTCCGGCTGGTTGGCTGGCGCATACGAGGCGAACCAGCCTAGTTGCGAGCACGAACCGGTCTTGCCCGCGACCACAACCTCAGGATCGAAGGCCGACATCGCGCTGCCCTCGTTGACGGCGCTCAGGAAGCCCTCGGCCAGCCCGTCCAGTTTCGTTCCGCTCGGCAGGCGCCAGCGTTCCTTCGGCACGAAGCTGTCGGCGGCGCCCACCTGCGGCTGGTACACGATGCCACCGTTGATCGCGGCCGAAAGCAGGACCGCGAGCTGCACGGCCGAGGTTTGGATGCCGGCCGCATGGCTCGAGAGATGGCCAACGGCCGCAGGCGATACCCTCGAGGGCAGCCGACCCTTGCTCTCACCGGTTAGGTTGATGCCCGACGTCGCCCCCAGACCCAGCATCTGCGCGTACTGTTCGATCTTCGGGTAGCCGAGCTGCTCGCCCACCCATTCGAAGTAGGGGTTGCAGGAGACGGCCAGCGCGCGCCTCAGGTCGATGCGCCCATGGCCGGGCCAGGCCCAGCAGCCGCGCTGGCAGTTGTGCGTGCTCTCGGGCGTGATGATGCCTTCGGAGAGCCCAGCGATCGCGACGACGACCTTGAAGACCGAGCACGGCTGGTAGGCGTTGAAGAGGCCGTAGGTCGGGTTGACGAGGGCGATCACGCGGCCCGTGCGCGGATCCAGGGCGACGACCGAGCCGGCCCTGCGGCCGAGCGCGCGCTGCGCCGCTTCGGCCACGGCCTGATCCTGGGCGGAGGCGCCTGGCGGGAGGATCACCGAAGGCACGCTGACGCGGCGGGTGGTGCTGCTCGCCTTTCGGACGGCGGCCTCGGACGACGCGGCCAGCACGCAGCTGGCGGCGAGCGCGCCAGCAACTCCAAGTTTGTTCATTCGTCCGGCAGCGTAGCATATAATCCCCGCGTTGAACGCGCCCCCCGCTATCGAAGGAGAGACGATCATGCTCGTTCGCCGCCCTCTCGGCGTGGCCTTCCTGGCCCTCGGCCTGCTGCCCGCGCCGGCCGCGCACGCCGACAAGATGAGCAAGGAAGACAAGACCTGGCTCGAGTCGGTTACTCCGATCCTGCTGAAGGACGAGGAGAAGAGCTTCAAGGAGCTGAAGGACAAGTCCGAGCGCGAGGAGTTCAAGAAGATCTTCTGGGCGCGGCGCGATCCCGATCTCGACACGCCGGAGAACGAGTATCAGGTCGAGTACCAGAAGCAGGTGGCGCTGGTCGACGTGAGGTTCAAGAAGGCCGGGCAGCCAGGCTCCAGGAACGACTGCGGCAAGGTGTTCATCCTGCTGGGCGAGCCGACCTCGATCGAGAAGGACGACGAAGGGGGCGGGGAAACCTGGACCTACAAGGACAGCCCCGGCCAGACCTTCAGTGGCGGCCAGGCCAAGATCGCTTTCACCGACGTCTGCCGCGGGCCGGTGAGCAAGGAGTTCGAGCAGCAGATCGACCGCATCGCGGAATCCAGGCTGGCCCATCCGAACATCGACTACCGCTTCGGCTCCGATGGCAAACTCGCCAAGCTGGTCGACCTGCTGCCCAAGCCGACGCCGGCGCAGGCGCTGCTCAAGACGCCGCGCCAGGACTTCCCGCTCGAGACGCAGGCCGCGTTCCTCAAGACCGAGGGTGGCGGGACGGCCCTCGTCGGGCTGGTGCGCGGCAAGGCGGAAGGCCTCGAGGTCCAGGATGCCGGCGGCAAGAAGACCGTGCGCGTCACCGTCGTGGCGCAAGCGGTGACCGAAGATGGCAAGAACGCCGCTTTCGCGGAGCAGGAGGAGGCGGGCGACGTGAGGCCCGACGGCAGCTTCGTGGCGAGCTACCGCATGCTCCTCAAGCCCGGCAACTACAGCTTGAAAGGCGGCGCGCTCGAAGTGAAGTCGGCCAAGGGCTCGCTCGCGCAGGTTCCGGTCGAGGTGCCCGATCTCAACAAGGGCGAGCTCACTGCGACGCTGATCGTGCTGCGCGATGTCGAGGAACTGACGGAGGGCGTCGTGGACAACAACCACGCCTACTCAGGTCTGACGCTCGCCAAGGTGAGGCTGATCCCGTACTTCGGCGCGCTCTTCACGAAGGCCGACGCACTCCAGATCTTCTTCCAGTACTACGACGCGAAGCTTGACGAGACGACCGGCAAGGCCTCCGTCACGACTAGCGTTGCGCTCCTCCAGGGCACCAAACCCAAAGCCAAGGCGCCCGACCAGGTGTTCGATAGCGTCGTCGGCGGCAACCTCGTCGGCCCAATTCCTCTGGCCGACTACGCGCCTGGCAACTACATCGTCCGGGTCAAGCTGACCGACAGCGTCGCCAAGAAGGACATCGTCAAGGAATTCGCTTTCGAGATGCAGTAGGCAGGGCCGAAGCGCCCAGGCTTGTTCCTTCCTGGGCTCAGGCTGCCTTGCTGGCCTCGAGGTCGCTCTTCAGGATTTCGATCGCCTTGTCGAGGATCACGTCGGCTGCGGGGGCCGCGGCCTGATCGTCGCCCTCCGCGGCTTCGGTGAGCGCGACCGCAACCGAAGGCTCGACGCCCTTGCCGTGGATCGGGTTGCCCTTGGGCGAGAGGTACTTCGCCACGGTCAGAACCAGGCCGCCCTCGGGAAGCGGAACGCGCTTTTGGATCGGGGCCGACCCGTAGGTGTGTTGGCCGACTACGGGCTTGCCGGCGTCCAGCAGGGCCGCGGCCACGACTTCGGCAGGGCCGGCGGTGCCGTAGTCCACCAGCACCACGAGCGGCAGCTCCCAACCCGAGCGCTTCGGGTCGGCCGTGAGCACTCGCTCCGCGACGCGACGACCGACCACCTTCGTCACCGTTCCGCCCTTCAGGAAGACCGCGGCCGTGTCGACACCATCGGCGGGGTCGCCGTAGGCCGCATCGCGAAGATCGAGGACCAGACTCCTGGCGCCCTCGCGTTTGAGCGACTCCACTTCGTCCCGCACGGCGTCGGCCGTCTTCGCCGAGAACTCGGCGATCTTGAGATAGCCGGGACCCGACGGCAGGACGCGGGCCTTCAGTGTCTCGGCGACCAGGCGTTCGCGGACGATCGAGATGTCGATCGGGTCGAGGCCGGGGCGCAGCACCTGGAGCTTCACGACCGAGCCGGGAGCGCCTCGCAGCAGCCGCTCGCCAACCGGAACGCTCACGCCCCGCGTATGACGGCCGTCGATGGTCTTCACGATGTCGCCGCTCCTGACGCCCGCCCTCTCCGCTGGCGAGCCGGCGCGCGGGGCCACCACCGCGAGGAAGGTGAAGCGACGCGACAACACGACGCCGACGTCCGCCTCCGTATCCTTTGCTGGCTGCTGGTAGGCCTTCCATTCCTCCGGATCGAGGTAGGCGCTCTCCGGATCCAGGGCATCGGTGAGGCCCACGCGAGCGCCCGCCATCACGCGCTCGAGGTTCACGGGATCGACGTACGTGTCGAGGACCAGACGGACCACTTCGCCGAACACCGAAAGCTGGCCGTAGGTCGTGTCGCCCAGGACGCGCCCGAGCACGCTGCCGAGCAGGACGTAAGCACACAGGGTCGTGGACGCGAGGGCAACAAGAAGACGGGCGCGCGGGCTCATCCGACCATTATAGGCTGGCTATCTCTCTTCCTTCTTCAACCACTCCGTCGGGTCTTCAGGTTTGCCCTGGAAGCGCACCTCGAAGTACAGGCCGGGGCCCTCCAGGCTGCTGCCGACAAGGCCCAGCGCCTCGCCCGCGACGAGCCTGTGTCCAGGCGCAACCGTGGCCTGCGAGAGATTCGCGTACAGCGTGTGGTGCTTGCCGCCGTGGTCGAGAACCACCATCATGCCGTAGCCCTTGAAGCGATCGGCGAACACCACCGTGCCGTCGTAGACTGCCGCCACCGGCGTGTCCGCCGCGGCTGCGATCTGGATGCCGTTCTGGATCGTATAGGTGTCGAAGCGTGGGTGCTTGCGCAGGCCGAACGGAACGCGGATGCGCCCCCTCACCGGCCACGGCAGCGAGCCCTTGAAGACGGCTGCCGGCACGCTCACGTCGCTCGGGTCCAGGCCGGCGATCAAGTCCTGCAGGCGTGCTTCGGCTTCCCGCAGCTCCTGAACGTAGGCCGCGTTCGTCTCTTTCTTCTCGACGATCGACGTCAGCAGTTCGGTCTTCCGCTTGCGGTCGGTCTCGAGCTGCCGCTGCGTCTTCTGCAGTTCACCACGCAGCGCGACGGCCTCCTGGGTCTTCGCCTCCAGTTCGGTGCGCGTCACCGCGAGCGTCACGAGGTCGCCGCGGAATGCGGCGATGCGCTGGTTGTCGCGGTGCGCCAACGCCGTCACGTAGCGGTAGCCATTCAGGAAGTCGGAGGGTCGTTCCACCGACAGCAGCAGGCGCACGTAGGAGACCTCGCCCAGCTTGTACAGGTCGCGCGCCCGGGCTTTCAGCAGCGGTCGCTCCACCTCGACCTGGGCTTCGATCTGCTTCGAACGCTTGAGTGTGGCGTCGAGTTGGGCGTTGGTCTTCTGAAGCTGCAACTGGGCCTCGCGCAGTTCCTCGCCGCGCAGCCGTACCTCGAGATCGAGGCGCTCGACCTCCCCGAGCAGGCTCTTCTCCTCCACCCGCAGTCGCGCCACCTCGCGCTCCAGCGCGGCCCGACGTTCCTGCACCTTCTGGAGGCGCTGGTCGGCGCTGGAGGCTGTCGAGCCAGCCGACGGCGCCTGAGCGTCCGCGACGGCGGCCAGCGAGAACGCTAGTCCCAGCAGCAGCGCTAGCCGGCTCACATCAGGGGTTCGCCGTCCAGGTCGGGCGGGACGGGCGCGCCGATCAGCTTCAGGATCGTGGGCGAGAGGTCCATGATGCCCGGGCCTTCGGTGTTGATCTTGCGGTTGCTGAAGAAGACTCCGCCGCTGATCTCCGTCGCCGTGGCGCAGTGGTCGCCGCTCCACTTGCGGTTGTTGTTCTCCACCACGGCGCGCGTCACGCCGCCGAGTGTATCCTGCCAGCCCACCCGATAGCCGTCGTTGAAGCCGACCTGCAGGTCCGGCGCGAATTGCAGGTATTCGCCCTTGTAGATGTCGTCGCGCTTGTAGATGTCGCGGAATACCGGCAGGCCCGTGTCGGGATCGGTCACGGTGACGAGCTTCGAGCGGATCTCGTCCTGCAGCGCTGTGTACTCGGCGCCGGCCGAGACGATGCCCTGGCCCTCGCGCCCGCGGAGGTTGAAGTAGATCTGGCCCAGGCCCACGGCGTAGGCCTTGGTGCGCGTCCAGTCCACGCCTTCGAAGAACTTGCCGCGCCCGAACAGATCCGCGAGGCCCTTCTTGTCGTCGAGCTGGCCGTGGAAGGACATGTAGCCGTTCTGCACCAGCCAGGTGTTGAGGTTCACGCCGCGCCGGAAGGAATGGAAGCCGTGGTCGGACATCACCATGAAGGTCGTATCCGGGGGCAGCCTGGCTTGCAGCTTGCCTACCATATCGTCGGCCCGCCGGTACACCTTCTCGATCGAATCCCCGTACTTCTGGGCGAGCGCTTCGTCGTACATCGGGTGCTCGGGATCGATCAGCCGCCACATCATGTGCGAGACCCGGTCTGTCGTCTCGATCACCGCCACGAACAGGTCCCAGTCGCTGCGCTCGAGGTTCTTGAAGATGACCCGCTCCCGATCGTCGAAGGCCTTCTCCGAGTCGTACATGAAGTCGGCCTCGCTGAGCCGGCCTTCGTTCAGGGCCTTGTCCGCGGACTCGGCCCAGCCCAGCGTACGGTACAGGCCGAGCTGCTTGGCGAGGCGCGGCGCGAAGTCGCCGGGCTTCGAGATGGGAATCGGAGGATTGCGCGGGTCGAGGTTCACGGGCGAGGCGTAGAGCTGCAGTTCCTTATCGGCGCGGACCACGTAGAACTGCGTCATCCCGTGGGCCTTCACCAGGAAGTTGAACTTGAAGGTGAGGGGCACCCAGTCGCTCCACTGACCCTGCTTCAGGGTGAGCTTCTGGCCCTCGATCTCGAGCTCGGCCTGACCGGAGTTCTCGGTCCACTTCAGCTTCAGGGGGAGGTTGACGTCCTTGCCCTTCGCGAGCTCGTCGAGGCGTGCCTTGTCGGCCTCGCTGAGCGCCCCGTTCTTCTTCTTGGCCTTGAGCTCGCGCTCCTCCTGCTTGAGGATCGGGTTCTCGGGACCCTTGACGGAAGTGTCCGCCACGCCGCCCTCGAAGAGCAGCGTCTTCAGATAGCCGCCGAACTCAGTGTTGCCTTCTTCGAATGACGTCAGGTCGGTAGCCCAGTAGTTGAACGTGCCGACGGTGCCGCGGATGTCGGGCAGCGGCAGGCCGGCCAGCATCTCGCCGTGCTCGATCTCCTCCGGCGGGAACGTCATGGGCACGGTCAGCACGATGCTCTTGATGCCGTCGCGACCGGCGTGAACCCAGAACGAGGTCCCGCCGCGGGTCGACGTGAGTTTCGGCCGTTTCGTCGGGAAGAAGCCCCACAGGAACTCTGGCGGCTCCTTCTTCACCATCCCAAGGTCGGGCAGGTAGGTGTCGAAGTCACGGATCAGGAAGTCGTAGATGTTGTGCTTGCCCGGGTTCACACCGGTCGCGAAGCTCGACCAAGCGGTCGGTGACTCGGACGGCTGTGTCGAGGCCAGCGTCGCAAAGGTGCCCTGCTCGGCCAGCCTCTTCAGGTTGGGAAGCTTGCCCTCGTCCATGAACTTGCGGGCGAGCGTCGGGTCCATCCCGTCGAAGCCCATCACCATCACCTTCTGGGGAGCCTGGCGCTGGGGTTTTTGGGTTTTTGGCGCACCGGAGCAGCCGGCGACCAGGGCGGCCAAGGACAGCGGGAACAGGGCCCAGCGATTCGATACCATTGTCTTCCGACTCCTCGATGGCGAAGGGCCGCTGCGCGGCCCAAAACACGCCATTCTATCCGAGCCTCAACTCCAAGGCGACGGGGCTAACGGGGCTGCGTGCGCCGCTTGATGCGCCGCGGCACCGCGACGGGCGTGAGGCTCGGGGCAAATCCTGTTTCGCTCGGCGCGGGCATCGGGAAAAGCGTCGGCTCGAGCTCCGTCGCGACGAGCGAAGGGCCTCCGTCCGGGAACAGCTTGCTCAGGTAGTGCTTCAGCGTGAGATTTGTCGGGCCGTAGCCCTTGTCGTAGAGGAAATGCTCGCAAGCCTCGCCCATTCGCGCGGCCGTCGCGAAGCGATGCTCGGGATCGCGCTCGAGCGCTTGTCTCAGGATCTCGAGCACCGCCTCGGGAATGTCAGGGTTGAGGGCGCGCGGCGAGGGCTGGGTGTCGCTGATCACGCGTTCCAGAACCTCGGCCGTCGAGCGGCCTCTGAACAGCCGCTCCCCCGTGAGCATCTCGAAGAGCACGGTGCCCAGGCTGAAGATGTCGCTGCGGTTGTCCGCCCGCAGTTCCACGATCGTCTCCGGCGCCATGTACGCAGGCTTCCCCGTGAGGCTCTCGTCCCGGTCGCCGCTGCGCGTCGCGATCCCGAAATCAATCAACTTCACGGTGCCCTCGCGGGTCATCATGATGTTGCTGGGGCTGATGTCGCGGTGGACGATCGCTGCGCCCTCGAAGACGTACTGCAAGGCGCGGCAAACGCGACTCGCGATAAACACCGCCAACTCGATCTCGGGTTTTTGGCCCAGCTGCCTATGCCGCTCGCCGTACTCCACGAGGCTCCAGCCGTCGATGAACTCGAGAATCATGCTGAGCTCGCCGCCAACCTCCTCGAAATCGAACATGCGGCCGATGTTCTCGTGGTCCAGCACCGCGTAGCGTCGCGCCTCCTCCACGAACAGGCGGACCTGCTCGGGCTCCCCCAGCTGCCTCAGTTTCTTGATCACGATCGGGCGCTGGAAACCTGCCTGGCCGACGAGCGCGCCCTTGTGGATGGTGCCCATCCCACCAGCGCCAAGCTCGTGGTGAATCACGTACTTCGCGGAGTCCGGCATGAGCACCTTCCCCGCCAAAGGGGGCGAGCAGTATACTGCCGTTTTGCGATGCGGTACCTGGGTCTCGACGTCGGCGACGTTCGCATCGGAGTCGCGCTTTCCGACGCCAGCGCGACGATCGCGGGCGGCCTGGCGACCCTGACGCGGGTCGGTCCGCGCAAGGATGTGAAGGCCGTGGCGGCGCTGATTCGCGAGCACCAGGCCGGCGAGGTGGTGGTGGGACTGCCGCGCCGCCTCGATGGCTCGGTCGGCATCCAGGCGCAGAAGGTGCTCGACTTCATGGACGCGGTACGCGCGGCCGTGAAGGTGCCGGTGGTGGCCTGGGACGAGCGCTTCACCTCCGCGTTGGCGCAGCAGGCCCTGCTCGAAGCAGACGTCTCGCGCAAGGCACGCAAGGGCGCCGTGGACAAGGTGGCGGCCATCCTGATCCTCCAGAACTACCTGGATTACCGGAAGGTCGCCGATTCCGAGGCCCACAAGCCTGAGGCCTAGCGCGCTCAGAAAGCAGTTCCGGTTGGCGCTCCTGCTGGCGGCGCTAGCCTTTACCGTGAAGTACGCCTGGGAGTACGAGACGACGCGCCGCGCGCTCCGGCTCGCGAGCGAGGCGCCGCATGCTTTCCGCGTGGAGCCCGGCGCGAACGCCGAGTCGATCGGGCAGGGCCTTCACGAGCTCGGCCTGGTTTCCTACCCATGGCTGTTCCGCGCCTACGTTCTCCAGCGCGGCGACGGCGCCCGGCTGCGAGCGGGCGACTACTCCTTCTCCGGCACCCTGACCCTCGAGGAGCTCGTGAATCGGCTCGTCGAGGGCGCGGTGGTCCGCCACGACGTCACTTTTCCGGAGGGCCGAGCCCTCGTCGAGATGGCGGAGATCGCTGCCGCGAAGGGTCTGCCGGCCGACGAGTTCCTGAAGGCCGCGCGCGATCCGGCCACGATCCGCGATCTCGACCCCGAGGCCGCGGATCTCGAGGGCTATCTGTTCCCCGACACCTACGACGTAAGCCGGCGGCCTGGTGCCGCCGCGGTGCTCGTGGCCCGCATGCTGCATCGCTTCCGCGAAGTGATCCGACCCGAGCTGCCGCGGCTAGTGAGTCGAGGTCTGCGCGTTCGCGAGCTCGTCACGCTCGCGTCGCTCGTGGAGCTCGAGACGGCCCGCGCCGACGAGCGGCCCCGGATCGCCGCCGTGTTCCTGAACCGGTTGAAGAAAGGCATGCTGTTGCAGACAGACCCCACCATCATCTACGCGCTGCGCGAGGCAGGAAGTTGGGACGGCAACATCCGCAAGCGCGACCTCGCGATCGAGTCGCCCTACAACACCTACCGCTACCCGGGTCTGCCACCCGGGCCGATCGGCTCGCCGGGGCGCGAAGCGCTGCTCGCGGTGATTGCGCCCGCGGACGTGAAGGACCTCTACTTCGTGAGCCGCAACGACGGCAGCCACGAGTTCAGCGAGACGCTCGGGCAGCACGAACGAGCAGTCGACCGATTCCAGCGCCGCCGTCCGCGCGTGCAGGGGAGCTGATGGGGGTCCGGACGCCCGAGTCCGCCGCGCGCTCCGGCTCGCTCTACGATTCACGACGGGCCGGGCCCGGCCTGCCTGCGGCATGCTTTCTTTTCCTGGTTGTGTTCTTGCTCCTCATCTCGAATGGGCGCCCCATCGAGTCGGGCGACACGCGGGTGAATGCACGTGTGGCGGCGAGCCTCGTGCAACAAGGCAACTTCGATCTCGACGAGTATCCCGACGCCGAGTTTCCGTTCGCCCGCGAAGCGAATGGCCACCGCGTCTCCATCTACCCGGCCTTGCCCGCGCTGCTCGCGGCGCCGGTCTTCCTGGCCTGCCGGTTCTTCGTGGCGCTCGACGAGACGGGGGTTGCGCTCGCGGGAAAGCTCGCCGCTTCTCTGCTCTCGGCGCTGGCCGCCGCCGTGCTGTTCTGCGCGATCGGCCGGCGCCATCCGGCCGCCGACGCGCGCTTCGCAGCCGTTGTGTTCGCGCTGGGCACCAGCGTCTGGTCCACCAGTCAGGCGCTCTGGCAGCACCCTGCGGCGGTGCTGTTTCTCGCCACCGCCGTGCTGTTCCTGCTCAAGGGCGAGGACGACGAGGCGTGGGTTGGACGCGCGGGGCTGCCGCTCGCGCTGGCGCTGGCGGCGAGGCAGGCCGACGTGGCGCTGGTCGCGGCGTTGGCGCTTGCGATCGTCGTGCGTTGGCCGCGCCGAAGCGCTTCGCTCGTCTTGTGGGGCCTGGGGCCCGTGCTCTTCGTGCTCGCGTACCAATGGGTCTATTTCGGGTCGCCCCTCGAGCACGGCTTTTCGGGCAGCCTCGGTCGCTTTTCGGCGCCCTGGGGCAGCGGCCACCTGGGCCTGTTGGTCTCGCCCGCCAAGGGCCTGCTGGTATTCACGCCGGTCGTGATCGTGACTTTGCTGGGCCTCGCGCGCGCCTTTCGGCGCGGTGAGCGCTGGCTCGCGCTGGCGTTGGGCGGCGCGGCGTTCGCACATTTCGCGCTGATGGGGCGCTGGAGCGAATGGGACGGCGGTGAGAGCTTCGGCCCACGCCTCATGACCGATGCGCTGCCGCTGCTGCTGTTGTTTCTGCCCGAGGGCATTTCCGTCGCGGGTGGCTGGGGCGCGGCACTCGCCGTGCTTGGCATCGGTGTACAAGCGCTCGGAGCATTCGCCGACGATGGCCGCTGGGAACGGCTTTATCAGCGGCCCTCGGCCCCTGGCCACCCCGAGCTGTGGGACGTGGCCAGAAGCCCGATCCCGCTGTACGCGCGTCGCGCCGCCTTCGTCGCGGCCCTGCCTGGCGTTCGTGCGGGGCAGGTCGTACTGCGGGAGCATCCGTTCGTGTGGTTCAGCCCCAGCGGCTCGCGTTTTGGCTTTTTGGATCCCGACAAGATCGAGGTCAAGGGCGCCGATGCCACGGCCAGCGACGCGTACCTGATGCGCGGCGCGCGAGTCGATGAAGGCTATCTGCGGCTGCGCGGGCGCTGGGATGGCTTGTTCTTGCGCGTCACACCCGAGGCGCGGCTCCGACGCCTTGAGTTGCGCGTGAATGGCCACGGCAACGGCTCGCTGTACGTCGGCGAGCGCTCCTTCTGGAGCGACAAGACGCGCTTTCGCGAATACCGAATGTCTGGAGTCTTTCGGATCCGGCACCCATACCTGTTCGCGGACTCGGGCGGATCGGATCTCGTGATCACGCTTGGGCGCGGCGCCGGCACGGCTTCGATCGACTCGGTCGCGCTGGTTCCGCCAAGCGAGCCCGAGAACGTGATCGAACTGCGGCCGTAACCTCTGACACTGACGTCTCGTGGCTCCGAGGCCTCAACGAAGGCCGCGGATCTGCTCGGGCTGTAGGCGCGCGCCCACGATCAACGCCCGCCCTTGCAGTCCCTCGGTGGCGAGCACGAGGCGGCTCGCGCCGTGGGGGAGCCTCAGAACCAGTTCCGGCGCCGGAGCCCCCTCCGCCAGGTACGCTTCCGCCACGTCGCCCTCGGCGGACGAGACGCCGAATCGCACCACCCGATCTGCGACGCCAGCCTCGAGGACGCGCGCCGCGAGCACTAGCCGGTAGACTCCGGGCGGCAGAGCGAGCTTGCGTGAGAAGCGAGTCTCGCGCGCTGTCAGCTCCCAGGGAGCGCCCGGCAGATCGAGGGGCAGCGACAATTCCTGCATGCGCAACGGGTCCGAGATTCCGACGACCCGCCTCTTGCCCAGGGCCTGGATCAACTCCATAGCGGCGCGGCGTTCGTGAACGCTCGTCTCCCGCGGCCCCGTTTCGGGCAGAAACGAAGGCCACATCGCGTCCAGGCTCAAGGCCGGCGCCAACACCTTGAGCAGCGCGCTCTCGCCGTCGGGTCGATTGTGGATGGCGCGCGGCGCCGCGGCGGCCAGCAGCGTGACGCCTAGGCTCGCGCCGAAGAGCCCGGCGGCGAGCATACGCCAACGCGAGAGCGCGGGCGCCAGCAACACCGCGAGTGCTGGCAGGGCGGGCACCACGAAGCGCGCGGGCGGGCAGGTGCCGCCCCACCACATGCTGAAAGAGGCACCCACGCCGAGCGTGGCGGCGGCGCACAGGCCGGCGCGCATGCTGTCGCCCGGGGCGCGCCCAAAGAGCAGCACGCAGCCGGGCAGCGCCAACAACCACAACGGGGCGAGCGCCAGGAGTCCGAACTGCCGATCCAGCAGGAGCGCGGCGAAGCCCCAGGGAATACGCCCCAGCGAGACGTCGGAGTCGAAGCCGGGGCCATAGGCGGCCGACAACGAAGCGCGACCATAATTCGAATGGAAGAGCACGAGCAGGCCGACAAGGCCCGCGAGCCCGAGACTCGCTGCTACGACTCGGGCCAGCGGCTTCCCGCGCCGCACGAGCGTCAGGCCGAGGCCAAGTACGGCCAGCGGGAGAAACTTCGGATGCAGCCAGGGCAGGACGGCGGCCATCGTGGCCGCCAAGAGCATTCTGCGGGGCGAAGGATCCGTGCGGCTCATGAGCAGGAATAGCGCGGTAGCCAGGGCGGCCACCGCCTCGGGATAGATCGACACGGCGTAGAACGCCATCGGTGGGAGAAAGGCGAACGCCGCCCAAGCGGCGCGGGCGGTCCATTCCTCTTCCGTGACGTCGCGCACCAATTGGAACACCAGCGCCCCCGCGAGGGCCGCGAGCGCCGCGATCAGCAGTTGCGCGCCACGGAAGCCAAGCGCGGCGTAAGCTGGCAGGATCAGCAGGGGCAGGCCCGGGGCGTGGATCGAATACGTCGTGCCTTTGGGGCTTGCCGGTGACTTGTGCGCGCCCAGGCGTCCTGGATAGAAGCTGCGGTACGCGCGGTTGTCGTGCTCGTCGCGCAGATCAAGATCGCCGTCGCTGCGCAGACTCTCCGCCATGACGAGGTAGTGTGGCTCGTCGCCCTGCGGACCCGCCGCGCCGGGCAATTGTGTCGTGAGCGCGGCATAGAAGAGGAATGCAAGGGCGAAGAGCCTGCGCGGAGAGGCGGGCTTCGGCTGAGTTTCGGCACAGCCGCGCACGAGGGCGATCGCGAGGGCCGCGAGGCCGACCAGAAGCAGACCCGGGCCCTGAAAGAGCAGCAGCGGCAGGCCGTGGCCGGTGAACAGCGGCACGAGCGGCAGCGCCGCCACCCCCAGCGCGAGCAGCGGCCTGGAGATAGCGCGCCGCCGGCGCAATCCTGCGGCGGCAAGCGTCCCGACACCCGCCGCCAGCACGAGCCGGCCGAGATCCGGTGGATCGAGGATCCCGCGCCAGATTCCGCCCGCCACTGGCGCGACGACGATCTGCGACCCGCCCAGGGCGATTGGCAGGCCCAGCGCGAGAGCCAATAGCACATCGCGGGCGAAGCCTCGGGACGCCGCGAGCCTCACCGGCGGCGGGTCGTCGATTCGCCCCACTTCAGTTTGGTGCGCAGCACGGCGAAGAAATCGCGCGCAGGCGCGCGCACCAGGCGCAGCTTGCGCGCGCTGCGCGTCACGGTCACGGAGTCCCTGCCCGAGAGCGCGAAGCCGAGTTGACCGTCGAAGGTGGCGTGCAGCTCGACGTCCCGCACGGGCCGCAGGCGCACTCCGATCGTGGCCTTGTCGCCCACCACCAAAGGGCGGTTCGTCAGCATGTGCGGGCAGATCGGCGTGATCGCGATCGCGGGCAACGAGGGGTGGAGGATTGGCCCGCCCGCGGCCAGGTTGTAGGCCGTCGAGCCAGTGGGTGACGAGACGATCAGGCCGTCGGCCCGAAAGGCCGAGACGAACAGGTCGTCCACGAACACGTCCAGCTCGATGATTCGCGAGAGCGCCGCCTTCGTGATCACCACGTCGTTCAGCACGTCGCCCGAAGCGTCGGGCTGGCCCTCCCGTCTCACGACGGCGCGTAACATCCGGCGCTCGTCGTATTCGTAGTTCCCGTCGAGCACGGACGTGAGCGCCGGGTACAGCTCGGGGAGCGCTATCTCCGTCAGGAAGCCGAGGCTTCCGAAGTTGACGCCGAGCACCGGTACGTTGCGGCGCGCCAGCAAGTGGCTGACGCGAAGCAGCGTGCCATCGCCCCCGAGCACGACCAGGGCGTCGGCCTGCCCTGCGACGTCGCGGGCCTCGGCCGTCGCCACGCGCGCAGGGCTGTTTGCTAGCAGCGCGGTGCTTTGCTCGAGCAGCACCTTGACCTTGCGCTTGCGCAGCCAGGTCACCAGCTTGCGCAGGGCGGGGCCAGCTTCTCGCAGGTCGGGACGGGCGAACACGCCGATCGTGGTCATGGCCGGAGCGCTTGCGAGATCATCGCATCAAACGCGGCGGGCGCGAGCGGCGCGCCGTCGCGCGCAAGAGCGAGGAAGAACTCGCGGTTGCCCTCGGCGCCCTCGATCGGCGAGGCGCACGCGCCGCGCAGGCCGTAGCCGAACGCCTGCGCGCCCCGCGCGACGTCTTCGAGCGCCTGGCGGTGGAGCGCCGCGTCGCGCACGATCCCACCGCGGCCCACCTGGCCGCGCCCAACCTCGAACTGCGGCTTCACGAGCAGTGCGAGCGTCGCGTCCGGTGCGAGCACGCCGCGCAGCCCCGGCAGGATCTTGAGGGCGGAAATGAAGGAGACGTCCAGCGTCGCGAAGCCACATGCCTCGGGGAGCTCACGCGCCGACAGTGTCCTCGCGTTCACGCCCTCGAGTACCACCACGCGCGGATCGGCACGCAGCTTCTCGTGAAGCTGGGCCTTGCCCACGTCGACGGCGTAGACGCGACGGGCGCCGCGGGCGAGCAAGACCTCGGTGAAGCCGCCGGTGGAAGCGCCGACGTCCACGGCGATGAGGCCGGCCGGGTCGAGCGCGAGCGTATCCAGGGCACCCGCCAGCTTGAGAGCACCCCGCCCCACGTGTTGCGGCCCCGGCAGCACGTCCACCGCTGCATCGCCGCGGATCGGGGTGCCCGGCTTGCCGGCCGGGCTGCCGCCCACGCGCACGCGGCCGGCCATGATCAACGCTTGGGCCTTCTCGCGAGAAACTGCCAGGCCCCGATCGACGAGCGCCAGGTCGAGACGTCTGCGCGCCGGCGCTCGCGGCGCTGGCCTCACGCGCGGCGGTCCACGATCGCCCGCGCCAGCTCACCGAGCAGTTCGGCCTGCGGCTGGAGCGGTTCGAGCGCTTCGAGCGCGTCGCCCAACAGCTCACGAGCCATACTTCGGGCTCGCTCCAGGCCGTGGATGCTGACGTAGGTGGCCTTGCCCGCGGCCTGGTCCTTGCCCGCGGTCTTGCCGAGCCGCTCCGCAGCCTCGGTTGCGTCGAGGACGTCGTCCACGACCTGGAACGCCAGCCCGATCGCGTCCGCATAGCGACACAGCCGCGTCAGGGGCCCCGGCCCGGCGCCGGCCAAAGTCGCGCCGCCACGTACGCAGGCCCCGAGCAGCGCTCCGGTCTTGGCCCGGTGCAACTGCTCGAGCTCGGCGGGCAGGATCGCCCGCCCCTCCGATTCGAGATCGATCACCTGGCCGCCGATCAAGCCGGTGGTGCCGCAGGCCTGGCCAAGGATGGCGCTCGCCGAGAGCCTTCGTCGCAAGCGCTCGACGCCTTCAGCTGGCGGCAGCTCGCTCATCAGATGAAAGGCTCGCGTCAAGAGAGCGTCGCCCGCGAGGATCGCCATGGCCTCGCCGAAGACCTTGTGCGACGTCGGCTTGCCGCGGCGCAGGTCGTCGTCGTCCATGGCTGGCAGGTCGTCGTGGATCAGGCTGTAGGTGTGGATCATCTCGACGGCGCAAGCGAGCGGCATGGCGTCGGCGCGCTTGCCTCCCACCGCGTCGCAGGCGGCTAGAACCAGCAGCGGCCGGATCCGCTTGCCGCCGGCAAACAGGCTGTAGCGCACGGCCCGGTGGATCGTCTCGGGCCAGGCGCTTTCGCCGGGAAGGGCCTGGTCGAGCGCCGCCTCGACCTCGCGGCGAGCCTGATCGAGCGCCTCCCGGGCGCTAGAGTTCCCGCTCATCCCCGGCGGGCGTGAGCGGCGTCGTCTTGGGCTTGCCGTCGGCGTCCAGAATCAGTTCGCCGCGGGCGTCCTTCAGAAGCTGCTCGATCCGGCCCTCGGCCTCGTCGAGCTTGGCATGGCACAGCCGTGAGAGGCGGATCCCTTCCTCGTAGAGCTTCAGGGAATCCTCGAGGCTGAGCTCGCCTTTTTCGAGGCGCTGCACGATCTCCTCGAGTTGCTTCAAGGCGGCTTCGAACTGCGGCGCTTCGGGCTTGGTCACTCGTTCTCCTTCGCCGTCACTCTCGCGTGAAGCGCTCCCCGGTGGAGGCGGAGGCGAATCAAGTCGCCGGCATCCACGTCGCTCGCTTGCCGCAGCAAGTGCTCGCCCTTCCACGCGAGCGCATAGCCGCGACCCAGCACCGCCAGCGGAGACAGGCTGGCTAGCCGTGCCGCGTTCTGGCCGAGGCTGGCGCGCCTCGCCTCGAGGCTCGCGGCCAACTGCCTGCGGAGCCTCTCGACGTGACGCGCCACGGCCTGGCGGCCATCGTCCATCTGCCGTTCGAAACGAAACGCGGCGAGCCGCGCCTGTACCTGTCGGAGTCGGTCGCGGCCGCGCTCCCGCTGGCGGGTGAGCCCGGTCCTGGCACGGCGCGCGAGGTCGTCGACGCGCTGGGCGGCGTTGCGCAAGCGGCCACGCTCGGCCTCGAACACGCGATGCGAGGTGAGCGCAAGGGCACGCGCTCGGACGCGCGTCAGCCGGAGCCGGAGCGCCGCATCCAAGTGCTTGTCGAGCGCCCCCAGGTGCGCCTCCAGATCGGCCTTGGCCTTCACCACCTGCTCGGCCGCGGCCGAAGGCGTCGGCGCACGCACATCGGCGACGAAGTCGGCGATCGTGAAGTCGGTCTCGTGGCCCACGGCCGAGATCGTCGGTACGCGGGACGCGGCGAGCGCTCGCGCCACGCTCTCTTCGTTGAACGCCCATGGTCCTCGAGGCCGCCGCCGCCGCGGGCCACGATCAGCACGTCGAGGCCCGTCACGCGGCCGAGCGCGCGGATGCCCTGCACGATCTCGGCCGCGGCGCCTTCACCCTGGACACGGGCGGGATAGAGGAGCACTTCCAGGTTGCGATAGCGGGAGCGCAGCACGCGCAGGATGTCGCGAAGCACCGCCCCGGTCGGCGAGGTCACGACGCCGATCCGGCGCGGCAACATCGGCAGCGGCCGCTTGCGCTTCGTGTCGAAGAGTCCCTCTTTCTCGAGCTTCTCCTTCAGCTCCTCGAACGCCTGCTGCAGCGAACCCTTGCCCAGAGGCTCGAGGGTCTCGACCGAGAGTTGGTAGTCGCCGCGCGGCGCATAGACGCGGACGCCGCCGCGGGCCAGGACCTTCATGCCGTCCTTCGGGCGGAAGCGGATGCCTCGCGCAGCGGTTTTCCAAACCATGGCGCGGATCTGGGCGCGCTCGTCCTTGAGCGAGAAGTACCAGTGGCCCGAGTCGGCGAACTTGAGGTTCGAGATCTCGCCCTCGACCCACACGTCGCCAAACTCGACTTCCAGTGCGCCCTGGATGCGGTCGGTCAACTCGGAGACGCTCATGGCCCTGCGCGCCGTGGCCGGCCGCGGGCCGGCGCCAAAGTCGAGACCCTTCTGCTGCACTGGCGGGATTCTACAGCGGTGGGACGCCTGCGGGCGGCCGCCGCCTAGCCGCGCGGCACGGTGGCGGCTTCCTGGATCTTTTCCAGGCGGTACTGGAGGGTGCGCCGCGAGAGCCCGAGCAGCCTTGCCGCACGCGAGACGTTGCCCTGGGTCTTCTCGAGGGCCTTCAGCAGCAGCGTGCGCTCGACGCCCTCGAGATCGATGCCTGAGTCCGGGATCTCGAGTCCGAGGGGGCCGCGCGCCTCCGTGAGACCCGCGCGCACCGCGACGGGGAGGTCGCCGGGCACGATCGTCTCGCCTTCGGAAAGCAGCAGCGCACGCTCGATCACGGACTCGAGCTGGCGCACGTTGCCCGGCCAGTCGTAGGCGGAGAGGATCTCGAGCGCCTTTTCGCTCACGTCGCGTGGCCGCTTGGGATCGGCGTACTTGCGCACGAAGTGTTCGACCAGCAGCGGGATGTCGGTGCGCCTCTCGCGCAGCGGTGGCAGCAGGATCGGGATCACGTTGAGCCGGTAGAAGAGGTCCTCGCGGAACTGGCCCGCGCGCATGTCGGCCTCCAGGTCGCGATTGGTGGCGGCCACGATGCGCACGTCGATCTTCACGCGCTCGGTGCCGCCGACGCGCAGGATCTCGCGCTCCTGGAGCGCGCGCAGCAGCTTCACCTGCAGGTCGCGCTTCAAGTCGCCCACCTCGTCGAGAAACAGCGTCGAGCCGCTGGCCTGCTCGAAGAGCCCGATCTAGCGCGCCTCGGCGCCGGTGAAGGCGCCCTTCTCGTGGCCGAACAGCTCGGCCTCCAGGATGCTCTCGGGGAGCGCCGCGACGTTGACCGCGTAGAACGGCCTGAGGCAGCGCTCGCCCTGCTGGTGGAGCGCTTTCGCGACCAGTTCCTTGCCCGTGCCGCTTTCACCGTAGATCAGCACCGTGGACATCGATGCGGCGACCTTGTGGACGATCCGGAACACGTCCTGCATCGAACCGTGCGCGCCAACGATGTTCTCGACGCGGAAGCGGTCGCGTAGCTGTTCCTGGAGCATGCGGTTCTCGCGCACCAGGCGCGAGCGTTCGAAGGCCCGCCCCAGGACCACGAGCAGCACGTCCTTCTCGAGCGGCTTGGTGAGGTAGTCGAAAGCACCCTTGCGCATCGCCTCCACGGCGCTGTCGATCGTGCCGTGAGCGGTCATCAGGACGACGCAGACGCCGGGCTGTGCGCGGCCCAGCTCCTGGAGCAGCGCGATGCCGTCCATGTCTGGCATCTTGAGATCGGTCAGCACCACGTCGAAGGGCTGGTCGCGGGCGAGTTGCAGCGCGTGGCGGGCGTTGCGCGCCGCCGCCGTCTCGCAGCCCTCTGACTGCAGGATCGTCTCCAGGATCTCGCGCTGGTGGCGCTCGTCGTCGACGACCAGCACGCGCCCCCGTGGCTCGCTCGCGGTCATGAGACGAGCGCCTCGCTCGCCGTCTCGGTCACCCGTCGGGCTACGAGCGGCAGTACGAGGCGCGCCCGGGTGCCGGCGCCAGGCGTGCTCTCGAGCGCGATCCTCCCGCCGTGGTCGCTCACGATCTTGCGTGTCAGCGCGAGGCCGAGCCCGAGGCCCGTCTCCTTCGTCGAGAAATAGGGCTCGAAGGCGGTGGAAATTTCTTCGGGCGTCATGCCCTGGCCGGTGTCCGCGACCGTGACCAGCACCACCTCGCCGCCGGTCTCACGCTCCCGCCGTGCCTTTACGGAGAGCACGCCGCCCTTGGGCATCGCGTCTACGGCGTTGATCATCAGGTTCAGGAAGCAGGTCTTGAGCAGCTCCGGATCGGCGAGGGTCTCGGGGAACTCGGCCTCGGTGTCGATCTCCAGAATGATGCCTTGGTCGCGGGCCTTGTGATCCACCAGCTCCGCCACCTCGCGCAGCACCGAGTCCACGCGACACGGCCGGGTGTCGAGGCGCATCGGCTTGCCGAACGAGAGGAAGTTGCCGACCAGTCGGTTGAGCCGGCTGATCTCGGCCTTGACGTTGCCGAGAATGCGATCGAAGGCCTCGCGGCGCAGGGCGTCCTCGGGAGCCAGCTTCGTGCGCATGTGGTCGATCGAAAGGTTCATGAAGTTGAGCGGGTTGCGGATCTCGTGGGCGACCGCGGTGGCAAGCTGGCCCATCGCGGTCGAGCGCTCGGCGAAATGCAGCCGCTCCTCCAACAGGCGCTTCTCGCGCAGCCGCTCGACCATCTCGTTGAAGGTCCGGGAAAGCGCGCCGATCTCGTCGCTGCCCCGAGCCGCAACCTGCACTGAGAGATCGCCGGCCGCGACCGAGCGCGAGGCCTCGGTGAGCTTCTCGAGGGGCCGGCTGAAGGACCAGGAGAGGTACAAGGCGAGCGCGATCCCGAAAGCGAACACGGCAAAGGTCGCGATCAGCCGATTGACGAACGCCGCCTTCGAGAGCGCCGAGAAGTCGTCGAGGTAGCGGGTGATGACGACGTAGCCAACGCGGCGGTCCGCGACCACGATCGGGATCGTCAGCGTCGAGGTCTTCTGCGTGCCGGGCGGCCCCGAGTCGTCGCCCAGCACGCCGCGGATCACGTACTCCTTCGGCCCGCGCCGCTTCACGCTGGCGCGGACCAGCGGCTTGCCGACGTTTTGAGGGTTGGTCGAGGCCTTTACCTCCTCGGCCGCATCGGCGATCGACACGTCCTTGACGCCCAGCGAGGTGAGCTTCTCGGCGTAGGCCTTCAGCACCACCTGCGGATCGCCCGGACCGGCGGGCTGTTCCTGGGCCACTTCGATCGTGGTCGACAGCTCCTCAGTGTAGTCGCGCACCTGGGAGAGCAGCTGCCGCTCGTTGAGGAGGTGGAGAAAGAACAACGAGGACACGGAGAGAATCAGCAGCGACAGCATCATCAGGAGCAGCTTGGTCTTGATGCTGGCGTTGCCGAGCCGGAAGACGGGGGCGCCCCTGGAACGAGCCATGCCACGAGTCTACCGCACCCGCTCCGCCTGTATAATCAGGGTTTGGAGGTGAAGTAAGAGCATGGCCACTGCCGAGGCACCGACGAGAAAGCGCGAAATCATCGAGCAGGCCGTGATCCGGTTCTGCGGAGACTCCGGCGACGGCATGCAGATTACCGGCAGCCAGTTCACCAACACCGTGGCGCTCTATGGCAACGACATCGCCACGTTCCCCGACTTCCCGGCCGAGATCCGCGCCCCCGCCGGCACGCTGCCGGGCGTTTCCGGGTTCCAGCTCCATTTCGCGTCGGGCGACATCTACACCCCGGGCGATGCCGTGGACGCGCTGATCGCCATGAACCCCGCCGCACTCAAGACCAACGTGGCGGACCTCAAGACCAACGGGATCTTGATCGTCAACACGGACAGCTTCAAGGAAGTCGACCTCAAGAAGGCGCAGCTCACCGTGAACCCGCTGGAGGACGGCAGCCTCCAGGGCTACCGGCTGTTCCCTGTCGCGCTCAACAAGCTGACGCGGGCAGCGCTCAAGGACCTGGGCCTCGACGCCAGGAGCATGGACCGCTGCAAGAATTTCTTCGCGCTGGGGATGTGCTACTGGCTCTACAACAGGGCGATGGACGCGACCGACCGCTGGCTCGACGACAAGTTCAAGAACAAGCCGGCGCTGGTCCAGGCCAACAAGCTCGCGATGAAGGCCGGCTACTCGTTCTGCGAGGCGACGGAGGCGTTCCAGACGAGCTATGAGATCCCGCCGGCGAAGCTGGCGCCCGGCACGTACCGCAACATCAGCGGCAACAGTGCGCTCGCGCTGGGCTTCGTGGCGGCCTCGCAGCGCAGCGGGCTGCCGCTCTTCCAGGGCAGCTACCCGATTACGCCGGCCTCCGACATCCTGCACGAGCTCGCGATGTTCAAGAACTTCGGTGTCGTGACATTCCAGGCCGAGGACGAGATCGCGGCCATGACCTCGGCGATCGGGGCGGCCTACGGGGGCTCGCTCTCGATCACCACCACCTCCGGGCCCGGCATGGCGCTCAAGATGGAGGCGATCGGCCTCGCGATCGCGGTCGAGCTGCCCGTGGTGATCTGTAACATCCAACGCGGCGGTCCTTCGACCGGGCTGCCGACCAAGACCGAGCAGGCCGACCTGCTGCAGGCGCTCTACGGACGCAACTCCGAGGCGCCCGTGCCGGTGCTCGCGCCGCAGACGCCGGGCGATTGCTTCTGGGTCGCGCTCGAAGCCAGCCGCATCGCGCTCAAGTACATGGTTCCGGTCATCATCCTTTCCGACGGCTACCTCGCGAACGGGGCGGAGCCGTGGAAGATCCCGAGCCTCGACGAGCTGCCGAAGTTCCCCGTGAAGTTCCGCACCGATCCCGAGGGCTTCATGCCCTACCTGCGCAACCCCGAGACGCTGGCGCGGCCCTGGGCCGTGCCCGGCACGCCAGGGCTCGAGCATCGCGTCGGCGGCCTAGAAAAACAGGACGTCACCGGCAACGTCAACTACGAGCCGCTCAACCACGAGCGCATGGTGCAGTTGCGCGCCGCCAAGGTTGCGGCTGTCGTGGAGGAAGTGCCCGACGTCGTACCGATGGGGGATCCTGACGGCGACCTACTGCTGGTGGGTTGGGGCTCGACCTACGGCGCCATCACCGTGGCGCTGCGTGCCCAGCGGGCGAAGGGCCGGCGCATCGGCCACGTCCACCTGCGCCACCTGAACCCGCTGCCGAAGAACCTGGGCGAGGTCCTGAAGCGCTACAAGAAGATCGTCGTGCCCGAGATGAACATGGGCCAGCTGGTGTGGGTGCTGCGCGCGAAGTACCTGGTCGATGCCGAGGCCTTTGGCAAGATCCAGGGCAAGCCGTTCAAGCAGTCGGAGATCGAAGCCAAGATCGAGGAGAGCCTTCAGTGACTACGACGCTGCCGGTCTACACGAAGAAGGATTTCCAGACCGACCAGGAAGTTCGCTGGTGCCCCGGCTGCGGGGACTACGCGATCCTCGCGGCGGTCCAGTCGGTGTTTCCCGAGTTGGGGGTGCCGCGCGAGAAGTTCGTCGTGGTTTCGGGAATTGGCTGCTCCAGCCGCTTTCCGTACTACATGAATACCTACGGCTTTCACACCATTCACGGCCGCGCGCCTGCCGTGGCGACCGGCCTCAAGATCGCCAGGCCCGAGCTCGAGGTGTGGATCGCCACCGGCGACGGCGACGCCCTGTCGATCGGCGGCAATCACACGATCCACATGCTGCGTCGGAACGTCGGCCTCAAGGTCCTGCTCTTCAACAACCGGATCTACGGGCTCACCAAGGGCCAGTACTCGCCGACCTCCGAAGTGGGCAAGAAGGCGAAGTCGACGCCCTACGGTTCGGTCGATCGGCCTTTCAACGTGCTCTCGCTTGCGCTCGGCGCCGAGGCCACGTTCGTCGCGCGCTCGGTGGACGTGTTCCAGGCGCACTTGAAGGCGACGCTGCGCAGCGCCGCGGCTCACAAGGGCTCGGCCTTCGTCGAGATCCTGCAGAACTGCAACATCTTCAACGACGGCGCCTGGGAGTCGCTCGTGGAGAAGGAAGCAAAAGACGACCACCTGCTTCTCCTCGAGCACGGCCAGCCGCTGATCTTCGGCAAGGACAAGGACAAAGGCATCCGGATGCGCGGCCTGAACCTCGAGGTCGTCAGTCTCGGGAACGGCACGAGCGAAAAGGAACTGATCGTCCACGACGAGCGGCATCCCAATTCCGCCTATGCTTTCCTGCTCTCGCGCATGGAGATGATGCCGGGGTTCCCAACGCCGCTCGGCGTGCTGCGCGCCGTCGATGCGCCGTGCTATGAGGAACAAGCGACGCGACAGATCCAGGAGATCATCGCGAAGAAGGGAGCCGGAGATCTGGGCAAGCTGCTGCGCGCAGGCGACACCTGGGAAGTGAAATAGGTTTCTCTTGACAGCCGGCGAGCAAGGGACGATATTCGAGAGTCAGGAGGCGTCTTCGAAATGAGGGCGTTGGCGAATCACGGAGGTGCTGTGATGGAGAGCACTCCGCCGGGCCTGTAGGGGGGCCGCTGTCAGGCCCCGAAACGGACTTGGTCGAAAAAAAGAGCGCGCCTTCCGGCGCGCTGTCAGGGGGTCTTGAACCCCCGACGACGTGAGGCCCGGAGCCAAAGGTTCCGGGCCTCTTTAAATGGTTAGTCATCGACCCCCCACCCTGTCCCTCCCCCCGTAGGGGGAGGGAACCGCCACGCCGACGACCTCGCCCCGCATCCGTTGCTTCGCTCACCCCGCCTCCCCACGTTAGGGGGAGGGAACCGCCCTTGGAGCTACGACCGCCCATTCCCCCTGCTTCGCGGGAGGGAACGGGCGGCGGCTTGCGGGCCCTGCGTTCCCGGCTGCTGCGGGCGCTACTTGGGAAGCGGCGGAATGCTGATCCGCAGGTCTCCGTCGTCAGTCTCGAGCAGCACGTCGGTCGACTCGACAGCCTTCACGACCGCGTTCGCCAGCCGCTCGCCCGCGCGGTAGGTGAGCAGCGCGCCATTGGGCGAGTACGCGAAGACCGAGTACCCGGCGCCGCTGGTGGCGATCCCCGCGGGCTCGAACTCCAGGAGCGAGAGATCCGGCGCGCGCAGCACCAACCGCGGCGCAACCCCTTCCGCCGCCACGGGCAGCGGCGTTTCGCCCGAGCCTCCGGGGCGTGTGAGCGTGCGGCGGTCCTCCTCGAGTCGTTCTGTGAGGCCTGCGCACTCGAGGACGGCGGCACGCAGGGCCGCCAGCGGCATGTCCCTGACCCAAACGGAGGCGCGCCCAAGGAAGCCAGGCGGCCCGAGTGAGGCGAGGCCCGGGTCCACGTCGGTCATTACCGCGAGGATGTCCCGGACGCTGGCGCGCTTCAGCTCGAAACTGGCGATGGCGGTCGAAAGCGGCGGCGCCTGGTCGACGGGCGCGGGCCGGCTCCCTTTCGGCGCCGACTTCTTCGCCGGCGGGTTCTCCCCATTCGCCTTCGAGACGCGCCGGATCAGCCCAGCTTCGGAGATGCGCAGGTTGGCGCTCTTCGCGAGGCCGGCCAGCGCCTCCTCGAGGCTCACCCGTGCGAACTCCACGTGGACTCGGCCCGCGACATCGCCGTCCACGAGAAAGCCCTGGCCTGTCAGGTTGTGCAGGACGCGAAAGACGTCGGGAAGATCGGTGTCCCGCAGCCGCAGGCTGAGCGGCCCGTGGCCAGGCGTCCTGGGGGTCGCTCCGCGCACGACGGCGATGCGCGTGGCGTCGCGATCGACGGCGCACGAGGCATCCTGCTCTTCGAAAGGATCCTCCGTCGGGAGCGGCAACTCGGCCTCGGGCCCCACCACCGGGCTCGTGCCGCGCGCCTCGAAGCGCAGACAGGCCCCCTGGCGGGTCATCAGGAACTGCGAGAGCCGGAAGAAGCCGCGTTCGAGCCGGGACTCCAGCCCATGGGCCGAGGCATTGCCGATGGTCAGGCCACGGATCGAGAACTCTTCTCCGAGCACTGCCGAGATCAGCAGCACCGGCCGGTCGCGGACGACCGCCGACAGTTCCGACAGGAACACGCGCGGGTTACGGCGCGCGCGTCTCAGGGCGGCGATCATCTCCGACTTCGCGAGGGCCAGCGCCTGATCCGCCACGAACGCGTCGGCTTGCGGCCGCGGCATCCCGCTCGCGCGGGCTCGCGTGCCTTCGGGTGGCTGAGGCAGCGGCGCCCGCAGTGGTCGAAACGGAACCCTGATCACCGCCGTCAGCCGCACCGCATCGCCCGGGGTTGCCGTGAGCGTGAGGTTGTCGACGTCGAGCAGCCGGTGAGAGAGGGCCACCTGCCGGAAGAATCGGTCTATGTCGGCGTAGCGCCCGACGCCGGAGACATCGACGAGCACGTCTCCACGCGGGCCGTTTTCGATCGGCGGGCGCGCGAGGGCCTCCACCGAGAACAGCTGTGCGGCGTCGGCGAGGTCGTGAACCAGTGCGGCATCGCCTGTGGGATTCGCGGCATCGGGCAGGATTCGCCGCAACGTCTCCAGGCGCCGGTCGAGAAGCAGGCGTTCCTCGCTGAAGGGACGTACCACCGAAGACGCGGCCAGCACCAGGGCAAGAAGCATGAGCGCCGCATCTTACACCGCGCTCTCGGAGCTTCCGATGGCCGGCGAGCTGAGCGAGGCGGCGGCTATTGTGCCTTGTCGGTGGCGATCTCGACGGCCACCGTGGTGAAGTCGCTCTCCCACTCGCCGCCGCAGGTCGGTTGCGGGCAGCAGCCAGGGGCCGCCGTGGTCGAACACGAATTGGACCCAGCGCTCGGCGTCGGGTGTCAGCAGCCTGCGCCGGGGGCGACGAACGTTCCGCGCGCTCGGAGCCAGGTGTCGTGCGCATGGACACTCGCCGCGCTGGTCATAAGCGCGACAGCCAGACAACTGCTCCAAGCTTTCACGACTCTGATCTTGAGGCGAGTCGAGCCTTTCACGCTTGACAAGCGCCGGCCCGGATCGCTAGCATTATGAATATGAAACTCACGTTCATGTTCAGCAAGGTCGCGATTCTGGCGGCACTGCTCCTGGCGGCTCCGGCCGGTGCGGAGGAGTCGCTCGCCGATCTGAAAGAGACGGTGACGGCGCTGCAGGCAGAAGTCGCGCGGCTGCGGGCCGAAGGCGCGTCGGCCGACCGGTTGTCCGAGATCGAACGGCGCATCGACTTGCTGGCTGCGGAGCTCGAGAAGCTGCGCACAGGCGGAGCGACCGAGACGGAAGCCCCCGCGAAAGGGGAACATGGCTTCGCACCCGCGGCCTCCAAGGTCTACCGCAAGGCGAGTGGCGTCTCACTCGGTGGCTATGGCGAGGCGCTCTACCAGAATTTCGCGAAGCAGGCGCAAGACGGCTCGGCCGCGGAGCAACGGAACCAACTCGACCTGGTGCGAGTCATTCTCTACGCGGGCTACAAGTTCAGCGACAGCATCCTGTTCAATTCCGAGATCGAGTTCGAGCACGCCACCACTGGCGAGGGCGCCGAGGAGCGTGGGGAAGTGTCCGTCGAGTTCGGGTATCTCGACTTCAAGCCGTGGCAAAAGGTCGGCCTCCGTGCGGGCATGGTCCTGCTGCCGCTGGGCTTCGTCAACGAGCTGCACGAGCCGCCGATCTTTCTCGGTGCGCGGCGGCCGGAGGTCGCTCGGGCCATCGTCCCCACGACCTGGAGAGAGGTCGGCGCGGGCCTCTTCGGCGAGACCGGACCGCTGCAATGGAGGGCCTACGTCGTGGCGGGGCTGAACTCGTCCGGCTTTTCGGACGCGGGCCTCAGGGAGGGGCGCCAGCAGGGCTCGCAGAGCCTCGCCGAGGATCTTGCTCTCACCGGGCGCCTCGACTATGTCGGCGCGCCGGGGCTGCTGCTCGGCGCGTCGGTGTTCACCGGCAACTCAGGGCAGGGCGCGAGCGTCGACGGCCAGACGATCAAGGGCCGCGTCACGCTGTTCGACGTGCACGGCCAATACGAACGCCGCGGGCTTTGGCTGCGGGCGCTCTACGCGCAGTCGAGTGTCGGGGACGCGGCGCTGATCAACGCCCAGAACGGCCTCCATGGCGACAAATCGGTGGGCAGCCGCCAGAACGGCTTCTACGCCGAGGTCGGCTATGACGTATTGACCGCACACCCAAGAGGGCAATGGGCCGTCATACCCTTCATCCGCTACGAAAAACTCGATACGCAGCAGCGCCTGCCGGCCGGTTTCGAGAAAAACCCTGCGCGCGACCGGAAAGTGCTCACGGCAGGCATCTCGGTCAAGCCCGTCACGAATGTCGTCCTCAAGGCGGACTACCAGGCGCATCCGAACCAGGCTCGAACGGGGGTCAGCCAGTTCAACCTGGCCGTCGGGTTCCTGTTCTAGGCCCGCGGGCAATCTTCGCGGCGCGAGCAGGCACAGGTTCGAGGATGCAGTACGCTTTGCCTTCCCGAGGTCGTTGAATGAGGACTTTCGCCAACTCCGGCTCCGGTCGCCTGCGCAGCGTGCTCCTGGCGACAGCGCTGTTTGTAGCGACGAGCGGACGGGCGGATGCCGAGGTCGTGATGACCGAGAAGGCCGCACTGGCGCGCGCCTTCCCCGGCGCAAGTCCTGAGCGGCGGACCCTCTTCCTCACGTCGGAGCAGGTCTCGGCGGTGGAAGAAGCAGCGCGCTCCCGGTTGCCCTCGGCGGTCGTCACGGTCTTCGAGGCGCGGGCCGAAGGCAAGCTGACGGGCCGCGCCATTCTCGACACGCACCTGGTCCGGACCATGCCCGAGACCCTGCTCACGGTCGTCGAACCCGATGGTCACCTGCGCCTGGCGCTCGTCTTGCAGTTCGGCGAGCCGCCGGACTACCTGCCGCGCGAGGGCTGGCTCAAGACGATGGAGGGCAAGTCTCTCGACGACGAGCTGTGGCCCGGGCGCGGCGTGCGGCGAGTGACGGGATCGACACTCACGGTCCAGGCGCTCACCGAGGCGCTGCGGCGCTCCCTCGCGATCGAGAAGCTCGTGCTGGCGGCGGCGCCATGAAGTACATGCAGGAGGGCGGCTTCCAAAACAACCCGCTGATGCGACTCACGCTGGGGCTGACGCTCGCCCTGCTGCTCGGCTTCTGGGCCACGAACCTGGCGATGTACTTCTCGCGGATGAACCTCAAGCCCAGTTCCGTGGTGACCTACTACAACGGTTCGGAAGAGGACTTTCGGGCACCCCGCTCTGCCGGCTCGATGCTCGAGACGACGCACATGCACCTGCCCATGATGGGCGTGGTGCTGTTGCTGCTCACGCATCTCGCTATCTTCGTGCCGCTGTCGCGCGGCGCCAGGGTCGGTCTGATCCTCACCGCGTTCGGATCGGCGGTTTTCGAGGAGGCGGGGGGGTGGCTCGTCCGCTTCGTGAGCCCGGACTTCGCCCCGCTCAAGGTGATCGGCTTCGTTGGCCTGCAGTCCGCGATCGCCTTGTTGATCTTCGCTCTGGGCGTGTTCCTCTTCGGGGCCTCGCGACGCCCGGCGGCGGCCCGCGCGAATGGCGGCGCTCCGGTCGACGCTGCCGAGGATGCCGCCGAGCCCCGGGGCGGGGTATAGCGCGTCCAAGGGGACCGCCACGATTGGATGAAGCAGCCCTGGCTGATCGAGCACTGGGCCACTTGAGCAATGCTCGCCTTCGGTCAACATCGAGAGCGAGCCCTCCCGAGCACCCTTCACTCGCGCAGGCTGACGCCGGGGGCTAGTTCGAGCCCGTGGTCGCGGGCAAAGCCCCGAGTCGCCCGCAACACTCTCACGCCGGATTCGCGCAGCAGGACGAAGCCTGCCGCTCCTCGGTGCTTGAGCAATCGCAGGCCAGCATCCGCGCCGAGAACCAGGACCGCAGTCGACAGAGCGTCGGCTTCGATGCCTTTGGACGTGACCACCGTGGACGAGAGCAGGCTGCGCGCTGGCTGACCGGTTCGCGGATCGAGAACGTGGACGCCTTTCTGGTCGGAACCGGAAGTCGATACCGCCCCGCCATCAACGCGAAAGACCGCCCAGGGCGCGCCGGGGTCGCCAGCTCGCGCCTCGGGATCGCGCACTTCCAGATCGATGCTCTTGCCGAACACGCCCAGTGTGCTCTCGCCTAGCGACACGAATCCCGTGTCTACGCCCGCCGAGCGGAGCGCCGCGAGAGCCAGGTCCGCCGCATAGCCCTTGGCGATGCCACCGAGATCGAGACGCGTGCCCGGATCGAGACGCACGCTCCCCGAGTCCGGATCCAGATGAACTTTGCGGTACCCGACGCGTGCCAAGAGCGCGGCGCGTTCGTCGGGTGACAGCTTGAGAGGCGATTGGCCGAGGCCACCCCCCGCGCGGACGAGTGGCTCCACCGAGGGATCGAAGGCGCCGCCCGAAACTGCGGCGATCTCGAGCGCGCTCTCGAGGACCACCCGCAGAACGTGGCTGGGCTGGCCCTCGCCCGCGTCGTTGAGTCGTTGCAGCTCGCTCGGTCTCCAAAGCGACATCGCTTCGTCGACGCGGGTGAGGGCCGAAAAGGCGGCTGCCAGCGCGAGGCTGGCCTCGGTCGGGCCTGCCGCTTCGATCTCGGCAGTCGTGCCCATGACGAGCCGAATCTCGCGCACCACCGGAGTCGAGCCCGCTTGCGTGGCGTTCCCGCAAGCCAGCGCCATCGCGATCGACAGCGCGTGGACGAAGGCCCTCATCGATTCGATTGTAGTGCGTCACGCACCGGGAATTGCCCAGTCTGGGTCGCGCCTTTAGACTGACCCGCGTGTCGTCCGCGCGGCAGACTGCCCTGGGCGTGCTGGCGGCCGCGCTGCTCGTGGCCCTGAACGTCGCCTGGGTCGCTCGGGCGCTCGGCCCGCCGCCGCATCGGCCCCGCGAAGTGCTCGAGCTCGACCACCGTCGCTACATCGCGATGGCCGGCGAGCTGCCCGGGGCCTCCCCGAGCGCGCACAGCCGCGAGGCCCCGTTCTGCTGGCGCATCCTGTCGCCACTGCTCGTCCACGGTGCGACGCGCGCCGGGGTCGACTTGCATCTCGGCTACTGGGCCTCGACGACGCTGTTCCTGATCCTGTTTCTGCTGGCGCTGTTTCGGTATCTCGTGGCGCTTGGTCTCGACACGGCGCAGGCGCTCTTCGGCATGGCTCTCGCCAGCCTGATGCCGGGGGCCCTGCGTTGGTACACCTACCAGTACTGGATGCCTGATCCGTTGTGCCTGTTCCTGGTCGTCCTCGGCCTGCACCTCGTGCACCGTGGCCGCCACGCAGCACTGTCGCTCGTCGCCCTGGCAGGTCTGCTCACACGCGAGACCTGGCTGCTGGTGATCGTCTACGCGCTCGTGCGCTGGACCCGCGTCGAGGGCCTGCGCGCGTCGCTGCGTCGCGGGCTCACGCTCTTCGCGCTGCCGCTCGTGGCGTTCGGCGTGGTGAGGGTGCTGATCCTCCCACAGGCTGGGCCGACGCTGCTGGACGCTGCGCGCGAGATGCTCGCCTTCCGTGCGCGACACCTGTTCGAGAACCAGCTGTACTTCGCGACCCTCGGCAGCTTCGGCGTGCTGGTCCCGCTACTGCTCGCGCGCGCGGCAAGAATTCCCCGCTTTGCGCGCGAGCACCCCGAGGACGTGGCGCTGGTTGCGATGGCCTATGCATCGCTCGCGTTTGCGAACAACACCGACCGGCTGCTGGTCTACGCGCTGCCGGTTCTGATTCCAGCTTCGCTGCGAGTTATCGGTTCGCTGTCCCGAGAGGAGCGCTGGTCGAGAGCGGGCCTGATGCTCGCGGTTCTGTTGTTGCAGGCTCTCGTCTACGTACAGACGCCGTTTTACGGCACGCCTGGGCTCAGCATGCTCCAGCCCATACAGTGGACGGTGATCGCCGGGCTGGGGTGCTTCTGGCTGCTGTTGTGTCGTCGCGCCGCGCGTCGGGCCTAGCTACTCGTCGTAGTCGTCGTAGCCGCCGCCCCGCCGCCGGGTAGGAACCGCCTTGTTGACGCTGCGCGCCGGCTTTTGCTTGAAGCGGCGCCCTTCGCGCTTCTCTTCCTTGAAGTCGGGCGGCGGGAAAGGCATCTCGCCGGTTCCGCCACGGCCGAACGAAGGCCGGTCGGGCCGGAAGGCTGGCCGGACCGGGGCCGCCCCTACCGGTCGGGGCGGGCGGCTGTCGGCCTCGTTGACGCGCAGCGGCCGTCCCTTCATGTCCTTGCCGTTCAGCAACTCGATCGACTTGGCCGCCGACTCGTCGCTGTCGAACTCGACGAACGCGAAGCCGCGGGGCCGACCCGTCTCGCGGTCGGTTGGGACCTTGGCGTCCACCACCTTGCCGGCCGCGCCAAAAATCTGCATGAGCTCGTCGCGAGTCACGTCATAGCTGAGGTTCCCCACGAACACCTTGTTCGAAATGGCCCTGATCTCCCCGAAAGCAACCGCCATACGGTCGCGAAATCTCGCAGGACTGTAGCAGAAAGCCCGCAGGATGCCAATGTTCGCTGGATTCTGATCCAGCGCCTGCCAACCCTCCTCGGGCGAGCGGCGTCTACCGCCGAGCCTAACCTCGGCACCGCGAGGCCCAAACTGTGTCCCATATACTGGCGGCACGTGCTCCTGCTCCGCCAGACGGCCGTGCTGGTCCTCGTCCTCGCGCGCATGGCGGCCGCCGCCGACCTCGAGACGCCCGCCGGGGACGTGCATGAGCTGCCACGCCGTGTGCGCCGCATCGTGATCCACGCGCTCGGCAACCCCGCATACGAGGAGCCTCGACGCCGCTGGATGTTCCTGACGCCCCCGCAGACCCAGCGACTCTGGCGTCCAGGGTTCGGGGCGCATTGGATCGTCTGGACGGACGGCTCGATCTGGCCACGGCATCCCCGGCCAGGCGAGGATCCCTCGTTCCTGCCCGCGGCTGGTCCCACGGATGAGGAGTCGCGTCGCCGCCTGGCCATGCAGGCGGCGCCTGTCTACTCCCACCTCCATCACGGCAACTCGAACTCCATCGGCATCGAGGTCGCGCATTCGGGCCGAGCGGACGATCCGGTCCCGCCGGCACAGGCACGCGCGCTGGCCTGGCTGCTCGGAACCCTGTTGGAGATATCGCGCGGGCGCCTCACCACCGCGGACGTCTATGGCCACAAAGACCTGGATCTCCGGCCCGCCTACGTCGAAGCAAGCTGCGTACGCCCGGGATGTCCGGTGTTTGCGGATGCAGAGGGGCGGACCTATCGCCGCCGCGTCGATCCACCGGAAGCGATCTTCGCGGCACTCGCCAGAGAGGGTCTGGTGATCTCTCGGCGAGCACGCGAGGACGACGGCGAGCTGCTCCGCGCGGAAGCCCTCGGCGCTCTGCGAGCACAGGTTGCCCGCGAACGGGCCCCCTGAGCGGCCAGCTCGTTACCTGCCGCTCCCGGCCTAGGCCACGCCGTCGTCCAAGGGCCCCACGGACCGCTTGGCGTCCCTGCGTCTTGGCCGTCGTCGGCGCTTCGTACGCTGCGCCGGCGGGCCTAGCCAACCCTCCCCGGGTGGCCGGCGTCTCAGGGGCAACGTGGAGCGAACAGCCAGACGATGACGCCGATCCTCACATCCATCCTCTTGCATGCCGGACTCGCGGCGGCCTCCGACGAGGCGGCTCGCCAGCTCCACGCGGTCCGGCTCACCGAACCGGTGGCGGTCGACGGCGAGCTCAGCGAGGCGGTGTGGATGAGCGCACCGGCAGCCACCGGCTTCACGCAGCGCGAACCGAATGAAGACGCCGCACCGAGCGAGAAGACCGAGGTGCGGCTCGCCTACGACGACGACGCGCTCTACGTCGCGGCCCGCATGCACGATTCGCAGCCGAGGGCGATCGTGGCGCGGCTGGGTCGCCGCGATGCCCGGCTCCAGGCCGACGCCTTCACGCTCTACGTGGACGGCTATCGCGATCGGCGCAGCGGCTTGTACTTCTCGGTGAACGCCGCCGGCACGCTCGTCGCCGGCACGCTCTACAACGACGACTGGGACGACGACACGTGGGACGGCGTATGGGAAGGTCGGGCCCGCATCGACGTCGAGGGCTGGACCGTGGAGATGCGCATCCCGTACTCGCAGCTGCGTTTCAAGAAGCAGCCCGATCTCGTCTTCGGCGTCAACTGTCGCCGCTTCCAGTCGCGGACCAAAGAGGATTCGTACCTGGCGATCCGGCCCAAGAAGGAGAACGGCTTCGTGTCGCGCTTCCCGGAGCTCCACGGCATCGCCGGCATCGCGCCGCCGCACCGGATCTCGATCACGCCCTACGCCACAGGCAAGGGCAGCCATTCGCCCCATGATCTGGCGAACCCGTTGAGCGACGGCTCCGAGCTTGCCCCTGCGTTGGGCGCCGACGCCAAGATCGGTATCGGCACCGGCCTGACTGTGGACGCAAGCGTCAACCCGGACTTCGGCCAGGTAGAAGTGGACCCGGCTGTCGTCAACCTCTCCGACGTCGAAACCTTCTTCGACGAAAAGCGTCCCTTCTTCGTCGAGGGTTCGAGTCTCTTCAACTTCGGCTACGGGGGCGCCAGCAACTTTTTCGGCTTGGCCGGCTGCTCAAGGCCAAGGCGGACAACATTTTCCTGGTCAAGTTCGCCTACCGCTTCGGCAAGTAGCAAGCACTGCTTGTCGGCGGCTCTCGCGCGGTGTAGAACTCCGCCATCCTTTCCGCCGAGGTCGAGCCCTTGGAAGAGTTCATTCAGCGGCAGATCCTGGGGTTGCGCGCTACGCCCAACACGCCGCTGCCGCGGCCGGCGCAATGCCTGATCGTGAAGCGGCTCGCCAAACGCTGCGTCGCGAGCCAGGCGGGGGTGGCCGAGAAGGATCTGCTCGTCGAGATCGACGGCCAACCGGCCATCGGCTTCATCCCGAAGCTGTATTTGTATCGCGCGACCGAGCGCCGCTACCTGTTCTATTCGCGCCCCCGCCACGAGCGGATCGAGCTCGCCACCAGCGGGATCGAGATCGGCGTCGAGCTGGCGAAGACTCTCGACGCCATCAAGCTCCTCTACGATCCGCGCAAGCCGGACCACACGGCGCTCGAGCAGGTCTGGGAGGCGCGCGACTGGCGCAGCCTGGAGAAGCTCGCGAGCGCCTCGCTCGCGGCAGATAAACAGCGCGGGACTCCCGCGCTCGTCTTCGAAGGCGCTGCGCTGTGGGAAACCGGCCGCACGGAAGAGGGGATGCGGTGCGTCTCCGAGTACATGGACAAGTACGCGTCCTGGTGGACGATGAACTTCACTGCCGTCGGCTACTACTATTTTGCGATGGAGTGGCTTCGCAAGACAGACAAGCAGAAAGCCAGGCAGCTGGTCGACCTTGCCTACGAGAATCAGCCCTCCGAGGCGGTGGCACGCGGCGTCGAGAAGGTGACCGGCGAGAAGCCGCGACCACCCGCACCCGAATGGGTGCAAAAGCGTTTTCCCGTCGACTACTCGCTGCCGCGGCTGGATGGAGGCGAAGGCGAGGTGTCGCTGGTCTCGACACTTCACAGCATGCCGAAGGACAAGCTGCTGATCGTCTGCCTGCTCGCGAACTACCGAGGCAACGGGCCGTACAACGATTTCATGAGCCGCTACCATAACTACGCTCGCTACTTTTCCGAGCACCTGCATGCCTTGCACGTGATCACGATGGAGGCGGAGCGCAAGGCCGACCGCGCCCACTACTACACGAGTGAAGACGAGGCGCGAGCCGCCCGCTTCCCGGTTTCGATCCTGCTCGAGCCCGGTGAAGTCACGGACAAGGTCGCGCCGCACGGGAGCCCGCTCGTACTGCTGCTCGATCGCAGCGCCACGGTCGTCTACGAAGGCGAGCTCGACGCCGTCGAGCTCTGGGATACGCTCGCCAGCGTCAGCGCAGCCTAGTGCCGTTTCCTGTGCTGCTGCTGGATGGGGGCCTGGTGCTCGTCACGCTGGGTGTCTCGAGCCTGCCGGTCCGCACGACGCAGGACCTCAGCGGGCCGATGATTGGCCTGGGCTTGATGCTCGTCGTCATCGCGCTGGCCCTGCCGGCGCGGGCGCTCCGGATCGAGGGTCCGCCGATGGCCCTCGATCGGCTGATACCGGAGTACGAATTCGGCGAGTTCCACGAGATCCGGGTTCGCGCTCCCGCCGAACGCGTCTACCGCGCTATCCGGGAGGTGACGGCGCCCGAGATCCGGTTCTTCCGGCTGCTCACCTGGATCCGCGCTCCGCGCCTGCCCGGACCCGGAAAGGAGAGCGTCCTCAACCCGGGCGCGACGCGGCCGATACTCGAGGTCGCGCTGAGCTCAGGCTTCTTGCTCGTACACGAGGAAGCGGGCCGCGAGGTCGTCGTCGGCACGCTGGTCGGTCGTGGGAACGCGTCGCGGCCGAAGACCGGCGCCGAGCTCGTCGCGATGCAGGACGGGGACCTCACGAAGGCGTTCATGAACTTCGCCGTGATCGACGCTGGCGGCGACTTCATGCGCGTCGTCACGCAGACGCGCATCCATGCGACGAGCGCCGCCGCCTCGCGCCGCTTCGCCGCGTATTGGCGGCTCATCTACCCCGGTAGCGCGTTCATTCGGCGCATGTGGTTGCGCGCGATTCGCGACCGCGCCGAGGCCACGAGCTAGAATCGCCGCCTCGGAGGTCACGCTCATGATCCTTCCTCTCCTCGCGCTGCTCGCGGCCACCACCCCGGCGGCGCCGGCTTACGACCTGGTGTTCTCGGGCGGGCGGGTCGTGGACGGAACCGGCGCGCCCTGGTTCCGCGCCGACGTGGGCGTCGCAGGCGACCGGATCGTGGCCGTGGGCGATCTGGCCTCGGCACAGGCCAGCAGGCGCATCGATGCCAGCGGCCTGGTAATCGCGCCGGGCTTCATCGACATGCTGGGGCAGTCGGAATACAACGTGCTCGTCGATCCGCGCGCCGCCAGCAAGATCACTCAGGGCATCACCACGGAGATCACGGGCGAAGGCAAGGCCATAGCACCGCTCTCGGCCAGGATGATCGAGGATGGCCGCGAGACCTGGCAGCGCTATGGTGTCACGCCCGATTGGACGAGCCTCGCCGGCTACTGGAGCGCCTTCGAAAAGGCGCGCCCGACGATCAACCTCGGCACCTTCGTGGGCGCGGGCGGTCTGCGCGCGATGGTCGTGGGCAACGAGGATCGGCCGGCGACTCCCGGCGAGCTCGCTGCGATGGAGACGGCGGCAGCCCAGGCGATGGAGGAAGGCGCTCTCGGGCTTTCGACGTCGCTGATCTACGTGCCGGGACGCTTTGCCTCGACCGAGGAGATCGTAGCGCTCGCCAAAGTCGTGGCGCGCTATGGCGGCAGCTATATCACGCACCAACGCGACGAAGGCGACGGCATCGACCAGAGCCTCGACGAGGTATTCCGCATCGCACGCGAGGCGAGGCTTCCGGCCGAGATCTATCACCTCAAGACCGGGGGCACCAAGAACTGGGGCCGCATGCCGGCGGTTCTGGCAAGAATCGAGGCGGCGCGGGCCGAAGGCCTCGACGTCACGGCCGACCAGTACCCGTGGACCGCCAGCTCGAACAATCTCGACGCCAGCCTGCCCGCCTGGGTGCGCGAGGGTGGCCGCAACAAGCTCGTGGAGCGGCTGCGCGACCCGCTTCAGCGGCAGCGCGCGCACGCCGAGGTCGCCGCCGACGATTTCCGGGGCGAGAACGTGCTGATCACGAGTGTCCTGAACCCGGCGCTCAAGGAGTACGAAGGCCAGACGCTGTCCGATATCGGGAAAGCCGAGGGCAAGGACCCGATCGACGCGATGATCGAGATCGTGATCGCCGACAAAGGCAACACCGGCCGCATCACCTTCAGCATGAGCGAGGGCGACGTGCGCGCAGCGCTGCGCCATCCGCTCGTCGGTTTTTGCACCGACTCCGGGGCCTCGGCCGAGGACGGGATCTTCTCGCAGGAAAAATCCCACCCGCGCGCCTGGGCCTCGACGGCACGCATCCTCGGCAAGTACGTCCGCGACGAGAAGCTGCTCAGCCTCGAGGAGGCGATCCGCAAGATGACGTCGCTGCCGGCCTCGCGCATGCGGCTTGCGGATCGCGGCATCGTCCGGGCCGGCATGGCCGCGGACCTCGTCGTCTTCGATCCGGCCAGCGTCCGCGAGCGTTCGACCTACGCCGATCCCAATCGCTACAGCGAAGGCTTCCGCTACGTCGCGGTGAACGGTCAACTGGTCGTCGACGAGGGCCGACTCACGGCCGCCCGTCCTGGCCGCCCCCTGAAGCATCGGAAATAGCTCCGGCAGCCCGTCGAGCGTGGCGCGATCGGCCTTTGGCCAACCGGGGTAAGATGCGAAGCGATGATCGTGCGCACGTTTCCGGTGGGGCTCCTCCAGTGCAACTGCACCGTGATCGGGGATGAGACGACGAAGCAGGCGATCGTCATCGATCCCGGTGATGACCCGGAAACGGTGCTCGCGGCGCTGCGCGAGGAGGGTCTCACGTGCATGGCGATCCTGATCACGCACACGCACCTCGATCACGTCGGCGGCAACCAGGCCGTGAAGGACGGGACGGGCGCGCGGCTGATGCTGCACGAGGCCGACCTGCCGCTGTACGACAACCTGAAGGCGCAGGCCGAGTGGATGGGCGGCATGCTGCGGCCTCCGATCCGCGCCGAAGTCGACGAGCACATTCACCAGGGCGATCTCGTGAGCGCGGGCGCGCTCACGGCCGAGGTCCTGCACACCCCCGGACACACCCCCGGGAGCCTGTGTTTCCACCTGGACGGCGCCGAGCCGCTGCTGCTCTCGGGCGACACGCTGTTCGCCGGCAGCATCGGTCGGACTGATCTGTGGGGCGGCGACTTCGACCAGGAAATTGCCTCGATCCGCACCCGCCTGCTCGCCCTCGACGACAAGACCCGTGTCATCCCGGGCCATGGCCCGGAGACGACGATCGGCCGCGAGCGCCGCAAGAACCCGTTTCTCACCTGAGCCCGGAGCTCGACCCACGATGAAGACCTCGATGCTGTTTGCTGCCCTGCGCGACGAGTGCCTGCCGCGCAAGCCGCTGCCTCGGAGGTGAACGTGGCGACCGAACGCATCCCGGCGATCAAGGTCCTGCTCCTGCCCAAGGACACCAACGCTTACGGCACGATATTCGGCGGCGTGATCCTGTCGCACATCGACCTCGCCTCGGCCGTCGAGGCGCGCAAGATCGCGGCCCGCCGCTACGTGACCAAGGCCATGCGCGAGGTGGAGTTCTACGCTCCCGTATTTCTCGGCGACATCGTGAATTTCTTCACCGAGACTGTGCGCGTCGGCAGGACGTCTGTCACCGTGAAAGTGACCGTCGAGGCCGAGCGCTGGGGCGCCGGCAGCGGCGAGCGCGTGAAGGTGACCGAGGCCGAGGTCGTGCTGGTGGCTGTGGACGAGCGCGGGCAGCCGCGCCTGGTCAAGGACTAGTCCCCCCCGGCGGCCGCGAGTGGTAGGATCGAAACCTTCGCCCATGGACGCCGCCCGCGCCGAGCGCCGCACGCTGAAGGTCGTCTGCCCCCACGATTGCCCCGACACGTGCGTCATGACCGTGGACGTGGAGAATGGGAAGGCCGTCTCGATCGGCGGCGATCCCGAGCACAGCTTCACGCAAGGCTTCTTGTGCGCGAAGGTGAACCACTATCTCGAGCGCGTCTACAGCCCCGATCGAATCCTCCGTCCGATGCGGCGGGTCGGCCGCAAGGGCGAAGGCCGCTTCGAGCCGATCTCCTGGGACGACGCCCTGGGCGAGATCGCGGCGCGCTTCAAGGCCATCATCACCGAGCACGGCAGCCAGGCGATCCTGCCGTACTCGTACGCAGGCAACATGGGTCTGCTCTCGTACGGGAGCATGGACCGGCGCTTCTTCCAGGCCCTGGGCGCGAGCCTGCTCGACAGGACGATCTGCGCCTCGGCCGGCGCGGCCGGCTACAAGGCGACCGTGGGCAGGTCGATCGGCTTCGACCCCGAGGCGATTGTCCACGCGCGCTACATCGTGGCGTGGGGAGCCAACATCGTGAGCTCCAACGTCCACCTGTGGCCCTTCATCGAAGAGGCGCGCCGGCGCGGCGCCAAGCTGATCGCCATCGACCCGTACCGTTCGCGCACCGCCGAAAAAGCCGATCAGCATCTGGCCGTCCTGCCAGGAACGGACGCGGCGCTGGCCCTCGCGATGATGCACGTAATGTTCCGCGACCGTCTCGAGGACCGAGACTACATCGAGCGCTACTGCGTCGGCGGGGAGCCGCTGCGCGAGCGCGTACGCGAGTGGACCCCCGGTCGAGCCGCAGAGATCACCGGCCTTCCGGCCGTGGCCATCGAGGCCTTCGCCCGCGAGTATGCGACCACCCAGCCGTCGGCGTTGCGCATCAACTACGGCCTCAATCGCCACGCCGGCGCCGGGATGGCCGTCCGAACCATCTCCTGCCTGCCGGCCATCAGCGGGGCCTGGCGGCACGCTGGCGGCGGCATCCTGCTTTCGACCTCGGGCACATTCCCGGTCCGCAGCCAGCTTCTCGAGGGGCAGGCGCTGGTACAGCCGGGCACCCGGACGCTCAACATGAGCGAGATCGGCCGCATCCTGAACGATACAGCCTTGAGCCCTCCCGTGAAGGCGATCTTCGTGTACAACGCGAACCCGGTCGCCGTGGCCCCCGAACAGGAGAGCGTGCGCCGCGGCTTCGGGCGCGAAGACCTGTTCGTCGTGGTTCACGACCTGTTCCGCACCGACAGCGTCGACTTCGCGGATCTCGTGCTGCCGGCGACGACGACCCTCGAGCACTACGACCTGCACAAGGCCTACGGTCATCTGTACCTGAGCCTGAGCCGGCCTGCGATCGAACCGCTCGGGGAAGCGAAGTCCAACACCGAGCTGTTCCGCCTGCTGGCCGCTCGTCTCGGGCTCGAGCATCCCAGCCTGCGCGAGAGCGACGCCCAGATGGCCCGCGCGGCGCTAGACTGGTCGCACCCGACCCTCTCGGGGATCTCGTTCGAGAGGCTAGAGAGCGAAGGCTCCATCCGGCTGAACCTGCCGCAGGCCTACGCGCCGTTTGCCCAGGGCGGCTTCCCGACGCCCTCGGGCAAGTGCGAGCTGTATTCGGAGAGCCTCGCGCGCAAGGGCCACGACCCGCTCCCCACGTTCACGCCGCCCCGCGAGAGCGTCGGCAGCGCGCCGCAGCTCGCAAAGAAGTATCCGCTCGCGTTCATTTCTCCGCCCGCTCATCACTTCCTCAACTCGACGTTTTCCGCGCAGCCCACCTTGGTGCGTCGCGAGGGCGAGCCGTTGCTCACGATCCACCCGGAGGACGCTTCGGCCCGTGGCATCCGCGACGGCCAGAACGTGCGTACCTTCAATGACCGGGGCGCGTTCCTGGCCAGGGCTCGCGTCTCCGAGGACGCGCGACGCGGCGTGGTCGTCGGCCTGTCCGTGTGGTGGTCGAAGCTGTGCCCCGGCGGCCGCAACGCCAACGCCGTCACGAGCCAGGGCCTCACGGACCTGGGCGGAGGCGCCACCTTCTACGACGTGCTCGTCGAGGTCGCGCCGGCTTGAGTCTGCAATCGTTCTGGATCGCCGCCGCGGTGGTGGCGCTGCTGCAACTGGCGCGCACGCGCGACGTCCGCATCGCTCCGCTCGCCGCATTGTTCGTATTCCAGGCCGTCGCGCATAGTCAAACAGATTGGTTCGCTGCCCGCCCCTGGCACTTTGCCGCGGGCTTCGCCGGACTCGCGACGCTGGCCATGCTCAGAAAGGCAGCCTAGGTGACTCAGACTCTTCCCGCCGCCCTGCTTCTTGCCTTCACGCTTTCGTCGGCCTCCGCCTTCGCGGCTGAACCAGAGCAGGCGCCCGATCTCGAGCGCCTGAGCGCGATGACGGCTCGCTTCGTTCCGGTCGAGATCAGGGCCGACATCGCCCCTCTTCCCGACAGCGAGAAGCGGGCGCTCGCCAAGCTCGTGGAGGCTGCCAAGCTGATCGACGCGCTGTTCCTGCGGCAGGTGTCGGCCCAGAACGAGGCGCTGCTGCTCGATCTGGTCCGGGACGAAACGCCACTGGGCAAGGCCCGCCTCCACTATTTCCTGATCAACAAGGGTCCGTGGTCGCGGATCGACCACGATGCGCCGTTTCTTCCCGGCGTCGGCCCCAAGGACGCGCAGGCGAACTTCTATCCTGCAGCGGCGACGCGCGAGGAGGTCGAGGCCTGGATGAGCGGCCTGCCCACGAAGGAAAAGACCGCGGCCACCGGCTTCTTCACCACCATCCGGCGCTCGCCCGAGGGCGGCCTGATGGCCGTTCCGTACGATCTCGAGTACCAGGGAGAGCTCGGCCGGCTTTCGGCGCTTCTCTCCGAGGCCGCGGCTCTCACGACGCAACCCACGCTCAAGGCGTATCTCGAGAAGCGCGCCCGCGCCTTCGCAACGAACGACTACTACCACAGCGACGTGGCCTGGATGGAGTTGGACGCGTCGATCGAGCCGACGATCGGCCCCTACGAGGTGTATGAGGACGGCTGGTTCAACTACAAGGCCGCCTTCGAGGCCTTCATCACCGTGCGCGACGATGCCGAGACGGCCAAACTCGGGAAGTTCAGCGCGGAGCTGCAGGAGCTCGAGGACCACCTGCCGATCGAGGCGAAGTACCGCAGGCCGAAGCTCGGCGGCCTCTCGCCGATCCGCGTCGTGAACGTCGTGATCTCTTCGGGCGACGGCAACCGCGGCGTGCAGACGATCGCCTTCAATCTCCCGAACGACGAGCGCGTGGTCGCCGAGCGAGGCTCCAAGCGGACCATGCTCAAGAACTCCAACGAGGTGAAATTCCAGCACGTGCTGATCCCGATCTCGAGGGTCGCCCTGGCTCCTGCGGATCAGGCGCGCGTCTCCTTCGAAGCCTTCTTCACGCACGTCTTGATGCACGAGCTGATGCACGGCCTGGGCCCGCAGACGATCCGTGTGGCGGGGCGCGACACGACGGTGCGGCAGGAGCTGAAGGAAGTGAGTGGCCCGTTGGAGGAGGCCAAGGCCGACATCGCCGGCCTGTGGGCGCTCCAGTACCTCGCCGACAAGCACGTCGTCGACAAGAGCCTCGCCGACTCGATGTACACGACCTTCCTCGCCTCCGCGTTCCGCTCCATCCGCTTCGGCGTGAACGAGGCCCACGGCCGCGGCATCGCTCTCCAGCTCAACTACCTCCTGGATCAGGGTGGTTTCAAGCTGAGCCCCGACGGCACCTTCGCGATCGATGCTACGAGGATCCGGGCCGGGGTCGCCTCACTCACGGGCGAGATCATGACGCTCCAGGCCACGGGCGACTACGCCAAGGCGAAGGCCTGGCTCGAGCGGATGGCGGTCGTGCGTCCTTCGGTGCAAAAGCTTCTCGACCGGCTGTCAGGCGTTCCGGTGGACATCGAGCCGCGCTTTCCCACGGCCGAGGCGCTCACGGCCCGCTGAGCCCTTCGGCCGGGGCCGGGGTCGCACAGTTCGATGCCCGTCTGCGGTAGAGAGCAAAGTCCGTGGTCGCGAAGCGGCCGTATGTCGCCGAACGCAACAACAACTCGACGTCCGTCGCCGCGACTCGCAAGCCTCCGAAATCCACGAGCGTGTCCGTGTCCGCGCGACGGTTGAGGATCAGGTAGCAAACCTGCGCCTCGTCGAGAAACCCGTCCAAGCGTCCTTCCCGCATCCTCCGAAAGTATTCGTAGGAGTTGACCAGGCCGTCGCCATCGACGACCGAGCGTTCGGAAAAGAAGCCCGTGAACCCTGATCCGTCGATCTGATAGATCCGCCCCTGGGGCGGAACGTGGCGCTGGATCCCGGCGACGAACCCGCGCGCGCCACGGACTACGTCGAGATGAGCCCGGTAGATGTGCAACTTGTACAGTGCGAGCGCCACACCCAGCATGGCCGTCGCCGCGACCACCAGCGTGCGCACGCGAGCCAGGGCGGGGCTGTGCAGCCGGCAGCGCGTCAAACCGAAGAACAGCACGAGATAGGCGGGCAGGTAGCACCAGAACGGCATCAGCTGAGAGACGAAGTGCATGGCACTGAAGGCCGTCGCACCGAGGCCCAGATACAGCAGCCGTCGGTTGCAGGCGTCGTGCCGCTCCCTGGCACACAGCAGGACCAGTGTCGCGGCCAAGCCCAGGCAGAGCAGGGCGCGCACAACGTACCCGAGGGCAATCCCCTCCGCGCCGACGAAACTCGTCCACAGCGCGGCGCCAAAGGGCGCTGCATTCGAGGCCTTGATCATCGACGAGACCGAGAAGGGCTTCCCGAAGAGCAGGTACATGAGCGTCAGTTGCGTCACTACGCCGGCGCTGACGGACAACGACAGTTGCAGTGCGCTTCGCCGTTCGCGCTCGAAGACGAAGAGCGAGACGGCGTACACGACCAGGATCAGCGCCGCGTCGACCCGGGCCAGCGGGATCAGCCATGCCAGCAACCAGCTTCGCCACGGGCGTTCGGCCGCTCCCGGGCCCCGCTCCGTCTGCTCGCAGGCCAGGGCGAGCAACAGGCACGAGAGCAGCAGGGTTTCCATCAGCAGGGTGCCCAGGACGACCAGGGCGACGAAGCCTAGCCGCTCCACGGCGCGCCGGTGGTAGCGGAACGCGGCGCCGAGGGCCAGGGCCACGAAGCTGACCTCGAACGCGTACAGATGGGTCGCCTTGTCCGTGCTCCACGGAGCCAACGCCGCTGACACGAGCCCGAGCACACCGCCCCAGAGCAGGTGGTAGCCACTCGTGGTGCTGAAGCCGTCGAAGCTCGAGTGTCCGCTCGTTCCGAGGTTGTAGGCGATCTGCGCATAGAAGTAGCCATCGTCGTAGGTGAGCCCGTACGGGAAACCATTGATGAGGTCGAAGCCGAGCGCGCAGAGCGTCAGCGCGAGAGCCACGAGCAGCGCGCCGCGGAGCACGCCGCTCATCGTGCCAGGCGCAGCAGGACGGCATCTCCCCATTCGATCACGGTCTGAAAACGGGCCAGGACTTCGATCTCACCGCGGCGGTCTTTGTCCACTAACAGCAGCCCCGAGTTAGAGTCGGCCTGGGCCAGGGCGCCGGCCGCGTCGTACTGCGTCGCATCGAGCGGGCGCTCGGCATAGTAGAGCAGGGGATTTGCCACCCCCCAGTAGCGGGTGCCCAGATAGGGGATCGCCTGGCCAGCGGGCGCCGCATCCCGAAGCGCGCCCGCCGCGCGCTTGAGCGGGTCGTTGCCCGGATGCGCCAGCAGGTCCGGCTTCGTCCAGAACGCGACGGCGGCCAGAGCGAGCACGCCCGGCGCCGCACGCCTCAGCCAGGGCGTGAAGCGCGGAAGCGCGTGGCTCGACCAGAGCGCGGCGACCAACGCCATGGCGGGCAGCGTCGGGAAGAGGTAACGCGGCGACTGCGCGCTCGAGAAACTGTAGAGGGCGATGGGTGCGAGGATCCAGGCCACGAGCAGGCGTTCTGCGAGGCCTCGGGTACGCCACAGTAGCGGGATGCCCGCTAACGCCGGGAGAACGACGGGCTGGAAGGAGCCGAGCAGGGCCATTGGATACCCCGTCAGGACACGCGCCAGGCTGAAGCCGGCGCTGGTGCGCGAAGCGATCTCCCCGACATAGTGCTCGCGCAGCGCGAAAACGCCATGGACCAGATACTGGTGCAGCGGCCACGTCAGGCCGATCCCCAACCCGCCGAGGACGCCCACCAAGAGCCACGGCTGCTTCACCAGCCGTCGAGCCCCGGAGTCGAACACGCAGGCGCTCGCCAACACCAACAGGGGGAGCAAGCCCAGGACGCTTTTCGTCAGCAGCGCAGCCCCCAGTGGGATGGCGAAGAATCCCAGCAGGCGGGGTCGCCGCTCGCCCTCGGTGAGGAGCACAAATGCGACGACGACCCAGAACGTCAGAGCGACGTCCAGCATGCAGCGTCGGGCGTGGTTGCAGAAGAACGGAGCGATGGCCAGCAGCGCGGCTGCCGTGCCCGCGACTTCTTCCCCCGCGAGGCGGCGCCCAAGCCAGAACACGCCGCACAGCGTGCCCAGCGCCATCAGCGCAGAGGGCAGGCGCGCCGCGAAGTCGTTCTCGCCGAACACGGAGAAAGAGGCCGCCAGGATTGCGATCTGAAGCGGAGGGTTCTGGAACGTCGGATGAGCGTTCCATGTGACGGTGGAGAGGTCTCCGGAGCGGGCCATCTCGACCCCCTTCCTCGCATAGAAGCAGTCGTCCAGCGAGGGCAGGCTGAGCCCAGGATTCGCAGTGAAAAGCAGCGCGGCCGCGGCCAGCAGCAGCAGCCACTGGCGCCGGAGGGCTCTCACGCCCGCGACTATAGGCGACTTCCGTCCAGGAAGCCCAGCACCGTGGCCCAGTAATCGGGGCGCAGCGGCGCGCCGGCGTGATCGACACCCGCGGCTATCCACAACTTCTTCGGCCCCGGATGCGCGTCGTAGACGCGCCGCACGACGGCCTCCGGCATGCGCGGATCGTTGCCGTCGACGATGGCGAGCAGCGGCGCCTTCACGCGGCGCGCGGCCGCAACAGCGTCCACCTCATCGGCATCGAAGCCGGCCCGCCATTCGGCGATGGCCACGGCGATCGGGATGAGCGGCACCCAGGCGGGGAGGCCGAAGCGCAGGCGCGCGTGATGCTTCACGGTGCCGCGATAGGAGTCGAAGGGCGCCTCGGCGATCACCACCCGCACGTCATCACGATCGGCGGCGGCGCGGATCACGGCGACGGCGCCCATCGAAACGCCGCTCAGGATGAATCCCGCGCTCGCAAGGCCGCGTTCCTTCAACAGCGCCATCGCCGAGCGCACGTCTTCGCGTTCACGCCCGCCGAGCGTCGTGTAGCGGCCTTCACTTCCGCCGTGGGCGCGCAGGTCGAGCAGCAGCACGCTGTGGCCTCGCCGCCCGTAGGCGTCGCCGGCCCCCGTGAGGCTCTCGAGCGAATCGGCGAGGCCGTGAACGGCGACCACCGCCGCGCGTTCCGGACGCCCAGGCCGAAGCCACGCTCGCAGCCGAAGGCCTTCGGCGACGGGGTGAACCTCCTCGTAGCCCCATGGTGCCGGGTCAGTGGCTTGGCGGTGGCTTTCGATCAGGATCTGCGAGAACGAGCAGGGGATCGCCAGGAAGAGCGCAAGCGAGTAGAAGGCCGCCCGCGCCAGGATCCGCCCCCGCCGGGTCTGTGGGCCCCGCCAAAGAGTCAGCGCCATGGCTCATAATGTGCCCAAACCATGGACATCGTGCTGAGTCGCCGCGGCGGTGGGCCGCTGCGCGATCAGCTCAAGGCTCAGATCGAGCTCAAGATCCTGGGCGGTGAGATCCAGGCCGGGGAGCGCCTGCCCAGCGTGCGCGCGCTCGCTCGCCGGCTGAAGGTTCATCCCAACACCGTCTCGGCGGCCTACCAATCTCTCGAGGAAGCCGGCCATCTGCAGCTGCGCTCGGGCTCGGGCGTCTTCGTGCGGCCTAGCGGCCCGCGTTTGCCGCAAGAAGCGCGAGATCTTGATGAGATGATGCGGCTCGCCCTGATGATGGCGCTCCGAAAGGGCTACTCCGGGGCCCAGGTGCGTGGCGCCGTCCAGCGCTGGCTTGCGGCGGCGCCGCCCGATCGGATCGTGGTCGTGGATCCCTCCCGCGAGATGGCCGACTTGATGGTCCGGGAGATCGGCGAATCCCTCAAGCGCCCCGCGTCCTCCGCGGCGATCGATGATCTCGAGCGTCATCCCGGCCTGGTCTCGGGAGCGCTGGCGGCGGCCTTGCCGTACCACGTGGAGACCGTGCGGCGCCTGGTACCCGGCGCCGCGATCTTCCGGCTCACGCTCGAGGTGTCTCCCGAAGACCGGGCCGCGGTGATAGCCCTGCCATCGGGGGCGATCGTGCTGGTGGTGTCCCACTCGCCGACGGTTCTGCCGTTCGCCTCGGTGCTGATCCGCAGCCTGCGCGGCGACGACGTGCTCGTCGAGGCCCGGCCGCTCGCGGCGCGAGCCGAGTGGCAGCGCCTGCTGCGTGCCGCGGACGCCGTCTTCGCCGACGTGCTCGCCTATCCGGAGGTCCGGCGCGGGCAGCCAAGGCGCGTACGCGAGGTGCGCTTCATTCCGAAGCCTGTTCTCGCCAGAATGGCGGACGCGATGACGGTAGTGGTAGCAAGGAGCAGCGTCGAATGAATTTCAGGAGCGTCGGGGAGGGCGGTCATCATCGCCGGCGCGCCGCACCGAGGTTGCGAGCGCGAACAACTTGATCTCCGCAGCGCCCTCGGACAAGCGAGCCATGCGCTCGAAGGAAAAGCCCAGCTTCACCAGAAGACCGATCGAGGCGGGGTTGTCCGGGGAGGTGATTGCGACGATACGCTTCAGGCCAAGGCCGTCTCGCGCCTGGGCCAGCACCGCCGAAGCGGACTCGAAGGCATAGCCTCTCGACCAGAAGCGCTTCAGGAAGGCGAAGCCGAGGTCCGCGTCCGGAAGGGACTCCCTCTTCAGCAGGCCGCAGATCCCGATCGGCTCGCGTATCTGCTTCAATGTCACGCGATACAGCCCAAAACCAAAGCGCTCGTAACTGGCCACCGGCCCCGCCAGGATGTACCGGTCCGCATCCGCCCGGGTCCTCACCCCTTTGTCTCCGATATTCAGGACGAAGGGCGGCTCGTTCAACAGCTCGAGGACGAAGGCGCTGTCATCGACGCTGAGCCTTTCGAGCGACAGCCGCTTGGTTTCGAGCACGAGCATCCTATGCCGATCTGCGGCCCACGAAGATCCGCTTCACAGCTCCACCTTCAGCTTCTACCAGGCGGGCGAGGCTCACCTCGAACGGCAGCCCAGAGGCGGCCGACGGTAGAAGAGAGCATGGCTTTGCGGCGAGGCTAATCCGCGGGACCACGGCCGGTCAAACGAGTCGAGAGCGGAGGGCCGACTTTCGGTTGTACACTCGGCCTTCCCAGCAAGCTCGGAGGATCCATGGGGATGAACCCCACTGCCATGCACCGTGCCGTCGTCGTCGTGTTGAGCCTGAGCCTCGCGCCTGCCGTTCGCGCCGGGATCGATCCGGACACCCTGGCCGGCCTGAAGGCGCGCTCGATCGGCCCCGCGGGCATGAGCGGGCGCATCGCCGCGATCGACGCCTCGGTCTCGAACCCGGACCTGGTCTGGGCCGGCGCCGCCACGGGAGGCGTGTGGAAATCCACGAACGGGGCCCTGAGCTTCTCACCGATGTTCGACGATCAGCCGGTGCACGCAATCGGTGCGGTGGCCATCTATCAGGCGAACCCGGACATCGTCTGGGTGGGCACCGGCGAAGGCAACACCCGGAACAGCGTGTCGGTGGGCAACGGCATCTACCGGACGATCGACGGCGGCAAGAGCTGGTCTCACGTCGGGCTGGAGAATACAGAGCGCATCTACCGGATCGTGCTACATCCTTCGAATTCCGACACGGCGTGGGTGTGCGCCCCGGGCCAGGAGTGGGGAGAAAACGCCGAGCGCGGCGTCTTCAAGACCGAGGATGGCGGCAGGAAGTGGACGAAGATCCTCTACGTCGACGAGAAGACAGGCTGCGGCGACCTGGTCCTCGACCCGAAGAACCCCGGCAAGTTGTTCGCGTCGATGTGGCAGTTCCGGCGCTGGCCGTGGTTCTTCAAGTCGGGCGGGCCGGGTTCGAGCCTCCACGTCACGTACGACGGCGGCGCGAGCTGGAAGAAGCTCCAGGAGGAAGACGGCCTGCCCGAGGGCGAGTTGGGGCGCATCGGCCTTGCGATCGCAGCCTCGGACCCGCAGATCGTCTACGCCCTCGTGGAGGCCGAGAAGAGCGCCATGTTGCGCTCGACCGATGGCGGCCGCACTTTCAAGACCATGAACGACCGGCCCAACGTCAACCCCCGGCCCTTCTACTTCTGCGATCTGCGCGTGGACCCGCAGACGCCCAACCGCGTCTACAACCTCGAGTACAACCCGCGCGTCTCCGAGGACGGCGGCAAGACCTGGGCCGTGCTGCCGGGCGCGACCTGGGCGCTGATCCACGGCGACCATCACGCGATGTGGATCGATCCGAACGAACCGGCCCACATCTACGTCGGCAGCGACGGCGGCATCGCCGAAAGCCGCGACCGCGGCAAGAGCTTCCGCTTCGTCTCGAGCGTGCCGCTCGCGCAGTACTACCACGTCGCCGTCGACGACGATCGTCCGTATCACGTGTACGGCGGCCTCCAGGACAACGGCTCCTGGCGCGGCCCCTCCCAGGTCTACCAGAGTGGTGGGATCCGCAACCATCACTTCGAGGTGGTGGGCGACGGTGACGGCTTCGAGACGCTGCCCGACCCCCGCGACTCCTCGCGCGGCTACTCGCTCTGGCAAGGTGGCTTCCTGATGCGCTGGAACCTCGTGACCGGCGAACAGAAACTGGTGAAGCCGGCGCCTCCCGAAGGCACGCGGCTGCGCTTCAACTGGAACGCCGGCATGGCGATCGATCCTTTCGATCCAGACACGGTGCTTCTCGGCAGCCAGTTCCTGCACCGCTCGAAGGACCGTGGCGAGACCTGGGAGATCGCGAGCCCCGACCTGACCTCGAACAACCCCGAGTGGCAGAAGCAGGACCGAAGCGGCGGTCTGACCCCCGACGTGAGCGGCGCCGAGAATTTCACGACCATCATCGCGATCGCTCCCAGCCCGCTCGAGAAGGGGCTGCTCTGGGTCGGTACCGACGATGGCCGCGTGCAGTTGACTCGCGACGCCGGCCAGACCTGGACTTCGGTCGAGAAGAACATTCCCGGCGCTCCGGCGAACACTTGGGTGCCGGAGATCCGCCCGTCACGCTTCGATGCCGGCACGGCTTTCATCCTGCTCGACAACCACCGGCGCTCCGACTGGACCCCCTACGTGTACAGGACCACGGACTACGGCAAGACCTGGAAGAGCCTCGCGACGAACGAACTGCGCGGCTACAGCCTCACGCTCGAGCAGGACGTCGTGAAGAAGGACCTGCTGTTCCTCGGCACCGAGTTCGGCCTGTACGTTTCCTGGGACGGCGGCGCTTCCTGGAGTCACCTGAAGAAGACCGTGCCCACCGCGTCCGTGATGGACCTTCGGGTCCATCCGCGAGACCACGACCTGGTGATCGCCACCCATGGCCGCGCCCTCTACATCCTCGATGACATCCGCCCGCTGCGTGCGATGACGGCCGAGGCGCTGGCCGAGCCGCTGCACTTCTACGATGTCGCCGATGCGCAAGGCTATTGGAGCAGGCCCGAGGAGGGCGGTTTCGGATTCGGAGCCGGCGAATTCCGAGGCGAGAACCGGCCCTATGGAGCGATCCTCACCTACTCGATGAACCTGCCGGGGCTGCCTGTCCAGGACGACGACAAGGAGCGCGCTCGCAAGGAAAAGGAACGGGCCGACAAGCGCCGCGCCGCCGCCGCCGAAAAGGGCGAGAAGAAAGAAGAGAAGAAGGCCAAGGACGAGGACAAGGGACCGAAGGTCGAGATCGCCGTGAAGGACGCCTCGGGCAAGCTGATCCGGAACTTCAAGGCGCCGGCGCGTCTGGGGGTCAACCGGGCCGCTTGGGACCTCACGCGCGATGACTTCAAGGAGCTGCCGCGGGCCGAAGACGACCCGCGTGAGGAGAACGAGAATCCGTCCGGACCCGAAGTTCCGCCCGGCATTTACACGATCTCGATGAAGTACGCGGGGCACGAAGCCAGTCAGCTCGTCACGGTGCGGCCCGACCCGCGCTCGAAGAACACGCCGGCCGACTGGGCGGCGCGCTACCAGGCGATCCTGGAGGCGGGCGCTCTTTCCGACGGCGTCGCGGATGCGGTCGCGCGTCTGCGCCGGACGAAACAGGACATTGAAGCCGTTCAGGAGCGGGTGCGCCGTGCGGCCGAAGATGCGGGCGAGAAGGATAAGAAGAAGATCGCCGAGCAGCCGCTCGTGAAGAACGGCGACGAACTCGTGCGTGCGCTCGATGGGCTGGAGAAGCGTCTCTGGCAATCCCCGGAGACCAAGGGCATCGTTCCGGATCTCGACGTCAACTCACGGGTTGGCGAGGCGTACTACTTCCTATCGTCCTCGATGGACCCGCCAAGCCCCACACAGCGGGAGCTGCTCAAACAGGCGGGTGCCAGGCTCGTGGCCTTCCAGGCCGAGATGGAAAAGGTGTTCGCGACCGACGTGGCCGCGTACCGTAAGCTCGCCGTGGAGGCGAAGATCGGCCTGCTTCCGGAGCCCGCGTCGAAGCAGTAGAGTTCGGGTGTGAAGGCCAAGCCGCGAGCTTCCCGCCGACGCGCTGCCGATCACAGCCACGGCGCTCGCGTCCCGCGCTATGGGACCGAAGCGCTCGAGCGCGCCGGGCGGCTCTTCAAGAGCCTCGGCGATTCGGAGCGGCTGCAGATCCTGGAACTGCTGGCAGCGGGGGAGTCGTGCGTGTCGGAGATCGCGGAATCGACGCGCGCCGAGCTCTCGACCGTCTCTCAGCGGTTGCGACTGCTGCGCACCGAGGGGCTCGTGCATCGCCGCCGCGAAGGCAAGCATATCTTCTACTCGCTCTCCGACCGCCACGTCGCCGGCCTGATCCAGAACGCCCTCGAGCACATTAGTGAAAGAACGGGGGAGTAACGGCAAAGCGCACCTTCGCGCGCCCTAGCTACGGGTTGCGCTCCCACGGGCCGTACATCGCGAAGCCAAGCCCCGCGCTCACGGAAGTTGACAACGGTGCGGCTGCCCGGGACGATCGGGCGATGTCGACAAGGCTCTACCGGCGGCATCGCCTCGCCCTCATGCAGCGGTTGCCCGACGGGCTGATCGTTCTCGGGGCGGCGCCCGAGCGGTTTCGCAACGGTGACGTGCACTTCGCCTATCGCCAGTCCTCCGACCTCCTGTACTTGACCGGTGTCTCCGAACCCGGCTGCCTGCTCCTGCTCGATCCGGCACGCGGCAGCGAGACGCTGTTCGTGCCACGACTCACGCAGCAGCATGCCGTCTGGCTGGGACACATCCCGAGCGCTCGCGAGGCCCGCATGCGCTTTGGCATCCGCTCCGTGCGCTATCGCGACGAGCTGGCTGCGGTGCTCCAGGCTCGCGCTCATCGGCTCGTGCATGTCGATGCGTTTGCCGCCCACTTCGTGAAGAGGCTGCGCCCTGGCGTCCGGCTGCAGCGCAGGGAACTGCGAGTCGCGCTCGACGAGGCGCGCCTCGTGAAGGATGCGGAAGAGCTCGCACTGCTGCGGCGGGCGAGCGCCGCCACGGCAGCGGGCCATCTGGCCGCGATGCGCTTCGCGCGCGCCGGGCTCTACGAATACCAGGTGCAGGCCGAGCTCGAACGCCACTTCCGGCATGCCGGCGGCACCGATCTCGGTTACACGTCGATCGTGGCGGCGGGGCGCAGTAGCGCTGTGCTGCACTACCGGACGAACAACGCGCGGCTACGCCGCGGCGAACTGCTGCTGATCGACGCCGGTTCCGAGTACCGTGGCTACACGGCTGACGTGACACGCACCTTCCCCGTGAGCGGTCGTTTCAGCGCGCGGCAGCGCGACGTCTATTCGATCGTTCTCGAAACGCAGGAGCGCTGCATCGACTTCGCACGCGCCGGCAATACCAGCGTGGACTTGCAGCGGCTCGCCGAGCGTTGCCTGGCGGAGGGGCTTCGGGATCTCGGGCTGCTGCGCGGCAGCCTCGACGAGCTGACGCACAGCGAAGCCGTGCGGCTGTTCTTTCCCCACGGCATTGGCCACACGCTGGGCCTCGATGTCCACGATACCCAGGGCAGCCCAACCCGGCAGCTTCGCAAGACCAAGGCTGCTCGCATCCGCTTCCGCGCGCGCCTCGATCCGGGCTTCGTGATCACGATCGAACCGGGGATCTATTTCATCGCGGCGCTGCTCTACGACCGCGCGCTGCGCCGCAGGCATCGCAGCCGGATCGACTTCACGAAGGCCGAGCGCTTTCTCGACTTCGGCGGCGTTCGCATCGAGGACGACGTGGTGGTGCGGCGCAAGGGCCCGCCCGAGAACCTGACCCGCGTCCCGAAGAGCCTCGGAGACATCGAGGTGGCGTGCGACGCTTGAGCAGACTTTGTTGCATCAGGCGCCTCGCCTAGACTCCCGCGCCGAGCCCTTGCCTCGGCCACGCGGTACTTCTAGTAAGCTAACGAACGTGCAAGCCATCTCGGATCCCACTTCCAGCACTCAGAAGGTGGACCTGATGCGCCGTTTGCTTCCCGGGCTCCTCGCTCCGACCACGCTGCTGTTTCTGGCCGCTTCACCGGCTGCCGATCCCGTCGAGCAGGCGCGCGCCCTGATGCGGGGCACGCCGCTCATCGATGGCCACAACGACTACCCGTGGCAGGTCCGCGAGAAGGCCGGTCTCGAGCTCGCGAAGCTCGATCTGCGGCAGCCGCAGCCGGCGCTCCACACCGATCTCGCCCGGCTGCGGGCCGGGCAGCTCGGCGGTCAGTTCTGGTCGGTCTACGTGCCGGTCGAGATGAAAGGCCCCGAGGCGACGCGCGCCACGCTGGAGCAGATCGATCTCGTCTACGGGATGGTGCGGCGCTATCCGGACGTCTTCGAGATTGCGCAGAGCGCCGCCGATGTCGAACGCATCTTCAAGGCCGGCAAGATCGCGTCGATGATCGGCGTCGAAGGCGGCCACTCGATCGACTCTTCGCTGGGAGCGCTGCGGATGCTCTACCGCCTGGGCGCGCGCTACATGACGCTCACCCACACCTCCAACACGCCGTGGGCCGACTCGGCGACCGACGATCCGAAGAGCGGCGGGCTCACGCCCTTCGGCGAGGACATCGTGCGTGAGATGAATCGGCTCGGCATGCTGGTCGATCTCTCCCACGTTTCTCCGGACACGATGCGCGCGGCGCTGCGGGTGTCGAAGTCGCCCGTGATCTTCTCCCACTCCTCGGCGCGGGGTGTCTGCGACTCGCCGCGCAACGTCCCCGACGACGTGCTGGCGCTCGTCGCGAAGAACGGGGGCGTCGTGATGGTGACCTTCGTGCCCGCCTTCACGGCACCCGAAGGCGCCCATGTGGTAAACGAGGTCCTGGCCGAGAAACGCCGTCTCGAGGCGCTGCATCCCGACGACGCCAAGGCAGCGGAAGCGGCCCTGAAGGTATGGCGCACGGCGCATCCTGAACCGAAGGCGACGCTCGCCCAGGTTGCCGATCACATCGACCACATCCGCAAGCTGGCGGGCATCGATCACATCGGCATCGGTGGTGATTTCGACGGCACCGAGTCGCTGCCGCAGGGCCTCGAGGACGTCTCGAAGTACCCGGATCTGATCGCCGAATTGATCCGTCGCGGCTACTCCGACGACGACGTCCAGAAGATCCTCGGCAAGAACGTGCTGCGAGCCATGCGGGGCGCGGAGGACGTCGCGACCCGCCTCGCGAGCCAGAAGCCCTAGGAAACTCGGGGGGGGGCACGGAACCACGCACCCGCCGCGTTCCCCCCAGCCGCTCCGCGCCCGAGGAATCCGGCACTCCGCTACGCTTCGTCGAGCGAGCCGCGCACGGCGCGCAGCAACGCCTCGGTTGTGAACGGCTTCGCCAGGATCAACGTGCCCGGGTTGAGGCGCTCCGTGCTGATCGATTCGTCCGAGTATCCCGACATATACAGGACGCGAGTCGTGGGACGTTCCTGCCGCAACTGGTCGGCGACAGCTTGCCCGCTCGCACCCGGCATGACCACGTCGGTGAGGACGAGGTGGATCGGCCCCAGGTGTGTGGTGCCGATACGCTCGGCGGCCTCGGGACCGCTGGCCTCGATCACCGTGTAGCCGGCCTCCACCAGGATCTCCCCGACCATCTCGCGCAGCGCCGCCTCGTCTTCCACTATCAGGATCGTCTCCTGGCCCTGGGAAGGAGGCGCGACACTCGCTTTTTCCGCAGCTGGGGCGCTGGCGCTCGCAGCGCGCGGAAGGTGGATCAGGAAGGTGGCGCCCTCGCCTGGAGCGCTGGCCACGTCGATCGTGCCACCGGCCTGCTGGACGATTCCGAAGACCATGGCCAGGCCCAGGCCGGTGCCCTTGTCCTTGGCCTTCGTCGTGAAGAACGGCTCGAAGATTCGCGACATCGTGGCGCCATCCATTCCGGTGCCCGTGTCGCTCACCTTGAGCTGCACGTAGGAGGCGGCCGGCTTTGTGAAGTCCGGCCCAGGCCGCGTTACGTTGGCGGTTTCGACGACGACCCGGCCCCCCCGCGGCATGGCATCGCGGGCGTTCACCGCCAGGTTCATGACCACCTGCTCCATCTGTCCGGCATCGGCGAGCACGGGCCAGAGATCCGGGGCTGGAGAAAAGACCAGCCGCATGTCTTCCCCGATCAGGCGGCGCAGCATCGCCTCCATGTCGCCGATCACCGTGTTGAGGTCGAGCGGCCCGGCTTCGACGACCTGCTTGCGGCTGAACATGAGCAGGCGGCGCGTGAGCTGGGCGGCCCGTTCTGCGGCCCGCCGCACCTGCTCGATCCGCGCCTGCCCCTTGTGATCCGCTGGAAGCTCGCGCGTCAACAGCTCCGCATAACCCGTGATCACGTTCAGTAGGTTGTTGAAATCGTGCGCGACACCGCCGGCGAGACGGCCCACGGCCTCCATCTTTTGCGCCTGCAACAGTTGGGCTTCGCTATGCCGCATGGCTTCGCCGGCCTGGTGCCGCTGAGTCTCGTCCTCCACGATGCCGATCGTCCACAGCAGCCTGCCGTCGAGCCGCACTGGCGCCGTGCGCAGATGCCACCAGGCGATCTTCCCGTCGGCGTGCAGGTAGCGGGCGACCTCATCGTAGTCCCGGCCCGCCTCCGAGGAAGCTGTGGCCGCAGCCACGATGCGGGAGCGGTCTTCGGGGTGTATGGCCTCGAGCCATGCGCCGCCGAGGATCTTGGAGACAGGTTGCCTTGCCAGCCGCTCGAGGCTCGGGTTGACGTAGATGGTCCGGCCCGCAGGCTCGTTCAGAAAGATCCCGACCGGCGCGGCATCGCACAAGGCGCGGAACACGCGGTCCTCAGAGCTGCCGTCAGGCGCTGCGCTCAGGCCCGGAACGATCATGCTGTCGACTTGGGCGCCGGAGCCGCAAGGTTCTCGGCGGCGCGGCGCACCCGGCTCGCGAGGAATGAAACTGCGACAGGCCAGGACGGATCTGACATCGACCCCCCGCGCTTACTGGAACCGGCAAAGCAGTAGCTGCCGGAACGTATAGTCTACTATACATTCAACCTCGATCAGCCCCCGACCACCGCTTAGGGCAATTCTCCCGGGCCTGGCCGCGAAGCGCCCGACTGGCCAGGCGTCGTCCCGCGTCGGAAAGCTGGTAAGACACTGAATCAAAAGACGAAGGAGCCATACCGGGCCGCGGCACGGGCTTGCTTCATGGGTTTGTCGAAGTCGGGCCCCGCGGGAGGGCGTGCCCCGGATCGCCCCGGTGGGCGTCCCCGGGGCTGGGAAACAGGGATTTGCCCTGAAGCCTTCTGCGCGCATACTCGTCGTCGACGATCAAGTGGAGAACGTCGATCTGCTGAGCGAAATGCTTCAGGCCGAGCGGCTGCACGCCGCGTTCACGGCCTGCCCGTCGTGATTCCGAGGCCCGGTCTTCGCATCACGCTGGGGGGTGACCGCCGGGCCGTGGCTGCGTGGACGCAGCTGCTCCAATCACCCGGCACCCAAATCGTCCAGGTAGTCAGCCCCGATGCGGCCGCCGCGGAGGATCCGACGCTCGCCGTGTTTTTCGCTGCGCCCGAGGACGCGGCTTCGGTCGCCCAGGAGGTTTCGGCCACCGGGCTCGCCTTCTCTCTGGTGGTCGGCGACGGGGTGGATCACCCCCACACACGGCTTTTGCACGACCTGATCGAGGCGAAGCGCGACTGGCAGGGCGCCTTCGATGCGATGGTCGATCCCCTCGCCGTGGTCGACTTGCACGGAACCATCGTCCGCGCCAATCTGGCGCTCGCGCGTGCCCTGGGCTGCCCTGTGACCGCCGTCGTCGGCGCCGACTACCGCTCGCTCCTCGGCGAAGCCGAAGCGCCCCTCGAAGATCCGATCGTGCGCAGCATCGCGAGCGCTCTCGCCACCACCGCCGAGGGCCGCTTCGCGCACCTGCCGGGGACCCGGCAGATCACGGTCTCGCCGCTGCAAAGCGAAGAAGGCCACGTCCGCGGGGCTGCGGTAGTGCTGAAGGACGTGAGCGAGTTGCACGAACAGCAGGCGCGTCTGCTGCAAGCCTCGCGGCTCGCCGACGTGGGAATGCTCGCCGCAGGCGTCGCGCACGAGATCAACACGCCGCTTGCTTCCATCGGTCTGCGCGCCGAGAGCCTGTTGCGCAGCGCCCAGGATCCCCAGCTCGGCGCGCTCGAATCGTTCAAGAACTTTCCGCGCTACCTGACGACGATCGGCGAAGAGATCTTGCGCTGCAAGAAGATCATCGGGGCGCTGCTCGACTTCGGCCGCACCCGCAAGCACGAAGTGACCGAGACCAGCCTCAGCGCTCTGGCCCAGAGTGCCGCCGACCTCGTGAGCCACGAGCTGCGGATTCGCGGCATCGGGCTGAGCCTGGAGCTCGACGACCGCCTGCCCCTGATTCGGGCGGACCACGGCCAGATCCGCCAGGTGCTGCTCGCCTTGCTGAGGAACGCCATGGAGGCGACACCGCCGGAAGGTCAGGTCTCGATCGAAACCCGGCTCTTGCCCGGGCGTCGGGTTCGATTGACGATTCGCGATGACGGGGAAGGCATCCAGCCCGAAAACCTGCAGCGTGTCTTCAGCCCGTTCTTCACCACCAGGCCCATGGGCCAGGGGACGGGCCTGGGTCTCGCGATTTGCCATGGCATCGTCACCGGTCACGATGGCGAGATCCGCGTCGAGAGCCAGCCGAAGCAGGGCACGAGTGTGACGATCGAGCTTCCCATCGGGGGGCCCTCGAGAACCACGGCGCCCGGGGGGGCCGTCCATGGCTGAGAGGGCGCGCATCCTGGTCGTCGAGGACGATCTAGCGCTTTCCGAAAGCTCCGCACGAAGAGTTGCGCTCGTGCGGCGATGTGGTGTCTGCGGCGAACCGCGTGGGACAGGCGCTCGAGCGTCTGAAGGCTCGGGCCTCAGCCTGGCCGAGATGGAACGGCAGTACATCCAGTCCGTGCTGGCCGAGCATGGCGGGCAGCGCGCCAAGGCCGCGGAGGCGCTCGGCATCGATCCGAAGACGCTGTACAACAAGCTGGGGGCGGCTCACCCGCGCGAGGGCGAGTAAACGCCAGCCGCTATTCTGCGGGCGACTCCGTGAGCAAGCGCTGGCGCTGTTCGGCGGAGAGCGAAGTGAGCAGGACCCGCAGGCTCTCCAGAGATTCGTCGGTGAGCGCCTGCACGTCGTGACGGATCGCGTCGATCTGTTCCCATTCCCGGTCCGCCTCCGGATCGCGGCTCACGATGCGGCGCGTCGAACGCAGCAGGTAGCGCAGGGCAACCTCGAAGCCGCGCGTAAGGACGAAGAGCCGTAGCCGGAAGCGCTCGGAGCTCGAAACCAGGAACTCGTGGAGCAGCCGCCCCAGGGCGGCGAGGCTGACCAGTTGCGCCAGGCGAAATCGGCCCGGGGCGATCGGGCGCACGGGCGCCATGGCCGAGACCATGCGCGAGAAGGTGGCCATCGCCGACAGCAGGCGGATCACGCTCGGGGCGAAATGCTCGATCGCCCGGTAGCCCGCGTCCAGGAGCTGAATCGCTTCGTCCACGGAGCCCAGTTCGCGAACCGCGAGCGCCTCGTCGTAGGTGAGGCTCACCAGTTCCATCTCGCCGTGGACGCGACGCTCCAGGCTGCGATAGGCCCGCTCGCCCTTCGGGGTGAGGAGCAGGTCCCAGTCGCGGACGACGGCACGCTCGTTGCGCCGGCCCAGCAGAAACAACACGACCAACGTGCCGAGCGTGGACAGGCCGATCATCCACCACATCGCGTCACCGCCCGATCGG
>JAQBHI010000178.1:0-43345 GCA_032127875.1 Acidobacteriota bacterium
CGCTGCAGCCGTGGGCTCGTTCACGATCCGCAGCACGTCCAGGCCCGCGATCTTGCCCGCGTCCTTCGTCGCCTGGCGCTGCGAGTCGTTGAAGTAGGCCGGTACCGTGATCACCGCCTTGTCCACCTTCTCGCCGAGGTACTGCTCGGCCGCGTCCTTCATCTTCTGGAGGATCATCGCGGCGATCTCGGGGGGCGAGAAGAGCTTGCCGTCGATCTCGATGCGGACGTCGCCGTTACCGGCTTCGACGACCTTGTACGGCACCATCTTGTTCTCTTCGGTGACCTCCGAGAACTTGCGCCCCATGAAACGCTTGATGGAGAAGAGCGTATTTTCGGGGTTGGTGACGGCCTGGCGCTTGGCCACCTGGCCCACGAGTCGCTCGCCCGTCTTGGTGAAGGCGACGACTGAAGGTGTGGTGCGGGCGCCCTCTGGATTGGCGATGACGCTGGGGCTGTCACCCTCCATCACAGCGACCACCGAGTTCGTGGTTCCCAAGTCGATACCTATGATCTTGCTCAAGGCCTACCCTCCAGACTCTAAACTAAGGGTTGAGTCTAGATCTGTCAAACCCCTTGCGCTCGCGTCTGTATATAATTGAAAAGAAGAGGGTTCAAAGAGCGTGGTTGCGACCTTCCTGCGCGAGGACGAGGCCACCCGGCTGTGGGCACAGCACAGCAGTCTGGGCGAGGCCTCGGAGCAGCTTCCGGACGGGGCGTACTCGACACTCCGGACCTACTCCGGTAGCCGGTTCCTGCGGCTGTCGCAACACGTCGCACGCCTCAACGAATCCGCTGCGCTGCAGGGTCAGACGGCGATCCTGTCCGAGCCCGACGCCCGGGCGGCGATCGCCGACGCCTTGCGAGAGACGTCTTTTCCCGAGTCGCGGCTGCGCCTGACCTGGGCGGCCCCGCGCTTTTTCGTATCACTCGAACCCTTCGTCCCGCTTCCCGAGGCGCTTTATCGCGACGGGGTGGGCTGCGTCAGCGTCACCACGGGCCGTGAGAACCCGCATGCGAAGGACACGCGCTTCATCGCCACCGCCGCGGCCGCCTACCGGAGCCTGCCACCCGACGCGCACGAAGGCCTCATCGTCGGCGAGGACGGCGCCATTCTCGAAGGGCTGTCGAGCAATTTCTTCGCAGTCGTCGACGGCACCCTGCGCTCGGAGGCAAAGCGGGTCCTACTCGGGGTGACGCGGTCGCTGGTCCTCGAGGTGGCAGCACCCATCCTGCCTTTCGTGGCGCGCGCCGTCCACCAGAGCGAGATCGCGCGCGCCAGCGAGGCATTCCTCACGAGCGTCTCGCGCGGCATCCTTCCCGTCGCCCGTGTCGATGACGACGCCGTCGGCAAGGGGCGGCCCGGGCCGGTGACCCTCGAACTGCGCGCTCGCTTCGCGGCGCTCGAGGCTCTGGAGGCAGCGCCTATTTGATGTAGCCGAGCGCGCGCAGCCCATCGATCTCCGCCTGGTCGAGGCGCGGATCGTCGAGGCTGACGGACAGCTGACCACGGCGCAGCGAGTCGTACGACTCGATCTCGGGTGGTTGCTCGCGCGCGAGCCAGTCTTCCGAAAGCGCCAGCTTGGGCAGATGACCTTGCATGTCCCGAGCCAAGGCGAAGCCCTTGAGCTCGAGGAGCAGCGGCATGACGTCGAGGACCCCCAGGCCCTCGACGCGGCCGGGACGAAAGGCCGGGCCCGCGGCGAGGAACACGCCGGCGGGCGCCTGGCCGTGGTCGGGGCGGCGTCCGTGGCGACCCTCGACGACCTCGAACCCATGGTCGGAGACGACGATGACGTTGGCCCCGGGATAGAGGGCGACGAGCTCGCCCAGGGCGCGGTCCATCTCCCGATACGCTTCGCTCACCGCGGGGGCGAAGCTCGTCTCTTCTTCGCCAGGCAGTCGCGGCACCAGCTCGGAATCGGCGAGCGCCTTGTGGCACACCATGTCCACCAACCGAAACAGGACGAGCAGGTCGAGCGGCGCCTCCGAATCACGCCGTCCCCGCTCCTCCGCGAAGGCCGCCAGCCTGCGGGTCGTGTCGTGGAGCGCGAGAAAATACGGAAGCATCTGCAGCAGGTGTCCCTCGCCCCGATGCCCGGCCAGCTGGATCTTGTCCCACAGCGCCTGGTCCATGCGCGCGTAGGCTCGTGCCCGCTCGAAGCTCACCTCGCCGGGCTTCATTACCCGTTTTCTGGCTTCGTCCCAGAGCTGCTCGGGGTAGAGTGCGGCGCGCGCGCCGCCCGCGGAGTCGCCCTCGACGCTCGCGTAGTAGACACGCGGGCTGATCAGGGCGCCAAGAACGGGCTCGGGGTTGGTCGTCGCCCACCAGTGCACTACGGCCATCCGCGAGCCGTAAGCCGTAGCGATGTTCCACAGCGTGGGCACCCGGCGTGCCTCGCTGCCCACAGGACTCTCGCGAATCAGGCGACGATCGCGCAACTGCTTTTCGAGCGTCTGGGCTCCGATGGCTACAGGCAGCCGCAGCGTGGGCAGCGCCACCGCAACGCCCGCGACGGTGTGCATCAGGAAGCCGTCGACGCCGTGTTCCGCCGGCAGCTTGCCCGTGACCAGGGTAGTCCAGACGGGCGGCGACAGGGTCGGCGTGAGCGTGGCGAGAGGGCCCCAGGCGCCGCGCTCGCGCAGCGCAGCGAAGTGCGGCAACTGGCCACGCGCGATCAGCGGCTCGAGGTAGGTCCAGTCGGCGCCATCGACCCCCACTAGCAGGAGTGCTGGCGTGGCGCGGGGCGGCGAGAGTGCGACACTGGGCGAGACAACCCGTAGGGGCCAGAGAGCCCCGAGCGTCGCCACGAGGCTGAGCGCCGCGAGCGCACGCGCCAGCCACCGCCTGGCGTCCGGCAGCAGCGCAATCGCCAGCAGGCCCAATGCCGCAAGCAAGGCGGCGGCGGGGCAAAGCACACGAAATCGAAAGGCGCCGCCGAACGCCATCAGCGCCTGCAACGCGGGCACGTTCCGCGACAACGCGACGACCACGAAGCCCGTCAGCAGCATGCCGAGCAAACCTCGCGCCAGAGTGGGACGATGCAATGCCTTGCCGAGCGCCCAGATCACGATCGCGATCGGCAGCCCGACGAGCACGTAGAGCATCACGAACCATTGCCAGAACAGCAGCCCGAAGCTGAGCCCCGTGCCGACAGGCGCGAGGCCACTCAGCGCCACCAACAACAGCGTCGCAAGCGTGGCCCCCAACAGCAAGCCGAGAGCGGCTCGCTCGAAAAAGCTCACCTCAGGAGCCCCCCACGGCGCTGGCGAGCGCGTCATCCAGGGGCGTGAGGAAGCGGCCCAGCAACGACTCCAGCGGCCGCGCGTCCGAGACCTCGTCGCATAGCAGGCAATCGAGCTCGTCCTTGCCCATGCCCCGGTAGCCGCCCGCGCGCGCCGCGCGGTCGGCCTCCGCGACAGCGATCTCGCGAACGCGCCACTCGGCCACCCGGCCAGCGCGGCGTGCCGCAGCTCCGAGCCGATCGTAGAAGCCCTGGACTGTGATCGGCTCAGGACCGACCAGATCGAAGACGCGGTGGCGCGCAGCCGTTGCCGACGCGGCCGCCAGCGCCAGGTGTGCCGCGTCGCGCACGGCGATGGGCTGCATGCGATACAGACCGTCGCCGACGCGCTCTACTTCGCCCGCGGCCATCTGAGCGAGCACCGTTGGCAGCCACGCGTCGCCCGAGCCCACGATGTACGACGGGCGAAAGATCGTCACCTCGAGCCCGGACTCGAACAGCGCCAGTTCCGCCGCCAGCTTCGAAAGGAAATACGCGTTCGTGCAGCGAGACGCGATTCCATAGCGCGCCACGCCCAGCCCGCTGAAGAACACGATGCGCGGGACGCCGGCCTGCTTCGCCGCGGCGATCACGCGGCGCGTTCCTTCAACGTTGACCGCAGCGTAGCTGGCCTCCCCCCGTTCCGTGCCGATCTGCGCCAGATGGATCACGGCGGCAACGCCCTCGAACGCCGCCGTGAGTCGCTCGTCCGCGAGGTCGTTCACGATGGCGCCACGCCCGCCCGCTCCGGCGACTACCCGCGCCGCGGCCTTCGAGCGAACGACGCCCACGACCTCCCAACGTTCAGCGGCCGCCGCGCGGGTGACGTGGCGGCCGGCGAAGCCGTTTGCGCCCGTGATCGCGACGCGGGGGGCCATGTCTTCGCTCGAACTCAGCGCGTCGCCCCGGGACCCTTCAAGGCCCGGCCCGGGAGTGCCCCGGTGTGCTCGCCGTCCTTCAGTACCTGCACGCCGTTCACGAACACCTGCCGCACCCCCGTCGAGAACTGGTGCGGCTGATCGAAGGTCGCGTGATCGGCGATCGTCGCCGGGTCGAAGATCACGACGTCGGCGAACATCCCCGGTTTCAAGAAGCCGCGGCCCTCCAGGCCGAGGTTCGTGGCGGGCAGGCCGGCAAGCCGGCGGATCGCCTCGGTGAGTGGGACGAGTTTTTCGTCGCGTACGTATCGCCCGAGCAGCCGGGCCACATTTCCATAGGCGCGCGGATGCGTCGCGGACTCGAGAAACACGCCCTCGGGAGCGAGCGAGCCCGCGTCGGATCCGAACGAGACCCACGGCAGCTGAAGCTGCTTGCGAACGTTGTCCTCGCTCATCAGGAAAAAGACGACACCGATGCGCGTCTTGTCCTCGAACATGAGCTGCAGGATCGTCTCCTCTGGATCAGCGTGGCGCAGTGTGGCCACCTCGGCGAGCGTCTTGCCGGTCAGCGGCTTGAGGGCGTCGGTCTTGAACTCGACGAGCAGCAGTCGCTCCGGCGAGCCGGCCGAGAGGCACAGGTTCTCGTAGCCGGGGCTCGCCGTCCGCATCTCCTGCTTGATGCGTTGGCGCGAGGCGGGATCCTGCAGGCGCGGCCAGAGCGCCTCGTAGCCCCCGTCCAGCGCCCAGCGCGGGATGCAGGCATCGAAGCCGGTAGCGCCCGCCGTGTAGGTGTACATGTCGGCGCTGATCTTCAGGCCCTGGCGGCGCGCCTGCTCCACGCGCGCGATCAGCGCGTCGAGCTTGCCCCAGTTGCTGCGGCCGGCCGCCTTCAGGTGGTAGATCTCCGCAGCCACGCCGGACTCGCGGCTGATGCGGATCAGCTCGTCGACCGCCTCGACGAGCTGGTCGCCTTCGCTACGCAGATGCGAGATGTACTTGCCGTGATACGGCGCCGCAGCCTTGCACAGCTCGATCAGCTCCTCGGTCGTAGCGTAGCTGCCCGGCGCGTAGATGAGCGAGGAACCGATCCCGAGCGCGCCCGCCGCCATCTCCTGGCGTACCAGCGCGCGCATCGCCTCCATCTGCTCCGGGGTCGGCTTCACGTCCCCCTCGCCCAGCACGTTCTCGCGAAGCGTGGCCGCGCCGATGTACGAGGCGACGTTGGGCGCAACGCCCTTCTTCTCGAGGAAGGCGAGGTACTCGGCGAGGGTGGTCCAGGTGATGTCGTATTGGATGTCGCCCTGGCTCTGTTTCGCGAGGCGCTTCATCTCGCTGGTGAGCGGGCCCATCGAGGAGCCCTCCCCGAAGATCTCGGTCGTGACGCCCTGTCGAATGTCGCTTTGCGAGCGACCGTCGGCGATCAGGGAATCCACCGCCCACGACAGCATGTTGATGAAGCCAGGGGCCACCGCCAGACCCTTGGCATCGACGACGCTCCGGGCCCGGGCTTTCGAGAGATCACCAATCGCTGCGATCTTGTCGCCGCGCAGGCCGACGTCGGCCTTGCGGCCAGGGGCGCCGGTCCCGTCGTAGACGGTGCCGCCGCGGATCACGACGTCGAGGGGCGCTTCGCTGGCACTGGCCGGCATCCCCGGAAACATCGAGCCGAACGCCAGAACGCAGATCGGAATGGAGTGTCGCACCTGGTCCCTCCCTACCGCCCCAAAGTGGCGGCACGCGGCCACGCATTATTGACCATCGCGGGTCCGCTGGACCGCCCAGTGCGGGGTCGGCTCAGTGCGTCAGCTTGCGGTACTTGATGCGGTGCGGCTGGTCGGCCTCGGTGCCGAGCCGGCGGTGCCGGTCGGCCTCGTAGTCCTGGTAGTTGCCTTCGAACCAGACCACTGTGCTGTCGCCCTCGAAGGCGAGCATGTGGGTCGCGATCCGGTCGAGGAACCAGCGGTCGTGGCTGATCACGACCGCGCAGCCGGCAAAGGCCACGAGCGCCTCTTCGAGAGCGCGCAGCGTGTCCACGTCGAGGTCGTTGGTTGGCTCGTCGAGCAGCAGCAGGTTGCCGCCGCTCTTCAGCAGTGTAGCGAGGTGCAGGCGGTTGCGCTCGCCGCCTGAGAGGTCCTTCACCTTCTTCTGCTGATCCGGTCCGCGAAAGTTGAAGGACGCGGCATAGGCGCGCGAGTTCACCTCGCGCTTGCCGACCATCACCATGTCTTTGCCGCCGTCGGAGATTTCCTCCCACACGCTGCGCCCGCCGATCAGGGAGTCACGGCTCTGATCGACGTAGGAGAGCGCCACGGTCTCGCCCACGCGCAGCGTGCCGGCGTCGGGCTTGTCCTGGCCGAGGATCATGCGGAACAGCGTCGTCTTGCCAGCGCCGTTCGGCCCGATCACGCCCACGATGCCGCCACGCGGCAGGATGAAGCTGACGTCGTCCATCAGCAGGTTGTCGCCGAAGGCCTTGCGCACGCCCTTGGCCTCGATCACCAGGTCGCCCAGGCGCGGCCCCGGCGGGATCACGATCTCGGCGGCGCCCTCACGCTTCTCGTTCGCCTGTTGCTCCGCGAGCAGGTCCTCGTAGTGGGCAAGGCGGGCCTTGCCCTTGGCCTGCCTGGCGCGCGGCGCCATGCGCACCCACTCCAGCTCGCGCGCGAGCGAGCGCTGGCGCGACGATTCTTCCGTCTCTTCCTGCGCCAGGCGGTTCTTCTTCAGGTCGAGCCAGGACGAGTAGTTGCCCTCCCAGGGGATGCCCGCGCCGCGGTCCAGTTCGAGGATCCAGCCCGCCACGTTGTCGAGGAAGTAGCGGTCGTGGGTGATGGCGACGACGGTGCCCTTGAACTCCTTCAGGAACTGCTCGAGCCACGCCACCGACTCGGCGTCGAGGTGGTTCGTGGGCTCGTCGAGTAGCAGCATGTCGTGCTGCTGCAAGAGCAGGCGGCACAGCGCGACGCGGCGCTTCTCTCCGCCCGAGAGTGTCGTGACGTCGGCGTCGCCAGACGGTAGCCGCAAGGCGTCCATGGCGATCTCCACCGCGCGGTCGAGCTCCCACAGGTTGGCGGCGTCGATCTGGTCCTGCAGCCGTGCCATCTCGTCGGCAGTCTCGTCGGAATAGTTGGCGGCGATCTCCTCGTAGCGCTGGACGATCGCGTGCTTGTCCGCCACGGCCTCCTCGACGTGCTGCAAGACGGTCTTCTTCGGGTCGAGCTGGGGTTCCTGGGGCAAGAACCCGATGCGCGTCCCGGCGGCCGCAAAGGCCTCGCCGCCGAAATCCTTGTCGAGGCCCGCCATGACCCGGAGCAGCGTGCTCTTGCCGGCGCCGTTCGCGCCCAGCACGCCGATCTTGGCGCCCGGGTAGAACGACAGCCAGATCCCCTTGAGAATTTCCTTGCCCTGGGGTGTGACCTTCCTCAGGTCCTTCATGGTGAAGATGTACTGCGGCGCCAAGAGGCCTCCCTCGAAACCCCGTATTCTGACACGACGCCGGCCGCACCGCGACCGAAGGTGCTACGCGGAACCTTCGCAGCCTCTCGCGCGTAAATGTTTGTGAACGAGGTAAGGCTCATGGGAACGCTGCTGGTGCTGTCCATTCTCCTGGCGCTCGGCCTGTCGCTGCTGGTCGCGATTCCGCTGCTGCTGCTCAAGGTCGTGCTTGGGCTGGTGCTGCTGCCGTTCAAGATCCTGGGCGGCCTCATCCGTGTGGGGTTTGGCCTGCTGGCAGGACTCCTCGGCCTGGCCGCCACGGGCGTCGGCGTGCTGGTCGCGATCGTCGGCGTGGTGCTGGGCCTGGTGCTGCTCCCGCTGCTGCCGATCCTCTTCATGGCCGCCATCCTGTACGGGTTCGCCCGCTTGGTCAGCCGTCCCGCCCGGCTCCGCAGCGTCGCCTAAACTGTTGTCCGCGTGGCTATTACAAAAGTCTGACAAACAGACCGGAGAGCCGGATGCTAGGCTCCCTGGTCATGAGCCTGACCTGGAACGGTCGTCGCTTCGACTGGGTGAACGTCGTCTACTTCTCCGCCATCCACCTGGCGGCGGTGACGGCGTTCTGGAACTTCACGTGGACCGGCTTGTTCGCGCTGCTGTTCCTCAACTGGGTGGCCGGCTCGCTCGGGATCGGGATCACCTTCCACCGCTTGCTCACCCACCGCGGCTTCAAGGCGCCCAAGTGGCTCGAGTATCTCGGCACCCTGTTCGGCACGCTCGCCTCCGAAGGCGGAGCCATCACCTGGGTCGCCATGCACCGTGCGCACCACACCTTCTCGGATCGCCCGGGCAAGGACCTGCACACGCCGAAGGACGGCTTCTGGTGGAGCCACTTCGGCTGGATCCTCGCCGAGCTCGAGATGGGCCGCGACGAGATAGAGCGCAAGTACGCTCCAGAGCTCCTAGCCGACCCGGTGCACCGGGTGCTGAATCGGCTGCACGTCGTCCCGAACATCCTGGTCGGCCTGGTGCTGTATGCGTGGGGCGGCTGGAGCCTCGCGGTCTGGGGCTCGCTGCTGCGCATCGTGGTGACGCTGCACGTGACCTGGCTCGTCAACTCGGCGGCCCACACCTTCGGCTATCGCACCTTCGACACGCCTGAAGGCTCGACGAACTGCTGGTGGGTGGGCCTGCTCGCGTGGGGCGAGGGCTGGCACAACAACCATCACGCCTTCCAGCGCTCGGCCCGGCATGGCCTCGAGTGGTGGGAATTCGACGCGAACTGGGTGGTGATCTCGACGCTCGCGGCGCTAGGCGCCATCAGCGACGTTCAGCTCCTGCCCAAGGGCGCCGCGCGCTTCCGCCTGGATCGCCAAGGCGAGCCGCTCGTCGTGATCGACCCGACCCTCAGCGTCGGCCCGGTAGGAGCCTAGGTCCGAGCGGCCTCGATAAATCGCGCGAGCTTCGCCTTGTCCAGACGGCCGTCGGTGCGCACGCCGGTGCACAGGTCGAGGCCGAACGGCCCCACTGCCTCGCTGGCCTCGGCGACGTTCTCGGCCGTCAGGCCGCCGGCCAGGTAGATCGGCACCGGGATCGCCTCGCGAATCTGACGGCTGATCGCCCAATCGTGACGTCGGCCCGTTCCCCCCAGCTCTTTCACGGCGAGCGCCGAATTGCCCGAATCGAGCAGGATCGCGTCCACCTCCGAAGCAACGGCGACAGCCTCGTCCACGGACTCTGGACCCGTCACGTGGACCACCTGCACGAGCCCGATGCCGGGCAGAGCCTCGCGAAGCTCGCGGTAGCTTCCCGAGGTGAGCTGGTCGACGATCTGCAATGTCGTGGTGCGCAGCCGCCGCTGCTGGGCCACGATCGAGGCCGCGTCCTGGAAGCTGGTGAGCAGGAACGTCGCGACTCCCGGCGGGACGACCGACGCCACTTCGGCAATCATCGCCTCTTCGATCACGCCCGGGCCGCTCGGCATGGCCGAGACCAGCCCCAGCGCCGAGACGCCATGGCCAATGGCGAGCCAGGCCTCGGCGACATCGCGGATGCAGCAGATCTTGATGCGCGGACGGCGGGCAGGCTCCATGACGGCTCGATCATATTAGAATCGCCAGCCAGGAGACTCCCGGTGACCCGCGGCCGCAGCGCCCTCTTCCCTGTCTCGCTGGCCGTCGCTCCCGGCCTTCGCTCCCACATCCCAGCGGATGCGCGCGAGAGCCGCCACCTGGCGCAGATCCTGGCGTTCGTTGCGGCGCATCCCCAACCCTTCGACCGGCGCATCCGCCCAGGCCATCTCACGGGCAGCGCGCTCGTGGTCTCGGCCGCACGCGACCAGGTGCTGCTGCTGCATCACCGCAAGCTCGGTCTCTGGCTTCAGCCCGGCGGCCACGGCGATCCCGGCGAGACGACGGGCGAGGCCGTGGCGCTGCGCGAGGCCTTTGAGGAAACCGGGATCGCGGGGATCGCGCTGCACGCCACGGCGCCGCGCCCGCTCGACGTCGACGTCCACGCGATCCCGGCCCATGGCGATGAACCAGCCCACGAACACCTGGACCTGCGCTACCTGGTCATCGCACCCGACACGGCGACGGCTCGGCACAATCCCGACGAGAGCCATGCGATCCGCTGGTTCACGTGGGCCCAACTCGAGACGATGGAACTCGACGCCGGCCTGCGGCGGGCCGTGGGCAAAGTGAAAGGCCTGCTGGCCGTGACGCCGTAGGCGAGCGTCCGCGGTACCATGACGCGGATGACTTCCCCCGGCTCCGACGAGAAGCCCGCCGATTTCGCCTCGCTGGGGCTCGCGGCGTCGCTCGTCGCGGCGACCTCGGCGCTCGGCTACGAAGAGCCAACGCCCGTCCAGCGCGAGGCCATCCCGCTACTGCTCAGCGGTCGCGACGTCCTCGGCCAGGCGGCGACGGGAACCGGCAAGACCGCAGCTTTCGCGCTGCCGATGCTGCAGTGCATCTCGGAGGACGGTGCCGCGCGGGGCCGGACCAGCGGCGTCGTCCTGGTTCCCACGCGCGAGCTGGCGATGCAAGTGGCCGAGGCCATCCACAAGTACGCGAAGGCCTCTGGCCTCAGTGTCGTTCCGCTCTACGGCGGCGCCCCGATGGACGTCCAGATCCGCGCCCTGAAGCGCGGCGCCGACATCGTGGTGGCCACCCCGGGTCGCGCGCTCGACCATATCAACCGACGCACACTGCGCCTCGACCACGTTCGCGTGGTCGCCCTCGACGAAGCCGACGAGATGCTCGACATGGGCTTCGCCGAGGACATGGAAGCGATCCTCGCCGCCACCCCGGCCGACAAACAAACGGCGCTGTTCTCCGCCACCATGCCCCCGCGCATCGCGGCCATCGCCGCTCGCCACCTGAAGAACCCCGCGCGCGTGACGATCGCCCGCGAGAAGGCGACGGCGGGCCAGCTTCCGCGCGTGCGCCAGGTCGCCTTCATCGTCTCGCGCGCCCACAAGCCGCAGACCCTCGGCCGTGTCCTCGACATGGAAGGCCCCGAAGCGGCGCTGGTCTTCTGCCGGACGCGCCTCGAGGTCGACCAACTGGTCGAAACCCTGAGCGCCCACGGCTATCGCGCCGAAGCGCTGCACGGCGGCATGGCTCAACCACAGCGAGACCGCGTGATGGGCCTGTTCCGCGCCAAGAAAGTCGACTTGCTGGTCGCAACCGATGTGGCCGCCCGCGGGCTCGACATCGACCACCTCTCGCACGTCGTCAACTACGACGTCCCGGCGGAACCGGAAGCCTACGTCCACCGCATCGGCCGCACCGGCCGGATCGGCCGCACCGGCGTCGCGATCACGCTCGCGGAGCCGCGCGAGCATCGGTTGCTCGGCAACATCGAACGCTTCACCAAGCAGAAGATCGAGATCGGCTCGGTTCCGACCGTTGCCGACCTCCGCTCGCGTCGCCTGGACGTGATGCGGGCCTCGCTTCGCGAACGCCTGCTGGCGGGCGACATCGACGACGTGCGCGTCGTCGTCGAGTCGCTGGCGGAAGAATTCGACATCGTGCAGGTCGCCGCAGCCGCCGTGAAGCTCGCCCTCGAAGCGGGCCTCGGCGGCGAGAAAGACAAGGAGATCCCCGCGGTCGCGGTCAAGGAACGCTCTTCTCCCGAGCGAGGCAAGGGGAAGCCAGCGCGCGGCGGCCCTGCGGGCAAGGGTACTTCGCGCCGCGAGCACGCGGTGACGGGCCCGATGACGCGTCTGTTCGTCGCCGCGGGCCGCATCGCGGGCGTTCGTCCCGCCGACCTCGTCGGCGCGATCACGGGCGAAGCGGGCGTTCAATCCAAGGTGATCGGCTCAATCCAGATCGCGGACCGCTTCTCGATCGTCGAGGTGCCGCAGGATCTCGCCACGAAGATCATCGACGCGCTGCGTGCGACCAAGATCCGCGGCCGCAAGGTCCTGGTCAGCCGCGACCGCGGTCAGAAGCCCGCCTAGCCGCTACAGGATCTTGACGTAGCGCAGCGTCTCCGGCGCGTAGCCCAGGTGCTCGTACACGGCCTGCGCGGCGCGGTTCGCTTCGAACACGTTCAGCGTCAGCCTGCGATAACCCTGCTCGCGTGCCCAGCCCTCGGCCGCGCGCATCAGGGCGCCGCCGACGCCCGTTCCCTGCGCCTCCCCGGTGACGACGAGGATTCCCACGTGACCATGGTTCTCGAGCGTGAAGTAGTCCTGAAGCCGCTCGAGATAGGCGAAGCCCAAGCGAGTGCCCTCCTCCGACTCCGCAATCAGCAGGGTCGCGTCCGAAGCGGGCGCCTCGAAGAAACCCTGCAGCGTCCGAACCTCGCCGCTCACGATCTCCTCGGAGGGTCGCCAGGCCGGCGGCCCGAAGCTCCCCAAACGGTCCGCCGCAGCCACGACGAAGGGCTGATCGTCAGGCGAGGCGCGTCGAATCCTCACTTGCTGGGCCTCCTGGCGCGTCAACTCACGGCACAGGACTTCGTCCCGGTCCATCGCCTGAGTCATGCGCGGTCGAACGCGCCCTGCAGGCCTTTGATGTCGATCTTCTTCATCTTGAGCATGGCCTGCATGGCTGCCTGCGACTTCTTGCGATCCTTGTCACCCAGCAGCCTCCCGAGCGCCGAGGGAATGATCTGCCATGAGGGACCGAACTTGTCTTTGAGCCAGCCGCACTTGCTCTCGGCGCCGCCTTCGGTGAGCTTGTTCCACAGATCGTCCACTTCGGCCTGTGTCTCGCAGCTGACGAAGAGCGAGATGGCCTCTGTGAACTTGAATTGTGGCCCGCCGTTGAGCGCCATGAACTGCCGGCCCCCCAATTCGAACGTCCCGGTCGAGACCTTCCCATCCGGCCCCGGCATCGTGCTCACGATCCTGGAATTCTTGAAGATAGAAACGTAGAACTTCATGGCCTCTTCGGCCTTCCGTCGAACCACAAGAACGGCGTGATCATCTGCATGGATTCTCCCCACGGTGGCATTCCAGGTCATGGCAACGCGGACTGCAGCGTGTAAGCCTCGTCAACCGGCTCGCAATACATCCGCGGGCAGCCGACCACGATGCCCTCCCTGACGTCTAGTCCTTGTGGCCGTGCTGCTCGTACCCCGACATCGGCTTGTTGTAGTCGACCCGCCAGGCTCGCTCGCCCGCGGGCAGCTTGCCCAGCGCCTTCGCCATGGCCTTCACGTGGCACGCGACCGACCCGCAGCATGAGCCTATGAACTCGATGCCCATTGCCTTCGCCTTCACGGCGTATTCGGCCATCTCGGCACGCGTCAACTGCAACGGGTCGAGCCCGACCGGGAAATCCGGCAACGTCGTGAAGTCGACAGCCTCGGGCTTGGTCCGATACGCGGTGGGCTGGCACGCCACGAAGCCCTTCACCGCGGCGCGGACCTCCGCCATGAGCGGCAGCGTGTACTCGGGATTGCGCAGGCAGTTGATGCCCACGATGTCGCAGCCGGCGCCCTCGAGCCGCTTCGCGCACTCGGCGACCGAATCTCCCTCGTACGAGTTCGGATCCTGCTCGAAGGACATCGTGACCATCGCGGGCAGTCCTGCCTTTTTGATGGACTCCACGGCGAGCAGAGCCTCGCCGAGAAAGGAGTAGGTCTCACCGATCACGAAGTCGACGCCGCCCTCCTTCATGATCGCGATCTGCCGGTCGAACAGGTCGCGGGTGCGGTCCTTCGTCTTCGGCTGTTTCGGATCGTAGACCCAGGCAAGGCTGATGTTGCCGGCCACCAGGGCATCGCCCTCGGCTGCCACCTGCTTCGCGATCTTCACGGCCGCGCGGTTGATGTCGTCGGCCTTGCCCCCCAGGCCGACCGTGTTCAGCTTGTCCTCGCTCGCGTAGAAGGTGAGCGTTTGCAGCACCTCGGCGCCGGAGCGCAGGAACTCGCGATGCAACGCGATCAGGGCCTCGGGGTTCGTGAGGCTGACCTCGGGCGTGAATGGCCCGGCCTGCACGTAGCCGCGCTTCTCCAACTCGAGCAGATAGCCGCCGTCGCCAAGCACCACGCCCTCGGCCAAGCGCTCCAGGATCCCTTTCTTCTTCGTCAATGCTCGCTCCTTTGTCTCAGGTCGATTGAAATGGTCGTGAAAAAGCTCAGCGCCTGGTCGCGAAGGCGGCGGCGGTCGCGCGCCGGCGAAACACGGCGCTCGCCTCGGCAAGCGACCCGAGCACCGCTTGCTTCTCGGCCTCGGTGTTGTAGCCGGGATGCTCGCGGGCCGCGGCCTCGGCGCGCGCCACCCAGGCGAGGAAGTAGTCGGCATCGGCCTTCGACCGCGCCGGGGCGCCCTTCACGCTGACGTAGATCGGGCTGGTCGTCCCCAGTGGGAACGAGTCGAGCACCGGCTGGCGCGAGCTGTTTCCGAAGGCGCGCAGCAGGTACCAGCCGCTCTTCTTGACCGCGACCGGGACGCTGGCGGTGGCGCCGAGTCCGTCCGGCGCGAGCGGAATCTCGGCCACGACCTCGCCGTTGCCGATGATCTGCACGTGATCGAGCGGCACGATCGACCTCACCGCCACGCGCGCCTCGACCGAGCCGACCGTCTTCAGCTCGAGCGTGTCGCCGAGCTCCTTTCCGCCCAGCGAGAACTCCAGCAGCGGGCCGTTCGTCGCGAACGAGCGACCGGCCTTGAGGGCCGCCAGCCACTTCGCATGCTCGAGCTCGCCTGATTTCACGAACACGCGGTTGAGGCCAACGGGTCCGCGCAGCGAGGCATAGTTCGCCATCGCGTCAGTGCCCGCCGCTGCCGGGATCCGGAAGCCGCAGTTGAGCAGCCGATACCAGACCTTCTGCGTGGGCCAGAAGTCGTCCACGAAGCCGAGGGCTTCGTAGTAGTCGACCCGGCCCAGCGCCACGTCGATCGGAAACTCGTGCCGCAGCGGGCGCGTGGCGTCGGCCGGGTCGGGATCAGCGTCGTAGGGATGCACGTAGCCGAACAGCCCGCCCTGTGCGTGCGCCAAGTCCGCAATCGCGGCGTTGTGCGGGTAAAGGCTGGCGGCCGCGGTGTTGACGTAGGCCGCGTAGGGGGGCACGAGGATGTTGTTGCGAATCCCCAGCAGGCCCGTGTGCCCCCAGAAGCTGGTGTGGTACTCCTGGCCATGGACGATCAGCCTGTCGGTTGTCGAGGCCGGGTCGGGACGGCCGCCGTCGAAGTATGCGATGTCGGGGACGCGCTGCTCCTTGTTGACGATCAGGTTCTCGACCACGTGCAGATCCTCGGCGCGCATCTGCTCCGCAAGCCGCGCCGGCGTGTTGCGGTAGGTACCGCCGTAGTTCATGTGAACGTGTACGTCACCGCTCCAGTAGCCTTTGGCCGGCAGATCGTCCAGGCGCTCGAGCGCCACGTCGACTCGCGACGGCACGCCGACGACGAGCGTGAGCGTTCTCACGAAGGGCTTCCACTCCAGGCCGTGCAGCACCTCGACGCTGATCTCGCCGGCCGGCAAGATGATCTTCGACTCTCCCGGCGTGTGGAAGTAGCCGTACTCGAAGGGCCCCAAAGCCCGGTCGAACGCCTCGTCGCCGTGGCGCCACGCGTCGTCGGGCCCGAAGTAGCGGCCATCGGCGCCGCGCACGGCCACGCGGGCCGAAATCGGCGCGCCCTCGGGACCGCGCACGCTGAGCGTCAGTTCCGCCACCGGTCCGAGATACTGCCTCTCCCGGGCCTCGAGCCGCTCGCGCTTCGCGCCGGGAACGTCGATCACCCACAGCGAGGTGTTGCCGGTCTCGTTGGAGATGTAGGCGATGCGGCGGCTGTCGGGCGACCAACGTGGACTCACGGTGTCGAAATCGCCATAGCTCAGGGGAAACGCATCGCCGCCGTCGGCGGTCATCAGCCAGAGCTGATGCCACTGGCCGCCGAGATACGAAGCGTAGACGACGCGCTTGCCGTCGCGTGACCAGTCGGGCCGAGCGCGCCAGTTGGTCTCTTCGAAATGGATCTCGCGCTCGGCGGCACCCGGCTCCGCCTTCATCCGCCAGATCCCGCCCGTGCCCCAGATGCGCCCGTGGTTCGAGAGGTACAGGATTTCGCTGCCGTCGGGCGACCAGCTCGGCGAGAGGTAGTGGTCCCAGGTGCTGTAGTAGTAGCGCGGCAGGCCGCCGTCCTTGTCCTCGGTGAGCCGCGTGATTTTCCCGGGCCGGCCCTCGGCCATCTCGATCACGTGGATGTGCCAACGCTGGTTGAAGACCGTCGAGACGAAGGCGATGCGCCTGCCGTCGGGCGACCAGCGCGGCTCGACGTTGACCGCGCGGTTCTCCGTGAGCGGCCAGCTCTCGCCCGTGGCAAGCTCGAGCACGCGCAGCTCCACCGCATCGTCGCGGTAGGAGGCGAAGGCCAGGAAGCGGCCATCGGGCGACCAGTCGGGCTGGTGGTCGTAGCCGGGGCCGTTCGTGAGCTGCCGGGCCAGCTTGGAGCCGAGCGCCTGCCGCCACAGAGAGCCTTGCATCGCATAGGCCAGCTCGCGGCCGTCGGGCGCCCAGCTCGCGGCGGCGGGACCGCTCGTCACCTGCGGCAGGTACATCTCGCGGTAGTAATAATGATGCGGGACCTGGATCTGCTTCAGGACGGGCTGGCGTTGGCCGAGCACCGCCACGGGCGCCAGCAGGAGTCCGAGGATCGGGGCAAAGCTGTTCATCAGCCTGGACATGGAAGCCTTTCGTGAATCGCGCCGAAGAATACCCTAAACTGATAGTTTGGAGGGTTGAACGCCTGATGTGTCGAGCCGTTGTCGTCCTTCTCCTCTTGGCCAGCGCGGGTCCGCTTCACGCGGCCGGCAATCATCGTTACTGCGGCACCACGCGCGAAGGCGGAGTGACGGCCCTCGCCGCCCATGCGGAACGGGAGGCGCGCCACGGCAACTTGCGCTCGGCGGCGAACGTCGCGGCCGCCTCCGACGTCGGCAACGTCGCCGTGCTCCTGGACGAAGGCGAGCTGGCCCTGCGTCGCAACATCCTCGACCTCGCAAGTGTGGGCGTCGAATTCTCGCCCGAGGGGGTGAACTATCGCGCGTCGCGCGTCGACCGGCCAGTCACCGGCGGCGGAACCGCACTGCCGCTCAGCGATGACTCGAACATGGCCGTGGCCCTGCCCTTCGCCTTCAGCTTCCGCGGCGCGACCTACGACAGCGTCTTCGTGAACTCGGACGGCAACCTGAGCTTCGGCGCGGCCGACAGCGCCTCGACCTCGCGCAGCCTCGGCCGCTTCCTGGCTGGCCCACCGCGCATCGCACCGCTCTTCGCCGACCTCGACCCCGCTCAGCCCGGCGCGAGCGTCACCACCCGCAGCGAGGGCGACAGCTTCAGCGTCATCTGGAGCGACGTGCCGCAGTTCGGCAAGACGGACAAGAACAGCTTCCAGGTGACGCTGTTCAGGAACGGCCGGATCGCCTTCGCGTGGGCTGCGGGCCTGACCGCGACACTCGACGAAGGCGTCGTCGGCATCGCTCCCGGCAGCAACCGGGGCGGCTTCACGCCGGTGGACATGTCCGGCGTCGCCAGCGCCGTGAGCGGCGGCGCGATCGCGGAGTCGTTCCGACTTCAGAACGAGCTCGACCTGGTGGCCGCGGCCCGCAAGTTCTATCGCACTCATGCAGACGAGTTCCAGCAGCTGTTGTTCTTCACGAACCAGTCGCTCATCTCTCGGGGGACCTTCGCCTACGAAAACAACGTGAAGAACACCGACCTGGGAACGGGCGTCGGTGTGGAGGACTTCTCGGGGCGATACGGCAGCGCCGGGCGGCTGGAGAGCGTGGTGATGATGGACGCGCTTTCGAAATACTCGGAGGACCCGCAGTTGCCCATCAACGGGGAAGACACCTCGCTGTCGCTGATCGGTCACGAGGTCGGGCACCGCTGGCTGGCCTCCGCACGCTTTCGAGACGGCGCCACGAACAGCTCCGATCTGCTCGGCCGGGATCTGGTGCATTGGAGTTTCTTCATGGACAGCGACGGCTCCTTCGACGAGGGCAACGAGCTCTCGGACCTGGGCGGCGGGCAGTTCCGCACCGCCGGCGCCTCGCTGCGTTATGGCGCCCTCGACCAATACATCATGGGTTTGAGACGCCCAGACGAGGTGCCCCCGATCCTGCTCGTCAGAAATCCGCTCGGAGCGGGCAGCGATCCCGGGCGCGACCCGCAGACCGGCATCACCTTCCAGGGCACGCGGCGCGACGTCACGATCGGCGAGGTGATCGCCGCCGAGGGGCCGCGCAGCCCCGCGGCCAGCACGACGCTCGCGCCGTGGCGGCAAGCCTTCGTCTACGTGAGCGTGGGCGGCGCTGCCGATCCTGCAGCCATCGCCAAGCTCGATCGCATCCGCCGGCAGTGGGAAGGCTTTTTCACCGCATCCGTGGACAGCCGCCGCCGCGTCAACACACGCCTGCAGTAGCCCGTCGTCATCCCAAACTGAGGGCTGAGAGCTTCACGGGCCATCCGGCTGGGAGCGACGATCCTCCTGGCGGTATGCCGCGATCGCCGCGCACTCGCCTTCGAACCGGCCGACGAACTCCACGGACCCTTGATACGACGCCGCGTTCAGGCGCTGGGCCTCGAGAATCACCCGCTCGCCCCGCGTCCCGCACCCGATACAGGTAGTAGATGTCGTTCTTCCCCTTGACCCCCTTCAGGGCGTGCTTCACGGCACAGATCGGATCGAAGCTCACGAGGTCGACGCCCACCGACTTCGAGCCTGGGCGCAACGGTCGCATTTCCTCGGCCGAAGGGGGGCGGTGCTCGCTCGGCTTGCCGTTCGGCCCGAGATCCTAGGGGGAGTCGCGGACTGAGACCGTCGGTTTCTCGGATTCCGTCACGACCGGGAAGCAGGGCACGCCCTGTTCGGCCGCCTTGTGACAGGGCAGCTCGACCAGCTTCTCGACGAGGCGTTCGATGGAAGCGCTGATCGGACGCGGCGGTCGCGTCGTGGGGGGCGGGCCGTCGCTACGGGCAGCGGCGTCCAGGGTGAGCGTCACACCCAGGAGGCCCGCGATCAGGGCTCAGCCCTGAGGTGCAGACGGTCCAGAAGGAAGGCGCCGGAAGCCGGCGGCATGCGCCTCGCCGCTCGCCAGTGGTGCGGCCTTTCCGGAGTGACGCGGCGGGTCATCCTGCGTCGATCCTACCGCAGGGCGACCGTAGACGTCGTCAGTCCAGCCGGACGTACTCGTATTCGAAGGGCAGGCCCTTGATGCCGCGCGCCGGCATCGCAATCCAGTTGGCGATCTGGCCTGGCGTGTACACGGGCTTTTGGAGCGTCGCGACGTAGGCGCGGTCCTCGGCCGTGGGCAGCCATTCCCCGCTGCGCCGCTCCCAGTCGACCTTTGCGAGCAACTGGCCATCCATGTCGAACGGCATCTCCGCGTATAGGCCGATGTGACGGTAGAAGCGCTTCGACGGCAGCCGTAGCCGGTAGGACAGACCCGCCTCGGCGATACGCTTGTTCCAACGGTCCACGCCGCGCTGGCAGTCGTCGACGTAGCCGTCGCGCAACACCTCGTTCATGGCGTTGCGCAGCGGGACATCCTCCTCGGCGACCTTCCCGTCTTTCGGCACGAGCATCCGGTAGGCCTGGTCCAGGGCGGAATGCTCGGCGAACTTGTCCTCGTTCGCGCGTCCCTTGAGGCCCGCCGCGAAGTACGACGCCGCGTTGGACGAGATCTCGCCCCCGAACAGGTCGAGTGACAGCGCGAACCACAGGTTCAGGTAGCGCTGCACCATGTCCAGCGGGATGCCGCCTTGGGCACGCGCGTCCTGGTTCGGGTCCTGCTTCATGAGCTCGCAGCTGCGCTGCACGATGCGCTCGACGCCGGTCTCGCCCACGAACATGTGGTGAGCCTCTTCGGTGAGCATGAAGCGGGTGGTGCGCGCGAGCGGATCGAAGCCGCTCTCGGCAAGGGCCAGCAGCTGATACTTGCCGTCGCGGTCGGTGAACATCGTGAACATGAAGAAGTCGAGCCAGTTGTCGACCGGAGCGTTGAAGGCGCCCAGGATGCGCGGTTTGTCGGGATTGCCGCTGCGGCGCTGCAAGAGCTCCTCGGCCTCCTCGCGCCCGTCGCGGCCAAAGTGGCTGTGGAGCAGGTACACCATCGCCCACAGGTGCCGGCCCTCTTCGACGTTCACTTGGAACAGGTTGCGCAGGTCGTAGAGCGAGGGCGCGCTGTTCCCGAGCAGCCGCTGCTGCTCGACACTCGCGGGCTCCGTGTCACCCTGCGTGACGATCAAGCGGCGCAGCGTGTTGCGGTGTTCGCCGGGGACCACCTGCCACGCTGCCTCGCCCATCGCATCGCCGTAGCCGATCCTGCGATCCGGCACCGGCTCCGCCAGGAAGATGCCCCATCGATAGTCGGGCATTTTCACGTAGTCGAAGTGGGCCCAGCCCTCGGCATCGACGCTGACGGCCGTGCGCAGCCAGACGTCTTTCTCCTGGTAGCCCTCGGGCCCCATTTCCCTCCACCAGCCGATGTAGTTCGGTTGCCAGGCCTCGAGCGCGCGCAGCAGGCGCTTGTCGTCGGAAAGGCCGACGTTGTTGGGAATCTTGGAGGTCAATTCGACAGAGGACATAGTGGCTCCGTTAGGTGCGAGACCAACCGAAGCGGGCGCGCTCGGGTTTGCCGTAGAGCGTCAAGGCGCCCGTCTCACCAACCGCGTTGGGACGCTGGAAGATCCAGTTCTGCCAGGCTGAGAGGCGACCGAAGATCTTGGTCTCCATCGTCTCCGGGCCGGCGAAGCGCAGGTTCGCCTCCATGCCCGTCAGCGCATCCGGCGAGATCGCCGCGCGCTCCTCGATGGCGAGCCGCACCTCGTCGTCCCAGTCGATCTCGTCCGGGGCGAAGGTCACGTAGCCGGCCTCGAGGGCGGCCTCTCCATCGAAGCTTTGCCCCACGGGCGGCTCGGCCTTCTCGGGGTAGCCCAGAAAGCGCGTGGCCAGGCGGGACAGGCCGTTCGACATTGGCAGCGCGCCGCCGTTCAACGCTGAGAAGGCCAGGGTCGGGCCCGCATACTTCGCGAGCATGTACGAGCGGTCGGCGGCGTAGGCCAGCTCGAGGAGCGATCCCGCAAAGCAGGAGCCATCGTCGATGATCGCGAGCAGGCTGCGGGCAGTGAGGTCGAGGCGCTTCAAGACGCGCTTCATGTGATGGAGCACTTCGCTCGCGAACCAGTCGCCCTGGTTCGCCACGAGGACCGCGTCCGCTGCCAGCACTGCTGCGGCGTCGCCGCGCGTCTTCAGGACGATGACGCCGATTTCGGGTCGGTTGAAACGCAGCTCGAGCACGGCGTCGTCCAGCTCGCGGAAGGCGCGCAGCGCCCACAACTCGCTGCCACGTGCCCGCATCGCCGCGGCCGTGGTCGGCTCGTCGCCCACGGGGGCGCGCAGCGTCAGCTCCGCAACGCGGTTGACCGCGTCGATGGTGAGGCTCACGTAGCGATGCTCGACGCCCTCTTCCGTGTAGCGACCGCCGAGCGCCTCGAGCGGGACACCCGGTCCGCTGCGCTGAGTCGTCGCGGAAGCGAGCGCCATGGCCCGCTCGGGGACCCGGCTCGCGAACTTCGACAACGGGATCGCCTCGTCGACCAGATGCCACTGCACCGCGCGCTTGCCCTTGACGCCTTCGCCCAGGCTCGAGAAGACATCGGCCAGATCCCGCCGCACCTTGCGCTTGTCCACGACCCGCGTCAGGCCGCCGGTGCCCGGAAGAACGGCGAGCAGCGGCACCTCCGGCAGGCTCACGGCGGAAGACGCGTCGTCCACCAGCAGGATCTCGTCGCAGGCGAGCGCCAACTCGTAGCCGCCACCCGCACAGGCCCCGTTCACCGCGGCGATCGACTTCAGGCCTGAATGCTGCGAGGCGTCCTCAAGGGCGAGCCGCGTCTCGTTCGTGAACTTGCAGAAATTGACCTTGAAGGCGTGGCTCGAGGTACCGAGCATGTAGATGTTCGCGCCGGAACAGAACACCCGGTCCTTGCCGCTGGAGATCACGAGCACCCGCACCTCGGGGTGCTCGAAGCGGAGCCGCTGGATCGCGTCCGCCAGCTCGATGTCGACGCCGAGGTCGTAGCTGTTGGTCTTGAGCGGATAGCCCGGCCGCAGCGGCCGATCTTCCTGGATGTCGAGCACGAGACGCGCCACGGGCGGCTCGATTTCGAGCCGGAAGTGCAGGTAGCGCGCAGGGTGGGTCTCGAAGCGGACGGGGGCGGCCGGCGCGGCCTCGGCGTGTTCCATGACAGCCAGCGAGGATAGGCGAGGCCCGCGCGCCTGTCAAGCATTATAGTGCATTGACCGCCGTCACAATGGTGCATTATAGTGCGGATCTATGATGGATGCCGATCGACTGCTCGAGGCGTTCGGAGGCAGCGTCCGCCGCTTGCGCACGGAGCGGGCCTACTCGCTGCGCGAGCTGGCCTCACGCTCGGGGCTGTCGTCCCGCTTCCTGATCCAGGTGGAAGCCGGCGTGGGCAACATCTCAGTACGCAAGTTGCTGGCCCTCGCCCGCGCGCTGGGTACGACACCCGCGGCGCTGCTCAGCGGTCCGGGGGGCGAGGCCGAGTTGCCGGTGATCGCGCTGCTCGGCCTGCGCGGCGCCGGCAAGAGCACGCTGGGACGCAGGCTGGGCCGCAAGCTCGGCGTCCCGTTCGTCGAACTCGATCGGCGCGTGGAGAAGGCTGCCGGCCTGTCGCTCGGCGAGATCTTCGCGATGCACGGCGAGGAGTATTTCCGCCGGCTCGAACGCAGCGCGCTGGAAGCGATCCTGGCCGAGGGGCGACCGCTGGTGCTGGCCACCGGGGGCGGCCTGGTGCACGCCAGGCAGACCTGGTCCCGGCTGCGCCGGCGGGCGCTGACCGTGTGGCTGCGGGCGGACCCCGAGGATCACTGGAAGCGCGTGCTCAAGCAGGGCGACCGGCGACCGATGGTCGATCATCCCGAGGCCATGGCCGAGCTGCGGCGTTTGCTGGCCGAGCGCAGCACCCTTTATGCGCAGGCCGCCTGCACGATCGATACCTCGCGCCTGGGTATCGCGGGCTCGCTGCGAGCGATCGAGACGTACTTGTCGCTCGCGCGGGAATGAATCCCGCGTTCGCTGCTCAGAGACCCCCAGCCAGCCCGCGCGCAGCGACGAAGGCGGTGGACCAGGCCCACTGAAAGTTGAAGCCGCCGATGCGGCCGTCGACGTCGAGGATTTCTCCGACCAGATACAGGCCCGGGCACGCGCGCGAGCGCATCGTGGCGGCCTGCACCTCCGACAGCGGAACGCCTCCCGAGGTGACCTCGGCGAAGTTGTAGCCGCGGCTGTCGCGCACGCGGAGCGGCCATTCGATCAGCGCTGCCACTAGCCTGCGGCGATCCTCGCGGCGCAGGCGGCCCAGTGGCGCCGCAGCATCGATCTGGATCTGGCCAGGGATGGCGCTCGCCAGCGAGGCCGGCAGGCGCGAAGCGAGGACGTTGTCGAGCTTGCGGCTCGGACTGCGGGCGATCTCCGCGAGAAGCCAGGCCTCGAGCGTGGAGAAGTCGTCCGGCGGAACCAGGTTCGCGACAACGCGCACCTCGGCGCCGTCGAGACGGGCGCGGTGCCAGAAGCGCGAGACGTCGAGCGCCGCGGGACCGCTGATTCCAAAGTGCGTCCACAGCATCGAGCCCGCGACCTCGGCCCGCTTGCGGCCCGCCACGTACAGGCAAATCGCGACCGGCTGCGAGACGCCTGAAAGGGCAGCGTGAAAGCCGCCGTCGAGCACGAGCGGCGCAAGCGCCGGCGTGGTGGCGGTCAGGGAATGGCCGAGGCTCTGGGCGAGCGCGTAACCGCCGCCGTCGCTGCCCGTCTTGGGCAGCGACAAGCCACCGGTCGCCAGTACCAGTCGTTCCGCCTGGAGCGGCCCGCGCGCAGTCTCGAGCGCGAAGCCGGATCCGCTTCGGGCGACCTTCGTCACCCGACGACTGGTCTGGATCGCGACACCGCGCCGCGCCGCCTCGGCGAGCAGGGCTTGCAACACCGTGCGAGCCCTCATCGAGTCCGGGAAGAGCTTGCCGCCCGGTTCCTCGTGAAGGGCAACGCCGAGCTCACCGAAGAAGCGGGCCGCGTCCTCCGCCGTGAAGGCGCGCAACACGCGCCGAACGAAAGGCGAGCGAGCTTGCCAGAAGTCGGCGGCCTCGACACGGGCATTCGTGACGTTGCAGCGGCCGCCGCCGCTGACGAGAATCTTGGCGCCGAGGCTGCGCGCACCGTCGAGCACGCTGACGCAGAATCCCCGCCGCGCGGCGAAGATCGCCGTCGCGAGGCCTGCCGCACCGCCCCCGACGACGACGACGTCCGACAAGCTACTTGCCGGCGATCGAGAGCAGCCCGACTTCGAAGATCAGGGTGGAATTGGCCGGTATCGTGCCTACTTGCTGGTTGCCGTAGGCGAGGCTGGGCGGGATCGTGAGCCGGCGCGTGCCGCCCACCTTCATGCCCGGGAGGCCCTGCTCCCAACCGGCGATGACCGCACCGACACCCAGCCGGAACGGGAAGGCCGCAGAGCTGTCGAACTGCTGGCCATCCGTCAACCTTCCAACGTAGCTCACGGTGAGCGTGTCGCCGGCGACGGCTGTGGCGCCGGTTCCAACGACGAGATCGTCGATGACGAGGGACGTGGGACCAGCCGGGTTGTTCGACCCGCACGCCGGAAGCATGACGACCGCCAGCAGGCCCGCAAGAAGCAAAGCTCTTCTCAAGTCACTGCTCCTTCTCGAATCCCCAAACGTCCATTATGCGCCAGGAAGGGAAGCGGGCGGCCGCAGTACGTCTCAGCGCGCCGCGCTTGCTTGCGCCGCCTGCCATGCCGCCAAGTTCCGATCGATCTGCCTGGAGTGCTTTTCGAGATGCTCCGCGTACACCTCGAGCCAGGTCTCGGCCGTATACCTCCCCGACCGGGTGTGGCGGCCTTCGCGCGACCAGGCTTCGGCTGGAAACCGATCGAGGACAGGCAGCGTGTGGGCGCGCACCGCATCCACAGTCGCAAGAGCCGTTTCGACGGGAAGCGAGTGGTAGTCGAACTGGCGGGCCCACTCGCCCTCCTCGTAACCCACGATCAGCGGTTCGGGTTCGGCGGCGAGGAAGCGGATGCGGACATAGGCGTTCGTCTCGGAATCGGCGCAGTGGCAGACCACTTCGTGCGCGGACCACTTGCCGGGGCCGGGCCGCCACTGCCGGGCTTCAGCCGGAACGCGCTCCCAGGCAGCGCGGAGCAGGGCCGGGCCGTTGGCGTAGCGGGCGATTCGAGAACGGCGCTCCTCAAGCGAGTACGCCACGATTGCCTCCATGGCTGTCCGGGAAGGATGCCCCGGGCTGAATTGCGTCCACGCCGAGCTGGCGCAGCAGGAATAGCGACCACGCGCGCTCGAAGAACAGCAGCGGCTGTAGGACAGCCTGGCAAAGGACTGGCAGGAACGCGCAGCAGCAGGTCAAACAGCCCGCGATCAACGTGGCGATGCCCAGGATCACGGCAAAGGCGATCTTGAGCAGCAGGTACAGCACCAGCGCCCCCAGCTCCGGGCGCAGCAGCGCAATCGCCTGCCGGGTCGCAGCGCCGCAGGGTAGTCCCAGGCGCCACTGCAGCGGCGCGACGAAATCCCGCAGCAAGACCGAGACCATCGAAACGGCCACGATCAGCATGACCAGGAGCAGCAGCAGCCCCACGATGAGGATCACCATCGCGACGCTGGAAAGATGCTCCCGGGCGTGCAGGAAGATCGCGCCCGCGCCCGCGCCCACGAGCAGGATCACGGCCACGAGCGTCGCCATCGCCAGGCCGAAACGCCAGGCGAACAGCGACTGGGCGCGCTCCGCGTGCTCACGCCAGCGCAGCCCGAGCTCGGCAGGCGCCGCCGCCACGGCCTCGATATACATGAAGATGCCGCGCGAGTTGACCCACAGCACGAGCGCACTCAGAGCCACGATGAGCAGCAGCGCCGCAGCAGCGATCGCCATCACCAGCCCCACATGGCTCCCGATCCACGCAGCCGCCGTTGAGGCCCGCTCTCCCCCGCCTCCGGGGGAGTCTCGAAAGGCGCCCGCCGGCAGGTTGGGGATGCCGGCTCCGCCTCGACCGCATTGATCGAGAAAGGCCAACAGGCCCAGCAGCAGCCAGCGCTCGAGACGAAAGGGGAACAGCGCCCTCCGAGTGTGCTCGATCGCCTGTTGCGCGGCGTCGAGCGGCGAGACGCGCAGGCTCATGGGGAAGGCGATCTTAGCAGACGGCCAAAGCGCCCTCGCCGAGGCGGCGCGGCGCGCCCGCGGAGCACGCGCGCCACCTCGATCAAGTCGGCCAGCAGCGCGTAGGCCGTCTGCTCGACGCCGCCCGGACCTTCGGAGAGGCCGACCTCCCCCATCAGGTCCGTTTCGAGAACCAGCGCGCCGTCGGCGCGGGCGGCCAGCAGGTCGCCTTCGGACAGCGCCTCGGGCGCGACGCGCAGTCGCACTTGCCGGCCCTGGCGCCAGCCGCGGGCAATCAGGCGCAGACGCTGGCCGCGGGCTCGCGCGGCGGCCACCTCGGCGGCTGTAATCCCGGCGATGCCCCGGCGCCGAACCTGCTTCGGGAGAAGCTCCGCGTTCATCAAGGCGTTGGCGATGGCGCAGGCCTTCACGGCCGCGTCCCAGCCATCGATGTCGTTGCGCGGGTCGGCCTCGGCCACGCCCGCCGCCTGCGCCTCCCGAAGAGCCGCCTCGAAGCCGACGCCGTTCTCCATGGCCGACAGGATCCGCGTGCTGGTCGCGTTCAAGGCGCCGCGAAAGCCGAGGACCCGGACGCCCGGCAGGCACCGCTCGACGAGGTTGAAGATCGGAAAGCCGTCCATCACCGCGCCTTCGTGAAGGAAGACGCATCCCCGGCGTGCCGCCAGCTGCCTGAGTCTTCGCCGCGCGAAGGCGACCGGTCCCTTGTTCGCGGTCACCACGTGAAGCCCGCGGCGGAGCGCCGCGGCGACGTGGGTCGTGGCGGGTTCGCCCGTGCGTCGGTCGAGGGTCGTGATCTCGATGAGCACGTCGGCTGGAACCCGGCGTATGAAGTCGGCGATCGAGGCTACGGCCGGGCCACGATGCAGCGTAGCGAGCGGCTTGCCGGCGCGCGTGAGCGCCGCGGCACGCGTCGCGGAGAGGCCGCGGACGGCCATCGCGATGCCGTGCCGCGCGGTCGCGATGCCTGTGACGACCGGCGTCACACCCTCCGCGCGCAGCGCGCGAGCGAACGGGCCGCGCAGCAGATCGGCGAAACGCCGCCCCACGTGGCCGAAGCCGACGAAGGCGATGCGCAGCCTCGTCTTCACGCCGGCGCGAGCACGTCCAGGATCGCGTCGATCCGCTTCAAACCACCCGAGAGGTCGTGCGGCTCGTTACCGTAGCCGACGCGCAGGAAGCCGTCCATGCCGAAGTGGTCGCCCGGCACGATCAGGACGCTCTGCTCGTCCCGCAGCCGCAGCACCAGCTGCGTCGAGTTCACCTTCCACGGATAGCGCAGGTACGCGATCGCGCCAGCCCGCGGCGCCACCATGCGAAAGGCGTCGTGGCGCTTCTGCGTCCAGCTTTCGAGCACCGCGTAGTTCTCGCGCAGGATGCGCCGCGTCCGCGCCAGGACTCGCGTGCGTGTCTCGGGCACCAGGGCCTTCTGCGCCATGTAGTCGGAGAGGGCGCCCGGAGAGATCGACGTGTAATCCTTGCGACCCCACAGCTCCAACGTCGAGCCCGAAGGCGCCACGATCCAGCCCAGTCGCAGCCCCGGCAGGCCGTAGGCCTTGCTCATGCCGCAAGTAGCGAGCACTCGCTCGTAGTGCCCCCAGAAGCTTGGCGTCTCGGGCCCTTCGCGCTCGGCGCCGCGATACACCTCGTCGGCCAGGATCCACGAGCCATGGCGCGCGGCCGCGTCGACGATGGCACGACGATCGCCGTCGGAGAGAATCGCGCCGGTCGGGTTGTTGGGATTGCAGACCACGACCATTTTCGTCTTGGCCGTGAAAGCGCTCGCCAGCTCGTCGGGGTCGAGCCCCCAGCCGCGCTCCTCGCGCAGCGATACGGGTACGACCTTCGCGCCAAAGCCGCCGAACAGCCCGAGCAACTGCCCATAATTCGGCAGCACCATCACGACCTCGTCGCCCGGCTCCACCACGCGCCAGGCGCAGATGAAGTTCGCCTCGGCCGAACCGTTCGTGACGACGACGTTGTCGGCGGTGGCCCCCGGATAGAGTCCGGCGATCGCCGCGCGCAGCGCCTGGGTGCCGTTCGACTGGATGTAGACGAGCCGAAGCCGCAGCAACTCCTGCTGCTCGGCCGGCGACAGCAGTTCCTCGACCGACATCGGGTGCACGCCGCTTTCCGAAAGGTTGTGGGCGACGCGGTTTTCCCACTCGGACTGCAGGCGTTCCATCTCGAAGGGCTGGATCTTCATGGCCCGGATTGTAGTCTGGAATTTCCGGAGCCCGCTTCTTCTATCTGATCCGAAACTCGGCGTCGCTCGTGTCGGTGATTTGCGGCTGCGCGACGCTCGTGAGCCGCACGCGGGCCCGCATCGTGCCGGGGCCCGTGACCTTGAACTCCTGTCGGCCATCGTTGAGCGTGGCCTTGGCGAGGCTCGACCAGGTGGTGCCGCCGTCGCGCGACAGCTCGACCTTGATCTTGCCCGTGAGGCCTGATGCCGCCCACGCGACCCTGGAGCTCTTGCCGATCCGCCACTCTTCCCCGCCGTTTGGCGCCGATACAACGAGGCTGGCGGGCGGCGGCGGCGGCGCGTCCACGGCAGCCTGGCCGGAGTCGCCCGTGAGGAACAGCGAGGACACGTCGACAGCCTCGAAGTCGGAGCCCTTCAGGCGGCGCAACTCGGACACCAGCAGATCGTCGTTCCAGCCGGGACTCGGCGCGCCGGAGATGTACCAGGGCGAGCCGTTGTCGGCGAGAATCATCCCGTACTTCTTGAGGGCCCGCAGGATCACCTGCAGCTGCGGCGGGAACGTGGAGAGAGGTCGACGCCGGCCTTCAACCGGAAGCGCTGGCCCATCGCGGGCAGGGATGCACTCGTCGACGACGAGGCGAAATGCCGCGCTGGCCAGATGTATGCCCTCCGCGTCTGTGGCGCCGTGAAGCGCAGTGCGTGGCGGATCTCGCCGGCAGCCACTTCCTCGTAGCGCACAAGGCCCGGGAAGATCGGCAGGCCCGCGGCGTCAGCCGAGGTCCACCCGGCTGGACGCAGCGCCTGCGAGCGCAGATCGTACGCGGCCCCCGATTCGGCCTGCCAGCTCCCGTCCGAGAGCGGGAAGGCGCGATACAGTTCGTAGAGCCGGCAAGCGCCGCGATCCACGACCAGCACGTGGCGATCGCCATCGCTTCCAGGGCCACCTTCGATCGAGGCGCTGCCAGGAACCGGGAACGGCCCCGGGTCGCTCTCGTCGCCGTAGGCCTGGTAGTGGATCGCCACCTTGGCCTGACTCCCGGGCACAGAGACAAACGGAATGCCGATCGGCCCGCCCTGCCAGAGAGCCGCACCGAAGTCAGGATGGACCGTGCTGGCCGCACCGATCGAGTTGACGTATACCGACGAGTTGGCGTCGAGCGGCAGCGCGTCGACCGGAACGTTCCAGATGTTGTCGGCGGGAAACACCGGACACCCGTCGACCACTGGCTGCGACCATGCCGGGCTCGCGAGGAAGAGGAGGCCGGCCGCCCATCGCAGTCGCATGCCACCAAGTTACGCCAGCGCCGCCGGCCGGTCTGTGACGTGGAACACGGCGTGACGGCCGGCGCGCTGCCGCTCTGCCGCAGCGGCGAGGGCTGCTATCATCCCGCGATGCCGCGGATCCACCACCTGGCGCTCCGCGTCGCCGACTGCGAGCGCTCCGCGGCCTTCTACTCGGGCCTGCTCGGTCTCGTCGAAGTGCGCCGCCGCGACGACGGCAGCGCCTTGTGGTTGCGCTCGGGCGACGCAATCCTGATGCTGGAACGCGAGTTGCGCGGCCGCGGCCCGGAATCGGGCTCAGGCCACCTGCTGGCACTCGAGGTGGACGACCTCGCGGCATGGGAAGGGCGCCTCGCTCAGGCCCGCGTCGAGATCCTGGAGCGCACGCCCTCGACGCTCTACCTTCAGGATCCTGACGGACATCGCGTCGGCCTCACGGTCTTCCCCCGCTCCGCGTGAGCGATCACGCGCGGCATTCGTTCCGCATCTTCACGGCTGCGGCGCTGTTCTCGACCGCGGGCGCCGCGATCAAGGCCACGACTCTAAGCAGCTGGCAAGTGGCGGGGCTGCGCGCGGCGTTCGCCGCGATTACGGTGTTCGTGCTGCTGCCCGAGACGCGGCGCCACCTGACCCGGCGCGCGGCAGCGGTGGGTGTCGCCTATGCCGCGACCGTGATCTTGTTCGTCCAGGCGAACAAGCTGACGACGGCGGCGAACGCCATCTTCATTCAGTCGACCTCGCCCCTCTACATCCTGCTGCTCGGCCCCTGGCTGCTGAGGGAAAGAGTCCGGCGGCGCGATATCGCGTTCCTGGTTGCAATCGTGGCCGGCGTCGCGCTGTTCTTCGTGGACGTGGACGCGCCGGCGAGCACGGCCCCGGATCCGCTTCGCGGCAACCTGATCGCGCTCGGCAGTGGTTTCGCCTGCGGCTTGATGATGGTCGGGCTGCGCTGGCTGGCGCGCGAGGAGCGCCTCAGCTCCGCGTCAGCCGTGCTGATCGGCAACGTACTCGCGGCGCTCTTCTGCCTGCCGCTCGCGCTACCCCTGTCGGGCGTGCGGCCCCTCGATCTTTCGATCGTGGCCTATCTCGGGATCGTCCAGATCGGCGTCGCCTACTTCTTTCTCACCAAGGCGATGACCCATGTGGGGGCTCTCGAAACGGCGCTGCTGCTATTCGTGGAGCCGGTCCTCTCGCCGCTGTGGGCCTGGCTCGTGCATGGCGAACGGCCAGGCGCGTGGTCGCTGGCCGGGGGCGGCGTGATCCTGGGCGCCACGCTCGTGCGCACGGTCATCGACGTGCGGCGCGGGCTCCGGGCGCCGGCGGAGCCGGTGCCCTCCTGACCTGAACTGTCGCGCCGCACCTGGATGCAGCACTGGGATCGAGGCGTTCGGATACGAACAGTGCGCCGCCCTTCCCAATTCCATGGATGTCGAAGTCCATTGTCCTCAACATCATGGGCCAGAATCGTGGACTCAGCACGGGCCTTGATCAAGGGATGGCATGGACATCGCTCGTCCGGACCGTGCCCGTGAGAAGCAGACCCGCCGCCTGATCTACGGAGGCGTCTGGGTCGACACCGTGAAGCGTGGCCCGATGCTGCGACAGGTGCGCGGCCTGGGCTGCGAGCGGCCGAGGCGCAGTACACGGAACTGACCGGCCGCGCTTGCCGCGCCTTGCTGCGCTTGCCGTCGTAGTATCTGGCCATGGGACACTTGCGGACGCCGGTGAAGCTCCGCTTCGTCTTCGCCGCCTACGCCCTCGTCGCCGTAGTGGTCACCTACCCGCTCGTCCTGTCGCCCCTCCAGCACGTGATCGGTGTGTCGCTGCCCCCAGGGGAGGCCGTGCCTCCGCTCAACATCTGGGCAATGCACACTGTGCTGAGCCAGTTGTTCCGCGATCCGCTTCACTTGTTCGACGGCACGGCGTTCTACCCCTACGCGCGCACTGTCACGATGTCCGAGCATCTGCTCGCGCCTGCGCTACTGGGGGCGCCGGTGGCATGGCTGACCGGCAACCTCGTACTGGCCTACAACGTCGTGATGCTCTTGACGCTGGCCCTGGCCGGCCTCGGCATGTACCTGTTGGCGCGCGAGGTCGGGGGCGATGGCCCGGCCTTCGTAGCTGGCTTGTTCTACGCCTTCCATTCCTGGAACGTGAACGAGACGGTACGCCTGCAGATCCTCTCGAACCAGTGGTTCCCGTTCCTGCTCTGGGCGCTGATGCGCTTCTTCAAGCAGCCGACGGGCCGTAGCGCCGCGCTCGCCAGCCTGTTCTATCTCCTGCAATCCCTGAGTTGCATGTATTGGGGACTCTACGCCCCGCTGTTGATCGCCGCCAGCCTGGCGTTCTTGCAGTGGCGAGAGCGGCTGCCCTGGCGTGCCCTGGGCAAGCTGGCGTTCGCCTTCGCGCCCGCGCTGCTGCTGGTCGGCCTGAGCGTCGTGCCCTATCTGCAGACCTCCCGGGAGCTGGGCCTCGAACGGAGCACCCCGAACCCGCTGCTGCTCGAGCGATACCTGCAGGTCCTGCCGAACAACTGGCTGTACGGCGCCTGGCTCGGCACAGCGCGCAGTAACGAAAACGCAGCGCACTTTCTCGGCTTCGCAAGCCTGCTGCTGGCGGCCCTGGGCGCCCTGTCGCCTGGGGCGGCGGACGCGCGCTTCAAGCGTTTCAAACCCTTCTTGTTGTTCCTGGTCGCGTTCGGATTCGTCCTGAGCCTTGGTCCCGTCGTACAGGTGGGAAGGCGGGTGCTCTTCGACGGACCCTACGAGCTGCTCTTCAGCCTGGCCCCGGGTTTCAAGAACACCCGCTACCCGGAGCGGTTCTCGATCTTCCTGGTCCTTGGCCTGGGGCCGCTCGTCGCGATGGGCCTCGCGCGGGTGCGGCCTTGGTTGGGTCGAACGGGACTGGTGCTGGTCGCGATCCTCGTGCCTCTGGAACATCTGGCGGTCCCCCTGTCGCTCTCCAGCCTGGAATCGGGTGCGCGGATCCCTTCGGTCTACCGCTGGCTCAAAGACCAGGACGATATCCACGTCATTGCCGAGGTCCCCTCCGTGCGCCATCTGATGGAACGCGCCGACGCCCGCCTCATGTACTTGTCGACCATCCACGGGAAGCGGACGGTCGAGGGCTTCACCGGATACTTCCCCCCGACGTACCCCTTCGCCAAGTGGCGGCTGTTTCATTTTCCGGACGCCGGAAGTGTCGCGTTCCTGGAGCGCTTCGGCGTCGATGCCGTGGTGGTGCGACCCGAGAACGGCGCGACACCCGCGTGGACGCGAGGGGATCCACGCTGGCAACTCTTTGGCCCGTTCCCCGAGGGCCATGTCGTGTTGCGGCTCGGCAAGCGGCAGCCATTCGCAGCGCCGCCGGCGGACTGGGAGGCCTTCGCCGAGATTCCTCGACACCGCTACGGCGTGAGCGCGTCGAGTCCCGGCGCCGAGCGCGCGGCGGACGACGAGCCGGCAACGACTTGGAGTCCTGGCCGCCGCAGGGACAATTGGTACCGGATCAGCTTCGATGAGCCGCAGCCCCTGACTCGAATCGCTATCCGGCTGGACCACAACTCCGAGTTCCCCATTGGCCTCAAGCTCTTCGGTCGCAAGCCCGACAGCCGGACCCGTCCCGTCCATTTCGACAAGCCCGCAGCACTCGATCGCCTCTTCTCCTCGCTACTGTTCGAGCCCAGAAACCCCGTCCTCGTCGTCGACTTCGAAGCCCGAGAACTGGCCTCGATCTCGCTGGAGATCGGGAGGCCCGACCCGTTCGGCATGCCCTGGAGCATGAGCGAGATCCGACTCTACGCCCCTCGCTGAGCCGCCGCTGCACTCGGCTCTGACGCTGGCACGGCTTCTGCTCTACTCGGGATCGATACGTGAATTCGTCGTCGATCCGTGGCGACCGGCCCACACCCGCGTGGCCAGCGAACCACTCGAGAGGTTGATAGGATGATGAGCGTTCAAGTTCGACCCGCGACACTGCAGGACGGCGTCGCCGTCCTCGGTCTGCTCGAACAGGTAGGCTACTACCCGGAGCCGATTCCCTTCGCCCAGACATATCGAAAGACGCTGACCGACCCGCACTTTCTGGTCCGCGTCGCCGAGGACGGCGGAGCCATCGTCGGCGTGGCGTCGCTGTCGCTGCGCTACCAGCTCGGCCTGGGCGGCCTGATCGCCTCGCTGGACGAGCTGGCAGTGGCGCCCGGCGCCGACGGGAAGCGGGTGCATCGGCTGCTGCTCCAGGCCACCGTCGGCAAGGCGCGCTCGCTCGGCGCACGCCGCATCGTGCAGAAGTTCAACGAGGGCACGCCGCCGCCGCGGGCTGCCCAGATTCGGGCTGCGGCAGCCGCCGCGGCGGCGACCGCAGGCGCATCCGCAGCAGCCTGAATCCACGAGACGCAGTCACGGCTGTCGCCGTCGGCGCTCGGGACGGGGGATAATCGCGCCGCGTGCGGCAAAACGAAGCCGTCGAGATGCGTGGCCCAGCTGGGCGCCTCGAAGCCATCCTGATCCAGCCCGAAACGCCGCCCGTGGCCGCGGCCGTCATCTGCCATGCGCATCCGCTTCAGGGCGGGATGATGCACTTCAAGGTCGTGTTCCGAGCCGCGAAGGCGCTGCAGGCGCAAGGGCTCGCCGCTCTCCGCTTCAACTTTCGCGGGGTGGGTCGCTCGGAGGGCGCCCACGACCACGGCGTCGGGGAACAAGACGACGTGGCCGCGGCCCTCGGCGAGCTGGAACGGCGCTTTCCCGGGCTACCGCTGGTCCTGGGCGGGTTCTCGTTCGGGTCGGCGATGGCACTGCGCGTCGCAGCGCGCGATGCGCGACCGGCGGCAATATTCGCCCTCGGCCTTCCCGTCGCGAGCATGCGTGACACGTCCTTCGTCAGCGCCGTGACCAGGCCGCGGCTGTTCGTCCAGGGCGAGAACGACCGCTTCGGTGGGCGCGAGACGATCACCGCCTTCGTGCAGGGACTTCCTGGGCCCCGGCAACTTCAGGTGATCGATGACAGCGACCACTTCTTCACGGGCCACCTCGACGCGCTTCAGGGTACGATCCAGAGTTGGGCCGCGACAAGCCCCTGGCAGCGAGCATGAAGAAGAGGCGGGATCGCGAGCTGGGCGTGGGCCGTGAGCTTCCGCGCCGCGATTTTTTGAACGGTGTGGCGCTCGGCATCGGCGGGGCGCTGCTTCCTCCTCAGCTCCTTCACGCACTCGAAGGGGTAGCGCCTGAGAAGGCCGCGAGCTACTACCCGCCCGCCCTTCTGGGCATGCGGGGAAGCCACGATGGTTCCTATGCCGTAGCGCACAACCTGAAGGACGGGCTGTTCTGGGAGAGTGCACCCGCGGCCCTGGACACTGGCGAGCGCTACGACCTCGTGGTGGTCGGCGGCGGCATCAGCGGGCTCGCCGCGGCGTGGTTCTGGCGCAGGACGGCGGGCCCCACCGCGCGCATCCTGATCCTCGAGAACCACGACGACTTCGGTGGCCATGCCAGGCGCAACGAGTTCCGATCGGCAAACCGGACTCTCTTGAGCTATGGCGGCACGCAGTCGATCGAATCGCCGGCGGGCTACAGCAAGGCCGCGGCGGGGCTGCTTCGCGAGCTGGGTATCGACACCCGCCGCTTCTATGCGGCCTTCGACCAAAAGCTCTACTCCGGGCTGGGACTGGGCACCGGCGTTTTCTTCGACAAGGAGAGCTTCGGCGCCGACCGTTTCGTCGCGGGTTTCGGCTCGCGGCCGATGGCCGAGTTCTTCGCGCAGGCGCCGCTCAGCGATGCCGTGCGCCGCGACCTGGTCCGCCTCGAGACCTCGAAGCAGGACTACCTGCCGGGCCTGAACCCTGCGGCCAAGCGCGTCCGGCTCGCAAAGATCAGCTACGCCGATTTCCTCACGAAACTCGCGAGCGTCACGAAGGAGGCGCTGCCCTTCTACCAGACGCGCACCCACGACCTGTTCGGCGTCGGCATCGACGCCATCTCGGCGCTCGATTGCCTGCGCGCTGGCGACGACTACGGCATGGGCTATCCGGGTCTCGCGGGCCTGGGCCTCGCGCCGGCCGGGGGCGACGAAGAACCGTACATCTTCCACTTCCCCGATGGTAACGCCTCGATCGCCCGGCTGCTCGTGCGGGGTCTGGTGCCTGGCGTCATCCCCGGTACGACGATGGACGACGTAGTGACCGCGCGCGCCGACTACGCGCGACTGGACGAGGCAGGCTCACGCGTTCGGATCCGCCTCGACAGCACGGTGGTACGCGTGAAGCACGGCGGGCCTGTGCCGGAAGCGGGCGACGTGGAGGTGGCCTACGTGCGCGGCGGAAAGCTCCAGACGGTTCGCGCTGGCCAGGCCGTGCTCGCCTGCTGGAACGGTGTCATTCCCCACCTCGCGCCGGAGCTGCCGGAAGCCCAGAAGCAAGCGCTCGCCTACGGCGTCAAGGTGCCGCTCGTCTACACGCACGTGTTGATCCGCAACTGGACGTCGTTCCAGAAGCTGCGGGTTCGCCAGATCAGCGCTCCTGGCAGCTACCACTCTTGGGCGGCTCTCGACTTCCCGGTGAGTCTCGGCGGCTACCGGTGCCCGCGCCTCCCCGAGGAGCCGATGGTGCTGTTCCTGCTGCGCACCCCCTGCAGCCCGGGGCTTCCCGTGCGACAGCAGCATCGCGCCGGTCGGGTCGAGTTGCTCTCGACGACTTTCGCGAGCTTCGAGCACAACATCCGCGACCAACTCGGTCGCATGCTCTCAGGGGGCGGTTTCGATCCCGCCCGCGACATCCAGGCGATCACCGTGAACCGCTGGTCCCACGGCTACGCGTACTACCCCAATTCGCTCTTCGACCCTGACTGGCCGCCGGCCGAGCGGCCCTGGGTCGTGGGCAGGCGGCGCCTGGGCCGGATCGCGATCGCAAACTCCGACGCGGCCGCCTCGGCCGACACCGGCGCCGCGATCGACGAGGCCTACCGCGCCGTACAGGAACTGATCCAGCGCTCGTGAGCGCCGCACAGCAGGCGTCTTCGTCGGTCCCGGCTAGTCGAGCCCGAGGCCGAGTAGCGGCGGCGGCTCCTCGCGCCTGGACGAAGGCGTCCGCCAGGGCACGGCGCTCGTCACGAACCACGCGACCAGGGCCGCCACGGCGTGCGGCACGGCGGCAAGGAAACCCGCGCCTAGCAGGTGCGGCACCACGATCGCGTAAGCGAGCAACACCGGTGTCGCGTAGACCGAATACACGCTGCGCCTCTGCCACGCGAAGGCGGCTGCGAAGAGCGGCAGCGCCACGTGCGGCCCGGCGTCGATCGGGCTGATCAGCAGGGCCAGCACCTCCAGGCAGGCGCACAGCACCAGGCCTCGAATGAAGCCAATGGCCGTGCGTCCGCGCTCGTAGAGATAGGGAAACAGCGCGCCGCACGCGATGGCGCCGAGCGCCGTGCCCGCTGGAACCTCGGGCAGGCCCAGAGTATCCAGCAGAATCGGCCCGTAGCCGAACAGGAACAGGACCGGGGAGCTGTTGCGAATCCACTTGATGAGGCGCCCCTGCGGGATGAGGAAATGGTCGAGAAGCAGGTATGCGATGAAGCCGTAGGCGGGCGCGACAGCCACGAGGCTGCCCGTCTTCCAAAACACCACGATCGCCGCGAGCAGCGGCGGTAGCGACTCGTGGTTGCGGGGCCAGGCGGACGGCTGCCTGTACAGGACGTCCATCTTGAGATCGGCCTTGACGCCCGGTAGCAGCGTGCGATCGACGCGGCGCCGGAGTTCGGCCAGCAGCGCCTCGATGGCCTGCTCCTCGGGCAGGCTGCCGAGCGGACGCGGGTCGATCGGCTCGTGGAAGCGGATCTTGATGCGTCCCGGCGTCGGCAGCCGCTGGTGATAGGGCCAGACGCGGAACGCCCCGGCGATCGTGACGGGAATCAGCGGGACTCCGGTCTCTAGGGCCAGGCGGGCCGCGCCGTCGCGCAGAGACTGTTCCATCCATCCAGCCCGCGAGCGCTTGCCCTCTGGGAACAAGCCGACGATCTCGCCGCCCTCGATAAGCGCCTTGGCCTGTGCGAAAGCCTCTCGGCCGCGACCCGATCTGGTGTCGACGGGAAAGGCGCCGAAACTTCGGATCACACTGCCCACGATCGGCACGCTGAACAGGGCTTCCCAGGCCATGAAGCGGATCGGGCGCGCAGACGCGACCGAGAGCAGGACGGGGTCGAGGTACGACGGATGGTTGGCGGCGACCACGGCGGCGCCCTCGGCAGGAAGCTGCTCTTCTCCCGCGAGCTCCCAACTGAAGAGCACGCGGAACAGCGCGTCAAGAAGCGCTAGCAGGATCCGCCGCATGCAGCCTTTCCCGAGCTTCGACCGTGCGTCGCACCAGGTCCGTGTCGGCCCCGAGGCTGCGCGTGCCGAGCAGATAGAAGACACCTGAAACGCCCATCGCCAGCGTCGTCAGCATCAGCGCGGCCTCGAGGCTCCCGGTTCGGTCTGACAGTCTGCCAATGAGGATCGGCGAAGGCACGTCCCCCAGCAGGTGGTAGATGAAGATGGAGATCGAGATCGCCGTGGCCCGGATCTCGGGCAGCGCCACGTTGACGAGCACGGCGTTGGCGGGACCCGTGTTGAGAAACACCAGCACCTCGGCGACGAAAAGGGCGGGCAGATAGACGCTGCGCTGCGTCGCGTGCAGCCCGACGTACGTGGCCGGTACCGCAAGTAGCATGCCCCAGCCGGATATCAGCAAGTAGGCCTTCGACGTGCGCTTCAGCAGCCAGTCCCCCAGCCAGCCGCCCAGGAAGGTGCCGATCAGCCCCGCGCCCACCGTGATCGCGCCGAAGAGCGTGTTCGCCTCGTCGAGCGGCAGGTCGCGCTCACGATGGAAGAAGGTCGGCATCCAGTAGGCCATGCCGCCGAGTGCGAAGGTCATCGCGGACAGACCCAGGGTCGTGTGCACGAAGGACTGGTTTCGAAACAGCGCCCGGGCTTTGCTGGCGTCGAAGCGCTCCTCCCGGGCGACGACGCCGTCGCCCGCGCCGCGTGGCGGTTCGGCCATCACCAGGGCGAGCAGGCCGAGCACGAGCCCTGGGCCGCCCGCGAGATAGAAGGCGTGACGCCAGCCCCAGTGCTGGCCGACGTAACCGCCGAGCAGGAATCCAAGGGCGCTGCCCACCGGAATCGCGACATAGAAGTAGGCGAGCATCCGGCCGCGCCTTTCCCTGGGAAACAGATCGCTGATCAGCGTCGGCGCGACGCCGCCGAAGCCCGCCTCACCGATGCCGATGAACGAGCGCGCCACGAGCAGCTGGCGATAGCCGGCCACGAGACCGGAGGCGATCGTCGCCAGGCTCCACAGCAAAACGCCACCGCCTACGAAATAGCGGCGCGGAAAGCGATCGGCGAGGACGCCGGCGATCGGCGAAGCGCCCATGTATGCCAACATGAACATCGACCCGATCAGGCCGAGCTGTGTGTCCTTCAATCCGAAGTCCGCCTGGATCATCGGCGCGACCGCCGCGATCACGTAGCGATCGATGTAGTTCAGGAAGTTGATCCCGAACAGCAAGGCGACGGCCAGGCGCGCCACGCGCGGCGTTATGGTCTTGGAGGCCATGCGCGGGCATTCTACGCGCCTTGGCCGGCGCGGGGCTGGATCGCCGCGGACGCTTCGCGGAGTGTATGCTTCCGGCTGCCTCGATTCGGATGGCTCATGTTGTGGCCGCCACGTTCCGGATTAGAGTGGCACCGCGTTCTTTTCCAAGGAGACCCGAGATGAAGCTCCGTCTCAGCCTTGTGAGCCTCGCTTCCGTGCTGGCCTTGGCCGCCTGCGGCGGCGGCTCGCAGTCGGTTCCTCCCCCGGCCACCCAGCCGGCGGCAACCAGCGGTGACTTCGGCGTCGCCGAGTGCGACGACTACATGGCCAAGTATCAGACCTGCATCGAGAGCAAGGTCCCGGAGGCCGGGCGCGCGATGATCCGGCAACAGCTCGAGCAGACCAAAGCCGCCTGGCAACAAGTTGCGGCAACGCCCGAAGGCAAGGCGCGCCTGGCGATGGGCTGCAAGGCCGCTACTGACGCGGCCAAGGCGGGCATGGCCGCGTACGGCTGCGCGTTCTAGAGAAGCGTCGTCGTCATTGACGGAACCGGGCGGGGCCCGTACCATGAAGCTCCGAACAAGGACCTCGTGAGTTCGAAGCCCCGCGCCCGCGTCCTCGTCGTCGATGACGATCCCTCGTTCGCGGATCTCGTGGCCGAGCTATTGCAGGAGCGGGGCTACGAGCCCCTGGTCGCCCACGACCCCGAGGGCGCCGTCGAGCTGGCTCGCAAGGGCGGGCTGGACGCCGCCGTCGTGGACCTGGTGTTGCCCGGGTCCAGCGGCCTCGACGTCGCCGACAGGCTGCGGGTTCTTTCCCCGGATCTCGAGATCGTGATCCTCACCGGCCAGGGCAGCCTCGACTCGGCGGTGGAAGGCCTGCACCACGGGATCTTCGACTACGTCCAGAAGGGCGGCCTGCAGCTCGATGACCTCGCGCGCACGGTGCGCCAGGCGATCGAGCGCTCGAGGCTGTCTCGTGACAATCGCCGGCTGGTGGCCGAGACGCGCGAGGCCAATCGGCTGATGAGCGCGGTGCAGGAAGCCAGCGCGCGCATGGCCGGCGAGGCGCATCTCGACCGGCTCCTGCCGGCCCTGGCCACGGCGGCGAAGGAACTCTGCGGCTCGGCCACGAGCCGCGTGCTGCTCTTCCAGCGCGCAAGTCCAGGGATCTGGGTCGTGGCTCAGGCCGCTGGCGATGGGGCCGAGGCTCTGCCGGGGGTCCGCCTGCGGCGTGGCGAAGCCCTGGCGCTGGCAGCTGGCGAAGCCAACGAGACGATCCGCCTCTCCCAGCCCCGGATCGACCAGCGCTTCGCGGCCCGCTGCGACGGGCTCTCGACCGAAACCGAGGGCTGGCTCGCGGCCCCCCTCCATCACGCCAGCGTGGTGGGGGCCGTGATCGTGGCAGGACGACTCCACGGGTTCGGTCAAGACCACGCCTCGCTGCTGACGTCTCTCGCGCGCCAGGCGGCCCTCGCCATCGAGAACTCCCGGCAGCACGATCGCTCGATCAACTTCTTCACTCACACCTCGGATCTGCTGGTGGATGTGCTCGAGCGGCTCGACATCCATTACCCGGGCCACTCACGGCGGGTGGCCGCGCTCTCGGACATGCTGAGCCGCCGCATGGGCCTCTCCGACGCCGAACGTCGCGGGATCCATTTCGGAGCGCTGCTCCACGACATCGGCAAGGTGCGGATCGATCAGGCGGTGCTAGCCGGGGAGCATCCCTCGCCGGCGGCGCGGACCGAACTGCAGCGCCATCCGGTGCTGGGCCTCGAGATCCTGCGCTCGATTACGCTCTGGGAGGACATCCTGCCGATCGTCCACTGCCATCACGAACGCTGGGACGGAAGCGGCTACCCGACGGGACTCGCGGGAGAGGAGATCCCGCTCGGCGCGCGGATCGTGGCGGTGGCCGACGCGTTCGACGCGATGACACGCCCCACGCCCCACAGCCCCCAGCGCTCGTCCGACGAGGCGCTTGCCGAGATCGACGCCTGTGCCGGCTCGCAGTTCGACCCACGCGTCGCGCGCCTGTTCGCGGCCGAATACCGCGAACAGGGCCGGGCGGCCGGGCTCTAGGCGGAGGCCCGATCTAAGCTGTCGCTGCCCGCGGCAGAGTCTTGCGGACCTTCTGGCGCGCCACGCCGAACCTGGCGAGGCGCAGGTAGATGGTCCGCCGCGTCACTCCCATCAGGCGTGAGACCCGGGCGATGTTCCACTCGTTACGGTTCAGCAAAAGCAGCAGTTTCTCGCGTTCCAGGTCCTCGGAGGGCGTCCTCTCGAGGTAGTCCTCGAGCGCCTCCCGCGGCGATCGGCCGACGCCGTCGCGGTCGTCCGCCACGGCCTTGCCGACGATCCGCGCCAGCTTCACGAGCCTGGCGACGCCCTGATCCGCACAGAATTTCTTGGTGCGGCCGTCGATGTAGACGAGCGCCAAGAGCTTGCCGTTCTCGACGACCGGCACCACGGCGAAACTCGGGGCGCCCTCGGATCTCAGGTTCTTCCCGAGGCGCCGGTCCGTGGACCGATCCTCGACGTAGAACGGCTCGCCCTTTTCCAGGGTGAGCTTGTGCCTGCTCCACACGGTCTCGAGCGCGTCCAAGACGTCCTGGTCGATGCCGCGCGACGCGAAGAGCGTGACTCGGTCCGCGTCGCGCGTGAAGACCGCGCCCGCGCGCCCGTTGGTCATCGCCATGGCGACCTCCAGCGTACGCTCCGCCAGTCGCCGGGGATCACTCGCGCCCACTACGAGATCGGTGAACGAATCGATGAGATCGACCTGAGGCTTCATCGCTTTGTACTCCCAGGTTGAATTCTACCCATATCGGAGGCGGAGGGACCATGTTTTTCATTTATCCATATAGTGTACATTTCCCGTTGCTATTTGTAAACGTAAAGTGTATACCTTATTTCAGGTCGCCCGACCGGCGAACCCGAGGGAGGAAGCCATGAGCCTTTCGTTGCTTTTCGCAGTGATCCTGAACGCGATGCGGATCTTCGCCGGCTACGACGGAGTCCCGTACGACAGCGGCTTCGAGCCGGCCGCCGCGAGCGGGGACGAAACCGTCTGGGCGTCGGACGGCAACGGCGGACCGCCGCCCAGGAAATAGCGTGATGCCCCGATCGGAGCGGTTCGGGTAGAGCGGCCCCGGTCGGGGTGACTGAATAGCGGCTTAAGCTATGGCGCGGCATGGCGCATTTCACGCTGGCGGAGTACTTGATCCTGTGGCTCGGCAGCGCGAGCCTCCTCGGAATACTGGTCGGGCTGTTCGTGCGTGGGCGAGCGCGCGTCTGCCGATCGTTCACCGTTTATGTGGCCGCGGTCTGCCTGCCTCAGGTGATGTACTCGACGTGGCCGGATCGCTTCTACAACGCCGATTTCTGGATGCTGAGCGAGATCACCCACTGCATTCTGAAATTTGCGATCGCTCTCGAGGTAGGGTTCCTGGTGTTGCGGCGCTTCCCGGGCGCTTCTCAGACGGCGCGCTGGGCCGGCCTCCTCGTCGTCTCGATAATCTTCTTCGCGATCCTCGCCCTGCCGGCCGAGAACCCCGACTACTATGCCATCGTGGGCAAGCTCCTGCCCAGAATTCTTAATGGCACGATCTGGCTGTTCGTGGCTCTGGCCAGTGTGATTCTCTGGTACCGGCTCCCGCTGCATTCGCTTCACAAGGCGATCGTGCTGGGCTTCGTACCGTACCTGCTGATTTTTTCGGTGGCGATGACGGTTCTAGACACCCTTGGATGGCAGCATCGCTTGCCTACCGTGTACTTCCACACGCTGGCCTATCTCGCCCTCGAGATCTACTGGGCCTGGGCCGCGTGGCGGCCGGACTCGCCGGCCGGCGCGCGTGCTACGATGCCGATCGGGCGGTGACGCGATGTGGTGGATGATCGGCCTGTCCACGCTCGGCACGTTGGTCGTGTTGTTTCTGCTGGGCCGGCGCAACGAGCGTGCCGTCGTCCGCGACTGGGACCTGCTCCTCACCCCGAAGGGCGAGCG
>JAQBHI010000179.1:0-24117 GCA_032127875.1 Acidobacteriota bacterium
CGCAAGGCCATCGAGGACGGCATGATCACCCTCCGGTCCAGTGGCTTGCGGAAGGTGAAGGACGGCGTGACGACGGTAGAAGAGGTGGTTCGGGAGACGGTGAAGTAACGATGACGCTGCCTGAACTGTTGCAGACCCTGGTGCGCATGGAGGGGTCGGACCTTCATCTCAGCACGAACACGCCGCCGCAGGTCCGCGTACACGGAGACCTCCAGCGTCTGCCCGGCCCCGATCTGACGCCCAGCGAGACCAAGCAGCTCGCCTACAGCGTGCTCACCGACGCTCAGAAGCATCGCTTCGAGGAAAACCTGGAGCTCGACTTCAGCTTCGGGATCAAGGGCCTGGCCCGCTTCCGCGCCAACGTCTTCAGCCAGCGCGGCGCCGTGGCGGCGGTTTACCGCACCATTCCCTACGAGATCCGCAGCTTCAAGGAGCTGGGCCTGCCGCCGGTCGTGGCGTCGATCTGCGACAAGCCGCGCGGGCTCGTCCTCGTCACCGGCCCGACCGGCTCCGGCAAGTCCACGACGCTCGCGGCGATGCTCGACAAGATCAACAACGAGCGCCACGAGCACATGATCACGATCGAGGACCCGATCGAGTATCTGCATGCGCACAAGAAGTGCGTCGTGAATCAGCGCGAGCTGCACGCCGACACCCACTCCTTCACCAACGCGCTGCGCGCGGCGCTGCGCGAAGATCCCGACATCGTGCTGATTGGAGAAATGCGCGACCTGGAGACGATCGAGTCCGCGCTGCGCATCGCCGAGACGGGCCACTTGACCTTCGGCACGCTCCACACGAACTCGGCGGCATCGACCATCAACCGCATCGTGGACGTGTTCCCCGCCCACCAGCAGCCCCAGATCCGGGCCCAGTTGTCGCTGGTGCTGGAGGGGGTCATGTGCCAGAGCCTGCTGCCCAAGTCGAGCGGCACGGGACGCTGCCTGGCCATGGAGATCATGATCCCCAACGCCGCGATCCGTAACCTGATCCGCGAAGACAAGATCCACCAGATTTACTCCACGATGCAGACCGGCCAGGAGAAGTACGGCATGCAGACTTTCAACCAGGCCCTGGCCAGCCTGTATTTCTCGAAGCAGATCACGCTCCAGACGGCCCTGGGAGTGAGCTCGAACTCCGAAGAGCTCCAGGACATGATCAATCGCGGCGCCGGACTGTCGACACCGCAGGCGGGGGGCCGGCCGCCCGTCCGGCCCCGATAGAGGGAGGCGCAGATGCCCGCATACGTCTACAAAGGCAAGACCCGCGAAGGCAAGTCGGTTTCCGGCGAGCGCGTCGCCGACAGCAAGGACGCCGTGATGGCGCTGCTCCGGAGGGACCAGATCCTGGTGTCCTCCGTTAAGGAGAAGGGCAGGGAACTTGCGGTTCCGAAGCTGGGCGGCAGCGTGCCTCCCAAAGACCTCGCGATCTTCGTGCGTCAGTTCTCCGTCATGATCGATGCCGGTCTGCCCCTGGTGCAGTGCCTGGAGATCCTGGGCGCGCAGCAGGATAACAAGACCTTCGCCAAGATCCTGCAGCAGACCCGCATGGACGTGGAAGGCGGCGCCTCGCTGGCCGACGCGATGCGCAAGCACCCGAAGGCCTTTGACGAGTTGTTCACCAACATGATCGCGGCCGGCGAGGCCGGCGGCATCCTCGACACGATCCTGAAGCGGCTGGCGACCTACATCGAGAAGGCCGTCAAGTTGAAGGCCCAGGTCAAGGGCGCGATGGTGTACCCGGTCGCCGTCATCGGCATTGCCGGGCTGGTCATCGCGATCATCCTCTGGAAGGTCATCCCTACCTTCGCGGCCATGTTCGAAGGCCTCGGCGCCGAGCTCCCGCTGCCCACCCGCATCGTGATCGCAGCCTCCAACTGGATGATTCGGCTGGCGCCCTTCCTGATCGTCGGGATGGTGGTCGGCACGATCCTGTTCAGGCGCTACTATGCGACCTACGGCGGCCGCCGCGTCGTCGATCGCCTGATCCTGAAGGCGCCGATCATCGGCGTGCTGATGCAGAAGATCGCGGTGGCGCGCTTTTGCAGGACCCTGGCCACGCTGATCTCGTCCGGTGTTCCGATTCTCGACGGCCTCGAGATCACCGCGCGCACCGCCGGCAACGCCATCATCGAAGACGCCATCATGGGCGTCCGCAAGGGGGTCGAGGGCGGCCTCACCATCGCCCAGCCCCTGCGGGAGTGCGGCGAGTTTCCCTCGATGGTGGTGCAGATGATCGGCGTCGGCGAACAAACCGGCGCCCTCGACGCGATGCTCTCCAAGATCGCTGACTTCTACGAGGAGGAAGTCGACCAGGCAGTGGCCAACCTGCTCACCCTGATGGAGCCGGTCATGATCCTGTTCCTGGGAACCACGGTCGGCGGCATCGTCATCAGCATGTACATGCCGCTGTTCTCGCTGATCAGCCAGCTCAGCCACTAGGCGCCCGCGCGCGAGCCGCCGTCATGGCGGCGGCAAGGCCCAATGGAACCGACGCTGGAGCGCAGGCTCAAGCGGCTGATGGCGCTCAGGGTGGTGATGGTCACCACCCTGCTGCTCGTCGCCGTCTACGTCGAGGCGGCCTCCGAGACGCTGGCGCGGGTCAACCCGCTCTACTTCCTGATCGCCGCGACTTACGCCGCCACGATCGTCCACGTGCTGGCGCTGCGGCTGTTCCCGCGCCTCGAGCCGCTCGTGTATGCGCAGGTGGTCGGCGACCTGCTCACCATCACCGGCCTCGTCTACCTGACAGGCGGGATCCGGGCCGGCGGCTTCATCCTGCTGTATCCGATCTCGGTGCTCTCGGGCAGCGTCCTGCTCTTCCGCCGTCACGGGATGATCCTCGCAGGCCTGGCGACGGTGTTCTACGGCGCGCTGCTGTGGGCCGTGAGGTCGGGTGCGATTCCGCCTCAGGGGCTACAGGACGTCCCGTATGCCCCGGCCAAGCAGCTGGTCTACTCGATCTTCGTCACCGGTGTCGTGTGCGCGACCGTCGCCACCGTGGCGTCCTATCTCGCCGAGGGCCTGCAGAGCGCGGGCGAGCGGCTCGAACAGGTCGCCGAGCAAGTGGCCGACCTGCAGGAGCTCAACAAGGTCATCGTCGACAGCATGCACAGCGGCCTGATCACCGCCGACGCCGGGTCCCGGGTGCTGTACGTGAACAGGGTCGGCGAGAGCATTCTCGGCCGGCGCTTCTCGGAGCTGCAGGGCCGGTGGCTCGCCGAGGTCTTCGGGGCTCCTGCGCTCGACGCCGCCGCGCTGGCGGCCCGGGCGGCCGACCGTGGCTTCTCGCGCCTGGAGATGGCGTACGACGTCCCCAATGGGCCACAGCGAGAGCTCGGGATCTCCGTTTCGCCGCTCGCAACCGGGGAGCCCGGCCGCCAGGGCTTCTTGCTGGTCTTCCAGGACGTGACGGAGGTGAAGCGGCTCGAGCAGGAAGTGCGGATCAAGGAGAAGCTGGCGGCCGTGGGCGAAATGGCCGCCTACCTCGCGCACGAGATCCGCAACCCGCTTGGCTCGATCAGCGGCTCCGCCCAGGTCCTCATGTCGGAGCCGGAGATCTCGCCCGATCAGGCGCGCCTGCTCTCGATCATCACCCGCGAATCGAAGCGGCTTTCGGACACGCTGAACCAGTTCCTGTTTCAGGCGCGCTCCTCGTCCCAGCCGCTCGGGCCCGTGGACATCTCGCGCGTCGTCTCCGAGGCCGTGACGCTGCTTCGCAACGGTCCAGAGGTCTCGGCGGCGCACAGCGTCGTGTTCGAGGCTGAGCCGGGACCCTGCGTGTGCCTGGCCGACCCGGCGCAGGTGGCCCAGGTGTTCTGGAACCTCGCGCGCAATGGGCTCGAAGCCATGCCTCAGGGAGGAGCCCTGCAGGTGCATCTCTCGCGCCGCGACAGCGAGGCCGTGCTGCTGGTGCGCGATCAAGGGCGCGGCATGGGAGCCGCCGAGAAGCGCGCTCTCTTCGAGCCCTTTCAGTCGGGCACGCCGCGCGGAACCGGGCTCGGGCTTGCCATCGTCTACCGGATCGTTCAGGAGCATCGCGGCGACATCACGGTCCGGAGCGCGCCTTCCCTGGGCACCGAGGTGGAGGTCCGGCTGCCCCTGGTCGGCGTTCCGGCGCCTGCTTGAAGGCAGGCTCGCGCGGGAGTTCGCGTGCCTGGCCGGGCCTCGGGCTGCTCGCCCTGGTCGTGTTCCTCTACGCGCCCGAGCTGGTCCCTGGCCGAGGCTTCTGGTACCGCGATATCGGGGGGTTCTGGTCAGCGCTCGCCGATGGCTTCGTCGGGGTCGTGAGTTCCGGGACGCTGCCGCTATGGAATCCGAACTTCTCGTTCGGAATGCCGATGCTGGCGGATCCCGGGTCACAGTCGCTCTATCCGTTCACCTGGCTCAACCTGCTGTTGCCGCTCACTACCTACTACAAGGTCTACGCACTCAGCCACGCCTTCGTCGGGGCGCTCGGCCTGTACCGGCTCGCCCGCCGGCAATCGCTCGGCCGCCCCGCCAGTTTCGTCGCGGCCGCGGTCTGGCTCGACGCCGGCCCGTTCCAGGAGCTGCTGAGCCAGACACACCACTTTGCCGGAGCCGCTTTCATGCCCTGGGTGCTGCTCGCCCTCGATCAGGCATTGGCCCGGCCGACGACGCGCTCGGGCGTGATCCTTGGCGCGCTGGCGGCGGGGCAGGTTCTCGCGGGGTCGGGCGACATGTGCCTGATGACGGTTTTCGTGGCTGCCGCCTGGGGTGCCGTGAAAGCGTGGCGGCGGCCAGCCGCCGAGTTGTTGCAAGTGGCACGCTCGGTGCTCGGAGTGGCCCTGCCGCTAGCCCTGCTCCTGTCGGCCGCCCAGTGGCTGCCGACACTCGACCTGTTGCGCTGGGGCGCAAGGGCAGGCATGGCGACGCAGGCCAACACCTACTGGTCCTTGCACCCCGCGTCGCTGCTCGACCTGTTCATTCCGCGCGCGGTGAGCGCGCTGCCCCTGCGCGAAGCACTGCGCGAAGCACTCTACGAGTCCCGTGAACCGCTCTATGCCTGCCTCTACCTCGGCGCGCCGGCGCTGATCCTGGTGGGCTTCGGGCTCATCGCCGAAGGCTCCCAGCGGGCGCGCTTCTGCCTCGCAGGCTTCGGCCTCGCGCTGGTCGCGGCCCTGGGTCGGCACACCCCCGTTTATCCGTGGCTGGTCCGTTTCACGCCGCTCGCGATGCTGCGCTACCCGACCAAGTACACGATCGCGGCGGCCTTCTTCTGGGCGCTGCTCGTCGGCTTCGCGGCCGAGGCCTGGCTCTCGAGCGAGACGGGACCCGCGCGGCGACGGGCTGCCACAGCCTTGGCAGTGGCCCTGGTGCTGGCCGCTGCGGGCGCGGCGTTCACGCTGTGGCTTGCACCCAGCCTGCTGTATCCCTGGCTGAGCGACGAGACGCTCGCACGCGCCGTCGCGGTGGACGAGCTCGCGGCGAAACTCGCGGTCGCGGTCACCCTGAGCGCGCTCACGGGGTGGTGTCTCGCGCGCCTGCCGCCGGGCTCGCGTCTCATGGGTTTGCCGCTGGCGATCGTCGTGGCCGACCTGGCGCGCGTGGCGCAAGGCGTGAACGTGCCGGGGCCACGGGAACTGCTCGAGTATCGGCCGCCCGCGGCTGCGATGCTACCGGCCCGCGCCCGCCTTTACGTTTCCCAGGCCCAGCCCAGGCACTGGTTGCCCCAACAGGTCGTGCGGGTCCCCGCGGGCTGGGGGCGTGCCTGGGCGGTGGCTCTGGGCCGCGGCGAGATGCTCTGGCCACCCCTCGGCGGGCGCTTCGGATTCAGGGGCAGCTTCGACGGAGACTTCACGGGGCTGGCTGCGCCGCTCGTCTCGAATCTGACGCTTATCCTCTTGCAGGCTGAGGGAACCCCGCTCGCGTCCCGTCTTCTGCGCACCGCCGGCGTCGACTACGTCGTCACGGTCGACGACAAGCCATGGCCCGACCTCGAGTTGGCGGCGGAACTGCCTTCGGTGTTCCGGCTGCCGATCCGCCTGCTGCGCGTCCCCGGGACCCGGCCCGAGGCGCTGCTCGTCGGTGGCTCGCGAGTGGCCGCCGAGCCGGAATCGTTTCAGGCCCTGGGCAGCGTCGATTTCGACCCAGCCACGGAGACGATCCTGGCCTCGGGGCCGGCCCTTGCGCCCTCGGAGCGCCCTTTCGAGGGGCGGCTGCGGGTGATCGAGCGCGGCGCCGATCGCCTGCGTGCCGGCACCCGCAGCAACGCGCCCGCGCTGCTGGTGTTCCTCCAGTCCTACCACCCGGGCTGGCGAGCCTTCCTGGACGGCGCGCCTGCGCCGATCGTGCGAGCCGACATCCTATTCCAGGCCGTCGCGGTCCCAGCGGGCGAGCACGTCGTCGAGTTCCGCTATCGCCCCTGGTCCGTGCCGGTCGGGCTAGGCCTCAGCTTCGCGGGCGTGGCCCTGGTCGCGGGCCTTCGCCTCCGCGGCCGGCGCGAGGCTCCGCGAGGTTGAACCTCACCGGAGCGCGCTATAGCATCGCCCCTCCAAGCGGAGCGCCCGCCTCATGAAGCGGATCCTGATCGTCGACGACGAACCGTCCATGCGCGAGATGCTGGGGATCATGCTGCGCAAGGAGGGCTTCGAGATCCTGGCCGCCCAGAGTCGCGCCCAAGCGGCCACCCTGCTGGGGCAAGGTGCTGTGGACATGGTCATCACCGACGTAAAGCTGCCCGACGGCGATGGTCTCGAGATCCTGCGCCACGTGAAGGCCGCCTCGCCCGAAACCGTCGTAATCGTGATGACGGCCTTCGGCTCCCATGAGATGAACGTGGCCGCCATGCGCCTGGGGGCCGACGCCTACCTCACGAAGCCCTTCGACGTCGAGGAGCTGAAGCTCGTCGCGCGCCGCGTCCTCGACCGGCGCAAGCTCGAGGAGGAGAATCTCCTTCTCAAGGCCGAGTTCCACAGCCGTCACGCCCTCGGCAGCATCATCGGCGTGTCCTCGGCGATGGCCGCCGTCTTCGGCATGGTGCGCTCGGTCGCGCGGACCAACTCGACCGTGCTGATCACGGGCGAGAGCGGCACGGGCAAGGAGCTGGTGGCCAAGGCCATCCACACCCTCTCGCCGCGCGACGACGCGCCCTTCGTCTCGATCAACTGCGGCGCCCTGACGGAGACGCTGCTCGAGAGCGAGCTCTTCGGCCACATGAAGGGCGCCTTCACCGACGCGCACCAGACCAAGAAGGGCCTTTTCGAGGCCGCCCACCGCGGCACGCTGTTCCTGGACGAAGTGGGGGAGACCCCGCCGTCGATGCAGGTGAAACTGCTGCGCGCGCTCCAGGATCGCAAGATCCGGCGCGTGGGCGGGACCGACGAGATAGAGGTGGACGTGCGCCTCGTGGCGGCCACCAACCGCCCGCTCGCGACGCTGGTGCGCGAGCGGCGCTTCCGCGAAGACCTCTACTACCGCCTCAACGTGATCCCGCTTCCCATCCCGCCGCTGCGCGAACGACGCGATGACATTCCGCTGCTGGCGGAGCACTTCCTGGCCAAGTTCTCTCGCGAGATGGACAAGGCCGTCGCGAAGATCTCCAGCGAGGCGATGGCGCGCCTCAGGCAGTACGCGTGGCCAGGAAACGTCCGCGAGCTGGAGAACGTGATCGAGCGGGCGGTGGCGCTCGAAACCACTCCGGCGATCCTGGTCGAGCGGCTGCCCGAGTCGCTGCAGTTGCCAGCGGGCCTTGGGGTCCTGGCGTCGACGAGCGGGCTCTTTGAGGGTTTCAGGCTCGACGAGCACATCCAGAAGATCGAGCGGGATCTGCTCCGTGAGGCGCTGACGCAAGCTGCAGGCGACCGCGCCGAGGCCGCGCGGCTGCTCGGAGTCACTCCGCGCTCATTGCGTTACCTCGTTTCCAAGTACCTGCCCGAGGGCTCGGCCTGACAAAATTTGACCTTTGCCAAGATTTGGCACAAAGCCTGCTGGGTTCGCTTCCAGACCGACCCTATACAATCAACAACTTGGACCGATCCGAGGGATGGCATTCGTCTTGCTCTACCGTTGGGCAGCCATCGCAAATGGTGAAAGGAAGAAACTCAATATATGAAGAATCAGAAGGGCTTTACGCTGATCGAGCTGCTGATCGTCGTTGCGATCATCGGCATCATCGCGGCCATCGCCATCCCCAGCCTCCTCCGAGCTCGCGTCTCGGCCAACGAGTCGGCCACCCAGGGCGACATCCGTACCTGGATCTCGGCTGAAGCGGCTTACGAGGGCGCTAGCAACAACAACGGATACGCGGCCGTCGCGTCGTGTCTCTCGCTGCCGTCCAATGCAGCTTGTATCCCGGGCTACGCGGCCACCGCGCCGACGTTCCTCGATTCCAACCTGGCGACCGCCCAGCTCACCAAGTCCGGCTACTTCCGCCAATACTACCCGTCGGCCGTCCCCGTGGGCGTCGGTTTCGACGGCTACTGCTACGCGGCCAGCCCGACATCGCTGAACCGCACTGGTACGCGCAGCTTCGGCGGCGATGCCAGCGGCGTTCTCGCAGGCTCGCAGCAGAGTATCGACTGCTGCGGCGCCACGGGCGCGCTCCTCACGGCCAACTGCGTCGCCCTGAACTAGGGCGTTTTCTCCGGGGGGCCCTCGGGCCCCCCTCTTCTCAGCCACTCTCCCGAGGGACCATGGCGAAGCCGCGTGGATTCACGCTGATCGAGTTGCTGATTGTCGTCGCGATCATCGGAATCATCGCCGCGATCGCCATCCCCAGCCTGCTTCGGGCTCGTGTGTCGGCGAACGAAGCCGCGACCATCGGTGACATTCGTACCGTGATCTCCGCCGAGGCGGCCTACCACGGCGCCAACGTCGGAGAGTACGGCATCATCTCCTGCCTGGCGACACCTTCGAACGGCGCCTGCATCCCGGGCTACGCGGTCACCGCCCCGACCTTCCTCGACCCGAACCTGGGTGCAGTTCCTGCGAACAAAGCGGGCTACAACCGCGACGCCAACTACTTCGGAACCGGGCAGCAGGCGGGCGACGTGGCCACCTACTGCTATGGCGCCAGTCCGACTTCCCTCAATCGAACCGGGACTCGCAGCTTCGGCGGCGATGCCAGCGGCGTCCTGGCTGGCACGTCAGCAGGTGTGAACTGCTGCACCGCCGGTTCGATCCTGGGCTGCGTGGGAATCTAGCAGCCGTCCGAAGCCTCCCCACGTTCTGCTAGAATCTTCGGCGCTCTGACAGGCATGGCAACAGCTCCCGGCGAACCGGCCCTTTCCGTTTCTCATCTCTCGAAGTCCTACGGCGTCGGGTTTCTGGCGCGCCAGCGTCGTCCCGCCCTCGTAGACCTGAGCCTCGAAGTGGCGAGGGGGGAGGTCTTCGGGTACCTGGGCCCCAACGGGTCCGGGAAGACGACCACGATCAAGGTCCTCATGGGCCTCGTGTTCCCCGATTCCGGTGACGCCCGGGTGCTCGGCCACGCGTTGCGCGACCCGCTCTGGCGCTCGCGCGTGGGCTACTTGCCGGAGCATCCCTATTTCTACGACTACCTGACCCCCGTCGAGTATCTCGATTACGTCGGTCGGCTGTTCGGGCTGTCCCGGGCGGTCCGCTCGGAGCGCTCCGCGTCCTTGCTGGCGGAGCTGGGCTTGAGCGAGGCACGGGACGTGCCCGTACGGCGTTTCTCCAAGGGCATGGCGCAGCGCCTGGGCCTCGCCCAGGCCCTGCTCAACGATCCGGAACTGGTGATTCTCGACGAGCCGATGTCCGGCCTCGATCCGATCGGGCGGCGCCTCGTGCGCGACGTGATCCTCGGGCTCAAGAGGCAGGGCCGTACGATCTTCTTTTCGACCCACATCCTTCCCGATGCCGAGACGCTGTGTGATCGCATCGCCTTGTTGCGTGACGGCAGGCTCCTGAAGGCCGGCCGTCTCGACGAGATCCTGGGCCGGGATGAGAGCCATCAACTCGAGATCCTCGTCAGCGGCGGCAGCCTCGCGGGCCTGCCGGAGCCGGCGCGTGTCGGGCACCGCATGGGCGAGCGCTCCCACGTTTTCGTTCCCGAGCCCCGCCTCTCGGCGACGATCGAGGCGCTCGCGCGCGGCGGCGCGCGCATCCTCTCGGTTCAGGTCGTGCGCCAGTCGCTGGAAGACTACTTCATGAAAGAGATGGGGCAGGACCCCGCCCCGAGCGCGTCATGGCAGGACTGAACCGCGTTGTCGCGGTCGCCTCCAACACCTTTCGCGAAACGGTGCGCGAGCGCGTGCTCTACAATCTCGCCTTCTTTGCCGTGCTGATGACCGCCTCGAGCCTGCTCCTGGGCCAGTTGTCGATCCGGCAGGACGAGAAGATCGTCAAGGACCTCGGCCTCGGGTCGATGGACATCTTCGGGACCCTGATCGCCCTGTTCATCGGCGTCGGCCTGATCAGCAAGGAGATCGAACGGCGCTCGTTGTACCCGCTGCTGGCCAAGCCGCTCACCCGGTCCGAGTTCTTGCTCGGAAAATTCGTGGGCCTGTGCTTCACGCTCTTTGTCAACATCGTGTTGATGTCGCTCGGGCTGTTCGCCGTGCTCCTCATCACCTACCATCGCGTCGACTTCGCGCTGCTGAAGGCGATCTACCCGATCTTCCTCGGCTTGATGCTCGTGGTAGCCGTCGCCCTGTTCTTCTCGAGCGTGGCATCGTCGTCGCTTCTTGCGACGTTGTGGACGCTCGCCGTAGTGGTCGCCGGACGCTTCTCCGACGTGATCCGCAACATGCGCGACGTGGCCAACGTACCCCACTGGTTGGCGACAGGCCTGTATTGGGCGCTTCCGAACTTCCGGAACTTCGACGTCAAGAACCAAGTCGTCTACGGCGATCCTGTGTCGCCCGCGGCGCTAATGTGGATGACAGCCTACGCATTCACGTACTGTGCCATCCTGCTGGGCGCTGCCCGGCTCGCCTTCGCCTCCCGGGACCTGAATTGACGCGCTTCCTGTTCCTGCTGCTCGTGCCGCTCATCCCGTTGCTCCAGATTCGGCTCGACGCGCTGGAGGCCCGCGCCTGGCGCGAAGCACGCATGTATCTGAGAACGGCGAGTGAGGTGCGCCGGCTGGCCCCGGGCTTCGACGATCTGATGGCGGACCTCTACTGGCTCCGCACCGTGCAGTACTTCGGGGCCCAGCGTGCCTTCGCGCCGGATCCGCACTACGAGCTGCTGAGGCCGCTGATCGACATCACCACGGGGCTCGATCCGCGCTTCGAGCTCGCCTATCGTTACGGAGCCGTGTTTCTTTCCGAGAACCGGCCGATGGGCGCGGGCAAGCCGGCCGAGGGCATCGAGGTCCTGGAGGCCGGAGTCCGGAGCCTTCCCGGATCATGGCGCCTGCGCTGGGACCTGGGCAGCTTCTGGTTTGTCTTCATGCAGGACTCGAAGCAGGCGGCGGAGGTGCTGGTCGAGGCCTCGAAGCTGCCTGGCGCGCCGTTCTGGCTCGAGAGCCTTGCCGGCAAGTTTCTGATGGGCGACGATCGCAACGCGGCCCGCGCCATCTGGCAGCGCCAGTACGAAACGGGCGAAGGCTTGATGCGCGAGAACGCAGCCCATCATCTCCAGGTGATCGACGCTCTCGACACGCGCGATTCCCTGCAAGCACTCGCTGCGCGCTTCCACGATGAGCATGGCCGCCACCCGGATGAGCTGTCGGAGTTGGTGGATGCGGGGCTCGTCCGCGAAATCCCTCGCGACGCGTCTGGTGCGGCGTTTGTGTACGATCCCGAGACGGGCCGGGTTTCGATCGCCCGGGGGTCCCGGTTGTGGCGGAGCAAGTATGAATAGAGCGCGTTTCTGCTTCGGTCTCGCAGTGCTCGTCGCGAGCGTCTTCCCCGGGCTGCCTGCGCTGGCGCAGGTCGCCGCTCCCGGGGCGACGCCGGCCCCCCGGCTGGCGGTCGGCGACGTCATCCCGCCGTTCGAGGCCGATGGCGTCGACGGCGTGCGCCGCAGCTTCAGCTTCGGCAAGGGCTCGGACACGATGCTGCTGTTCTTCCTCAGCGGTTGTCCCGCTTGCCACCGGATGCTGCCGATGTGGAACCAGGCGTTCGCGCGGCGGCCGCCCAGCCTCAACGTCTTTGGCGTACTGCTCGATCGCGAGCCGCCGGGCTTCTTCATGGCGACCCCCATCTCCTTCTCGGTGGTGCGGGCGCCGGGTGGCGACTTCAGCCGGATCTACAAGCTGCACCGCGTGCCGATGACGCTGCGGGTCGGCCCTGGCGGTGTCGTTCGCGACATCGGGGTTGGCCCGCTCGACGCTATCCGTCTCGGCGAGATCTTCCACCCCTGACCCAGAGCCGCGCCGTCGCGGCGAGGCTCACGAGGCTGATCGCGAGGCCGAGAGAAACAGCCAGCGGCCGGTAGAAGAAGTCCACGGAGTGCCGGCCAGCTGGCACCTCGACCGCGCGGAATGCCACGTTGGCCCGCAGCACGGGAGCCGGTCGGCCGTCGACCCGCGCGCTCCAGCCACGATCCCAGGCATCGGCGAGGACCACGAAGGCCTCGCCGCTGGCCCGAGTCTCGAGCTGGACGCGGTCGGCGCGCAGGTCGTCGATGCGGCAGACCCCCTCGAAACCCGGAGCGGCCGCGCGAGGGCGGGCCTGGGGCAGGAGCACCTCGTGAGCCGCATCGAAGCCTGGCGCGGCGAGGCTTCGAGGCTCGTCGCCGCCTTGGACACCGTCCACGACGAAGCAGCGCGGGCGTGCGCCAGGTACCTCGTACAGCCTCACGTCCTCGAAGAACGGGCCGTGAAAGCGCTTCGCCGGCGTCGCCGCGCCCAGGGCGTTTTCATGCAGCGCGATCAGTCGGCTCACGCCGGCGATCGCGAGCAGGCGTTCCCACTCGGGCCCACCCATCGAGTCGGTGGCGAAATCGTTGAGGCGCGCGAGGGGCTCGGGCTGAAGGCCGAGAAAGTCTCGCCCGAAGCTGCTGAAGAGCTGGAAGCCGCCGGTGACCGGAGCGACGGGGTAAAGCCGCAGCCCCATAGCGCCCCGCCAGAGTTGGCGAGGTCCGACCTCGGCCGGGACCATGTAAGCCCTGTCCCGATGGAGATAGCGTCCTGCCAGGCCGGGCGCCATCGTGTAGTCGAAGACCAGCAGGCGACCCGGGTCGCTGCGGTCGATGCCTGAGAGGACGCTCGGGCGCAGCCGATAGAAGTCGGAGGGCGCCGTCGGGTTCAGGTGGCGATGGAAGATCGCAAGGTCGCCGATGCCGATCGCAGCCGCCGCCACGGCCGTGGTGAGAGCCCACGACGGCAGGCGTTCGCGGAGGCCCGCGAGCGTCCCTAGGACGAGGCAAAGCCCCGCGGCGCGGAACAATGCGTTCGTCGCCGAGCCGCTGTCGAACGCGTCTGGCCGCAACTGCAAGCCGATGGCAATTGTCCCAAGCGCCAGTCCTGCGAGCAGCAGGCCAAGCGCCAGCCGCCGAAGCTGCGCACGCCGCTGCCAGGCGTCGAAGCCCGAGCCCGCCAGCACCGCGATCCCGAACGAAACGAGCAGCATGGCCTTTGCCGGATACCGCATCATGCGCAGCGGCGGGAGCAGAACGCTGGCGGCGGCGTGGAGCGGCGTGTGTCGCCCGAAAGCCAGCAGCAGGCTGAGCGCCGCCATCACCAGCAGCAGCCACCGATGCCGGTGTCCCGCCCGTGTCGCCCCGAGTGCTGCCAGAGCCAGGGCTGGCAGGCCCAGATAGAGTGAGAAGAGGTAGGGCTCGCGCGATTCGAAGAACGCCGCCCGCAGCTCCGGGCTGAGCGGCAGGCTGTTCCACGGCAGCGGCACGAACGTCTGGAGCGCGACCACGGGATGGACGGACCAGTAGCCACGCACGAATGCCGGCAGGTTCGCGCGGCTCGAGTGGGCCACGACATCGAGTGACGGGAGAAGCTGGGCGGCGCAAAGGCCTGCGCCGAGCAGCGCCGCGAGCAGCAGGCGCCCAAGCCGACCGAAGGGCCCTCTTCCAGCGGCGTTCTCGCGCCCGACCAGCGCCAGCCCGGCGAGCAGGGGCGCCACGAGCAACACGAAGTCCGGCGAGCCGGCCAGTATCGGAAGCGCCAACGCGGCGGCCAGCACCAACACGGGTCGCAAGCCTTGCTCGTACAACGCGCGATCGACGGCCAGCACGATCCAGGGCACGAGGGCCGCGCCGGCGAGGTGATTCCAAACGTTGCCCAGGGAGAGCAGCGGGCCGCCACAGACCCAGACGGCCGCCGCGACGAAGGCTCCGGCGTCCGACACACCCCAGCGTCGAGACAGCACGAAGACGCCGGCCCCCGCGGCCAGCAGGTGCGCGAACAGGTAGAGGGTGTAGTAGCTCCCCGGCGCCATCACCAGATTGAGCCAGGTGGGCGGGTAGAAGAGCTGGGCGTTCGCGTTCGCGAGCAGCGGCTGTCCAAAGCCGAGGTACGGGTCCCACAGCGGCCACGCCCCCGAGGCGAGCGCGCGGGCGAAGCTCTCCATTTGCCCGAACCACTGCAGGTGCAGGTCTCGCTCGAAATACACGCGCCCCTCGAGCAGCGCCTCGCGCATGTGGCAGGCGCACAGGGCTGCCAGGCCCAGCAGGGCCCGGGTCGTCCCGGCCTTCACAGGAACTTCAGCTTGCGCGCGGCGAACAGGCTCATGCGGAGCAGGAGCTGGCCGTGGCGGAAGCGCGCGATGTTGGTCTCGCCGTAGCGCCGCTCGTGGTAGCGAATCGCAAGATCCACGATCCGCAAGTTGAGCCGCGCCGCTCCGAACAGCAGATCGAAGTCGCCGAAAGGATCGAAGTCGCCGAAATAGGCGCGGTTCGCGGCAATTCTCTCGTAGTCCTCGCGGTACAGGGCCTTGGTGCCGCACAGCGTGTCGCGGACCTGCTGCCCGAGCAGCCAGCTGAACAGCAGCGCGAAGAATTTGTTCGCGAGCAGGTTCAGGAAGCGCATCGCCCGGCCTTCCATCGGGTACACGAGCCGCGAGCCGTTCACGAACTCGCCCTTGCCGCGCACCAGCGCCTCGACGAACCTCGGCACGTCCTCGGGCGCCACACCCATGTCGGAGTCGAGGATCAGCAGCACCTCGCCGCGCGCCTCGGAGAAGCCTCGCCGCACCGCGTCGCCCTTGCCGCGCCCCGGCTGCTTCAGAAGGCGCAGCGGCTTCTCCGGATTCGCCTCGATCGCGCGCCGGATGGCAGCCTCGGTGTCGTCGTGCGAATGGCCCTCGACGAACAGGAACTCGCTGTTGGGTGGAAGCTGCGGCAGGCGCGCGACGAGCGGTGCTATGTGCCCCGCTTCGTTACGGCACGGAATGATCACGCTCGTGCTCGGCCGCGACGAGCGCGCGCGGGCAAAGCGCTGGGGCGCCGGTCGCGCCACGAGGGCGTACATGAGCGCCAGCTGTTCGATCACGGGCAGATGGCCGACGGAGCGGTTCAAGAGATCGGACAAGAGCGGCACGCCGACCGGCAGCAGGATCTCGCGATCCCGGCGGATCACCTCGAAGTCCGCCAGCGCCAGCATGTGGGCCACTTCTTCGGGAGGCAACCACGATTCGGGCGGCTGTTCGTATTTGAGCTTCAGCAACTCGGCGAGGCGCAGCAGCGGCTGCCAGAGCCGGCTGTAGCTGTAGATGAACAGCCGCGTGCGGGGATGCGAGACGCCGTGGAGGGCCTCGACCGCAGCCTGCACGTCGCTGAGATGCGTGACGACGTTGACCATCACGATGGCGTCGAACGGCCCGCCGGCCTCGGCCAGCAGCTTCGGGCTCGCGCCGTCGCCCTCGAAGAAGTGCAGCGCTTCACCGGCGTGGAGCGAGCGAGCGGTGGCGATCGCGCGAGCCGAGACGTCGATGCCAACGCCTCGCGACGGGCGCAACGCCGCCAGCATGTGCCCGGCGCCACAGCCGATGTCGAGCACCCGCGAGCCCGCCTGGATACGCGCCGCGAGCACCCGCTCCAGGCAGCCGTAGTAATAGCGCCGGGCGCGCCGGGCGCGCTCCAGACCCTCGTGGTTGTCGTCGTAGAAGCGGCGGACCTCTTCGAGGATCGGATCGCTCACGCGCCTGGCCGGCTTCGCTCGGCGCGGTACCACTCGATGGTGCGCCGCAGCCCGTCTTCGAAGGAGGTCGTGGCGCGGAAGCCGAACAACTGCTCGGCCCGGGAGGTGTCGAGCGAGCGGCGTGGCTGGCCATCGGGCTGGCCCTCATCCCAGCGGATCTCGCCGGAGAAGCCCATTACACGCGCGATCGTGGCCACCAGGTCGCGGATCAGGATCTCGAATCCCGCTCCCAGGTTCACCGGCTCCGAGCCGTCGTAGGCCTCCGTGGCGAGCACGATGCCGCGCGCGGCATCCTCGACGTACAGGAACTCGCGCGAGGCCTTGCCCGTGCCCCACACCTCGACCGCAGGCGCGCCCGCGTCGAGGGCATCCTGGATCTTCTTGATGAGGGCCGGGATGACGTGCGAGAAGGCGGGGTCGAAGTTGTCGCGGGGTCCATACAGGTTCACGGGCAGCAGGTGGATCGCGTTCATTCCGTATTGCCGTCGGTAGGCCTGCGACTGCACCAGCAGCATCTTCTTCGCGAGGCCGTAGGGAGCGTTGGTCTCCTCCGGGTAGCCGTCCCACAGGTACTCCTCGCGGAACGGCACCGGCGTGAGCTTCGGGTAGGAGCAGATCGTTCCGACGCTGACGACCTTCGGCACGCCGGCCTCCCGGCAGGCCTCGAGCAGCTGCACGCCCATCATCAGGTTGTCGTAGAAGAACGAGCCGGGGCTCTGCCGGTTCGCGCCGATGCCGCCGACCCGCGCCGCCAGGTGGAGCACGATCTCGGGGCGGGTCTGCGCGATCAGGCGGCGAGCCGCCGCGCCGTCCACCAGGTCGCAGTCTCGCTTGCGGGGCACCACGATATCCCGCGCTCCGCGCCGCGCCAGCTCGAGGACGACGTGGCTGCCGAGAAAGCCCGAGCCACCGGTCACGACGATCCTCCGGCCGGCGACGCTCATGACGCGGTCAAGGTATCACGCCGCTCGTGAGGCGCTCTACTGGTAGAACCAGTAACGGAAAGAGGCGTACCGGCCCGCGACCGTGAGCCGGGTCTGGCCGTTTCGGACCGCGTCGCCGGGCAGCCGCACGACCAGCTCGTCCCAGCCCGCTCGGGGCCGGAGGCTCGTTTTGGCGAGCAGGCGGCCCTCGGACGACACGGAGAGCTGCGCCTCCTCGAAAGCCAGACCCAGGCTGAGCGGGCCGGAGGCACGCACCACACGCGCCTCGATTTCGGGCGCCGTGCGCATTACCAGGACGAGCTCCTGCCCCCCGCTCGCGCGCACGGCAAACGATTCCTCGCCCAGGATCGCCCGCCCGCCATCGGCCACCCGCAGTTCTCCCTCCGCGAGAGCGTAGCCGGCGATGCGCGGCGTCCCCTGCAGGCGCAGATTGCCGAGGGACGAGCGGAACGAGTAGTCGTGCTGCGCCTCGTCCGGCCCATCGCCGACGTTGAGCCGGTCGACCTCGTGCCGGCCCGCGATCGCCAACTGCGTTTCGGGAAGCAGGCTCGCCGCCGCCGCCGCAAACGGCTCCCAGTGCGTGCGAAGCAGCAAGAGCTCGTCGGAGCCAGTGGTGGTGCGAAACACGGACGGCCCGGGAGCCAGCTCGCGCAGCGTCGCCGAGGCCTGCTGCGCCGCGTCCGAGCTCAGCAACCACTCCGGCCGCTCGGAGAGCGGCAGGCGGGCCAGCCCCTCGAGCATCGAAACCTCTCGCTCGGCGCTGCGCCCGCCAAAGAATGCGGGCGAGGTGACTCCGTGGAGGTTCAGGTTGCGGTGGCCCGTGAGGTACTCGACGCTGGTGGCGGCGTTCGCGATCGGGACGCCGGGGGGCAGTGTCGCCCGGATGCGCAGCGCCATCGCGACGTCGCGCCGCGCGATCTCGCCGGCCATCTCGCCGTAGAACGCGGCGAAGCGCAGCGTCGAGACTGCGCCCAGCGCGAGAAGCAGCGCGGCGATGGCGGCGAAGCTCCGCGCTTCGATCGCTTTGTCGCCCGCCCCGAGAAGGCGAGCCAGCTGTCCCGTGCCCACGGCGACCAGCACCAGCAGCGAGGGGAATGTCCAGAGGATGTAGCGGTTGAAGTGAACTCCGAGGAAGACGCTCGGCACGTCGAGCAGCGCCACCATCAGCAGCGCTGCGCACCAGACGCTTGCGGCCCTTCGGCTCGGTTGCTCGAGCTTCACGAGCGCCAGCATCACGAGCAGCAAGCCGAGCGGCGGGAACATGATCGGCGCCCAGCCCCGCGCCAGCCCGATCGCGGCCTGCGAGGGATACATCCCCAGGAGCACTCCGCGCGCCACGTCCACGCAGTATTCCGCTACGAGCGTCAGGCCCTCGGCGAAACCGTAGTTCGCGAACAGCGACTTGTCCGCGACCGAGCTGCCCAGCCAGCAGCCGGTCAGCGCGCGGTTCAGCGCCAGGACGCCGGCGCCTGCGGCGAGGGCCGGCGCAAAGGCGAATCGGCGCAGGCGTTCGGGGCGGCGCCACCACGCCACCCCCAGGATCAGCGCGAGCGGCAGGCCCTCGGGCCGGGCGAGCGCCAGCAGGCTCGCCGCGACCACGGCAGGCGCGACCGGGCCACCCGACGCGGCGACGACAACCCCGCCGAACAGCAACAGCGAGAGGAAAAGGAAAAGGGCGATGTCCGAGCCGTAGAGAAATCCCCAGACCACGGGCCCGCCCAGCGCCACGAGCGCCCCGGCGAGCGCTCCCTCGCGTGGCCCCGCCAAGCGTTCTCCAAGCCGCCTGGCGAGAAGCACCGAAGCGACGTAGAGCGAGGCGCCCAGCAGCACCGCGAAAGCGATCAGGCCCTCGCCGCGGAAGCCCACGCCGTGCGCCCCGGCGAGGAGCAGCGTGTGCAGCAGGCTGGTGGCGCCGCTGGATGCCGGGTCGCCGGCGTTGTACTGGAAGGGATGGCCCTCGGCCATCGCCTTCGCATATTGGCAGACCACGTACAGATCGGTGATGGCCGGGACGAAGCGACCGCCCGTGGCCGACAGCAGGAAGGCCAGGAAGACCGAGGCCACCAGCGCCGACAGCAGCATCAGGCTCCGCGTTGCCGCTTGCGAGTCGAGGCGCACTTAGTGTCCTGTCCCAGAAGTGTCGCTGCATTCGAGCGCCGATGCATCCCGGCTCGCAGCGTTGCTCCTCGCTCGCGTACGGCAAGGGTACGCGTCGCTCGTCGCGCCTTGCGATCCGTGCGCCTCGACGCTCTCGATGCGTCGCGAACCTCTGGGACAGGACACTGGCGGGATGTTACTACGCGGCGCGTGCGAGAATGGGCGCGCATGGCCCTGCTCGAACCGCTCGCGGACTTGCTGCGTCCGCCGTGGCGTGAATGGTTCGCCCTCGCCATCGGCCTGCTGGTCGGCAGTTTCGCCAACGTCTGCATCCAGCGGATCCCGCTCGGGCTGTCCGTGGTGTCGCCAGCGTCTCGTTGCCCCGGCTGTGGAAGCCTGATCCGCGCCCTCGACAACATCCCGATCCTCAGCTTCTTGCTCCTCGGCGGCCGCTGCCGCGCCTGCCGCGAGCCGATCTCGGTCCGCTATCCCGCCGTCGAGCTTGCGAACGGGATGCTGTACATGGGCTTGGCGCTGCGCATCGGCGCGGGACTCGCGGCGGCTCTCGCCATGCTGTTCGCTACACTGCTGCTGATCCTGAGCCTGATCGACCTCGACCATCACCTGCTGCCCGATCGCCTGACCCTGCCGGGCATCGTCTTCGGCCTGGGCGCCAGCCTGTTGCGGCAGCCGCCCGCGATCGTGGAAGCCGCGCTGTGCGCTGCCGGCGGCTATCTGGCGCTCGCCGCGCTGGCGCGCGCGGCCGAGTGGCACTACGGCGAGGAGGCGCTCGGCCGGGGCGACTGGAAGCTGGTCGCGATGCTCGGGGCCTTTCTGGGCGTGAAGCCCACGCTGCTTGCCATACTGCTCGGCACCTTCGCAGGTGCCCTGGTCGGGATCGGCCTGATGGCCGCCTTTGGGCGCTCGGGCCGGACCCGCCTGCCGCTGGGCAGCTTCCTGGGTCTGGGAGGGCTCGTGACGCTGCTGGCCGGGGAGCCGCTGCTCGGCTGGTACGGGGCCCTGTTCCGTGGCTAGCCTGCGCCGGCCGGTGCTTCGCTTCGCGCTGGGGCTGGCCGTGGCGCTCGTCGCGATCCTCCACGTGCAGGCCCTGGTTCAAACGCTCCGCTCGCAGGCGCGGGTCCGCGAGCGCGTGGTGCGTACCACGCGCGACGCGATCCTCACGGCGCGTCCCCGCTTGCAGACGCTGTTACGCGAGGGCGGCGATGCCGGGTTCCGGGCCGCGGCCGAGGAGGCCATCAGCACCTCGCTCGCCAGCGAGTTCGAGATCTTCGAGATTGCCGGCAAGCGGCTATATTCCTTCCCGGCGACGGCCCCGGTCTCGCACTGGCCCGGCGACGCCGACCTCGGCGCGATCCGCGGCGGCCAGGTCGTGACGCTGGGGCCGCTCGCCGGCGAGGCCCCGCGGCTTCTGACCTACGCTCCCTTCCGTGCCGCGGGCACGCAGCTGGTGGCGCGCTTCTCGGTGCCGGTCTCCGACGTGGTGGAGGACCTGCGCGAGCGTCGCGAGCTGCTCGCTGGCCACGCCGTCTCGCTGGCGATTCTGGTGCTGGCGGTGGCGCTGCTCGTGTATCCGCGCGCCGCCGAGGTCGCGGCGCTGCCGCCGCGCGCGCTGCACGCCTACGAACAGGCCATGGGTCGCCTGCGGGACCAGGGGGAAGAGCGCAGCCGCGAGCACGAGGCCGAGCGCCGCGAGTTGCGGGAGCGCCTCGAGGCCAGCGCGCCGATGGCGCGTGCCGGCGAGCTGACGGCCGGCATGGCCCACGAGGTGCGCAACGGGCTCGGCACGATCCTCGGCTACGCGCGCCTGCTCGAGCGCGGGGTCGCCCCGGACGCCGCGAGCGAAGCGGCCCGCTCCATTCGCGAGGAATGCGAGGCTCTCGAAAACGTGGTCCGCCGCTTCGTGGACTTCGTGAAGGACGAGACGCTGCACGTGGCGCCCTTCGACCTGCGCCGGACGCTGTCGCGCGTGGCCGCGCGCGAGTCTCGTGGCCCCGGGGCCGACGTGATCCTGGAGGCCGGGCCCGGGGTGGTTCTGCACGGCGACGAGGAGCTGCTGGAGCGGGCCTTCGAGAACCTGGTTCGTAACGGACGCGAGGCTGCCGGGCCCGGGGGTCACGTCTGGATCAGCGCGGAAGGCGCCGAGCCGCTGGTACGGGTGCGGGTGAGCGACGATGGACCCGGCCTCTCGGCCGAGGCACGGGCCTCGCTGCGGCCCTTCCTGACGACCAAACCGGGCGGCCTGGGCCTGGGCCTGCCGATCGTGTACAAGATCGTGGGTCTGCACCGGGGTGAGATCCTGATCGGCGACCGCTTGCCGCGAGGGCTCGCCGTTTCGGTGGGACTGCCTCGGCTGGTTGCGCCGGACGTTACCGGAGGTAGCAGTCCTGGCCTCTCACGGGCCTTCGAAAAAAATCCCTGACTCTAGTCTAACCCGCTGATACAATAAGCCTTAACTCACTGCGTGTCGGGCACGGTACGCACCTTGCTAATTGGAGGGTCGTGATGACGCGTGCACCAGAAACCGTTCGGGGACGGCAGCCAGGCTCCGGATTCAGCTTGATCGAGTTGATCGTGGTGGTGGGGATCATCGGCTTGCTCACCGCCGTGGCAGGCCCGCCGGTCCGAAACTACATGCGGACATACACGATCCGTGGCGCCGTCTCGCTGCTTTCGGGCGAGTTGCAGACCGCCCGCAACAAGGCGATCAGCAAGAACGCCAACCTGGGCGTGGTGCTGTTCTTTCCGAGCGATACCACGTTCCTCTGGGTCATCGAAGACGACCAGGACTTGTCCGACGGCATTCAGGGCATCCGCCCCCTGCCATGGAGTGACCTGCTCGCGAACCCGGCCCAGGTCGGGCTGCTACGCACCCTGCCGCAGGGCGTGAAGTTCGTGATCGATGGCGCCAACGTCGAGGGCCTCCGCTTCAGCTCGCTGGGCGCCGCCTGCGAACCGACCGGCACGGGCAATTGTCCGGCGCTGGACACCGGCGTGAAGGTGGTCGATCCCCCGGGTGTGGGCGAGTCCGATTTCAAGATCAAGCTCTGCCAGGACGGCACCGGTCTGTGCCGCTCCGTGCTCATCGGCGTCGGCGGCCGCATTTCGCAGACGCCCAATTGGGAGGCACCCTGATGAATCCCAGCCGCCGCCCCTCGTCCGAAGCCGGCTTCACGCTGATCGAGGTCCTGATCGCGATCATCGTGCTGGTCTTCGGCCTGATCGGCATCACCAACCTCTTCGTCGTGGCGACAGCCTCCAACCAGATCGGCAACCTGACGACCGCCGCCGCCGCCAAGTCGTCGGAGGCCCTGGAGGAGATCAAGTCGCTGCCTTTCACGGCGCTCGTGCCGGGCGGCAGCCTGACGGCCGACCTGCCGGCCCTCAACGCCACCCCGACCGTCGCTGCCAACACGTACAACATGCAGGAAACGCTCCCCGGCGTGGGCCTCGTCAAGACCCGCTGGGTCATCTTGAACCCGGCCGCCGCCGGCACGAACACCTACTACATCACCGTGCGCAGCGAGGTGCAGGGTCCCTTCGGCGGGCAGCTCTCGCGCGCCGAATACGCGACCTTCCGGACCTGCTCGTCGGTCGGCTGTCCCAACATTCCAGGCCCATGACGGAGACCAGAAGCATGCGGCAACAAATCGAGCACAAGGAGGCGGGCTTCAGCCTGGCCGAGTTGATGGTGGCGATGGTGATGACGCTGATCGTCACGGGCGCCATCTTCGGCCTGCTTGGCACGGGGCAGAGCGCCTTCAAGGTCCAGCCGGAGCGGACCGAGCGCCAGCAGAACATCCGCACCGCCATGGATCTCATCATGCGCGACGCGGCCTCGGCGGGCGTCGGGATGCCCGCCTTCATTCAGACCTTCACGCCCGGGCTGGATGCCGCCGGCACCACCAACGGCCTTGCCGGCACTCCCACCGACGAGATCCAGATGCTGGCAAATACAGCCGGCTTCCCGAACGAACCGGTGTGCAACGCTATCGGGGGCGGGAGCAGCACGCAGGTGAAGCTCATGCGGGGCGTCTCGAACATCCCTGACGGGACGAGCGTCTTGATCTTCTTTCAAGATGGGACTTGGACCGTCCGCCAGGTCGTGAGCACCAACGCGAACAATGGTGGGCCTGGTCCCTGCACAGTGGATCCCCATGTCCAACTCGACGTGAACTCCGGGGGCGATACGAGCGGCAACAACTGTCCCGGGGGCGCCTGCGGTGGCCCGGGCGTCTGCCGGCAGAGCGGTCTCGGATTGGGGAACGCGGGCGACCCGCTGGATCTGATCCCCGCCACGCCGGCCTGCGGCATGGACAACCCCTGCTGCACGGTCGGCAGCGTCGGCTTCGGTGAACTGGTTCACTACCGGATCCGGCCCGATGCCACAGAATTCGACGACTACGGTGTCGCCATTCCCAACCTCGAGCGCTCGGTGAACGGGCAACCCTTCCAGGTCGTGGCGCGCGGCGTCGAGGACCTTCAGGTGCAGTATCTGGACCAGGCGGGCAACGTCACTGACAACGCCCCGGTCGTGGATGCGACGGGCGTCAACTTCGCGACGCTCATCGTCCAGGCTCGCATCACGCTCACGACCCGGGCCGCGACCCGCAGGCTGCAAGGCGCCACCACCAACGCCGCGACCGGCATCGCGCTGCGCGGCTCGCTGTCTTCCCAGGCAACGCCGCGGCAGGCGCTCGCGACGCTCACGACCGAAGGCATCGCCGCTCCCAAATGGAACTAACTCACGGATCCCTGATCTTGAAGAGGCCTGAAGCCATGCGTGATGTGACACGGAACGAAGCCGGTTTTGCCCTGGTTCTGGCGCTGCTGTCGCTGCTGCTGCTGACCTTCCTCGGGCTGACCCTGGCCACCACAACCTCCACCGAGTTGCAGATCGCCAACAACTACCGGTGGAGCGAGCAGGCCCGCTACAACGCGGAGTCGGGGCTCGAGCTGGCCAAGCGCTTCCTCCAGCAGAACACCGCCTGGCAGATCCTGGTGCCGGTCGCGCGCCCCGCGGGCGGCCTGACGA
>JAQBHI010000180.1:0-4837 GCA_032127875.1 Acidobacteriota bacterium
CAGGGCGGCAGCCCGGTTCGCGGAAGGCAGGGTTCGGGAACTGAGGAGCCGGGACGCGTGCAGGCGACCGTGCGGGCTGCAGGTCGGGTATTCTCTTGAAAATCATTTCCCAGGGGCTGACAAGGTCCGCGATGGCAAAGCAACGCGGCTCTCGCAGGTGATCTGGGTATTCGGCGACTACTCGAGGAGGTGAGGCGTGGTACAGCGAGTTGGTGTCCTGGCGGCGGCGTGCCTGTTATGTCTCCCGACGGTCGCTGCCACGCAGGCCGTGCCGGCCGAGACCCCCGAGCGGGCGAAGATCATGGCCGCAGCCGAGGAAGTCATGCAGAAGGCGCGCTATTGTGCGCTGGTTACGCTCGGCCAGGATGGGCACCCGCAAGCCAGGGTCGTGGATCCGCTCACGCCCGAGCAGGACCTGACGGTGTGGATCGCCACGAATCCACTCACGCGCAAGGTCGGGCAGATCCGAGCGGACCCGCGAGTGACGCTCTTCTACTTTGACCCTGCTGGCCCCGCCTACGTGACGCTGCTGGCCAAGGCTGAGCTAGTCACCAATCCCGCCGAGAAGGCCAGGCACTGGAAGGAAGACTGGGCTGCCTTCTACTCGGACAAGTACCGCGGCGAGGATTTCGTCCTCATCCGTTGCAAGCCACTTCGGCTGGAAGTGGTCAGCTATGGTCACGGAATCCTGAACGAGCCAACTACGTGGCGGCCGACCACGATCGAGTTTCCATAGGCGGGCTGTTCGCCAGGCATCCTGACCGAAGCCGGCGGCGAGCCTGCGCCTAGTAGCGCTTCAGGTCGCGGATGGCGATCAGGAGACCCTCGGTTTGCGGGAGGATCGCGTCTTCCAGGACCGGGGCGTAGCCGACGAAGGTGTCGAGGGCGCCGATGCGTTTCACGGGTGCGTCGAGGTGGTCGAAGAGTTCCTCGCCGATACGGGCGGCGATTTCGGCCATGTAGCCCCAGGAGCGGCTGTCTTCCTGGGCGACGATCACCTTGCCCGTGCGCATGACGCTGGCGGCGACCGTGTCCCAGTCGTAGGGTGACAGGCTGCGCAGGTCGATCACCTCGACGCTGATGCCTTCGGCCTCGGCTTTCCTGGCCGCTACCATCGAGCGCTGAACCAGCGCGCCGAAGGTGACGATCGTCAGGTCGTTGCCGGGCCGCGGCGTAACCGCTTTGCCGAAGGGAATCATGTATTCCGGGCCCGGATAGATGCCCTTGTTGTAGGTCTGCCGGTACAGGTGCTTGTGTTCGAGGAACAGCACCGGGTCGTCGCTTCTGATCGCGGTGCGCAGCAGGCCGTTCGCGTCCTGGGCGTTCGAGGGGATGATGACGCGCAGGCCGGGGATGTGGGTGAAGATCACTTCGCCGCACTGGCTGTGATACACGGCACCGCCCTGGAGATAGCCGCCGTAGCTCACGCGGATCACGACCGGGCACTTGAAGGCGCCGTTCGAGCGCCAGCGGATCAGGGCCAGCTCGTTGCGGATCTGCATGTAGGCCGGCCAGATGTAATCGAAGAACTGGATTTCGACGACCGGCTTCAGGCCGCGGGTGGCCATGCCGATCGCGCGCCCGATGATGTTGGCCTCGGCGAGCGGGGAGTTGAAGACACGCTCGGAACCGAAGCGCCGCTGCAAGTTGTAGGTGACCTTGAAGACGCCGCCCTTGCCCTTGACCTCGGCCAGGCTCTGTTCGCGGCTGCAGTCGGCCACGTCCTCGCCGAATACGACGATGCGCTCGTCGCGGCGCATCTCGTCGTGGAGGCAGGCGTTCAGCAAGTCGACGACGGTCTTCGGATCGCCGGTGCCCTGGGGCGCCGTATCGAAGGCGCGCGAGGTGGGATCGACGTCGCGCGAGTAGATGTGAAGGGTGGCGCTGTCGGGATCGGGGACGGCGGCCCCGCAGGCGGCGTCTGCGGCGGCGTTCACGGCACCGTCGACCTGCTCGCGCAGCGTCGCGAGTTCCTGTTCCGTTGCGAGGCCCTCGCTTACGAGCAGCTTCGGATAGGTCGTGAGGGGGTCGCGCCGGGCGTCCTTCTCTCGCTCGGCGGGGGAGCGGTAGAGCGCTTCGTCGTCGGACAGCGAGTGGGAGTAGGGGCGGATCACGCGGGCGTGTACCAGGGCGGGGCCGCGGCGGGCGCGGCACCAAGCCGTGGCTTCGCGCAGCACGGCGAAGCTGGCCAGGGGATCGCAGCCGTCCACCTCGCGCACGAGTAGGTCCGGAAACATGCGAACCAGCTTCGAGATGCTGCCGCCGGGGGTCTGTAACTCGACGGGGACGGAGATCGCGTAGCCGTTGTCTTCGATGAGGTAGAGGACCGGCGCGCGGCGGCTCGAGGCGCTGTTGAGGCTCTCCCAGAACTCGCCTTGCGAGGTAGTGCCTTCGCCGGCCGAACACAGGACGACCTCATCGTCCTGAAAGACCTGGCCCGGGTGTTGGCCCGCGTTGCCGCGCGCGAGGTACAGGCCGGCTTCGGCACAGCCAACCGCCTGCAGGAACTGGGTTCCCGTGGGGGAGGATTTGGTCACCACATGCAGCCTGGGGCTTGCCCAGTGCGAAGGCATCTGCCGCCCGCCGGACATGGCATCGTCTTTGGCGCCGACGGCCGCGAGGAACATCTCGGTCGGTGTCATGCCGAGCTGCAGCATCAGTGCGCGATCGCGGTAGTAGCAGTAGAACCAGTCGTGGCCCGGCTTGAGGAGCAGCCCCGCGGCCGTGAGCACCGCCTCGTGGCCGGCCCCGCTGATCTGGAAATAGATCTTGTTCTGGCGCTTGAGCTGGATTTCCTTGTCGTCGATCCGCCGCGACAGGTACATGGTCCGGTAGATGCCGACGAGTGTGGTCCGATCGAGTCCCTGAAGCCTTTGGAGCGAGGTTGTAGACAAGAAAGCAGACCTCCGGCGAAGAAGCGCCATTCTATCGCATCCCGCGCGCGGTCCCTGCGTTAGACTCGTAGCCTGGGGAGGCCGCCGTGCGCTTGATAGGACGTAGCGCCGTGCTGCTCGCGTTCTGGGCGCTGGCCGCGGGTGCCGCTTCTGGTGAAGAGAGCTTCGTCGTGGACCAGGCGGCCAGCAGCTTTCGCATCCATGTTGGCAAGAGCGGGTTATTCAGCTTCGCTGGCCACGAACACGAGGTCCTGGCGCCCGCCTTCGAGGGCCGGATCATCGCGAACCGCGACGATCCGGCACGCTCCTCCGTCAGCCTCCGGTTCGACAGCGGTGGCCTGCGGGTCGAAAGCCAGGGAGAGCCTCCCGAAGACGTGCCCAAGGTTCAGGCGAAGATGGCGGGCCCCGACGTGCTGGACGTGGCCAGGTTTCCGGGGGTCACGTTTCGATCGACGGCCGTCGAGGGGCGGCTCGTGCCCGACGGCTCGTGGAACCTGCGGGTCACCGGGCAGCTCACGCTCCGGGGCGTCAGCCGAAGCCTGGTGCTGCCGCTGCGGGTGCAGTTCTCCGCCGGTATGCTCACGGCCACTGGGCAGGTGGTGCTGAAGCAGAAGGACTTTGGCATGAGCCCGGTGTCGGTGGCCGGTGTCGTGAAGGTCAAGAACGAGTTGGGCCTGGACTACAAAATTGTCGCCCGGGCGGCGCCCTAGAGCTTTTTTGTCGGTCGCCCAGAAAAACCTTGTCGGCGTTTCCCCGCCACCTATAATCCGGCCTGCTCTTAGCGGAGGAGGAGAACTGATGTCGGAGGCGGCGGGCAGGCTCTGGGCGATTCGCGAGGTGACCTCGCGCACGATCCGGTCGTTGCCGGAGATGGCGCGGGGCATCAAGGTGGCCGAGAGCTTCGGATCGAACACCTTCGACAGCGCGGCCATGAAGAAGAAGTTGACGAAGGCCGTGTTCCACTCGCTCCAGGAAACCATCCGGCGGGGGAGCCGCCTGGATGCGGGTATCGCCAACGAGGTCGCCCATGCCGTGAAGGAGTGGGCCCTCGAGAAGGGCGCCACGCATTTCTGCCACTGGTTCCAGCCCCAGACCGGCCTGACGGCCGAGAAGCACGACGCCTTCCTGACCTTCGACGACGAAGGCATGCCGATGGAGCGCTTCAGCGGCGCGCAATTGATCCAGAGCGAGCCCGATGCCTCGAGCTTTCCCTCGGGCGGGATGCGGACGACCTTCGAGGCCCGCGGCTATACGGCCTGGGATCCTTCGAGCCCGATCTTCATCGTCGAGGGCCCCAACGGCAAGACGCTGTGCGTGCCTTCCGTCTTCATCAGCTACCACGGCGACGCGCTCGACAACAAGACGCCGCTGCTCCGCTCGATGGAGGTGCTCTCCGAACGCGCCCTCGCGATCGTCCGGCTGTTCGGCGACAAGACCTCCGTGCGCGTGGTGCCGACGCTGGGCCCGGAGCAGGAGTACTTCCTGATCGATCGCGCCTACTACTCGCTGCGGCCGGACCTGTTTACCTCGGGGCGCACGCTGCTGGGCGCCCGGCCGCCCAAAGGCCAGGAGCTCGAAGACCACTATTTCGGCAGCATCAAGGACCGCGTGCTGGCCTTCATGCAGGAGGCCGAGCACGAGCTCTACAAGCTCGGGATTCCGATCAAGACCCGCCACAACGAGGTGGCTCCGAGCCAGTACGAGATGGCGCCCATCTTCGAGGAGGCGAACGTCGCTTCCGACCACAACCAGATCGTGATGGAGACGATGACGCGCGTGGCCCGGCGCCACAACTTCGCGTGCCTATTGCACGAAAAGCCGTTCGCCGGCGTAAACGGCAGCGGCAAGCACTGCAACTGGTCGATGATGGACTCGCAGGGGCGCAACCTCCTGGAACCAGGCGCGACACCCCAACAGAATCTCGAGTTCCTGGTGTTCCTGAC
>JAQBHI010000181.1:0-3428 GCA_032127875.1 Acidobacteriota bacterium
GCCTGGCTGGGCGCGGCCTGCGGCCTGTTGGCCCTGCTGCGATGGGCCAACGTGCTGATTGCCCTGCTACCGCTGGTCGAGGCGCTGCCGCGGCTCCGGCGCCGGGAAGAGTGGCGTCGCCTGCTCGAAGAAGCGGCGGCCTTCGCAACGGCAGCGCTCCTCGTCTTCTCGCCGCAGATGTTCGTGTGGTGGCGCCTGTATGGGTCGCCGCTCACGATTCCGCAGGGTTCGGCGTTCCTCGCCGCGGCGCCGGCCTGGGACGGGGTGCTGTTCTCGCCGCGCCATGGCCTGTTCTCCTGGTCGCCTGTCCTGTACCTGGGCGCCGCCGGCCTCACGGCCTGGCTGCGTCGCGCCCCCTGGCGATTGGCTGCGAGCGTCGTCTTCGCGCTCAGCCTGACGCGCGTGAACGCGGGCGTGGCTGATTGGTGGGCCGGCGCCGCATTCGGGGGCCGCCGTTTCGACGCGCTGCTGCCGCTTCTGGTGATCGGCCTGGCGCTGGCGCTCGACGCGCTGGCTGGTCTTGCGCGTCGTCGACCGTTCGCACCCGCGGCGGTCCTGCTCGGAAGCCTGGTGTTGTGGAACGTGCTCCTCGCGCGCCAGTACCGCACGGGCGCCTGGGACTACTCGGGGCCCGTGCCCTTCGAAGACATGGGACGCAGCGCCCTTGGGCAGATCGATCGCGCGCTCGGCTCGCCCTTCTCCCTCCCTGCGTCGCTGCTCGAGTGGTGGCGCAGTGGCCGTTCGCCCGCCGACTACGAGTCGCTCTTCATGCAACGGCGCTATGGCCGCTGGACGATCCGCATGGGCGAGGACGATCGCATCTTTCTCGAGGACGGCTGGACGGCGCCGCGGGATGCCGGCGGCACGCCGGCCCGCTGCCTCGCCCAAGGCTCGTCGGGTCTGGTGGCGCCGCTCCACGGTGAGCGGGCCTATCGGCTCGGCGCACGCGTGCGACTGATTGGGGCCGGCACTGGCCGATTGCGTGTCGTGATGAACGACAAGGTGCTGGGGAGCTGGGAGCTGACCGAGAGCTTCGCCGACTACGAAGTGGCGGCTCCACTCGAAGTAGTGCGCCCGGGACGCAACGCGCTGCGGTTCCGGCGGCCCGGCGAAGGCCCCTGGCAGGGCGAGATCGCCGTGGCGGGCGTCTGGGCCGAGCCGGCCGAGCCGTAACGCTATACTTCACGGGTATGAACTCGCCCCCTGCCCGTGCCATAACGCTCGTTCTCTTCTCCGTCACTTTGCTCGACGGGACGACCCAGGCCCAGCAGCCAATCCGTTCCGAGCCCCCGACGTTTCCGAGCCAGCTAGACCTCGTCACCGTGGACGTGATCGTGACCGACCGGAGCGGCAACCCCGTCGAGGGCCTGACGACCGCCGATTTTGCGCTGAAGGAAGAGGGCAAGCCCCAGACGATCTCGAGCTTCGAGGCCGTTGCCGTTCGCGAGTCCGCCCCGACGCAGGCGCCCTGGACCGCGCGTATCGCCTCGAACGGCGGTCCGCCGCCGCGGCCCGAGCGCTCGTTCAGTCTCGTCTACGACGACGCGCACCTGACGCCCACCCGCATTGGCGTTGCCCGCCAGGCTGTCCAGGACTTCCTGGAGGGCGTGCTCCGGGACGGGGACCAGCTGACGATCGCCGCCACGTCGGGCGGGGGCTGGTGGAGCGCACAGATGCCCGAAGGCCGCGCTGAGATCGCCGGCTTCCTGGCTCGCTTCAAGGGAAGGAAGACCTACAACCCCTCGGCCGCGGACAGCCTGTCCGACTACGAAGCGATGCGCCTTCAGACCAACCGCGACCCGGCGGTGCTCACCGAAGTCAGCCGCCGCTTCTTCGAGAACGGCGTGATCGCGGATCCACCGCCTCCCCCCGGACGCGACACGGGTCGCCAGGAGTTGCAGATCTCACCCGGCCAGCTCATCATCCAGACCAAGGCCGCCCAAGTGTACGCCGAGGCCACGGCCAAGAACCAGGCCACGCTACGGACCCTGAAGCGCGTCGTGGAGTCGCTGGGCGCTGCTCGCGGCCGCAAGTCGGTGATCCTGGTTTCCGAAGGCTTCGTCTACGACCCCTCGCTGCCCGAGTTGCGCGAGGTCGAACGTGCCGCGCGTCAGGCCAACGCGGTGCTCTACTTCGTGGACGTGCGCGGGCTCTCCGGCGGCCCCAGCAGCCACGACGCCGAGGTGGCCCGCAGTACGGACGATCGGGATCTGGGGCTGATCCTCGGCCAGGAGAAGCAGGAGTCCGAGGGTTCCCAATCGCTGGCGATCGACAGCGGCGGCTTCAACGTCCAGAACACCAACGACCTGGCGAAGGGCTTCCGCAGGATCGCCGAAGAATCGCGCAATCACTACCTGCTCGGATTCTCCTCGACCAACCCGAAGCGCGACGGCAAGTTCCGCAAGCTCACGGTGGAGGTGCGGCGCGAGGGCGTTTCGGTGAGCGCTCGCAAGGGCTACTATGCGCCTTCAGACGACAAGGGCTCGCCTCGCAAGGACAAGGATCAGGACGATCTCAGCCCCAACGTGCGCCGGGGGCTGGATTCCCCCTGGGGGGCCGAGGGCATTCCGCTGCGCCTCACGTCCTACGTGCTGGGCCCCTCCGGCGGAAAGGCCCTCACGTTGCTGGTCGCCGATGCCGATCCGGCCGGGTTTGCTTTCGAGGAGCAGGCCGGCCGCAGCGAGGCCACGCTCGAGACCTTTGCCGTCGTCACCGCCCGCGATTCGGGCGAGACGTTCACCGCCGAGAGGCGGATCGACCTGAGCCTGCCACACGAGGTCAAGGAGCGCCTCGGCCAGAGCTGGCTGCCGATCGTCCGCGATTTCCAGCTACCGGCCGGCGTCTACCAGGCTCGCTTGCTCGTGCGCGATACGCGCAGCGGCCGCGTGGGGAGCGTGCGCCACGAGTTCGAGGTGGAGGCCAGCTCGAGATTCCGCATCACGACGCCGATTCTTACCGACACGCTTCAGGGCGCCGCTGCCAGCGGACAGGCGCAAGCTCGGCCGGTGCCGCTCGCGCGTCGCACGTTCGCAACCGGAGCGCCGCTCTATTGCGCCTACGAGGTCCATGGCGTGGCCCCCGCGGGCGTTGGCGAGGCCCGGGTCTCGGCCGGCTATTCGATCCAGTCGGCGTCCGGAATGCTGGCCAGCCAACCGCTCACGCCGCTGCAAGGCGCAGCCGACGGCCAGGTCTCGCAGATCATCGTGCTGTCGCTGGAAGGCGTGGCGCCTGGCGACTACGAGCTGGTGCTGAGCGTGCGGGACGACGCGACCAACGAAGCCGTACAGATTCGAGAGCCGTTCACGGTCGTCGGCAAAACGGAGGGGTAACGGCGGGGCCGCACCCCCCCGCGCGCTTCGCGCTCCCCCCCAGCCGCTTCGCGGCGGAGTGAATCCGCCGCTCCGCTGCGCGCGGATGTGCGGCTGCAG
>JAQBHI010000182.1:0-21066 GCA_032127875.1 Acidobacteriota bacterium
ATTGCATCGGCGAGACACGTAGTTCGAGAGCAGCGGGCGGCGAGCGCAGCGCGATTCACTCGCGCGGAGCGAGCGGGGGGGTTGTAGAGGGGACACGACATGCAGTGTCCCACTCCTCGCGCTATTGCATCGGCGAGACACGTAGTTCGAGAGCAGCGGGCGGCGAGCGCAGCGCGATTCACTCGCGCGGAGCGAGCGGGGGGGTTGTAGGGGGGACACGGCGCAGTGTCCCCCCTCTAATTCTTGACGATGAACGGCTTGAACTTTTCCTCGTCGCGGAGCCTGGTCTGGACGCGCTCGGCGTCCGGCCGCGCGGTGAAGGAGCCGACCCGGACGTTGAAGAGCTGGGCATTGCCGCCGGGCGGCGTCATCACGTAGGCCGCGAAGCCCTTGGCCTTCAGCTTCGCCACCATGGAATCCGCCGTGGCCTTGTCCTTGAATGCCCCAACCTGGATCGTGAAGGCGCCGGCCGCCGGGTTGGGGGCCGCGCTGGAAGGCGCAGCGGTCACTGCGGGAGTAGTCACGACCGGCGGCTTCGGAGCGAGCGTGGTAGCGGGCACGGGCTTGATCGCGGCCTGCGTGCTGGGCGGCGCCAGTTTCGGCGCAGGCCTCGTCACGGGCGGCTTGCTCGATGCAGAAGCGGCGGCGGCTGGACCGCTCGCGAGCGTGTCATCCACCTTGTCGCTCTCGAGCCGTTGCGCGTAAGTGAGGTCCTCGGCGGCGGGCGGCGCGGGCCTCGCGGCCGGCGCTTCCTCGGTGACGATGCGGTCCTCCGGCAACGCCCGCGCGAGGGATGCCGATTCGGAAGCCGAGGCCGTCTGGTCGACGCCTCGGCCGACCATGACACCGGCGAGGAAGCTCAGGACGAGACCAACGGCACCGGCCAGAAAATAGAAGACCAGTTGCTTGTTGGTGAGCTGGATCTCGTAATAGTAGTCGTCTTGCGCCACTCGCCCTCCCGCTTTAGCCGGCGCTCACGCGCCGCAGCCCGTCCTCGATGATTCCGGAGATCACGGCCTCTTCCTGCGCTTCGTGCCGCTCGTGCGCGGCCAGCTGGATGGCAAGGGCCAACTGGTTGAGCGCCGCGACGATCAGCGAGCGCCGCTGCTCAGGGGGCAGGTCGGCCACATTGGCGAGCATCTGCTCGAAGTCGGCGCGGCCGTAGTGGCTGAGATCGACGCCGTCGAACAGTGCGCCGTAGGTGAGTGAGACCTCGTCGAGCGCCGCCTGCATGAAGCGGTCGGCCTGTTCACCGTGCCGTCCGTGCAGGAAGGTGTAGATGCGGCCGAACATCTGGTTGAACTTCTCCACCACGTCCTCGAGATCCATCTCGCGCTCGCGAGCGGCGATGCCCGAGGCATCGCCCTGCTGCCCGATGCGGATCAGGCCGAGCACCTTGAACGCCCACAGCATCCGGCAGGTGTCGAAGTTCGAGAGGTAGGACACCTGGCAGATCTGCTCGACCGTGGAGTTGCCGTTGACGTGTCCGAGCAGCTCCTGTTCCTCTTCCGTCAGCTCCAGCCTGTAGAGCACCTCGGTGTTATCGGTGCGGACCGGCACCACGTCGATACCGCCCAGGCCCCGGGTGATCTGGCTCCAGTTACGCGAGCGCCGCAGGCCCTCGATCACGATGTTCTCGAGGTTGATGTTGAGCGTGATGAAGTTCGCCGGGTCGACCTCCTTCATGACCAGTTCGTAGTCGCCGCTGGTCCAGCTCATCAGATCGACCAGCAGGTCCTTGACCTGCTGCTCGACCGCGGGCGACAGCTCTTCGGACTCGATCGCCTCCATCTCGACCAGGATCGCGCCCAAGCGCCGCCCCGGGCGGATCATCTGGCTCGCCTCCAGGTACTGCCGTGCGCTGATCCGCCCGCGAATCAGCAGGTGCTCGCCCAGGCGCTCGTCCGGGTTGTTGCTGGCCGCGAAGACGAGCTTGCCTTCCTGGAGGTAGAGGATCTTGGTCACCTCGCCGCTGCGGAAGCTCAGGGTGCCCGTCTCGCCGCTCGCGAGGAACGAGCGCAGCAACTCCGGAACGCTGGAGGTCTCGACCTCTCCCTTGATGGAGAGATCGTCCTCGCCGCCGCACTCAGCGCCGACGTCGATCAAGCTCAATCCTTCCTGTCCAGACCCATGAGCGCCTTCATCCAGTCGATCGGGATCGGGAAGAGGATCGTGGAGTTCTTTTCCGCGGCGATCTCGGTGAGTGTCTGAAGGTAGCGAAGGTGGAGCGCGGCCGGCTGCCTCTGCAGGGCCTCGGCTGCGTCGGCGAGCTGCTTGCTCGCCTCGAACTCGCCCGAGGCGTGGATGATCTTGGCGCGCTTTTCGCGTTCGGATTCCGCCTGTTTGGCCATGGCCCGTACCATCTCGGGCGGCAGGTCGACGGCCTTCACGGCCACCTGGCTGACCTTCACGCCCCACGGATCGGTGTGCTCGTCGATCACCTGTTGCAGCCGCGCCGCGAGCCGTTCACGCTCGGAGAGCAGCTCGTCGAGGTGCGCCTGGCCCAGGATGCTGCGCAGCGTGGTTTGCGCCATCTGGCTGGTCGCATACAGATAGTTCTCGACCTGGACGATCGCCATCACGGGGTTCATGACGCGGAAGTAGACGACCGCGTTCACTTTCACGCTCACGTTGTCGCGCGTGATGATGTCCTGTGGCGGCACGTCGAGGACCACGGTGCGCAGGCTCACGCGCACCAACTGGTCCACCGGCCACGCCACCAGGATCAGGCCGGGGCCCTTGGCGCGGGCCAGCAGCTTGCCGAGCCGGAAGACGACACCGCGCTCGTACTCGTTCAGTACCTTGAGGGAGAGCAACAGCCAGAAGAAGACCAGCCCCAACACGACGATGTAACCCATCTCAGGCCCCTCTCTTCACACGCAGCGTGAGTCCCTCCGAAGAGAGGATCTCGACCTGCTCGCCCGCCGCCAGCGTTTCCTCGGCGACGGCCCCCCAGCGCTCCCCCATCACGCGTACGTAGCCGCGTGGGTTGAGCTCCGTGTCCGCGATCCCGATCTTGCCGACCATGCCTGCCTCGCCCGTCACCGCCGGACGCGCCTGGGCCTGCAGCACGAGCCGGAACAGCAGCATCGTGCCAATCGCCACGGTGGCGACCGCGGGCAGGATCGTGCCCAGCCCGACCCGCAACTCCGGCATCGACGCGTCCACCAGCATCAGCGCCCCGAGGATCATGGCGGTGATGCCGGCGACGGTCAAGAGCCCATAGGAGGCGATCTTCACCTCGGCCGCGAACAGCGCGACCGCGAGCACGATCAGCAGCACCCCGCTCCAGTTGATCGGCAGGATCTGGGACGCGAACAGGAACAGGATCAGGCAGAACACGCCGACGATGCCCGGGAACAGCATGCCCGGATGGCTGATCTCGGTGCCCAGACCCGCGAGGGCCCCGAGCAACAGCAAGAACAGCACGTCGGGGCGCGCGATCAGCGAAAGCACGCCCTGTCGCCAGTTCATGGCCACCTTGCGGGGCTCGTGGCCGGCGAGGTGCAGCGTCAGCCTGCTGCCATCGAAGCGCGACACCTCGCGACCGTCGAGCGCCAGCAGCAGCGCCGGCACGTCGTTCACGACCAGATCGATCAACTTGCCCTCGAGCGCCTCCGTCTCGGTGAAGGAGCGGCTCTCCACGACGGCCTTCTCGGCCAGCTCCACGTTGCGCCCGCGGCGTTCGGCCTTGCCGCGGATATAGGCCGCGGCGTCGGAGGTGAGCTTCTTCGACATCACCTCGTCCATCTCTCCCATGCCGCTCACCGGGTGTGCGGCGCCCATGTTGGTGCCGGGGGCCATCGCGGCGATGTCGGCGGCCATGGCGATGATGAAGCCGGCGGAGGCGGCGCGGGCGCCCGAAGGGCCGACGAAGACCGCGACGGGCGTCTTGCCGTTGAGAATGCGGTCCACGATCTGCCGCATCGAGGTGTCGAGACCGCCGGGCGTGTCGAGGCGCAGGACCACGAGCGGAGCGCCCTCGGCGTCGGCGCGATCGAGCGCTGAGACCACGTGGTGGGCGCTGACGGCATGCACGACGCCTTCGAGTTCGACGACGGGGATTTCCGTTGCCGGGGAGGCCACGAGAATGCCCGCAGCGAGCCACGCAAGGACGCCGAAGAATCCTGAACGGAGCCCGCGGGGGCGCACGGCGAACACGAACAAGTGTAGCGGGCTCAGGGAGTTCCTGTCAATGAAGGCTTGGTGGTAACATTCCCTCATGTTCGGAACCCTAGGTGGACCTGAGCTTTTCCTGATCCTGGTCGTCGCCCTCATCGTCTTCGGCCCGCGCAAGCTGCCGGAGATGGGCAAGAGCCTCGGCAAGATGATGGCCGAGTTTCGCAAGGCCTCGAACGAGTTCCAGCGCACGATCGAAGACGAGGTCGAGGCCGACCGCGTGAAGAGCGCGACACCCGCGGCCTTGCCGGCTCCCGAGGGCACCGCACCCGCCCCAGCGACGCAAGCCGCTCCCGAGAACACGGTGGAGCGCGCCGCGACGTCACCCTCCCCCAGCGAGCCGAAGTAGCCAGGCGTCGGCCGAAGGACCAGGCATGCCGCGTCCCGACCCGGACAAGATGTCGTTCCTCGAGCATCTGGACGAGCTGCGGGTGCGCCTGGTGCGTTCGGCGATCGCGCTCGCCGCCGGCTTCGCCGTGTGCTGGGGCTTCCACGAGCAGATCTTCCACATCCTGACCCAGCCGATGCGGGTCTACGCGCCCGACGTGAAGTTCATCTACACCGGACCCTCGGAAGCGCTGATCCTGTACATGAAGATGTCCTTCTTCGTCGGCATCTTCGTCGCGGCTCCCTTCCTGCTCTACCAGGTGTGGGCCTTCATCGCCCCCGGTCTTTACAAGCACGAGAAGGTCTACGCCGTGCCGTTCATCCTGATGGGCACGTTCTTCTTCATCGCGGGCGCCGCGTTTGGCCACCTGTACCTGTTCCCGATCATGTTCCGGTTCCTCGGGCAGTTCGGCGGAGAGGACATGCAGTTCCTGCCGAAGATCGACGAGTACTGGTCGTTCTACTCGTGGTTCCTGCTGGGCCTCGGCCTGGTATTCCAGCTCCCGGTGCTGATCTTCCTGCTCTCCCGCATCGGTCTCGTCACCCCACGCTTTCTGATGCGGCAGATCAAGTGGGCGATTCTCGGCTCGTTCATCGTGGCCGCGATCCTGACGCCGACGCCCGACATGGTGACGCAGACGCTGCTCGCGCTGCCGATGATCGGGCTGTACCTGCTCGGGGTGCTGGTGGCGTGGCTGTTCGGCCGGCCGCGACGCAAAGCAGCGCCCGAGGCGGCTAGCGCGGAATCTGGAACTGAAGGGTCGAGCCGATGACGGCCTTCTCGCGCCTCGCTTGGCCCGCGTTGACCTCGAGCACGAACGACGCGCGGCGCATCGGGCTGTAGACCGGACACGGGCCCTGCCTGCACGGAGGCACGCCCTCCGCGACATGCACCACGCGATGCGCCTCGTCGAGCCAGAGCATGTCGATCGGGAACCTGCAGTTCTTCATCCAGAGGCCGTGGAAGTCGGACGCCTCGAAGACGAACAGCAGGCCGTGGTCCTCGGGTAGCGACGGGCGGAACATCACGCCCATCGCCCGGTCCTCGTCCTTGACCATCACCTCGACCTGTAGCACCTTTCCCGAGGGCAGCGTCAGGGGGATGATGGCGGGGCTGGCAACTGCGGCAGCGGAAAAGCCGAGGCTCAGGGCCGCGGCGCGGGCGTAGCAGGCGAGGCGAGACATCGATGCCGATCGTACCATCCCGTTCTCGCGAGATCCAAGAACGGCTCGCGGAGCTTGGCTCCGCATCGGCGGCCACGCGCGACTCGGCCGCCGCGCGTTTGACCTTGCTCGGCGAGCGCTCTGTCGCGCCGCTCATCGAAAGCTTGCGCCGGAGTTCACCGCTGGCGCGCCTCGGGGCGATCAAGGTTCTGGGCCGCCTGCGAGCACCGCGCGCGCTGCCGGCGCTTCTCGAACAGCTCGGCGATCGCGAGGGCCGGTTGGTGGCGGCGGCGGCCGGCGCCATCGCGACCCTGGGCGGAGCCAGCGCCGTGGCCGCGCTCTCGAGGGTGCTCAGCCACGGCGAGGCCGAGGCGAGGGCGGGCGCCGCCCGCGCGCTCGCAAAGTTGTTCGTGGGCGGTGTGGAGGAGGCCCTCGAGCCACTGGTGACGACGCTGCTGGACGCGAAGGCCGACGAGCCGCTGCGCCGAACGGCAGACAAGGCGCTGTCCCGCCTGCCGCCCCGCGAGCTGCACGCCATTCGTGCGCGTCTCGCTGAAGCCGCCGACGAGATCGCCAGAAATGGCCGGGCCGGAGGCGCCGACGCAGCGGCGAGGCGCCGCTTCCCGGGCACACCCGACATCGACGCCTTGCTCGCCTCGCCGCCCAGGGGCGCGGCCGCGGTCCCGGCGCTTCACCGTGCGCTCTCAGGCTTGAAGGACGCCGAGGCCGCCAGCCGCCTGCACCGCGCCCTCGCGGAACGCGGCAGCCGAATCGCGCTCTACGACCTGCGCGAGCGCCTGGAGGCCCGGCCCGCAAGAGCTGCCGAGGCCTTGCTCGAGATCGCCGGCCGCATTGGCGACGCGAGCCTGCTCGCGGCGATCGTCGCGCTCGCTGTCGATCGCACCGCGCTCACCGGCCCCTGCGCCGACGCCCTGGCCGCGATCGTCAGCCGCGAGAGGCTGCGCAAGACCCAACGCCTCGTCAAGACCGTCCGGCCGGAGCATCGCAAGGTGTTGGACGGCCTGTGGGCCAGGGCTATGCGGCGCGCAGGGCCCGCCAGGTGAGGGAGCCGAGGGCGGCGACCACGGCCACCAGGCCGATCCAGAGCAGCCGCGGGTAGCGCTCGGTCCAGGGGCGGGTGTCCTGGCCCGGGGCCAGCGGCCGGGCCGGGCCGAGCCTCACGAGGCTCGCCGAGGCGCCCCAGGTCGCCGGGTCGCCAGCGGTGCGGGCGAGGTCGAAGCTGGGAGCCGTGGCCGTCGAGGCGCCGTACTGCAGCCGGTAGCGACGACCGGACTCGGCCTCGAACAGCAGGCGCTCGATCGGGACAACAACCGACACCTGCTCGATCCGAAGCGGCTGATCATCGCGATTGCGCAGGCGCAGCCGCACGGCCCGCTCGCGGCCTTGCAGCACGATGCCAAGCTGCTCCCTGGCCCGCCCGTGCTCGACGTATCGGTAGACCGCGGCCTCGCCCAGCCAGGCCCAGCGCACGGGCTCCAGCGGCCGGCCTGCCACGGGTGTTGGATCGCGCCGGCCTTCCACGGTCGCGACGCGGAAGAACGAGCCAGCATCGATTTCCAGCCGGATCTCTTCGAAGGGTTGGGCCCGCACCCCGAGGTCCAGCACCAGGTGCGTCTCGTGTCGCTCCGGGTCTTCGATGCGCGTCAGTCGCGGCCTCAGTAGCGACGTGCTCGCCACCCGTTGCGGGCTTGCGAGACCCTGCACCGACAGGATCTGGATGCGGCGGGCGCCGGGCTCGTCGTACTCGACCCGCAGCCTCAGGAAGCGTCGATCGTTCTCCGGGAAGCGGACCATCTCGAAGCGCGAGGCCGGCACGCCGGGCACGGCGAAGACGTACGCAGCGTCGGTGAGTGTCGACCACGACCGCCCGTCGTCGCTGCCTTCGACGCGGACGTGCCGCCGAAAGTTGTCGCCGGAAAGCCTGAGCTGGAGCGCATGCTTCTTCACCGCCCTCTCGAAGTCGAGCGTGACGCTCTCCGAGCGGGCTGGCTCGAACTCACGGTTCAGCAGCGCCGGTTGCAGCGGCGACACGACGGCCGTGGTGGTTCGCTCGATCAGGTAGGGAACCAGCGCTCCTCGCTCGTCCACGACCCGAAGGTCCGCGAGGTCGGTGCGGGCTTGGGCATAGACGTGGCTGCCGATCACCACCGCGGCCCGCCCCGGCTGCGACGCCTCGATCGCCTGCTCCCAGCTCGCCGACGCCACGAGCACCAGCAGCAGGGCGCTCATTCGGCCTCGCTGCGCGGTCGCAGCCGCGCGCTGAAGCGGATGTTCAGATACGCGCCCAGCATCAGCAAGACCCCCAGCGCCAGGAACGAGAGGATCCGGTAGAGCGTGTGCAGCTCGGCCAGGTCGACGAACACTACCTTGAGGCCGGCCAGCGCGAACAACGCGTACGACGTCCAGAACAGCGGACGGCTGCGCGCGATCAGGCCGCCGGCCAGCAGCGCCATCGCAAACAGGCTCCACAGCACCGAGATCGCGAGCCCTCCGGCGAGCCTCGCGTGCTGCGCCGCGGCTGCGAGCCCCGCGCTCGCGGCCGTTGTGGCCTGCTGCTCGAACAGCGCATGGGTTTCGCCGCTCATCACGCCGAACAGCAGCACGAGGGCGGCGGCGGTCAGCAGCGGACACATGCCGCGCTCGAGCGCGTGTTGCTGCGGGGCCGCGCCACGCGCGATCCAGGTGGCGACGGCCAGCGAGGCGATCACGAAGAGCCAGCTGCCAAACGACGCGTTGACGAAGGGCGCAAAGGCCTCCTCGTGAAGGGGCAGATGCCGGACGAAGAGGCGGACGACCACAAGACCCAGCACCGCGTAGGCCGCAGCTCGAGCCAGGGGCGAGGCGAAACGCACGCCGAGGCCCAGCAGCACGAGGCCCTCCACCGCCCAGCCCAGCGTGATGCCGTGCAGCCCCAGCTGGACGGGGATCGCCAGCGTCACGAAGCCAGCCGCCAGCCCCAGGGCGACGCGCAGGTGGCCCGCGTCCGGCGCGTCGCGCCGGCTCAGCGCCAGCCCCACGCCCAGGTAGACGGCGCCGAGCGCCACCGAGAGCAGGCCGAGCAACGAAGGGCTGGTCGCGTAGAGCGTCCGATACAGAATCGACCACAGCAAGGCCGCCCCGATCAGATGCGTGACCAGGCCCGGCGATCCAATCGTCTCGCCGACCAGCAAGCCCCGCACCGTCAGGTTCAGGAAGTAGACGCCCGCCACGGTCACGGCCAGCATCAGGGACTCGGCCACGCGTCCGGGTTCGAAATACTGCGCATGCCAGCTCGCCACCGCCGCCCAGCTCAGCGCCACGCTGAGCGCCTCGGACATCTCGAAGCGCCTCCGGCGGAACATCCCGATCGCCGCGAGCGCGAACAGCAGCGCCAGCAGCAGCACGGGGCGATCGACGTCGATGGTCATGCCCACCGCTGCCAGGCCGCCGACCAGCAGCGTCGTGACCGGCAACACCTCCGTGAACACCGCCATCAGCGCCGCCAAGCCGAGGGCCGCGACGCCGAAGCGCTCGGCCCGGAAAAAGCTGATCGCCCAGCCCCCGAAGAGCGCGCAAGTCCCCAGGAAGGCGAGGGCGGCCGTCTCCGGCCACGGCTTGCGTTTCCGGATCAGCACCGCGCCCACGCCGAGCAGCAGCAGGTAAGCGAACAACGAGAGCGCCTGGTCCTTGCCCGTCGTGAGCAGCATCGGCGTCAGGTACGCGCCCAGCCAGGCCAGCGCCGCGAGCAGCCGCACGTCGAGGCGCAGCGCCAGCAGGATCGCGCAGGCCGTGACGCCGACGAGGAACAGCCCCGCCAGCTCGCGCGGGATCAGGTTGTAGAAGCCGTGAGCGCCGTAACTCGAGACGTACAAGCCGGCGAAACCCGCGCCGGCCAGCCCCTGTCCGAGCGGCCGATACTGTTTGCCGAGCAGGCGCAGGCCCGCGGCGACAAGGCCGAGGCTCACGCTCAGGCCGAACAGGACACGGCCCGACGGCCCGACCCAGTCGTTGTCCCAGGCATATTTTACGAAGAAGGCCAGGGCCGCGAAGACCGCGATCGCGCCGAAGCCGACCAGGATCTTCGGCCCCAGGCTGGTGGCCAGGTCCGGCGCCGGGACGCTCGGGCGCGGCGCTGGCGGCGTCCGCGACGGCGCGGGTGGGAGCGGCACTGACAGGGGGCTGTGCGGCGCAGGCGCGCCCTGCGCGCTGGGACTCGCTGGGGCGGGTGTCACCTGGGCGACCGTGGCGGCGGGACGTGAGCGCGCCTCGAGCGCCCTGAGCCGCAGCTTCAAGCCCTCGAGTTCGGTCCGCAGTGCCTTCGTGCGCGCGAACGCGATGAAGGTGAAGATCGGAATCACCAGCAAGACGCCCACGAACCCAACGGCCATCAGGGCGATCAGCGCTTCCAAGGGACCTCCCGGCGGCCAGGGGAACGGGCGCCATTGCCCGACTCTACGGGGTCAGGGGGGTGCGTGTCCTCCCGCCCTGTGACGGTTCCCGATCCGTCTATTCCCGAACGCGACCGGTCATCGGCACGAAGCGCACGGGCAGGATGCGCGACTCCACGAAGCGCTCGCCGATGCGCTTCACCAGCACCAGCTCCTGGGACTCGTCGCCGACGGGGATCACCAGCCGGCCCCCGTCCTTGAGCTGGCCCTTCAGCGGTTCGGGAATGCGGGGCGCCGCGGCCGTGACCAGGATCGCGTCAAAGGGCGCGTGTTCCGGCAACCCGAGATAGCCGTCGCCCGCGCTCACGGTCACGTTCGCATAGCCGAGGCGGCGCAACCTCTCCGCTGCCTCGACCGCGAGCGGCTCGACGATCTCGACGCTGTAGACGTGGGCGGCGATCTCGGCGACCACGGCCGCCTGGTAGCCGGAGCCGGTGCCCACTTCCAGCACGCTCTCGCCGCCGGTGAGCCCCAGGGCCTCGGTCATGAAGGCCACGATGTAAGGCTGCGAGATGGTCTGCTCGTGGCCGATCGGCAGCGGGTGATCGCCGTAGGCCAGGATCCGCTGCGCCTCGGGCACGAACAGGTGGCGCGGCACCTTGCGCAAGGCTGCCAGGGTGCGCTCGTCGTGGATGCCGCGCGCCGCGATCTGCTCGGCAACCATCCGCTCGCGGGCGGCGCAGAGCGCCTGCTCCGAGTCCGCGGGCGCGCCCGGGGCGCACGAAACGGCCGTCGCCGCGAGCAGCCGGGAAAGCATCGTCATCCTTACCCTCAATCAATAAGCCTGGGCGAAGAATACCTCGCGGCCGGGCTTGCCGGTGTAAACGCAGGGCGCCTCGCGCTCTTCCATCGGAATCAGCCGGATCGTGGCGCGCGTCTCTTCCTTGATCTTCGCCTCGACCACGGCGTCGCCACACCAGCCGCCCACGATGAAGCCGCGCTTCTCGGCCATCGCCTGCTTGAACTCCGCCCAGGACGCGACGCGGGTGGTGTTGTCCTCCAGGAAGCTTCGGCCGCGCTCCAACAGTTCCCGCTGCATCGCCTCGAGCCGCTCGGCGACCGCTGCGCAGGCGCCCGCCAGCGGCACGAAAGCCTTCTCGCGCGTGTCGCGACGCACAAGCACGCACTGCTGCTTCTCCAGGTCCTTCGGGCCGATCTCCATCCGGACCGGCACGCCGCGCATCTCCCAGTCCGCGTACTTGAAGCCGGGAAGCTGCGTGTCGCGGTCGTCCAGGTGGACGCGAATGCCGGCGCCGCGCAAGGTCGCCTGCAGCTCACGGCACTTGGGCAGGACCGCCTCGTTCACGTCGCCCTTGCGCGGCGGAATCGGGACGATCACCACCTGGTAGGGCGCCACCTTCGGCGGCAGGATCAGGCCGGAGTCGTCGCCGTGGGTCATGATCAGCCCGCCCAGCATCCGCGTCGAGGTGCCCCAGGACGTGGACCAGGGCATCAAGCGTTCCTGGCTGCGCCCCAGGAACTCGATGCCGTAGGCCTTCGCGAAGTGCTGCCCAAGATTGTGGCTGGTGCCTGCCTGCAGCGCCTTGCCGTCGCCCATCAACGCCTCGATCGCGTAGGTGCGCAGGGCGCCTGCGAACTTCTCGCTGTCGGTCTTGCGGCCGAACAGCACGGGCATCGCGAGCGTCTCCTCCGAGAAGCTGCGGTACACCTGCAGCATCTTGAGGGTCTCCTCCTCGGCCTCGGCTTCGGTCTCGTGGAGCGTGTGGCCTTCCTGCCAGAGGAACTCCGTGGTGCGCAGGAACGGCCGCGTCACCTTCTCCCAGCGCACCACGTTCGCCCACTGATTGATCAGGATCGGCAGGTCGCGCCAGGAGTTCACCCACTTCGCGTACATCGAGCAGATCATCGCCTCCGAGGTGGGCCGGATCGCCAGCGGCTCCGGCAACTCCTCGCCGCCGCCGATCGTGACCCAGGCGCACTCGGGCGAGAAGCCTTCGACGTGCTGCTTCTCCTTTTCCAGGAAGCTCTTCGGAATCAGCAGCGGGAAGTAGGCATTGACGTGGCCGGTGAGCTTGATGCGCCGGTCCATGTCGGCCTGCATGTGCTCCCAGATCGCGTAACCGTACGGCCGGATAACCATGCAGCCCTTGACCGGGCCGTAGTCGGCGAGCTCCGCTTTCAGCACCACGTCCAGGTACCATTGCGAGTAGTCCTGCCCCTTGGGCGTGATCTCCTTCAGGACGCGGTCTTTGTCGTTGCTCAAGGCGGCTCCTGTTTGCTGGGAAGGACGAGGGACAGCACGACCGAAACCAGGATAGTCCCGATGATGATGCCGAGGGAGATCGAGATCGGAAAGTGGCCGTCGTAGAGCCGGTTCAGCCACACCATCTTGAGGCCCACGAAGATCAGCACGACGCCCAGGCCGTACTTCAGCATGTGGAACTTGTCCACGGCGCCGGCCAACAGGAAGTACAGATTCCGCAGGCCCAGGATCGCGAAGATGTTCGAAGTGAACACCACCAGCGGCTCGCTGGTGAGGCCGAAGATCGCCGGCACCGAGTCCACGGCGAACACGATGTCGGTCATTTCGAGAAACAGCAGCGCGATGAACAGCGGGGTCGCGTGGAGCCTCCCGTCGCCTTCGCGCACGAAGAAACTCGGGCCCCGGAACTCCCCGGTCACCGGGACGTGCCTTCGGAAGGCACGGATCACCCAGCGCTCGTGCGGCTCGATCGGGGTGTCGTCGCCGCCGAGCAGCATGCGCCCGCCCGTCAGGATCAGGAAGCCGCCGAAGAGCCAGATCACCCACTCGAGCTGGAGCAGCCAGGCGCCCAGGGCGATGAAGATGGCGCGGAAGACCAGAGCCCCGAGGATGCCGAAGAACAAGACGCGGTGCTGGAGCTGCGTCGGGACCTTGAAGTACGCCATCACCACCACGAACACGAAAATGTTGTCGACGCTCAGCGAGTACTCGACGACGTAGCCGGCAAGGAACTCGAGGGCGGTCTGCCTCGCCATCGCGACCGCGTCGAAGCCCGGAATGGCCGCGAGCCGCGGATCCAGCGGGAAGCGCTCGAGCATGTAGAAGTAGAAGGCCGCGTTGAAGGCCAGCGCCAGGCTGACCCAGACGATGGTCCAGGCGCTGGCCTCGCGCATCGAGACCTTGTGGGCCTGGCGGTGGAAGACGCCCAGGTCGAGCAGCAGCAGGACCAGCACCAGACCAGTGAAGGCGAGGTAGAACCACCAGTAGTCGGCGAGCGGGAAGAGGGCGAGGTGCTTCATCAGGCTCGGGCTCTCTCGGGCACGGGCGCGTCCACGTCGGCGAGGCGGACGCCTGCGCGCTCGAGCAGCGTATGGCGCCGGAAGCGCTGGTCCGGGTCGGGGAAATCACGGCGGAAATGGCCGCCCCGGCTCTCCTCGCGGAACACAGCGCACTGGGCCATGGCGCGCGTCACGGCGACGAGGTTCTGGTCCTCGGCAGCCGCGCGGTCGCGCGGGCGACGCTCCGCCATGCCCTGCAGGGTGTCGAGATAGGCCAGCAGCTCCTGGATCCCCTGGCCGTCGCGTTCGACGCCGAGACCGGCCCAGGCCCGCTGCCGCAGTTCGGGGCGGGAAAAGCCGGCCCCGGTCGTGTCCGCGCGAGCACTCGTGTGTGGACCGGGGTGTGGTGCGGCGTGGGCATCGGCGAGCATCGCCTCTGCGGCGCGCGCGCCGTAGACGAGCCCTTCGAGCAGCGAGTTGCTGGCAAGCCGGTTGGCCCCGTGGACACCCGTGCCCGCGACCTCGCCGGCCGCATACAGGGCCGGAAGCGTGGTCCGCCCCTGCAGGTCCGTCGCGACGCCGCCCATCACGTAGTGCGCGGCCGGCGTGACGGGGACCAGGTCGCACGTAATGTCGACTCCGAAACGCAGGCAGGTCGCGTGGATGCGGGGGAAGCGGGTGCGCACGCGGCTCCCTTCGAGATGCCGCAGGTCGAGGCACACCGGGCCGCGGCCGGCCCGCGCCTCGCGGAAGATGGCGCGGGCCACCTGGTCGCGTGGCGCCAGCTCTTCGGTGAAGCGCTCGCCGGTCGCGTTGCGCAGCCAGGCGCCCTCGCCACGCACCGCCTCGGACACCAGGAAGCGGGGCGCGCCCGCGATCGCCAGGGCCGTGGGATGGAACTGCACGAACTCCATGTCGAGCAGCGTGGCGCCGGCTCGCAGGCCCATCGCCACACCGTCGCCGGTAGCGACCGGCGGGTTCGTGGTCTCGGCAAAGACCTGGCCGGCGCCGCCTGTAGCGAGCAGCGTGGCGCGGGCGAGGACCACGCTGTCGATGCCGTCGGCATCGAGAAAACGACAGCCGACGACACGCCCCTCGGCGAGCATCAGCTCGGTCGAACAGGCGAACGCGCGCACCTCGATCGCCTCGCTCCGATGGGCCTTCTCCAGCAGCGTGCGGGTCATCTCCCAGCCCGTGGCGTCGCCCAGCGCGTGCAGCACCCGGTTGCGCGAGTGCGCCCCCTCGCGCGTGAAATGATAGCGGCCCGCCTCCCGGTCGAAGCGCGCGCCCCAGGCGGCCAGTTCGCGGATCCGCGCCGGGCCCTCCTCGACCAGCACCCGGGCCGCCGGCCGCGAGACGATTCCGGCACCGGCCGTGAGCGTGTCCTCGAGATGCAGGTCCGTGTCGTCGTCGGTGGCCATCGCCACGGCTACGCCGCCCTGGGCATAGCCGGTATTGCTTTCGCTCGGCTGGTCCTTGGTCACCACCAGGACACGTCCGGCCCGGGCGAGACCGAGCGCGGCCCGCAGCCCGGCCACCCCCGACCCGAGCACCAGATAGTCGGTCCGCAGGACACTTTCGTTCATAGGATCCAAAGTCCGCGATTCTATCAAGAAAAGTCTTGACGCCCCCGGCGGTGCTGTTCTACTCTCCCGCTGCTCCGCGGCACTCTCTCCCGTCGCGGCCTCTCTCTGCTTCAAAGAAAGGTATCGTGATGAAGAGAGAGTGGCTGTGTGTGCTGTTGCTGGCCGCCTCGGCGCACGCCGAGGAAAAGCCGGCGGCTGTCGTTTATACCAACGACGACCTCGCCCGCGTGGCGCCACTTCGGGGCGAAACGGGCGTCACGTCCGTGCCGGCCTTCCGGCCTCCCGAGCGCCAGGCGGACAAGGCGATCGAAACCCACGGCGAGCCCTACTGGCGCGCCGAGGCCGACAAGGTCCAGAGCGAGCTGAGACGCCTGCGCCGCGAGGGCGACAAGCTTCGCGGGCACATCGACACCTTGAAGCGCGAGGCGCGCGAGGCCGCGTTGCGGGCCGCGATGAGCTCGCGCTCCAAACCCTCGCAGGGTCGAGGTGACAGCTACCAGACGCGCATCGCCGCGCTCCAGGACCAGCTACGCCAACTCGAGCACGACGCCGGCGAGCGCGCGGCGCGCCTCGAGGAGCGGGCGCGACGCGAGGGCGCCTTGCCAGGCTGGATCCGCTAGCCCGCGGATTGCTGCTATCCTGCGGCGCATGATCGAGATCGCCGTCGATCTCGGCGAGCGCCGCTACAAGGTCCAGGTCGGCCACGGCCTTATCCGAAGTTTGCCGGAACAACTCGCCGCCTTCCGGGGCCGCCGCTTCGCCGTGGTGTCGAATCGCCGCGTCTGGTCGCTGCACGGGCGGGCGGTCGAGCGGGGCTTGCGCCGCCTCGGCCCGCTCACGCGCATGCTGATCCCCGATGGCGAGCCTCACAAATCGCGGGAGACCCTCGCCAGCGTGCAGGACGCCTTCGTTTCGGCGGGCTTGGGACGCGACGCCGTGGTGGTCGCCTTCGGCGGCGGGGTCGTGGGCGACCTGGCGGGCTTCGCGGCCGCCACCTACATGCGCGGCATCGATTTCGTCCAGCTCCCGACGACGCTGCTCGCGATGGTGGACAGCTCCGTGGGCGGCAAGGTGGCGATCAACCACCCCAAGGCCAAGAACCTGATCGGGGCTTTTCATCAGCCCCGCGCCGTCGTCATCGACCCCGCGCTGCTCGCGACGCTGCCGCCGCGTGAGTTGCGCGCGGGCGCATACGAAGTGCTGAAATGCGGCATCCTCGGCGATCGGGCCCTGTTTCGCTCGCTCGCAGAAGCTCGTGCCGGACTCGTGGGCTGGGGCCGGGTCGAGATCGAGAACGCGATCGCCGCGGCCTGCCGGATCAAGGCCGAGATCGTCGAGAAGGACGAGCGCGAAGGCGGCCCGCGGCGAGCGCTGAACCTGGGCCACACACTCGGCCACGGGCTCGAGAGCGCAACCCGCTACCGGCGCTTCACGCACGGCGAGGCCGTCGGCTGGGGGCTGATCGGCGCCGCCGCCATCGCGCGCCGTAAGGGCCTGCTGCACGATTCGACCGCTGACGCGATCGCGGATGCCGTCGACCGTATCGGCTCGCGGCCGCGCGTCTCCGACCTTCCCGCCGCCGAGATCCTCGCCGGCATAGCCCACGACAAGAAGGCCCGTCGCGGCCGCGTGCCGTTCATCCTGCCCACCGCCATCGGCCGCGTCGTGATCCGGGACGACGTCACGCCGGCCGACGTTCGCCACGCTTTGCGTGCGATGGCCGCTCGCGAATAGCGTTCGGCCGTGGAATCTGACGGCGCCTGGGCTGCGGCGCTGCTAGATCTCGCCCGCCTGCGCTATGGCATCGTCGATCAGCCGCTGGTCCGTCTCCGACAGCTCGACGAAGCGCACCCCGAGTCCGTCCGGCGTGCAGCGCGCGACCTCTGCGGCAATCATCACCTCGCGGCCAGGCAGTTGGAACCGCAAGGCGAGCCGCGTGCCCTGGGCGACGGGAGTCCTCGACTCGATGAAGGCCCCCGTGGAGCTCAAGTCGCGCATCTGCGGCCTGAGGGGATCGGGCTGGGGCCCGAGGCACTCGACTTCGCAGCCAAAGGCGATGCGTTTGGCGGCCCTGCGCTCGCTGCGCGTATCTGACATCGCGAAGCCAGTCTAACCCCGAACCAGACTGCCCTTTGTCGAGATCGGTTCTCGTGGCATAGTTAGTAGCCGGTTAGTGGGCACGGCCTCAATGCTCTCGGCCCTCGGATCGTCCCTCAACCAATGAATTCGGCGGACTGCCTCAAAGCGTTCAAGGCGCCCAACTGGACCTCCGAAGCCGATGTGGTCGCCTTCGCCCGGGAAGCCGAGGCACTCGATGCCGCCGACGTCCTGCGCCTCTTGCAGTTGCTCACGGTCTCGGGTTCGGCGGCGATACCTGGCTATGAGTTCCGGATCCGCGCATTCGAACTCCTCGCGGAGCGCTTCCCGGACAAGCGTCTCTTCGCGCACTTCGTGGGCGCCCTGAAGGGCGCGCAGCCTCTGGTCCGAGAGGCCCTTGCCAACCTGCTGCCCAAGATGAACAGCATCCTGGACCACCCGGCGCTGTGCGCGCTCATGCGGAGCCCCGACGCCGAACTGCGCTCGATCGTGGCCGGCGTACTGACGCAAGTAGGCGCCAAGACCGCCTTCGAGCTGCTGTGCGAGATGGTGCGCGAACCCGGGCTGGCGGGTCGCCGGGACGTCGTCGGCGTCCTGGTGGCGATCGGCGAGCACCGAGCCGTGGCGGCCCTGCAGGCCACACTGGCCTTCGGGACACCCGAGGACAAGGTCTACACGATCGACCAGCTGGCCTCCCCACGCTGCATGACTCGCGATGCGACCGCGGCGGCGCGTGCGATCGCCAGCGCGACCGGGGACGCGTCGGAAGCCGTCGCTGCCCACGCGGTGGCCTCTTTGTCCCAAATCGCGAACGAGACGGAATACTTCGAGTACGCGACGCCGCTGTTGGACTCGCCGAACCCCGCGCTGGTCGCAGCCGTGGTCTCCGGGCTGCGCCTGTTCGCCTCCGAGCGATCCGTGGACGTTCTACAGCAGAAGTTGCGCGAGGGTCCCCAGCTCGTTCGCTTCGCGGCCATTGAGGCGCTGGAGGGGATCGGCACTCCCGATGTCCTCAAGCCGCTCGCGCAGACGCTGGGGCACTCGCATCTCGCGGTGCGTCTCAGGGCCGCCGAAGCCCTGACGCGACTGAGCAAGGAGGGCAAGCTCGACCTCGCGCGAGCCGTGGTCTGGCTCCTGCGCAGCAAGGACGCGGAGATCCGCCGCCTCGCGGTCGAGTTGGCCCAATCGGTTCAAGACCCGCATGGAGAGCTGTGGCCGAAGCTCCTCGGCTGCCTGCGCGACGAGGACTGGTGGGTGCGGGAGCGTCTGGCGGACGTGCTGGTCGAGCTGGCGGGCCCAGCCCTGCTGCCCCACATCCTTCCCTACCTGCAGGACCCCGCGCCCGTGATGCGCCTGTTCGCGGTCGACGTGATCATGCGGCTCCATGTCCCCGATGCGCTGGGCGCGCTGGTGTTGACGGCCGGTTCGGACACCGACTGGTGGGTACGCGAGCGCGCGGTGGAGGCCATCGCGTCCCAGCGCGATCCGCAGTCGGTACCGTATCTGGTCGACATCCTGTCACGCGACGCCGAGTTGCGCGTCGCCTGCCTCCAGGCATTGGAGGGGCTCGGCAAGAGCGCCTCGGCAGCGGAGGAGGCGATCGTGGGGCTCCTGGACTCGGGGGACCATGACGTAGACTTGGCGGCCCTGCGGTGCCTGAGGAGCTTCGGGGGCACGCGCCACACCGAGACGATCCGGGCCTCCCTCAAGAGCCAGTCTCCCACTGTGCGGGCTCTCGCCCGGGATGTCTTGCAGCTCTTCCAAGCTCGAGTCGAAACCTCGACGCCTCCACCCCTTGGCACGCTGAGCTTCCTGGACAAGCTGCTCGTGGCGATGGCCGAGCGCCACTGCGACGACCTGATCCTGGTTCCAGGTCGCCAGCCCTACGTAACCCGTTACGGCTCCGTGACCCCGCTCGCCCGAGACGAGATCAAAGCAGAGGACGTTCCGGGCATGCTGCTGCGTCACATGTCGCCCCAGCAGGCGCGTGGCGTGCGGGTCGGACAGGAAGCGGATTTCTCGTACGTGATCCCCGAGCACGGCCTGCGTTTTCGCGTCAACGTGTTCGAGCAGCTCGGCGGGCTGGGCGCGGTGTTCCGGATCGTCAAGGGCACGCTCCCGCGCATCGAGGATCTCGGCGTGCCGGCGGTGGTGGGGCGCCTCGCGGAACTGAAGAACGGCCTGGTCCTGGTGGGCGGCCCCACAGGCTCCGGCAAGTCGACGACACTGGCGGCGATCATCAACCAGATCAACCGCACCTCGGCCCGCCACATCGTCACCTTCGAGGACCCGATCGAGGTGGTGCACCAGCGCGAGCAAAGCCTCGTCAACCAGCGCGAGATCCACACTCACACGGGCGAGTTGGCGCAAGCCCTGCGCGGGACCTTGCGCCAGGATCCCGACGTGATCCTGATCGGCGAGATGCGCGACTTGCCGACGATCTCCTTCGCGGTCACCGCCGCGGAGACCGGTCACCTGGTCTTCGGCACGATCCACACGGCGTCGGCGGCGCTCACCGTCGATCGTCTCATCAACGCCTTTCCGCCGGGCCAGCACGACCAAGTCCGCTCCCTGATCGCCGGCAGCTTGAAAGCCGTGATCTGCCAGTACCTACTGCCGCGGCGCGATACGACCGGCCGCTGTCTGTCGGTCGAGGTGATGCTCAACAACGAGGCCATCGCCAACCTGATCCGGAAGGGCAAGACCTTCCAGATCCCGTCCGTGATCGCCACCTCCCGCGAGTCCGGCATGCAGCTGATGGACTCGGAGCTGATGCGACTGTGCGAAGAGGGCAAGATTTCGGCCGAGGACGCCTACATGAAGGCCGCCAACAAGAAAGAGTTCGAAGGCCGCCTCGCCGACGGTCCCCTCGCCTGAACCGTGGCCCGCCTCGATTCCTTCCTGCGCGTCGTCGCCGATCAACAGGCCAGCGATCTGCATCTGCACGCCGGGAAGGTTCCCACGATTCGCCACAACGGCCAGCTGATCCGCCTGCCCTTCCGGGTCCTCTCCGCAGACGAGGCCCGCCGTTTCGTCGTGGAGCTGCTGGGCGCGGAGCAACGCGAGGTCTTGGGGCGAGACAAGCAAGTCGATTTCATGTACGTGTTGCCCGGCGTGGGCCGTTTCCGGGCCAGCGCCCTGGTCCAGAGCGACGGGCTCGGTGTCGTGCTGCGCTTCGTGCCCGCGCGCATCCCAACCCTGAAGGACCTGTTCTTCCCCCCTGCGATCGAGCACCTGACCCGCCTTGGCCACGGCCTCGTCCTGATCACGGGTCCCACCGGTTCCGGGAAGACGACGACCCTGGCGGCGGTGGTGCAGGAGATGAACCGTAGCTCCAAGCGCCACATCATCACCATCGAGGACCCGATCGAATACGTCCACCAGCCCGTCCAGAGCGTGGTGACTCAGAGGGAGGTGGGCACCCACACCGAGAGCTTCGCGTCGGGGCTACGAGGAGCGCTGCGCGAGGCTCCGCAGGTAGTGGTCGTCGGCGAGCTGCGCGACCTCGAAACGATCCAGCTCGCACTGTCCGCCGCCGAGACGGGGCTGCTGGTTTTCGGGACCCTGCACACGAACTCGGCGGCCAAGGCCGTCGACCGCATCGTGGACATGATCCCGGAGGACGCTCGCGAGGAGGTCCGGGGTCTGCTCTCGGTCGTTCTCAAGGCGGTGATCGCGCAGCACCTGTGCCTGCGGGCCGGTGGCGAGGGACGGATCGCCGCTCTCGAGATCCTGCTGCAGAGCCACGCCGTGGCGAACCTGATCCGAGAGAACAAGATCCACCAGGTCGAAGCCATGCTGCAATCGTCCGCGCGCGAGAGCGTGGGCTCGCAGAGCCTCGACGGCTCGCTCCTGCGGCACTTCGAGCAAGGCAACATCACCCTCGACGAGGCGCTGCGCGGCGCCAACCACCCGGAGGCGCTGCGCCGGCAGGCCATGGCGTTGCCCCAGGACCGGTGAACGAGGACACCACCGACGACCCC
>JAQBHI010000183.1:0-31845 GCA_032127875.1 Acidobacteriota bacterium
GAATTCCTGCGCTGGGGCCAAAAGGCCTTCGCCGATTTCCGGGTCGTGCCGCCTGCGACCGGTATCGTCCACCAGGTGAACCTGGAGTTCCTCGCGAAGGGCGTGCTGACGAGGAACGAGGACGGCAAGAGCGTTGCGTTCCCGGACACGCTGGTCGGCACGGACTCCCACACCACGATGATCAACGGCCTCGGCGTGCTGGGATGGGGCGTCGGCGGGATCGAGGCGGAGGCCGTGATGCTGGGCCAGCCGCTCTATATGGTGACGCCGCAGGTGGTGGGCATGAAGCTCTCGGGCAAGTTGCGCGAGGGCGTCACCGCCACCGACTTAGTGCTCACCGTGACGCAGCAGCTCCGCAGGAAGGGCGTCGTCGAGAAGTTCGTCGAGTTCTTCGGGCCCGGCCTCGCGGAGATGAGCCTCGCCGACCGCGCGACGATCGCCAACATGGCGCCCGAATACGGGGCCACCTGCGGCTTCTTCCCGGTGGACGACGAGACGCTGCGCTATCTGCGTCGCACCGGTCGCAGCGAGGCCGAGGTCGATCTGGTCGAGCGCTACACGAAGGAACAGGGCCTGTTCCGGACCGCCAACTCTCCCGATCCGATCTTCACCGACACGCTCGAGCTGGACCTGGGCGCGGTCGAACCCAGCCTGGCCGGTCCCAAGCGGCCACAGGACCGTGTTGCTCTCGCACAGATGAAGGACGCCTTCCGCGCGGCGCTCTCGGCGCCGGTGAAGGAGCGCGGCTTCGGCCTGGCAGCCGAGGACCTTTCGAAATCGGTGCCCGTGGCGTTTCGCGGCGACGCCGAACTGAGGCACGGGGCCGTCGTGATCGCCGCGATCACCAGCTGCACCAACACCTCGAACCCCTCGGTGATGCTCGGCGCCGGGCTCCTGGCACACAAGGCGGTCGCCCGCGGCCTCAAGGTCCCCGGCTACGTGAAGACGAGCCTCGCGCCAGGGTCCAAGGTCGTGACGGAGTACCTGGCGAAGGCCGGTCTCACGAAGGACCTCGAGGCGCTGGGCTTCCACACCGTGGGCTACGGTTGCACGACCTGCATCGGCAACAGCGGCCCGCTGCCCGAACCCGTGAGCAAGGCCGTGAACCAGGCAAAACTGGTGGCCTCGGCGGTGCTCTCGGGCAACCGCAACTTCGAGGGTCGCATCAACCCCGACGTGAAGGCCAACTACCTCGCCTCGCCGCCTCTGGTCGTCGCTTACGCGCTCGCCGGCACGACCGACATCGACCTGACGCAGGAGCCGATCGGGACGGGCCAGGACGGCAAGCCCGTGATGCTCTCGGATATCTGGCCCAGCCAGAAGGAAGTGGCGGAACTGGTGGCCCAGGTCTCGAGCGAGATGTTCGGCAGGACCTACGGCAACGTCTTCGACGGCAACCCGTCGTGGAACGCGATCCCGGTTGCCGGCGGCGAGCTGTTCGACTTCAAGGAAGCCTCGACCTACATCCAGGACCCGCCGTTCTTCCAGGGCCTGACCCTCGAGCCGAAGCCACTCACCGACATCCGCGACGCTCGCATCCTGGCCGTGCTCGGCGACTCGGTCACGACCGATCACATCTCGCCCGCCGGCGACATCGCCCTCGCGAGCCCCGCGGGCCGCTTCTTGCAGGCCGCCGGCGTCGAGAAGCGCGATTTCAACTCCTACGGCTCGCGCCGCGGCAACGATCGCGTGATGGTGCGCGGCACGTTCGCGAACATCCGCCTCAAGAACCTGATGCTGCCTGGTGTCGAGGGCGGCGTCACGATCCATGTGCCTTCGGGCGAGCGGCTCGACATCTACGATGCGGCCGAGCGCTACAAGGCCGAAGGCACGCCGCTGGTCGTGATCGCCGGCAAGGAGTACGGCAGCGGCAGCTCGCGCGACTGGGCCGCCAAGGGCACGCTCTTGCTCGGCGTGCGCGCCGTGATCGCCGAGAGCTACGAGCGCATCCACCGCTCGAACCTGGTGGGCATGGGCGTCCTGCCGCTGCAGTTCAAGGCGGGGCAGAACGCCGAGTCGCTGCGCCTCACCGGCTTCGAGCGCCTGACGGTCACCGGCATCAGCGGCGCACTCACGCCGCGCCAGGACGTGACGATCGAGGTCAACAGCAAGGACGGCACCAAAGCCTTCTTCACCGTCGCGGCGCGCCTCGACACGCCGGTCGAGATCGGCTACTACAGGAACGGCGGCATTCTTCAGACGGTTCTTCGCAAGATGCTTCAGAAATAGGCGAGGGGTGCTGAGTCGCACCCCCTCTTTGACGCGAGTGCTCGGCCGCGGCTACGATCCACTCTCGCATCCCGAATGATCGGCCAAACAGTCTCGCACTACCGGATCACCGCCAGGCTCGGCAGCGGCGGCATGGGCGTCGTCTACGAGGCCGAGGACACCAGCCTCGGCCGCAAGGTCGCGCTCAAGTTCCTGCCACCGGAGTTGGCGCAGGACGCCCACTCGCTCGAGCGCTTCCAGCGCGAGGCGCGCGCCGCCTCGGCCCTCAATCATCCCGGCATCTGTACGGTCTACGCGATCGACCAGCATGAAGGGCAGCACTTCATCGCGATGGAGCTGCTCGAGGGCGAGACGCTTTCGGCGAAGCTCGCGGGTCGCGCCCTCGACCTCGACCTGCTACTGCGGTTGGCGATCCAGATCGCTGACGCTCTCGAGTCGGCCCACGCCAAGGGCATCGTCCACCGCGACCTGAAGCCGGCCAACATCTTCTACGTGACGCAGCGGGAGCAAGCCAAGATCCTCGACTTTGGCCTCGCCAAGATGGATCGGGTCACGCAGGTCGGTGCTGCCGCCGGTTCGGAGATGCCGACAGCCTTCAAACACGAGGATCTGACCAAGGCCGGCTCGACCCTGGGCACGGTGTCCTACATGTCCCCCGAACAGGCGCGCGGACAGCTCACCGACGCGCGCACCGACCTGTTCTCCCTGGGGACTGTGCTCTACCAGATGGCCACGGGCGTCCTGCCGTTTCAGGGAGACACCTCCGCGGTCGTTTTCGAGGCCATCCTCAACCGTGAGCCTCCGCTCGTGACGCAATTAAACCCCGCCTTGGCGCTGGAGTTCGGGCCAATCCTGCGCAAGGCTCTCGAGAAGGACCGCAACCTGCGCTACCAGAGCGCAACCGAACTCAAGACCGACCTGTTGCGACTCAAGCGCGACCTGGATTCGGGCAAGCGCAGCGCGTCCGAGAGCGGCGAGTCGCGCGGCGGCAGGGCGGCACAGAAGTCGATCGCCGTGCTCTACTTCGAGAACCTCTCCGGCGTCAAAGAGGACGAGTACCTTCGCGACGGCGTGACCGAGGACATCATCACCGAGCTCTCCAAGATTCAGGGGCTGAAGATCTTCTCGCGTCCCACCGTCCTGCCCTACCGGGACAAGCCCGTGACGCCCGGGCAGATCGGTCAGCAGCTGCGCGCCGCCTACGTGCTGGCGGGCAGCCTGCGCCGCGCCGGCTCGCGGTTGCGCATCAACGCGCAGCTGGTCGACACGCAGACTGATTTCCCCGTCTGGTCGGAGCGCTACGACCGGGAGATGGAGGACGTCTTCGAACTGCAAGACGAAATAGCCCACAAGATCGCCGAGGCGCTTCGCATCACGCTTTCGCCGCAGGAACAGCAGGCACTCGCCGCCAAGCCGACGGACAACCTGCAGGCGTACGACCTCTACCTGCGCGGCAAGAGCTACGCGCGCCGGCTGACGCGCCACGACATCGAGTTCGCGCTGCAGATGTTCGAGAACGCCGTCGCGCTCGACCCGCGCTTCGCCGAGGCCCACGCGGCCATCGCCACCGTCTGCGCCCAGTTCCACTACCACTTCGACCGCCAGCCAACCTGGATCGAGCGCGCCGACGCCGCCAGCCAGAAGGCGAGCGCACTGGGCAAGGACGTGCCCGAAGTATTGGTGGCCGAGAGCTGGATTCTCTACGCCGAGGACAAGTACGAGGAGGTCGTGCGCCGAATCCGCAGCGTGATCCAGCGCAAGCCCGATACCGGAGGTGCCTACTACCTGCTCGGACGCGCGCTCTTCGCCGCGGGGCGGTATCAGGAAGTGGCCGACCTCGCGGACGCAGCCTTGGCCGCGGCAGGAGACGACTACAACGTCTACGTGCCGATCGTGAACTCGCTGGGCGCCTTGGGCAAGAAGGAGGCGCTCCGCAACGTGATCCAGCAGAGGATTCAGGTACTGGAGGCGCACCTCAAGAAGGTGCCCGAGGATGCGCGTGGTCGCACCCTGCTCGCCAACGACTACACCCAGGTCGATCGCGTGGAAGACGCCGTCCGAGAGGCGCACCTGGCCATGGCGCTGCGCGCCAACGACGCGATGGTGCTCTACAACGTGGCCTGCGTCTTCGGCCAGCTCAGCCGGAAAGACGAGTCGATGGTGGCCCTGCGCAAGGCATGGGACGCCGGCTTCCGGGACCCGACCTGGGCCCGGCGCGACCCCGACCTCGCGATCCTGCACGGAGAGACGGAGTTCGAGCGGCTCTATCCCGAGCCGCCCGCAAAGGCCTGATCGCGACGATTCCGCGGCCTAGCTCAGCGCGGCCAAGTAGTCCGTGGCGAACTGCTCGAAACGGATCGGTTCGGCACCCGTCACCGCCTTGACCTCGCCTGTGAGCTTGGCGAAGGCGCCGCTGCGGTAGCCGTGCAGCAGTTCCAAGACCGCGTCGACGTAGGATTCGGGCATGCCGGCGCCTACGGCGCCCTTCTTGTAGTCGTCATCCGAGATCCTCACGTAGCTTATCTCCCGGCCCAGGAGCCTCGACAGCGTCTCGGCGATGTCGTCGTAGCTCGGGGCCTCGGGGCCCGACAGCGTGTAGGCCTTGCCGTCGTGGCCCGAACCGGTGAGCACGCGGGCCGCCACCGCGCCGATGTCGCGGGCATCGATGTGGCTGATGCGGGCATCCTCGACCGCTTGGACGATCGCGCTCTGGCCCTTGATGGTGGCGCCCATGTGGTTGACTACGTTCTGCATGAAGCCGTTCGGCCGCAGGAAGGTGAAGGCGAGGCCCGAGGCCTCGATCTCGCGCTCGATGGCCCGGTGCCACCTCGCAAAGCTGAAGCCCTCCTCGGCAGCCCCCCAGACCGACAGCTTGACGATGCGCTGGACGCCGGCGCTCTTCGCGGCGTGCACCACGTTCGCCTCGGGGGCGACCTGGTTCGAGAGCAGGAACAGCGTCCCAATTCCCGCGAGCGCCGGCGCCAGCGTCTCGGGCCGATCGAAATCGATGGCGGACTCCCGGCAGGCCTGCGGGGCGACGTCCCCGGTTTCTGCAGCGCCTTCACGACCTCGTTGCCGACGGTTCCCGAAGCGCCTGTGACCAGGATCATGTGCTCCTCCCCGAGCACTATGCCGAAGTACCGATCCGATGCGCAAGTACCTACTTTTTTGTGCTATACATACCGGATGGTGCGTAAGGAGGCCTGTGACGTGCTCAACCCCGATTGCCCCTCGCGGCAGGTCCTCGACCGGATTGCTGAGAAGTGGGCGGCACTCGTGATCCGCGTGCTGGCGGACGGCACGCAACGCTACAGCGACCTGCACCGGCGCATCGGCGGGGTCTCCCAGAAGATGCTGACGCAGACCCTGCGCGGCCTGGAGCGGGACGGTCTGGTCGATCGCAAGGTCTATCCGGTGGTCCCACCGCGCGTCGAGTATCGCCTGACCCCGCTGGGCCGGACGCTGATCGAGCCCCTCGACGCGATCTGCCGCTGGGCCGAGACCCACCTTCCCGAGATGCGCGCGGCACAGGGTCGGGCGCGCGCCCTCTCGAAGAGCGCCTGATGGCGCGCCTGCATTTCCTCGGAGCCGCCCGCACCGTGACCGGTTCGCAGTATCTCGTCGAGGCCGGCGGCCGGCGGATCCTGATCGACTCCGGGATGTTCCAGGGCGAGAAGGCCCTGCGCTTGCGCAATTGGGCGGAGCCCGCCTTCGACCCGGCGAAGCTCGACGCGCTGATCCTCACGCATACTCATCTCGACCACATCGGCCGCGTCCCGCGCCTGGTCAAGCAGGGCTTCAAGGCCACGATCTACTGCACGCCACCCACTGTTGCGTTGGCGGAGGTGCTGCTGAAGGATGCCGCGCACCTGCAGCAGGAAGACGCCGAGTACCTGAACCGCAAGGGCCTGACGAAGCACAAGCCAGCGCTGCCGCTGTTCGACGATCAGGATGTCGAGGCGGCGCTCAAACTGTTCTCGCCCGTGGGCCTGGGCGAAGTGCGGAGGCTTTCGGACGCCTTCTCGTTCTGCTTCCGCGACGCCGGCCACCTGCTGGGGGCTGCCTCCGTGGACCTGCGCATCAGCGAGGCCGGACGCGGGCGGCGCGTCGTGTTCAGCGGCGACGTCGGGCGTTTCGACGCCGTGCTCACGAAGGACCCCGAGCTCGCGCCCGAGGCCGACCATCTGATCGTCGAGTCGACCTACGGCAATCGCAGCCACGCCCAAGTGCCGATCCTCGACCAGTTGGAGAGCGTGCTGCAGCGCACCTTCGCGCGGGGCGGCGTGCTGCTGATCCCCGCCTTCGCCGTCGGCCGCTCCCAGCAGATGCTCCTGCTGATGGACCAACTCGTGAGTTCGGGACGCATGCGACCCTTTCCGATCCACGTGGACAGCCCGATGGCCACCTCTGCCACGCGCATCTACGCGCAGTTTCCGGAGGCCCACCGCAGGAGCCTGTCGGGGGCGCTCGGCCAGAGCGCGTTCCACGGCAAGTGGGTGCACTTCCACCGCAGCCGCGCCGAGTCGCAGGCTCTCAATACGATGAAAGGGCCCGCGGTGATCATCTCCTCCTCGGGGATGCTGTCGGGCGGGCGCATCCTGCACCACTGCCGGATCCGCTTGCCGAAGCCGGAGAACACGCTGCTCATCACCGGCTACCAGGCGGTGGGAACCCTCGGCCGCGCCCTGCTCGATCGGGCACGGGTGGTGCGCATCCACAAGGGCGAAGTTCCGGTGCTGGCCGAGGTCACCGACCTCAAGGGCCTGTCGGGCCATGCCGACGCCGGCGAGATCCTGCGCTGGCTGTCGGCCGTGAAGATCGCACCCAAGACCGTGTTTCTCACCCACGGCGAAGCCGAGGCCGGCTTTGCGTTGGGCGAGCGGATCACGCGCGAGCGCGGCTTCGTGACGCGCGTGCCCGAGATGAACGAGACGGCCGAAATTCAGATGGAGGACAAATGACACTGAAGGATCGGATCGAGTTCCTGTCTTCCCCGGCCGAAGTGGACGCCTTCCTGAAGGCGAACCCGCAGGCGGCGATTTTCAAGGCTGGGACCTGCCATAAGACCAACGAGACGTTCACCCACGTGCAGGCGCATCTGGAGAAGCGGGAGGATCTGCGCCTGGGCGTAATCAAGGTGGTCGAGGCCCGGCCTGCGAGCAACCACGTGGCGACGCTCACGGGCGTCACCCACGAGTCGCCGCAATTGTTCTTCTTCCGCGATGGCAAGGCTTTCTTCGACCGCGACAACTGGGACATCACCGACGAGGCCGTCGCCGAAGGCCTCCAGCAACTGGTGCCCGTCAAGGCCTAGCCGCGCGGCCCCGGCTCGCGGGGGCTAGCGCACGCCGAAGACCTCGCGCAGGTTGTCCCAGGCCTCCGAAGAGAACCCGAAGGTGGCTGGCCGGCGCGCCGCGGCGGCCGAGGCAGACAGGAACGGCGACAAGTCGACGAGCGGCAGGCTGCCGCCGGCCTGCTGATTGATCACGTCGATCCACTCGTTCGCCAGGAGGGCGTGGCCCAAGTCGGTCAGATGGACGCCGTCGTAGCTGAAGATGCCGCCGGTCAGAAAATCGCTCGTCAGGCGGATCCCGCCCACCTCGCGCCCGTGGGCGTTGAGGTCGTTCAGCACCGCGTTCAGGTCGACCAGCGGGATGCCTGCGGCGGAGCAGATCTCGGCAATCGCCCGGTTGTCGGCCGTGACGTGCTCGCGGATCGTGGCCTGCTCGCCCGCGTCCAGCAACACCTCGTCGGGTAGCGGCGTTCCGGCGCCGCCCAGTTCCTTCGGGATCCCGACGCCCCGGGCCAGCAGCGAAGAAGCTGCCAAAGTCACCAGCGTGTTCGAAGCCAGCGGGCCGTTCGGGCCGATCAGCGCGACGTTCGCGCCATCCACCTGCATCGGTTGCCGCGTCGCCGGATTCACAACCACGGGCGGGATCGTGGTCACGAAAGGAATCGCCGTCACGTCGAGCAGGTTGGCCGCGACGATGCGCGCGCCAGTCGCCTGCAGCAGCGCGACGATCTGCCGGTAGACGTCGGCAAACACGCTCGTGGGCGTGAGCGTGACGCCGTCGACCGCGCGGCCAGCGATGGCGGCGCCGAGCACGTCGTTGTTGCCGATCCAGAGCGTGACGAAGCTGGGCTGCAATGCTCCGGCCTGCTGTGTCTGGGTGCCCAGACCGCGCAGGATCAGGTCGTGGAGACCGCCGCGATCGCGCACCCTCTCGAGCGCGTCGATCGACGAGGCTCCTGGCACCGCGAGGTTGTTGTACGGCCGCGGCAGGGCCAGGTTCGTGGGTGATCCCGGCTGCGAAGCCTTGGGCGCAATCACCGTGACTGGCGACAGCGTCACGAGTGCCAATTCGACTGGGATGCCCGGCTCGGAAACGGTGGGTTGCTGGAAATCCCTGGCGCCGCCCTGGCGGGCCAGCAGCGCCGGCACCGAGTAGCGCTGGTGTGTCTCGACGAGGCTGCCCGAGGAAAACCCGGCGGCCAGGCTGTCCCCGACCGACACGTAGTTAGAGAGGTCGACCTGGGCGAAGGCGCTGCCCGCGCTGCTCACGAGCGCCAGGGCCAGAAGCCCGCTCCTGACCCGACGCATCCTCGCTGCCCCGCTGTCTGCGCGCATCAGAATCTCCACCCGAGCGAGAGGCCGAGCGTCAGCGCGCTGCTCTCGTAGGTTCCATCGAAAGCGTCGCGGCTCACGCCCTCGGTGGAGCGTGCCTTGGACTTGACGTACCAGCTGGCCCCGTCGACGTGCAGCCGGCCCGAGCGCCAGGTCGCGCCTGCCGCGAAGCCGTGGCGCGAGGCGTCGGGGAGCAACACCGAGACCGACTCGACCGGCGACGGGGTCCTGTCGAAGAAATAGCCGCCGCGGATGCTCCAGACCTCGTTCAGAACGCGCTCGGCGCCGAAGCGAAACTGCCAGGCGTCGGCGTACTGCTCCGCAACGACCGACGACAGCTCCGGGCGGTTCTCGATCGTTATCGGCAGCGCATCGAAACTGGACCAGGCGTAGTGGTTCGCGTCGCCCTCGAAGGTCCAGTCGTGCCATTTGTAGGCGAGGCCGACGGAGAACAGCGAGGGATACGTGACCGAGGTGGTGACCGGCACCGCGCCCGATGGCAGCGTCTGGGACATGATGGCGTCGAACTGCGCGCTGCCCGTCGGCAGCAGCGTGAAGGTCGCGACGCCGGTGTAGTCCTGCTTCACCTTGCGGCGGTACGACGCGCCGACCGACCAACTCTCGCTGGGCTTCGCGAGCACGCCCAGGTTGAAGCCGAAGTTGGTGGCGGTGTCGCTCCGCAGCGCCACGCTCGCGACGTCGACGACCCGCAGCGTGAACGGGTTCACCGCCGGCACGAAGCGGTCGAGCTCCACCGAGGTGAAGCGGATGTCGAGGCCGCCGCCGATCGCCAGCCGGTCCGCCAGCCTGTAGGCGATCGTCGGGTTCAGTGCCACGCCCTTGAGTTGGGCGCGCGTCGAGATGTAGCGGCCCGTGAAGGTCTCGGGGTTCTGCCACCGCGTCTCGAGTCTAAAGGGCACGTGCAGGCCGGCGCCGATCACGAGGCGATCGGAGAGCGCCTGCGTGTAGTAGAGCGAGGGGAACGGCGTGAACCCGACGTCCTGGTTTTCGAGACGGCCCGCGCCCGGGTAGGGATCGTCGCCCGTGAAGTTGGTGGACGGATTGATCAGCGTGCCACCCAGGTAGAACTGGCGGCCCTTGAGGAAGCCGACGCCGGCGGCGTTGTGAAAGATCGCGGAAGGATCAGAGGACTGAGCCGTGAAGGCGCCGGCGAAACCCATCCCCTGGGCGCCCTGTTCGAAGGTGGCGAAGCCGGCGGCCCGGGCGTGCGGTGCGACAAGGCCCAAGCCGAGCGCGAAAAGCGCTCCCGTCGTCACGCCCTTCTTGGAGCGCGTCATCAAGAAACCTCCTGCGGATGCCCGCCGACCGAAGAGGCCGACGCGAAAACCAAGAGGCGATCGTATGTCGCGGGTCCGAACGGTGTCAACGAAATGTCTGGTCCTCTCGGGCCCTTCAGCTCAGGCAGGAAGGAACAGGCGCGTCTCGAGGCCGCCGGCGGGCAGCGGCGCGAAGCGAACGAAGCCGCCCATCTCGCGGACCAGCCGACAGGTCTCTCCCAGCGGCGAGGCGTCGCTGCCACCGAGGATGCGTTGCTGGTCTTCGGGGCTCAAGCTGCCGCCGTGCGAAACCGCGAGCATCAGGAAGTCCCGCTTCACCTGCTGGCCATCGCGACCGCGCAGCAGCACTGGCTTCCTCTCTGAGCGGAGCACGGCCGTCGATCCCGACGGCGAGATGATCGAAACCCCGTCGAGCAGCGAGATCATGGCGCGGCTGAGCGTCGCGGGAGAGCACTTCGGCATGCCGGTACCCGGGGGAACGCGTAACTCGATGCCGACCTTCCGCGCTTCGATTGTCGGCTGCGCCGCCGCCAGCGCCTCACGCAGCGCGGGCTCGAGCGGGGGTCCGCCGGGCGCGGCAGTCGTGGTGGAGGCGGCCGGCACCTGCGTGAGCTGACGAGGCGGCGTTACGGGAGAGGCGGCAGGGGGAGGCGCCGGCGGGCGCGCGGGTTGTGCGGCGCCTGCGGCGAGCCCGGCCTGGCCCAGGTTCTGCATGATCTTGCGGAGCCGGGAGGCTTCCTGCTGGATCGAGGCGATCGCCGCCTGCCGCTTCTCGCGCGCGTCCTCCCGATAGACCATGAGCAGCTCGGCGTGCGACAAGATCGTGCCGAGCCCCATGTTCATGTCGAGCACGAGACCGGCCAGCGCCTCGGCCAGCTCCACGTTCGAACGGATCGCGCGGTGAAGCAGCTCCTCGGAGACGAGTCCCGTCTCCGGGGTCGCTTGGAGCGGTGCAGCGTGATCGACGTTGGTGGTCTGGGCCAAGATGATCTTGCCCGCAGGCTTTTCCTGCAGCGGCGCTGGCGGGCCGGCCGCTTTCAGGAGGATCGAGAAGGCCTCGGTCACGACGTCAGGTGCGTTCGCCGGGTCGAGGCCTTTTTCCTTCAGGTTGTATTTGATCGCGATGGCCGTGAGCATCTCCTGTACCACCGCCACGAAGGTCTCGATGACCCCGTCGCCGGCCGACGCCACGGCCAGTTGCGAGCGCCGGTTCCAGGGATTGAGCGCCTTCTTCATGTCGGCTTCCGTCTGGACGTCGTCGAGGTCGCGCTTGTTGTGCTGGAGAACCAGCGGCACCTTCTCGGGCACCAGGCGGTTCGCGAGCAGGTTGACCTTCATGTTCTCGAAGGCGGCGAGGTTCTCCTTGGACATGGACTTGCGCGAATCTGCCACGAAGACGACCGCGTCGGCGCCGGCCAGCACCACACGCCGGGTCGCGTTGTACTGAACCTGGCCGGGAACCGTGTACAGCTGGACCTTGAAGTCGAACCCCGAGATCGCCCCCAGGCTGAAGGGCAGCAGGTCGAAGAACAGCGTCCGGTCCTGCGCAGTATTGAGTGATATCAGGCGGTTCGCGGCCTGCGGGTCGGTGATGCGATGGATCTGCTCGAGGTTCGTGGTCTTCCCCGACTGGGCGGGGCCGTAATAGACCACCTTCGCCTTGATGGTCCGTTCGCTGAAGTTGAACTGGACCATAAAATCAGAGAGCCGTTTGAGGAAGATTAAGCGCGCGAAAAGCTGAATAGCGCCCGTCTCAGCCCGCTGACTATAGCACGCGGAGAAAGCGGCGCGAAGGCGCCCGTGGCCCTCCGACCACCTGCCTTGACGCCCGCGCCAGTCTTGATATACTCGGGGTTTCGCGCGGGCCTGGCGATGCGGGGCCTGAGCAGGCGTGAGGGAGAGGGTGCAAGATGGCTCAGCGATGTGATCTCTGCGGCAAGGGCCCCCAGTTCGGCAACCGTGTCAGCCACGCTCACAACGTCACCCACCGGCGTTTCAACCCCAACCTGCACAAGGTCCGGGCCGTCCTCTCGGGGGTGCAGAAGCGGGTCAAGGTCTGCACCCGCTGCCTTCGCTCCGGCAAAGTCACCAAACCCACGCCCCAGCGCAAAACCGCCGCGGCGTAGGCAGCGAGCGCCCGATTGGCTCGGGCGCGCTGGGCGGCGCGGGCCCTCAGGGTCGATCGAGGCTCGATTCCGGCGGGTCGGCTTCGGCGCGTTTCTCGACGGGCTACGACAGCGGCAACTGCTCGACGCGAGCCTCGTGCTCTTCACCGCGGACCACGGCCGCGAGATCCAGGATCACGGCGGCGTGGGCCACGCCTCGACACTCTACGAGGATCTGCTCCATATCCCCCTCGCGGTGCGCCTGCCGGGCGCGCAGCGTGCCGGCACGCGGAACCGCGAGCGGTCCAGCAGATCGACCTGCTCCCGAGCCTTTTGCGCCTTGCGAAGCTCCCCCCGATCCGTCCCGAGCCTCCGGCGTCGGCCCGCTTCTAGAACCCCGCGATCAGATCGATTTCCACCTTGACGCCGCGCGGCAAACCCGCGGCGGCGATCGTGCTGCGCGCCGGCGGCTCTCTGCCGAGATAGCGTGCGTAGACCTCGTTCATCTTCGGGAAATCGGCCATGTCGGCGAGGTAGACCGTGGTCTTGACCACGTTGTCCGGCCCCATCTTGGCTTGCCTCAGGACAGCCATCAGGTTCTGCATCACGCGTTCGGTCTGGGCGGCGACGTCTCCGGGAACGATCTCCATGGTCTCCGGATCGAGCGGAATCTGCCCCGAGGCAAACAAGAACCCGCCCGAGATCACTCCCTGCGAGTAGGGGCCGATCGGCTTGGGCGCCTGCGACGCCACGACGTGCTTCTTCGGCAAGACCTGCCTCCTTCCAGGGATTATCGGGCCACCGCGTGGCGTTCGATGTCGATCACGCCCGAGATGCCGCGGATGGCCTTGACGACGCGTTCCAGGTGTTTCAAGTCCTGGACGCGCAGGGTGAGATCGATGGACGCGGTGGAGTCGTCGAAGGTCTTCGCTTCCGCCGTGCGGATGTCGGTGTTCAGGCCCGCCAGCAGGGTTGTGATCGCCGCGAGCAGGCCGGGACGGTCCTCTACTTCCACCGCGATCCGCACTTCGTAGGCGGCTTCGCCACCGCGCTCCCACTCGACGGCGATGCGCCGTTCGGGGTCGTACATCAGGTTCACGACGTTGGGGCAGTTCAGCGAGTGGACCGAGACTCCCTTGCCCCGAGTGATGTAGCCGACGATCGGCTCCCCCATAATGGGATTGCAGCATTTCGCACGGTACACAAGCACGTCGTCCGTTCCCTTCACCTTGATGTGCTCGTCGCCGACGCGGAGCAGGCGTTTTACGGCCTCGGTGAACGGCTGTGGCTTTTCGGCCGGGGCCTCGGCCAGTTTCTCGGGCGGCAGCAGTTTCGCGAGCACCTGGCGCACCGACACCTTGCCGTAGCCCACGGCGGTCAGCAGGTCCTCGGGCTTCGCCCCGACGCCGAGCTCGCCGGCGATCTCTTCGAGCCTCACCGTGTCGCCGAGAATCTTCTTCGGCGTCAGCTCGAAACGCTTCAGCTCCCGCTCGAAGTGCTTCTTGCCGATCTCGAGGGCCTGCTGCTTCTCGGCGATGTGGAGGTAGTGGCGGATCCTGCCCCGCGCCTTGTTCGTAACGGTGAGAGCGAGCCAATCGCGACTGGGATGGTGGCCGCCTGAGGTGAGGACCTCGACGATGTCGCCATTCTTCAGCTTGTAGCGCAGCGGCACCATCTTGCCGTTGACACGGGCGCCCACGCACTGGTGACCGATTTCGGTGTGGATCGCGTAAGCGAAGTCGACGGGTGAGGCGCCCCGTGGCAGCGTCTTCACCTCGCCTTTTGGCGTGAAGCAGTACACCTCTTGGGGGTAGAGGTCGAGCTTGAGCGAGTTCAGGAACTCGTGGGGATCCTTCACCTCATGCTGCCACTCGAGCAGCTGCCGCAGCCAGGTGAAGGCCCGGTCGTCCTGATCGAACCCGGTGCGGCCCTCCTTGTACTTCCAATGGGCCGCGATGCCCTCCTCCGCGATGCGGTGCATCTCGGCGGTGCGGATCTGGATCTCGAAGGGGTGACCCAGATCGCCGATCACCGACGTGTGCAGGGACTGGTAGCCGTTCGGCCGCGGCATCGCGATGAAATCCTTGATGCGCCCCGGCACCGGCCGCCACAGGTTGTGGATCACTCCAAGCGCCCCGTAGCAGTCTGGGACCGAGTTCACGAGGATGCGCAGCGCGACGAAGTCGTAGACCTGATCGAGCGGAATGCGCTGCCGGCGCAGTTTCTGGTGGATCGAGTACAGGCGCTTGATGCGCGCCTCGAGGCTCGCCTCGATGCTCGCGGCCTGGAGCTTCTCGGCCACCGTCTGCTTCAGCTTGTCGATGAAGGCCTTGGAGGTCTTGCGGCGTTCTTCGACGCGCGTCCCGAGATCCTTGTAGGCCTCGGGCTCGAGGTATTGGAACGACAGGTCCTCGAGTTCGTTCTTGATCTTGCTCATCCCCAGGCGGCCGGCCAGCGGAGCGTAGATGTCCATCGTCTCGCGCGCGATCTTCTGGCGGCGCTCCTCGGGCAGGTACTGGAGCGTGCGCATGTTGTGGAGCCGGTCCGCGAGCTTCACCAGGATCACGCGGATGTCGTCGACCATGGCGAGCAGCAGCTTCCGGAAGTTCTCGGCCTGGCGCTCCTCCGACGAGGAGAACGGGATCTTGCTGATCTTGGTGACGCCCTCGACGAGGTGCAGGACGTCGGGACCGAAATGCTCCTTCAGGCGCTCCGGGTCGGTGAGCGTATCCTCCAGCACGTCGTGGAGCAGGCCGACGATCACGCAGGCTGGATCCATGCGCATCTCCGCCAGGATCGCAGCCACCTCGAGCGGGTGCACCAGGTAGGGCTCGCCTGAAGCGCGCGTCTGCCCCTTGTGCTCGACCGCGGAGAAAATATAGGCCTTGCGCAGCCCCTCGAGGTCGGCCTCGGGGTGATGCGTCTTTACCGTCTCGAAGATGTCTTCGAACCGAATCATCAATGTCGCCCTTAGTGCCTGCCATTCATCAGTTTAGGGGCGGCGTTCGAGACCGTCAAGGTTGCCCCCGGGTTCCTTGACTTGGCGCAAAGCGCCGCACTATACTCCCAGTCCTTCGACCAAACCTTCCGGGAGCGCCCGATGAAAACCCGCCACGTCGCACTCGCCTTGCTCGTTCCAATCGCCCTCGCCGGTTGCTCGCGAGTGCGAGCCCGCTCGGCCTTCCAAGACGGCAACAAGGCCTACAAGGAAGAGAACTTCAAGAAGGCGATCGTCGCCTACGAGAGCGCCCTTTCATTCGAACCCGATATGCCGGATGCGCTGTTCTACCTCGGCAGCGCACAGCAGGCGCTGTTCCGGCCCGGCAAGGAGACGCCCGAGAACCACGCCAACCTCGAGGCGGCGATCCAGGCCTACAAGACATCTCTCGACAAGAACGCGGGCAACACGGCGAACCTCAAGACCGTGAAGGCGAACACGCTGGCGGCCCTGACGGGGATCTACTCCGAAGAGCCCAACAAGAACTACGACGAGGCGCTCAAGTATGCCGAGCAGCTCGTCCAGGAAAGCCCCAACGACCCGAAGAACCTCTTTGCCATGGCCAACCTCTTCGAAAAATTCGAGCAACAGGACCGGGCTGAGGAGACGTACAAGAAAGTCGTCGAGGTGAATCCGAACGATGCCAAGGCGTGCGGCGCGCTCGCTGGCTTCTACAACAAGCCGCTGTGGGACGGCAAGTCGAAGTTCGACCAGGCGATCGAGGTGTTGCAGCGCTGCGCCACGATCGACCCGAGCGATCCGCAGGGCTTCTACAAGGTGTCGGTGTTTTTCTGGGACAAGGCCTACCGCGACCCGCTGCTGTTGGACCAGCAGAAGGACATCTACGCGGACAAGGGTCTCGAGGCCGTCGACAAGGCGCTCGCCATCAAGCCCGATTACGTCGACGGCCTGGTCTACAAGGGCCTTCTGCTGCGCGTCAAGGCCCAGGTCAGCACGAACCCGCGCCTGCGCCAGCAGTACCTGGATCAGGCCCAGACCCTGGCCAAACAGGCGAAGGAGCTGCGCCTGCAGCTCACCGAGCAGGCAGCGCCGGCCCCGCCGCCAGAGAGCTAAGTTCCCGCGGCCGGTTCTCGCAAGGGCGGTGGTGCGTGCCTTCGGACGCCTAGACGCTGCGCGCTCACGCGGGTAGCACGAAGGCCTCGCAAAGACTGCGAGGCCTCCTTAGGTCAGCCGGCAGGGCGGTGAGGCGAAGCCTACTGGCCGGCCTCCTCCAACATCTTCTCGGAGATGATCCCGATCCGATCCACGCCGGCACCCTTGGCGGCATCCATCTCCTGGACGACTTTGCCGTAGAGCACCTTGCCCGAGGCACGCACGAAAATCGTCTTGTCCGAGCGCGCCTGGAAGATGTCCTTCAGTCGATTCTCGAGCTCGTCCATGGTGGCGACCGGGCTCTTGTTGACGCTGATGATCGGCCCCGAGGGCGAATCCTCGATGCCAAGCACCACCTGGTTAGTCTTCGATGGGTCGGGCGGCGGCGCCCCGGGCGGCGGCGGCTGGGGAAGGGCGATGTCGAGGCCCTTCTGCGCGAGCGGCGTCACGACCATGAAGATGATGAGCAGCACCAGCATGACGTCGATCAGCGGCGTGATGTTGATGTCCGACTTGGCCGTGGTGACTTCGGGCCGCGTCGCATCGTGGGAATGGAGGATCCACCTACGGTGCTTCGGGGCCTTGCCGCCGGTCTGGTTCGCCATGGCTAGCTCTGCACCGCGCGTTCGGCGATCAGGGCGACTTCTTCGGTTCCGGCGTCACGGCACAGGTCCATCACCTTCATGACCTCGCCGTAGGCCAAGCCCTCATCGGCCTTTAGGAAGACCACCTTGCCGCCGTCGGGCATGTCTTCGAGGCGCTCCTTGATTTGCGCGGTCAACTCCGCTTGCTCGACGGAGATGCCGTTCAGGAACGTCTTGGTGTCCTTCTTGATCGCGATCGTGATCGAGTTCTTCTCGTCCTTCTTTTCCTTGGTGTAGGACGCGCTCGGCAGCTTCACGTCGATGCCCTTCTGCAGCATGGGCGTGATGACCATGAAGATGATCAGCAGCACGATCATGATGTCAGCCATGGGCGTGACGTTGATGTCTGCGATCGAACCGCCCTTATTGTCGCCGACAGCCATCGACATGCTTCAAGTCCTCCGCGGATGCCCTGCTCTCGCGAGCGCCTCTTAGGTGCCCTTCTTGATGAAGTAGTCGAGAAGCTCGGAGCTCGAGTTATCCATCTCGATGTTGAAACCCTCGACCTTGCCCCCCAGGTAGTTGTAGGCCCACACCGCGGGCACCGCGACGAACAGGCCGAAGGCCGTGGTGATGAGCGCCTCGGCGATGCCGCCCGAGATCGCGGCGATGCCGCCCGAACCCGTGAGCGCCATGCCCGAGAAGGCATTGATGATGCCGAAGGTCGTGCCGAAGAGGCCGACGAACGGCGCCGTGGAGCCGATCGTGGCGAGGCCCGAGAGCCCGCGCTTCAGGTCAGCGAGGTTGACGGCGGTGGCACGCTGGATGGCGCGCTTCGCGGCGTCGACGGCGGCTTCCTTGTCGCGCTCGGCCTCTCCCATCTCCTGCTGGTACTGCCATTCCTGCAGCCCGACCACGAGCACCTTGGCAAGGTGGGAATACTTGTAGCCGTGAGAGGCGTCGATGCCCTCCTTGATCTTGCCCTGCTTCAGGAAGCGGGCGACCTCGGGGGCGTACTTCCGCGACTGCTTGGTGGCCTTGTCGTAGATCCAGTACCGCTCGATCATCACGCCGATAGAGTAGATGGACATGATTGCGAGGGTGATCACGACGCCCCAGGCGATCCCGCCCATGTCGGCTACCATGTGCTTCAGGTCAAACTGCATTGCGCGTCCTCCTGGACTCTGGTTGCGGCTTCTGCTCTTAGCTGAGGCGGAAGTTCACCGTCACGGTCATGATGACTGGCACCGGCACGCCGTTCAACAGCGTCGGCGTGTACACCCACTGCTTCACGGCGTCGATCGCGGAATCGTTCAGGAGCGGGATCCCGCGCAGCACCGTGATGTTCGTGACCTTGCCCTGCGGGCTGATCGTACATTCGAGAATGACCACACCCTGGACCCGGGCCTGCTTCGCGATGTCGGGGTAGGTCGGGTTCACGTTCTTGAGCTTCTTGGGCTCCTTGATCTGACCTCCGACGCGCACCGCCTGAACAGGCGGGGGTGCGTCGGGAAGGCCACCCACGACACCGCCGACCACGCCACCAGGCACGCCGCCTTCGACGCCACCAGCCACACCACCTTCAACGCCCAGATCCAGCCCTTCTTCCGGCCTGATCTCGTCGGGCACCTCGATCGGGGCCGTGAACTTGGGCTGCTCCTCGACAGGCCGGGGGGGAACCTTGGGCGTGATCGCGGCCTTGGGGGCCGGCGGCGGGGGCGGGGGGGGCGGCGGCGCTGGCGGCGGCGGCTCGACGAAGAACGCGTTCACCGCGGCGGTCGGCTCAGGCAGTTCCTGGGACGTGAGGATCGGCACCACCACGATGAAGACGACGATGATGGCGTGCAACGAGAGCGAGATCGGCGAGGTGAGCGACTGCTTGGTGTGGTGCGCCACCTTGTCCGAATCGACGAGGTCCTCGAAGAGTCTGCGTTCCATCCTGACGCCTCGCTTTCCCAGTCTCCCTCTCTGATCTTCCTTAAACTTAGTACGGTGAAGGCGGGGATTTTAATCCCCGGTTCGCGGGGGTGTCAAGGGAGACCTAGGGCGCCCCTTGGAAGATGGACACCGCCGGAGCCTCCAGGGGTCCGATCAGAAGATCCGGAACGTCACGGGCGCCTGGGCGATCGTCGAGACCGGGCGGCCGTTCTTGATCGCGGGCGAGAAGCGCCATGCTCGCACCGTCTGGATGGCGGCGGCGTCGAGCGCTGGGACCGATTGGATCACCCGGGCTCGGACGACGGCGCCCGTCGAATCGATCAAGATCTCCACGATCACGGTTCCCTCGATCTTCTTCACGAAGGCATCCTGGGGATACTGGGGCTTCACCTGATTCAACAGCCGCGGCGGCTGGTCGTAGTCCAGGACGGGGCCGTCGCCCGTGCCGCCGATCACGCCTCCCAAGACGCCGCCGTAGACGCCGCCGACGACGCCGCCCTCGACGCCGTCTTCCATGCCGTCGGCGACACCGAAGTCGCTGCCGTCCGGGCTTCCGGTCTGTTCGGTTTCAGGTACCCGGGCTTCCGGCTCAAGATCCTGCTCCTTGGGGTGTTCGATGGGAGCCGTGAAGTCCGGCTTCTCGGGCTTGACTTCGGGCGTCGTGGGCTCCGCGGGCCGGGCCTTTTCCACCATCGCCGAGCCCTTGGGGAGGGGTGGCGGGGGCGGCGGGGGCGGATTGTAGAGGAGCGCGCGGATGTAGTCTGGGTGGTTGGGCGAGGCTGTGGGCCACAGGATCGGCGCGAGCAGCAGCAGGCTGATCACCACCGCGTGTCCAGCGAGCGACTCGCGCATGCCAAACCAGCCCCGCTTGGGGGCCGGGTTGGACACGACGAGCCCGCGGAAGAGGTCATCTTCGAGGGAGTGCGGCGCCGAGCCGCTCATCGTCGCCATCTTAATCTCACCCCTCCCTGCCTGTCACTGTGACGCCAAGTGTCCTCGGGAGGTTCCGTTCTGGATCACAAACCGCTCCTGGACAGGGGCATAAGCAAATCCCCTGCCCGATTCACGGGGAGGCCCTTTGGGTCCGATCCTCGCCCTAGAGCGCTGCCTTGGCGGCGGCGCCCGTGCCGCCGGGGGTCTTCTTCCGATAGCCTCCCCACCAGATCACGATCGGGCTCGCGATGTAGATCGTCGAGTAGGTCCCGACCAGGATCCCGACGACCATCGTGAAGCCGAAGCTCCGGAGCACTTCGCCGCCGAAGAGGTAGAGGCCCAGCACCGAGAGGAACGTGGTGCCGTTGGAGATGATGGTCCGGGTGAGCGTCTGGTTGAGCGAGTCGTTCAAGATCTTCGTGAGGGGGTCCTTGCGCTTCTGGCGGAGGTTCTCCCGCGCGCGATCGAAGATCACGATCGTGTCGTTCACGCTGTAGCCGACGAGCGTGAGCAGCGCTGCGATCACGTTCAGCGTGATCTCGTACTTGAAGAACGCCAGGAAGGCGAACGTCACGAGCACGTCGTGGAAGACCGCGACCGTCGCCGCGGCGCCCCAGATCGCGCCCTTGAAGCGGATCGCGATGTAGACGAGCTGGAAGAGCAGGCCCAGGACCGTGAGCTGGACGGCCTTCCGCCGCAACTCCGCGCCAACGATCGGGCCCACGATCTCCGACGAAGACTCGACCACGGGGTTCTGGGCATAGGCGGTGCGCAGCGAGGCGAGCACCCGGTCGGCCGTCTGGGTGAGTTCTCCCTCGCCCGTCTCGCCCAGTCGGATCAGGACCTGGTTCTTCTTGGGATCGTCGTAGGTCTGGATCACCGCACCCTGCGACTGGGCCTCGACCGCCGTGCGGATCAGGTCCACCGCCGGGGCCTGCTGGAACTTCACGACGAGCTGTGTGCCGCCCGAGAATTCGACGCCGTAGCGCACGCCACCGGAGCGCGACATGAGCAGGAAGCCGCCCAGGATGATCGCGAGGCTCGCCGCGACGAAGTAGCGGGTCTTGCCCAAAAAGTCGAAGTTCGGATTCTTGAGAATCTCCATCTTCCTAAACCCTAGATGCTCAGGCTGTCGACGTGGCGCTTGCCGAGCACCCACTCGAAGAGGAACTGGCTGACGAAGTACGAGGCGAAGATATTCGCCACCAGGCCCCAGACCAGCGTCACGGCGAAGCCCTTGATCGGGCCCGTGCCGAACTGGAACAGGAAGGCCGCCGCGATCAGCGCGGTCGCGTGGGTGTCGAGGATGGTGATCCAGACCCGCTCGAAGCCGTTCGTGATGGCGGCGCGGACCGTCTTGCCGTGGCGCAGCTCCTCGCGGATGCGCTCGAAAACCAGCACGTTGGTGTCCACACCCACGCCGATCGTCAGGATGATGCCGGCGATCCCGGGCAGCGTGAGCGTCGCCCCCGAGTAGGCCATGGCGCCGAGCAGGATCAGCAGGTTGGCCGCGAGGGCCACAACGGCGTTGAGGCCCGAGAGTCGGTAGTAGACGAGCATGAAGATCGTGATGAAGGCCATCGCCGCGGAGGAGGCGAGCACGCCCGAGCGGATCGAGTCCTTGCCGAGCGACGCGCCCACGGTCAACTCCTGCAAGTATCGCAGCGTCGCCGGCAGGGCGCCGGCGCGCAGCACCTTCGACAGCTCGTCGGCCTCCTGCACCGTGAAGCGGCCGGTGATCACGCCGTCATGCGAGATCTGCGACTGGATGGTCGGCGCCGAGGCGACGCTGCCGTCGAGGATGATCGCGAGGCGGCGGCCGATGTTGCGCCCGGTCTCGCGCTTGAACTTCTCGGCGCCCTGGGGGTTGAGGGTGAACTGGACGTCGGGTTGGTTGTTCTGGTCGACGCCCGCGCGGGCGTTCTTGAGGTCGCGGCCCGTGATCACCGCCTCGCGCCGCACCAGGTAGAACACCGGCTGGCCAGGCGTGTCGCCCGCGCCCTGGACCACCTCCATGTTGTCGGGCAGCTTTCCCTGGAAGCTCTGGAGCAGCGCCTCGCGGCTCGGCGCCTGGTCTTCGACCAGCTTCAGCGCGAGCTGCGCCGTGGTCTTGATCACGCGTTTGGCCTGCTCGACGTCGGTCACCCCGGGCAGCTGCACGAGGATCTGGTCGCCCGCGCTGCCGTGCTCGGCAATCACGGGTTCGGCGACACCGAGCTGGTTCACGCGGCGCTCGAGGGTCTTGATGGCTTCCTTCACGGTCCGGTCCTTCACGATCCGGACGAAGGGATCGGTCATCTTGACGAGGAAGCGACCTTCGCTGGGTTCGCGAATTTCCCACTCGGCGCGGAAGTAGTCCCTCAGCAGGTCGCGGCCGTCCTTGACGCGGGCCGGCTCGACGCCTTCGAGCGAGAACGACGTGGCGTCGATGCGCTGGCAGGAAGCGAAGGCGATGCCCTTGCGGCCAGCCTGGTCGCGCGTCGTCTGGACCGCGTCGTCGATGGTGGCGTTGAGCGCGTCGTCGGTGACGACCTGCAGCACCAGGTGGATCCCGCCACGCAGGTCCAGGCCGAGGCGGATCTTGCCCGGCTGGTCGGGCGTTTCATAGGGCGGCCAGGCCGCCACCAGGCAGGCTAGCAGGAACGACCCGTAGAGCGTCCCCTTCACGAGTAGCTCGCGCCGCAGGAACGCGTAGGCAAGCCCCGCCAAGGCCACGCTCAGCACGAACCAGAGGACGATGGGGTTTTGAAGCGCTTCCGGCATCCTACTTCCTCTCCGATTCTGCGGCACCCTGGAGCCCGGCGATGGCGCTCTTCAGGACCTTGATACGCGTCTTGTCGTCGATACGCACCAGGAATGCGTCGTCGTCGACGCCGACGATGACGGCGAAAATGCCCGGGTTCACGATCACCTTGTCGCCGGTCTTGAGCGTTCGGATCACGCCTTCGAGCTTCTTCTGCTTGTTGCGCATCGGCATGATGAGCACGAAATAGAAGATGCCGAAGATCAGCCCCATCAGGATGAGGCTAGCGAAAGGGCTCTGCTCTCCCTGGGCTTGCGAGCCCCCTAGGGCCAGAATCAGGCGCGCTTCGAACATGAGTTCTTCTTCAGGATCTTCAAATTAAGGGGGTCCGAGGCCGCGAGAGCGGGGCCAGTCTTCAAGCCGTGCCCGCCCTCCCGGCAAATGGCGCCGCGAGGGCACGAAGCGTCTCTTGACGGTACTCCTCGAAACGGCCCAAAAGAATACTTTGCCTGATCCCCCGGAGGGTGTCAAGGTAGTAGGCCAGATTGTGGATCGTGAGCAGCGTAGCCGCCACGATCTCGCCCCCCATGTGCAGGTGCCGGAGGTAGGCGAGGCTCACCGCGCGACAGGTGTAACAGCCGCACTCCGGGTCGGGCGGCAACGGGTCATTGCGGAAGCGGGCGTTGCGCACCGACATGCGACCTCGACGCGTGAACAGCTGACCATTGCGTGCATTCCGGGTAGGCAACACGCAGTCGAACATGTCGACGCCTCGGGCGACTGCCTCCAGGATGTCCTCGGGCGTGCCGACGCCCATCAGGTAGCGAGGCCTTGCCTCGGGTAAGAGCGGCGTCGTGAAGTCCAGCACTTGCTCGCGATCCGGCTTGTGTTCGCCCACGGCGAGCCCGCCGATCGCATAGCCGGGAAAATCCATAGCGACCAGCTCGCGTGCGCTGCGCTCACGCAACTCGCGATCGATGCCGCCCTGAACGATCCCGAACAACCACTGGTCGTTCCGACGATGGGCGGCGCGGCTGCGCTCGGCCCAGCGCGTGGTGCGCGCGGTCGCCGCCGCCACAGCCTCGCGGGGAGCCGTCGAGGGCGGGCACTCGTCGAACGCCATGATGACGTCGGCACCCAGCTGCATCTGGATTTCGATCGAGCGTTCGGGCGAGAGCAGGTGTGGCGAGCCGTCGAGATGGCTTCGAAAGCGTACGCCTTCTTCGCTGATCTGGCGCAGGGACGAGAGGCTATACACCTGGTAGCCGCCGCTGTCGGTGAGAAACGGGGCCCGCCAGCCCGTGAAGCCGTGCAGGCCGCCACGCTCCGCCACGAGTTCGGCCCCAGGCCTCAGCATCAGGTGGTAGGTGTTGGCAAGGACGATCGTTGCGCCCAGCTCCCGCAGGTCGCGCTGAAGGATGGCTTTCACCGCGCCGGCCGTACCCACAGGCATGAAGACCGGCGTTTCGACGACGCCGTGCGCAGTCGTGAGCCGACCGGCGCGCGCGCCTCCCGAACGGCCCTCGACCTCGAACGCGAGCATCGTCTGGAGTATAGCTAACCGCCCACGCGACTCCTCGCTTATGCTCGACGCCGATGGCCGAAGCGCGTCTCAAAGTTGCCCTCGTGTTCGGGGGCCGCTCAGGTGAGCACGAGGTGAGCGTGCGCTCCGCGGAGTCGGTGGCCACGGCGCTGGCGCAGGCGTACGACGTACTGCCGCTGCTCATCGACAAGCAGGGCCTTTGGCTCCTGCAGGAGGGCCCGAAGCCCCAGCCCGCGGGCGGTATCCCGGTGTTCCTGGCGCCGCATCCGGGCGACCACGGTCGGCTCCGGCGACTCGACTCCGCCGCACCGCTAGCGTCGCCCGATATCTACTTCCCGGTGCTTCACGGCACCTACGGCGAAGACGGCACCATCCAGGGCCTCTTCGAACTGGCTGCCGTGCCCTTCGTGGGAGCCGGCGTCGCAGCGTCGGCGGCCGGCATGGACAAGGAGCTGATGAAGGCGCTCTTCGGGCACGCCGGCGTCGCCCAGGGCCCATACCGCGTGCTCCGCGGCCGCGACCCGGCGATCGAGGCCACCACCCTTCGTGAGCTCGGCCTGCCGCTCTTCGTGAAGCCCGCCAACCTGGGATCGAGCGTCGCGGTGTCCAAGGTGAAAGCCGCAGCCGGCCTCGGCCCCGCCCTGGAAGCCGCCTTCGAATACGACCGCAAGGTGCTGGTCGAAGCGGCGATCGATGGCCGCGAGCTGGAGATCTCGATCCTTGGCAACGACGCACCCGAGGCCTCGCAGCCTGGCGAAGTCATCCCGGATCGCGAGTTCTACGACTATGACTCGAAGTACTCGGCCCACAGCCGCACGCAGTTGGTGATCCCGGCCGAGTTGCCGGGCGCCCTGCTGAACGAAGCCCAGCAGCTCGGCGTTCGCGCCTTCCGCGCCCTCGATGCGTGCGGCTACGCGCGAGTCGATTTCTTCCTGGAGCGGGGAACGGGCCGCCTGTTCGTGAACGAGATAAATACCATCCCCGGCTTCACTTCGATCAGCATGTTCCCCAAGATGTGGGAGGCTGCGGGGCTCGCCTACGCGCAACTCGTAGCCCGGCTGGTCAGCCTCGGCTTCGAGCGGCACAAGCAGCGGGCTCGGCTTCGCACCGACTACGCATGAGGCTCGCGAAGACACTTCGACGACGATACAAGAACGTATTGCAGCTCCGCGGCAGTCCGGAAACCCTGGAGCGCGCCGCCTGACAGACGCCGGGCCGAGCGCAAGAGCTCGACGCGCGCAAGAGGCTTGCGACAGGCATTCCAAGTAGTATCCCACCTGCAAGCGACGCGAAGGGATCGTCATGAGAAGCGCCGGATCGCTTGAAGCGCTTCAGGGTCAGGGGTTTCCTGATGCACACCTGCGTTTCGACCGCTCCTGGAGCGGTCAGAATCTGATTCCACAACTGCGTCCACAGGCTAAGCCTCGCATCTTCTGATGTATGCCGCTTCCGAGAGTAAAAAAAGTGCTTGACAAGGTTCGGAGGGCTCCCTACGCTACCCCTAGTATGCAAGTCTCCTTGTCACCCGAGATGTTGATTGAGGAGCGAAGTCTCCGTCCATTCCTGGACCGAAAGGGGGGATCAATAACCATGGCGGCGAAGAAGAAGGCGAAGAAGGCGGCGAAGAAGAAGAAGTAGTAGCGGCCCGGGGAAAAGGGGGGTGGACCGATCACCCCCCTGATTCTTTTTCGTGGCTGGCGGGAAGACGCCACCGGGCATAAGCAGTCACCGAGGTGAGCCACGAAGAGGGGGTGAGCAATCACCCCCTTTCTTGTTTTCAACGCGGCGCGCTTCGCGCGCCTGAGAGCCGCGTCCTCGGCGGCGCGCATCGTCGAGATTCCGCCGTCGCAGGAGTCAATCCCGCTCGGGCGGTAAGGCAGCGCCGCCTGCGCGCGCTCCGACGGCGTTCCCTTGTTTTCAACGCGGCGCGCTTCGCGCGCCTGAGAGCCGCGTCCTCGGCGGCGCGCATGGTCGAGATTCCGCCGTCGCAGAAGTCAATCCCGCTCGGGCGGTAAGGCAGCGCCTGCTGTGGGCGCTACGACGGTGTTGGGAGTTTGAGAACGTGCGCCTCGATGGCGATGGCGACGCCATCGTCCTCGTTCGAGGGGAGCACGGGCAGACCCAGGCGCTGCATCGCCGGATCGGCGTTGCCCATGACGAGGCCCAGCCCCGCCTGCTCGAGCATGCCGCGGTCGTTCCAGTTGTCGCCGATCGCGAGCGTGCAGGAAGGATCGCTGTGCCAGCGCCGTTCGAAGAAACTCACCGCTTCGTGCTTCGCGACGCCTGCCGGCATCACGTCGATGAGGCCCATGCCGAGCGCCGGATAGCTGGTGCGCTCGATGTTGACGGCATGTCCCAGCGAGGCCTGCAGCCGGGGCAGAAGCGCGTCCATGGCAGCCAGCTCGCCGCCGAACATCACTTGCACGACATCCTCGACGACGGCCGCCTCGAGCCCTTCGAACTGCACGACTGCGGGGTTCGCGGCGTCGATGTAGTAGGCGCGAAGAGTGTCGCCTGCTGCGTTCGCTTCGACGAGCAGGCGACCCTCGCCGTTCAGGCCGGAATGCACCACCGGATCCGCAGCGCACGCCTTGCCCACGGCGATAGCCTCGCGTGCCAGTTCGCGTGACAGCGGTCGGCGGCGGATGATCATCCCGCCTTCGATGAGCAGGCCGCCGTTGTTGGACACCATCGGCAGATCTGGGGCGATCTGGTCCGCCACCTGGCGCGCGGCCGGAGGCCGACGCCCGGTCACGAGCAGAACGCGTACCTCACGCGCGAGCGCCGCCACGAGGGCGACGCGCGTTCGCGGCGAGACGCGCTTGTCGCGCCCCAGCAGGGTGCCGTCGATGTCGAGCGCGAGGAGGCGGAACGGGCCTACTTCCCGTCCCAGATCTCCACCTTGTCGATCGTGTCGCCTGGCTGGATCTGGTCCGCGACGTCCATTCCGTTCGCCACCCACCCGAAGAGCGTGTAGGTTCCGTCCAACTGCGGCGTCGGCAGGTGAGTGATGAAGAACTGGCTCCCGCCGGTGTCCTTTCCCGAGAGGGCCATGCCCACGGCGCCACGGCCGTAGGCCCTCTCGCCGATCTCGCAACGCAGCATGTACCCCGGTCCGCCATTGCCGTCGCCGCGCGGGCAGCCGCCCTGGATCACGAAGCCCGGCACCACGCGATGGAAGCTGAGCCCGTCGTAGAAGCCGCGCCGCGCCAGGTCGATGAAGTTCTGCGCGGTGAGCGGCGCTTCGACGATGTTCAGGTGGATCTCGATCTTGCCCTTGCGCGTGTAGAGGATCGCGCGCGGCGTGTAGAGCGTCGCGCCAGACGGTGGGTCGTAGGGGGCCATCGCCTCGCGATAGTCGAGGCTCGGGCGCAGCGTGTCCTCGGGGCCTGGCGCCGGAGGCGTCTCACCCTGGGCAGCCAGGGCTGCGCCTGCCAGCACGCGCAGCACGCGCGAGGGGTCGCTCGTCGCGGCCTCGCGCAGCGCGGCCGTGGCGGCCGTGTCCTTCTGCTGGGCGAGGCCGGCGATGGCGGCCGCGCGCGCGCCGATGTCGCGCTCGCCAGCATCCCTCTTGAGCGCGGCGACCAGGATAGGGCTCAGGCCCGGCAGCTTGAGCTGTGCGAGGTTCTCGATGGCGGCGGCGCGCACCGCGATGTCCGGATGTTCGAGATGGCCCTTGAGGGTCTCGGCGGCGTCGTTGCCGCGCGCCTTGCGCATCGCCTCGAGAACCGACGGCAGGACTCGCGCGTCGGGGTCTTTCAGCAGGCCGAACAGGATCCCGACGCTTGTCTCGTCGGCCCGCTCGCCCAGGCTGGTGGCGAGGGCGGCGCGCACGAACCAGACAGGATCCGGGTCCAGGCCCGATAGCACCAGCGCGAACTCGTCGCGGTCGATCTTGGCGAGGGCCGGCAGCGCCGCCGCGCGGATCGCGGGCTGCTCGTGGCCCACGTAGGGAACGACGCGCCCGCGCAGGCCGCGATCCGGAGGCAGCGTTGCCAGGGCCGAGAGCGCCTCGCGCTTGAGTGTCAGGCTTGGTGAAGCCAGCGTGGACGCCGCGATCGCCGTGCCGCGAGGGTCGCCGATAGCGGCCAGCGCCCTGAGCGCGTTCACGACCACCGTTTCGTCCGGATCGCGCGCGAGCTTCGTGAGCGTGTCGATGGCCGAGGCGTCTTTGAGCGCGCCCAGCCCGCGCCCGGCGTAGGCGCGTGAGAGCCGATCGTCCGACTCCGCGGCCGCGAGCAGGGCAGGCCGCAGCAGCGGGCTCTCGACCCGCATCGCCGTGAAGGCCGCGGCCCACCAATCGAAGCGCGGCCGACCATTGAAGAGCAGCGCAGCCTCGGCTGCCTTCGCATCCTTCAGTCGCGCCAGCGCAAAGAGCCCCAAGCGCAGTTCCAGCCAGGGATCGTTCGGATTGCCTGGATCGTCTCCGCGCACGGTGACAACGGCTGCGCCCTTCGGGATCGTCTCGAGGATCATCTGTACGACATCGCCCGCGGCCCGGGCATCGCCGATCCGGCCCAGGGCCTCGGCCGAACGCGCGCGCACGACGGCATCGAGATCCCTGAGGGAAGCGACGAGGCGCTGCACGGCCTGCCGGTCGCCGATCAGGCCCAGGCCAAACGCCGCCATCTGCCGCAACTCCGGGTCCTGGTCGTTCATGAGGTCTACGAGAGCCGGAACCGTCGCCGGGTCGGCAATGCGCCCTGCCGCCAGCGCCGCGCGCCGCCGCACGCTCTTGTCGGAATCGTGGAGCAGGCGCTCCAGGTCGCCGCCGCCCGCCGTGCGCTGGTCTTCGAGCGCCAGCAGGCGCTCCATCTTGTCAGCGTGGGTGGCCGGGGGGCGCGCGGACGACGCGGCGAGAAGCAGTGCGAGCAGCGCGCCGGGGATCATGCGAGTTGCCGTCGGGCGTGCGCGCAGCCTGCCGCAAGCGGGCACGTCGGGCAGCGTGGCTCGCGCGCGCGGCACACCTCACGTCCCAACCGGATCAGGTTCAGGTGCAAATCCAGGTGGCGTCCCGCGGGAACGGCCGGCGCCAGAAGCTGGTGAGCCCTTGCGGCATCGGTCCTCGGCGGCAAGAGCCCAAGGCGCAGGCTCACGCGGTGGACGTGCGTGTCCACCGGGAAGGCAGCGTGACCGCAGCCAAACAGCAGCACGCAGGCGCGCGTCTTGGGTCCGACCCCGGGAAGCCCGAGCAGGCGTGCCTCTGCCTGCTCGGGCGTGAGGCCCCGCAGGCAACGCAGATCGTAACGACCCTCGCGTTTTTTCACGGCCGCGAGGAGTCTCTTGAGGCGGCGGCTCTTGAGGCGGGCCAGGCCGCCTGAGCGGATGACACTCTCGATCCGCGCGGGCCGGGCTGCGGCCAACGTCTCCCAGGTCGGGAACGCCGCACGCAGGGAGACGTAGGCGCGGTCGCTGTTCAAGTCGCTCGTGTTCTGTGAGAGAACGGTCTCGACCAGGGTGCCGAGCGGATCGGTGCGTCGCCGGCTCGGGCGGCCGTAGGCAGCCGCAAGGCGGGTTGCGACCAGGGTCAGCCGACGGTCGAGGGTGCCACGCGTCACGCGCGCGGATTATAGCAAGCGGCTGACGCCGTTCTCAGGCGAGCGCGATCAAGTCCCGGCCTTCGGCGAGGCCAAGTCGTGCGGCCTCGGCTCGGATCCGCGCTCGCGCGCCCGGCTGACCGACGGCCGCCAGATGCAAGGCGCCCGGGAAGCGGCCAGCCGATTCGAGGTCCACGACTGGCACGCCCTGGATCCGCTGGCCGATCTTGTTCACGTCCACTTCCACGAACGCGGCGACCGCGTGGCCCGCGGCCAGCAGGGCGCGCCCGAAGCCCTTGCCCACGGGCCCCGCGCCCCAGACGACGCAGGGCCGGCCGGCGGCGAGCGGCCCGCGACCAAGGGCTGCGACCTTCAAGTCGCGAAACCGCTCCGCGCGGTAGCGCGGATCCGTGCGCGTCAGACGCGCCGCACGATCGCGCCAGTCGAGCAGCGTCTCCGGGCACTTGCCGAAACGCAGACCCGCCGCGTGGGCCCGCAGCCAGAGATCGTAGTCCTCCGGGCCGTCGAAGCGACGATAGCCGCCGAGCCCTCGCAGGGCGGCCGTACGCATCATCACCGAGGGGTGTGCCAGCGGCGACTCCACGAACAGGTCGCGCACGATCGTGGCGTGGTCGATGAGCCCGTTCAGCCAGTCGACGTAGGCGCGCATGCCCTCGTTGCCGATCGCTGCTTCCCCCAGCCATCGGACACGACAACCCAGGACGTCGGTCTGGTCGTCACGGGCCAGCCGAGCCACCTGCAGCTCGAGTCGCTCCGGATGCGCGACGTCGTCGGCGTCCATGCGCGCGACGAGCGGTGACGCTGCCGCCTGCAGCGCCTCGTTGAGGGCCGCCACTAGGCCGCGCGTCGCGCCTCGAAGCACGCGCAGCCGCGAATCCCCCCTCGCCGCGGCTTCGAGGATCTCGCCGCTGCCGTCCCGCGAAGCGTCATCGATCACGACGACCTCGTGATCCTGGAGCGTCTGCTTGCCTAGCGATGCCAGCGCCTCAGGCAGCGTCGCGGCCGCGTCCCGCACCGGCAGCAGGACGCTGACGCGCGGCACCCTATCCGTGGCGCTGGATGAAGCCGCGGGCCTGCCTCAGGGCATCCTCAGGCGAGCGGCCGAGGACGACGTAGAACGGCCCCGAGGCGCCCGGTCGCCAGGCTTCGCGCGGGGCGCGCCGGATCTCGGCCTGCCAGCCGTCCGGGCCAGGAATCGGTCTCAGGATCTCGTACACCCAGAACTCCCGGCGCAGCGTCGAGTGAATTGGTGCCGAGCTGGTGCGCTGCAGCGAGGCCAGCACGGCGCGCTCGATGAAGGAAGAGATGGTGACGATGCTCTGCTCCGGGATGAACAGGAACTCGACGCCGTAGCCGAGATACGGCCAGGCGATCTCGGGGGCCTCGCGCACCAGCCGTCCCAGTGCCCGCAGGCCCGGGCGGGACTCGGGCAGGCCGAACTCCAGCTCGACGTCCGAGTGCTCGAGACGCACCGGGCTCGCCAGCAGCATGCCGTTGACGCTCAGGTTGCGCGTGAGGCCGTAGAAGTGCCCGCTCGCCTCAGCCTTCGGCGTCCCGACTACGTGACCCTCCACCGGAACCCGGGCCTCGACCCGACGTGGCACCGCCAGGAGCTTTGCCAGCCACGCTTCGAGACGGGCCTGTTCGAGCGGCCGTCGGATCACCGCGTTGGCCCCGGCTTCGACGGCGGCGCCGTCGAGCTCCTGCGCTTCGCCGGCCGGCAGGATCGCCAGGACCGAGACGTGGCGGGTGAGCGCTGAGCTGCGGATGCGGCGAATCGTCTCGGCCATGTTGAAGTCCGGCAGGCGCGGGCCCAGGACCACCAGCCGGCACGCGCCCTGGGAGGCGAGCGCCGCGAACAGGTCACGCGCCGAGGGCAATTCCTCGACGGGGTGCCCTTCTCGGCGCAGCAGCGGCGCCTCGAGGAGGAGGCTGCGCCCGTCGAGGCCCGCGACGAGGATGGGCGGAAGCATGCTGGGTTTCGGCCCGACAAGTGTAGAGGGCACACATAGAGTCGGGCAAATCACCCCGCCCTGGCCGCTCGCTCACTCCCCTCTCATCTCTAGGCAGCTCCCCGAGCGCAGTCTTGACGCATGAGCGGACGCGTAATGAGGTCCACTCTGAGTTTCTCGAACGCGCTCGAGACGGCCGGCGGCGTTGTCGAACTGCGAAGCGAGC
>JAQBHI010000184.1:0-2505 GCA_032127875.1 Acidobacteriota bacterium
GCCCGCGTCGGCGAGGCCAGGAACCCGCTCTGGCGGCATGGCGGCACCACCTTCGGCCCGACGCCGCGCGACTACTCCTACGCGATGCCCAAGAAGGCGCGCGCCGCGGCGCTGCGCTCGGCGCTCTCGCAGCGAGTGGCCGAGGGCGCGCTGAAGGTCGTCGATGCCTTCGCCTTGAATGCGGCCAAGACGAAAGAGCTGGCCGGGCTGCTCTTGCGCCTGGGCGTCACGGGCAAGGCCACGGTGGTGGATCACCACCCGGCCGACGCGCTCGTGCTCGCGGGCCGCAACATGCCCCACGTGAGAGTCGTGGACGAGTCACACCTCACGGTCTACGACGTCCTCGACTGCAGGCACCTGGTGGTCTCGCAGGAGGCTCTGGGCAAGTTGGAGGAGCGGCTCCAGTCATGAAGAACCTGTACGAGGTCATCCGCCGCCCGCTCATCACGGAGAAGGCCACGGCCGCCCGCGAGAGCCAGCACGCCGTCTGCTTCGAGGTCCACCGCGATGCGACCAAGCCTGAGATCAAGAAGGCCGTCGAGGCTCTTTTCAGCGTCAAGGTCGAAGACGTGCGCGTGGCCAATGTCCACGGCAAGGTGAAGCGCCAGGGGCGCTATGTCGGCAAGCGGCCGGACTGGAAGAAGGCTTACGTCGTCCTGAAGAAGGGCGAGAAGATGATCGAGTTCTTCGAGCAGGCCTAAGAGAAAGCCATGGCAATCAAGGAATTCAATCCGACGTCGCCGGGCCGGCGCTTCATGACGAAGCTCAGCTTCGACGAGATCACGAAGAGCGAGCCCGAGAAGTCGCTCACGGAGCCGAAGCGCCGCAGCGGCGGCCGCGACAACCGCGGGCGCATCACGGTCCGCTTCATCGGCGGCGGCCACAAGCAGCGCTACCGGAAGGTGGACTTCCGGCGCGACAAGAGCGGAGTCCCGGCGAAGGTGGCGGCCATCGAGTACGACCCGAACCGCTCTGCGCGCCTGGCGCTCCTGCACTACGCCGACGGCGAAAAGCGCTACATCCTCTGGCCCGAGGGGATGAAGGTCGGCCAGGCGGTGGCGACGGGTGAGGGCGCCGACATTCTCCCGGGCAACTGCCTTCCGCTCAAGGCCATCCCGCTCGGCACCATGATCCACAACATCGAGCTGCGCAAGGGCAAGGGCGGCCAGATGGTGAGAAGCGCGGGCGGCGCGGCCCAGTTGGTGGCCAAGGAGGGCGAGTACGCCCAGGTCAAGCTCCCTTCGGGCGAGATCCGCAAGGTCCACATCGAATGCCTGGCCACGATCGGGCAGGTCGGCAACCTGGACCACAAGAACGTCTCGATCGGCAAGGCCGGCCGCACGCGCTGGCTCGGCCGGCGTCCCCACAACCGCGGCGTCTCGATGAACCCCGTCGACCATCCGCACGGCGGCGGCGAGGGCAAGACCTCCGGCGGCCGCCACCCGGTGACGCCCTGGGGCAAGCCCACCAAGGGCGCCAAGACCCGAAACAACAAGCGCACGCAGTCCTTCATCGTCAAGAGGCGCAAGTAGCCATGGCACGCTCGCTGAAGAAGGGCCCGTTCGTCGACGATCATCTGATGAAGAAGATCGAGCAGATGAACGCCGCCAACGAACGCAAGGTCGTGAAGACGTGGTCGCGACGCTCGACGATCACGCCCGAGATGGTGGGTCACACGCTCGCCGTCTACAACGGCCGCAAGTTCATCCCGGTCTACATCACCGAGAACATGGTGGGCCACAAGCTCGGGGAGTTCTCGCCCACGCGCCACTTCAAGGGGCACTCCTCCAAGGTCGAGAAGGTCGCGAAGGTGGCCGGCGCTCCGCCGGCTCCGGGCGCCGCCGGCGCTGCCGCGCCGCAGCAGGGGTAGGGCGATGCTGGAAGTCCACGCGAAGAGCAAATACATCCGGACCTCGGCCCAGAAGGCCGGCCTGGTCCTGGACCTGATCCGGGGCAAGCAGGCCTCCGAGGCTCTGGCCATCCTGCGCTTCACGAAGAAGTCGGTGGCCCGGGACATCGAGAAGGCGCTGCGCTCCGCCATCGCCAACGCCGTGCACGTTGCCGACCAGAACCAGAAGCGGCGGCTCGACGAGGACGACCTCTACGTCAAGGCCTGCTACGCCGACCGCGGCCCGTCCCTGAAGCGAGTGCGCCCCGCCCCCATGGGCCGGGCCTATCAGATCATCAAGCGGTCGGCCCACCTCACGGTCGAGCTCGCCGAAAGGGAGAAGTAGAAGCATGGGTCAGAAAGTCCATCCCATCGGGTTCCGCCTCGGGTTCAACAAGACCTGGCGCAGCCGCTGGTTCGCCGAGAAGGAATAGGCGAACCTGCTCCACGAGGACGTGAAGCTCAAGCGTGAGCTGAAGAAGCGCTTCGCCCACGCCGGCGTCTCCCGGGTCGAGATCGAGCGGGCCGCGAAGCGGTTGCGCATCAATATTCATACCGCGCGCCCGGGGATCCTGATCGGGAAGCGGGGATCCGAGGTCGAGGCGCTGCGCAAGGAA
>JAQBHI010000185.1:0-16801 GCA_032127875.1 Acidobacteriota bacterium
CGGCCGCGGGCTGGCCCAAGCTGCCGGCCAGCCGGTGAAAGAGCGCCTGGTGCTGTTCACGACTCTCGGCGAGGTGGTTGCGGTCTAGAAGGATCTGGCCCGGCGCTAGCCGAGCACCGCGCCGAGGCCGTCGTCCTCGGGCTCTGCGGGGACGCTGGCCGGTGCGTCGAGGCGCCGAATCAGCCCGATCACGCGGTACGCCCAGAGCGCGCGGCAGACCTCGATGCTCGGCAGGATCGAGCGCGCGCAGATCGCGTCCAGCGTCTGGGTCTTCGAAAGCCCCGTAAGCAGTTCGAGTTGCGCCTCGGTGAGCGTCATCTTCGCCATGACAGCCGCGTAGCCCGCCGCGCGTTCGTAGGTGGATTCGAGTTCGCCGGCCGCGCGATGGATGCGTGCCCACGAGTTGATGCGGCGGATGCCCTCCACGATCAGGTCGGGCGTCGAGATGTTGAGCGTGATCGCTTCTGCCGAGCGCTGGCCCTGCTGGAGCCGGTAGCGTCCCTCTGTCCAGAGAAAGGCGCCATAGATGATCTCCCGGGTGTGCTCCACCACGGCCCGCACCAGCTCCTTGGGGGAGAGCACGCCCTGCTCGACGAGCAGCGCCCCGAGTCGCCGACCCGGCGCCACTGCCCGGCCCGCTTCCACGTACTGGCGGAAGGAGACGCGGCCGCGACGCAGCAGCAGCTCGCCGAGGCGCTCATCCGGATCGGAGGAGGAGGCGAACACCAGTCGCCCGTCCTGAATCGTGACACTCTTGCCCATGCCGGCGTGGGTGAGCGTCAGTGAACCCGAGAAGCTCTGTTCGTAGAGGTGATGCGCCAGATTCGGGAAGTCCCGCTGCGCGAGGCTTCCTTCGGGCTTCAAAGTTTCGAGCATCAGTCTCGGCGCGACTCTACCCGTTCGTCGCAAGCGGGTAAAGCGCTTCCCGAGCTCCTGCACGGGCGCGTGATAAGGTCCCGGCGTGGCGCACAGCTTCTCCTGGTCGGTGTCGCGCCACGACAGCTTCGAGTCGTGCCGGCGCCGCTACTTCTACTCGTACTACGCGGCCGAGGGCGATCCAGAGATCAAGCGGCTCAAGAAGCTTTCGGCGCTACCGCTGTGGGCCGGCAGTCTGGTCCACGAGACGATCGAAACGTTCTTGAAGGAGCACGACACGCTGCCTTCGGAAGTCGAGCAGCAGGCGATCGTCCACGCCGCCGTCCATGGCCAGATGCTCGCGGACTGGAAGGACAGCGAGTCGGGCTCACTGCGCTTTCGCTTGTTCGAGCACGAGTACCAGGTGCCGGTCGAGCCCGAGGACAAGAAGCTCGCGGTCGGCATCGTGATGCGTTCGCTGCGCAACTTCTTCAAGAGCCCGACGCTCGTCGACGCCTTCAGCGCCGGCCGGAAGAACTGGCTGAGCGTCGAGGACCTCGCTTCCTTCGACGTCGGCGGCACCGAAGTTCTGTTGCGCATGGACCTGGCCTACCGTCGCGGCGACGGCCGCGTGGTGATCGTGGACTGGAAGACCGGCCGCGGCGAGGGCCGCTTCAGCGAGGTCCAACTGGCCGGCTACGCGCTGTACGCCGCCCGGCAGGGCTGGGTCGCCTCGCCCGAAGAGATCGAGACGGAGCTCGCCTATCTGGCCATTCCGCGTTACGTACGGCGGCCCGTCGACGCGGAAAAGCTGGAGCGTGCCCGGGCCTTCATCGAAAGAAGCGCCTCCCGCATGAGGACGCTCTTGCTCGATCCCGTCTCGAACCTGGCGCGCCTCGAGGATTTCCCCATGATCGATCGCCCGCAGCGCTGTCGCCGCTGCAACTTCCGCAAGCTGTGTTTTCCCCGCGGGGAGATGCCGGGCTGAGCCGCCCGCCGCCTCGGCAGCCCGGACGGCATGGCCCCTGGCCTACTTCTTCAGGAGCTTCGCGAGAAACGCGCTGGTCCGGGCGTCGGCGTCCCTGGCCGCCGCCTTGCGGTAGCCGCCCCAGGGATTGTTGACGTTGGCGAAGGCGTGGCCTGCGCCGTCGTAGATCTTGACGTCGAGCGTCTTGCCCGCGGCCTTCATGGCGGCCTCGAAGGCCCGCACCTGGTCCGGCGCGGGACCCTGGTCGTCGCCCCCAAAGTTGCCGAGCACGGGCGCCCTGATGCTCGCGATGTCCGCGGCCTTGGTGGGCATCGCGCCGTAGTACACGACGGCGGCGGCCAGGGTTGGTTCGTTCATGGCCAGGCGCAGCGACCACTTGCCGCCCATGCACCAGCCGATCGAACCGATGCGGTCCTTCTTCACGTCGTCGCGCGTGGCGAGCGTCGCAAAGGCGCCCGCTAGATCGGCCGCGGCACGCTCGTCCGGCATTCCCATCATGTACTGGTGCGCGAGGTCCTTGTCGGCGGCGACCTTGCCGCGATACAGGTCGACCGCAAGCGCCACGTAGCCGTCCCTCGCCAGGGCGCGTGCCTGGTCCTTCACCCAGTCATTGAGACCCCACCACTCCTGGATCACGACCACGGCAGGAAACGGGCCCTTGCCAGCGGGGGTGACCAGCAGACCGGAGCCCTGGTCCGCCGCGCCGCTCTTGAAGGTGATCGCCTGCTCAGCCGCGCGGGACGTGCCAGCGAGGGAAAGCGCAACGAGGGCCAGGGGAACAAGTCGTTTCGTCATCAGGGCCTCCCTTGGAAATGCGGCGGCGCCCATCAGTGCGCAGCCGGCAGCGCGCCCGAGGAGACCGCCACGGCCAGCTTCGCCGCCTGGCCACGATACCGTGCCAGAGCGCCCATGATCACCAGCACCTCGAACGCCACGAAGCCGCCGAGGTAGGCATAACCGTCGGAGCCGAAGCCGTACGAGTGCAGCCCCGTGCCGTGGTCCATCTCGTAGAACGTAGCGTAGGCGCAGGTCGTGCCCAGCGTGAGCATGGTAACGACGGCCAGCCGGAACGAGGCCGAGGCGTCGAAGCTGCGGTCGGGGAGGGAAGTTCCGCGCACGGCGAATCGCCATTCTGGAGTGCCCTCCGGGAGGTGTCAATGAGCCCTCTGCTGCTGGCGCGGCCTGCGATTGACCGGCCGGGGCAGGGCCTCTAGAATCGCCCAGCTTCATGGTCACCCTTCGGCTCATCCCGGCCTCCGGGGTCGCGCTCGAAATCACGAAGGACAACGTGCTCCTCGGCCGCGATCCGACGCTCGATATCGTCGTGGCCGACGGCTCCGTCTCCCGGAGGCACGCCCGCATCGAGCGCCGGGGCCTGGCCTGGGCGGTCGTGGACCAGGGCAGCGCCAACGGCACGTTTCTCGACAGCCACCGCGTGACCGACGCGATCTTGGGCAACGGACAAGAGTTGCGCATTGGCGGCGTTCCCTTTCGCATCGAGCTCGACTCGCCCGCGGCCAGCGGCCCGCCGCTCGCTGAAATGCTGGAGTCATCGGAAGCGACGGTCCTGCAGCCGGCCGTACCGCCGCCGCCGCCGGCCTTCGCCCCGCCCCCATCAGCGTCGGAGGCGCCCTCACCGGCCGCCACCGTCGTGCCGAGGCCTCCGAGCCTTCCGCCGCTGCCACCGCGCAGCGCGCCGCCGCAAGCGCCACCCCCACCCGCGCCGCAAGCTCCCGCCCCGCGGCCGCGGCAGATGTCCGTGAGCGGCGGCCCCGCGAAAAAGGGCAAGGGCGCGGCGTTCTGGGTCGTGGTGGGCTGCGGCGGGTGCCTCACGATGCTCTTGCTGTTCCTCACGGTGGTCGGCGGGCTGTTCTACGTGTCGATGAAGGGGCCCGTGGACAGCGTCGAGGCGGAGATCGCCTCGCTGCGCGGCGGAGCGCTGGACGAGGCTTATGCGCGGCTCTCGGACGACTACAAGAGCCGCGTCTCGCGCGAGGACTTCGCGGCGCTCGTGGACGAGCACCCGAGTCTCAAGGAGAACGCCGAAGCGAGCTTCTGGCCGCCCACCGGCGGAGTTCACATCGTGAACGACCAGGCCCAGGTGAGCGGTCGGCTGGTGTCCCGCTCGGGGGTCGAGGAGCAAGTCGTCTTCGAACTCGTCAAGCAGGGCGGCGACTGGAAGATCTCGGCGCTGCGCGTCGATGGAGGCTCGTGAGCGCTCCGCCGTACCCGGAGCCCATCGAGATCCGCCACGAACGCGCCGCCCGGCGACTGGTCGTGCAATGGGACGACGGCCACATCTCGACCTACGGGCTCGACTACGTGCGCAGCTGGTGCCCGTGCGCCGGGTGTCAGGGCCATGCACCCAGCTCGCGCTATCTGAACCTGTCCGGCCAGGACCTGACGCATCTTGAGGGCGTCGGCAACTACGCAATCGCACCGACCTGGGCCGATGGTCACTCGACCGGGATCTACAGCTTCCGCTTGCTCCGGGGCTTGTGCCCTTGCGACGATTGCGGCGGCGAGAAGCGCTGAACCGCTCTCCCGGTCAGCGATTCAGGCGGAAGCGGGCGGCAGCGGACGCCGCCGCGGCCGCGCTCTTCCATTCGCGGCTTTCGAGATAGACGCGCACAGGCTCGCTCAGCGCCGCGATCATCTCTCCGGACTCCCAGCGAAAACGCCGGCCCTCCGACTCCTCCATCACGTGCCCCTGGTCCACGGCTCGCGAAGCGGCGGAGACCGAGAGCCCCGCGAGGTCGCGGCGCAGTGCCAGGAAGCGCCCCTGTCGTACCGGCGAAACGAAGCGATAGGCCGCGGAGTAGAAGACGGCGTTGTGGAAGTACTCTGGCACGTTCAGCACCGCGTCCTTGCCCCAGGCCGCGGCCCAGCCGTGGATTCTCGAGATCAGCGGGCGGGTGAGGCGCAGGCCGGGGTGGCGCTGGCCGGGAAGCTGCGGACGATCCGGCGTGAATTCGGCCCGTGGATCCTGCATCTCGAGCCAGTGGACGACGAGCACCGAGAGCACGTCGAGGCCGCGCGGCCGCGGCGCCAGGGCCTGCGTCAGGCGCGACTCCTCGGCCAGGCGCAGGTCGATGAGGACCTCGCGCTCGTGCTTCGCCAGGACCCGAAGGCGATGCTCGCCGCCGGCGTACTCGGTGCGCAGTCTGACGTCGCGATAGCCGCGTGCCGCGAGGCCCGCGAAGAGTCCGGCCTCGTCGCACTCGCGCCGCAGCGCTGGCTCGTCGAAGCGCGTCAGGAACAGCGGATGCTCGCGCGGCTCATCGCCGGCCAGATCGAGCGGCGTCAGGTCGAGAAAGGCCCGGCGGCGCTTCCGCTTCGGCTTCACGGCTGGGGCGTGGGCTCGAGGTGGACGACCACGTCGACGACACCCGGATGGCTCGCCTTCACGGCCTCCTCGATGCGGTCCGCCACTTCATGGGCCTGGCGCAGCCTGACGTCGCCGTCGACGTCGGCGACCAGGTCCACGTATACCGCGCCCGGCCCCCCGCGCGTGCGCACGTCGCGACAGGCGACCACCCCGCTCACCGAGCGCACCACGCGCTCGACCTCCTCAGGCGCGAGCATCGCGCGATCGGTGAGGACGTGGAACGAGCCCACCAGGATCTTCACAGCCTGGACGGCAATCACGACGGCGATGCCGGTCGCCACCACCGCGTCCGTCCACGGCAGGCCCGCCCTCGCTCCCGCGAAGGACGCGATCACGCCGAGCGAGACGTACATGTCCGAACGGGTATGCGCCGCGTCGGCGATCAGGTACGAGCTGCCGAGTCGATGCCCCTCACGGGTCTCGTACCACGAGACGAACAGGTTCATCGCGAGCGTCCCGAGCATGACGACCCAGTTGAGCACTCCGATCTGCGGCACACGCATGCCATGGGCCTGGGCCAGCGCCCCCTCGAGGACGTTGTAGGCGAGCGCCAGCAGCGCCGCGGCGATCAGCGTCGTGGCGGCGGATTCGAACTTGCGATGACCGTACGGATGGCCGCGGTCCGGGGGTGCGTAGGCAAAGGCTGCGACGATCAAGCCGACGACGTTGTTGGAGCCATCCACCAGGCTGTGGTAGCCGTCGGCCACCATCGACAGACTCAGTGTCAACTTGCCGACGATGATCTTACCCAGGCTCACGACGACGTTGAGGCCCAGCGTGATCCACAGGACCCGCCGGACGCCCTGGCCGGTCACCTCGGCGGGGCTCGTCGCCATGCTGATCGCAAGCCTACTTCATCCGCCCGCCCTTCTCCTCGGTCGCAAAGAGCCAGCCGACGACTTTCCAGGCTGGATCGGGCTCTCAGCGCTTCAGAACAGGCGGTCGCGCCGCGCGCAGCAGCCGGCGGCTAGGCCTCCGCCATGAACGGGTAACGGTAGTCGCGTGGCGCCGCGAAGCTCTCCTTCATCGACCGCGCGCTGACCCAGCGCGTCAGGTTCAGCTTCGAGCCGGCCTTGTCGTTGGTTCCGGAGCCTCGTGCGCCGCCAAAGGGTTGCTGGCCGACCACGGCGCCCGTCGGCTTGTCGTTCACGTAGAAGTTCCCGGCCGCCTGGCGCAAGGCCGAAACGGCCTCGCGCAGCGCCCGGCGGTCCTGTGCGAAGACGCCGCCCGTGAGCGCGTAGGGCGAAGTGCCGTCGACCAGGGCGAGCGTCTCCGACCAGCGCGCGTCGTCGTAGATGAACAGCGTGACGACCGGCCCGAAGATCTCCTCGCACATCAGGCGATAGTCGGGACGCGGCGCTTCGACGAGTGTCGGTTCGATGAAGTAGCCGGTTTCCCGACGGCTACCGCCGCCCGCCAGGATCCTCGCGTTCGCCTTCGCGTCCGCGATGTAGCCGGTGATGCGCTCGAAGGCCCGCGCGTCGATCACGGCGCCCATGAAGTTTCGGAAGTCCGCCACGTCGCCGACTCGCAGCTCGCGCATCATGGCGGTGACGCGCTCGAGCACGTCCTTTGCGAGCGAGCGCGGAAGATAGACTCGGCTGGGGGCCGAGCACTTCTGCCCCTGGTACTCGAAGCCGCCGCGCACGATCGCGACCGCGAGCGAGAGTGGATCTGCAGAGGCGTGCGCCAGGATGAAATCCTTGCCGCCCGTCTCGCCGACGATCCTGGGGTAGGAGCGATACCGCCCCACGTTCTCACCGAGCGTCTTCCACATGGATTTGAAGACCTCAGTCGAGCCGGTGAAGTGGATGCCGGCCAGATCGGCGTTCGAGAGCACCACGCCCGAGACCGCCGCCGCGTCGCCGGGAACGAAATTGATGACGCCCGGTGGCAGGCCGGCTGCCTCGAGCAGGCGCAGCACGAAGTAGGCGCTCGGGATGGCCGAGGAGGCGGGCTTCCACACCACGGTGTTGCCCATCAGCGCCGGGGCCGTCGGCAGGTTGCCCCCGATGGCGGTGAAGTTGAAGGGCGTGACCGCGTACACGAAGCCCTCCAGCGCGCGATACTCGACCTGGTTCCACATCGTGTGGTCGGAGAGCGGCTGCTCGGCGTAGAGCTCCTGCGCATAGTGCGGGTTGAAGCGCCAGAAGTCGATCAGCTCGCAGGCGGAGTCGATCTCGGCCTGGAAGACCGTCTTCGACTGGCCGAGCATCGTGGCGGCGTTGAGCGTCGCGCGCCAGGAGGTGGTCAGCAGCTCCGCGGCTTTCAGGAAGACGGCCGCGCGATCCTCCCACGGCCACGTGGACCACTCGCGATGCGCCTCGCGCGCGGCGGCGACGGCGGCTTCCACTTCGGCCGGCCCGGCCCTGTGCCAGTCGCCGAGGACGTGGCCGTGGTCGTGCGGCATCACGGCCGTCGCCGTTCTTCCGGTGCGCACCTCGCGCCCGCCGATCACGAGCGGGATGTCGAGGCGCTGCGCGGCCATCGCCTGCAGGCGCGCCTTCAGCTCGGCCTTTTCCGGCGAACCCGGGGCGTAAGAGCGCACCGGATCGTTCGCGGGTGGCGGCACGCGGCGGGTGCCGTTCCAGGCGGCGTGGGGGCGGTCGGTCGTCTCAGGCACGGGAACCTCCGGAATGCAGGGCGGAAGTCGCCCCTGTGCGCGCACCATAGCCGAGCCCTTCGCAAGCGGTCAATGCGTCTCCCGCGCTAGGATGATGCGGATGCCTGCGACCGAACGCGCTCAACTCTCGCGTGAGACCTTCCGCTTCCTTCGCGACCTCGCTCGCAATAACCGAAAGCCGTGGATGGATGCGAACCGTGAGCGCTATCAGGCGAATGTCGTCGCCCCGTTGCGCGCCCTGGTCGAGACCCTCGCTCCGGTACTGGCATCGCTCCATGGCGGTTTCGAAACGAGCGGACGCTTCGGAACGAATCTATCCCGCATCAACCGTGACACCCGCTTTGCCAGGGACAAGACGCCCTACCGGACGCGAATGTACGTCTACTTCTCCCGCGCCGGAGTCGCAGACGGCGCCGAGCTGTTCGTCGGTATCGGCGATGATGTCAGCGTTGGCTTTCGCAGCTACGGGGCCTCGCCGCGTTCGGCGCTGCGCTCGACCGGCGCCGCCCGAGCCGCGGACAACGCAGAGTGGCTGAAACGCGCCTCGCGGCATCTCGCCCGCCGCTACGAAAGCTACTGGTACGCCACCCGCAAGGGAGCCTGGACGAAGCAGGCGGGGTTTCCCGGAAAGCCTGAAGATTGGGAGTGGCTCAGAGGCCTGGTGGTGCGCAGGCGGATGTCGGCCACGGCAGCCTTGCGTCGCAGTTTCGTGCGCGACGTCGCGAAAGTCTTCGAGGACCTCTTCCCGCTCTACCGCTTTGCGGTGATGGCCGACTAGCCAGCGCTGCGCGAGGCAGCGGAGCGTGGGATAACTCCCGCGCGGAGCGGCTGGAGCAAGCGGGAAGTGCGTGGGGGGGTGCATGGGTCGGTACCCCCCGAGTTGACTACGCTTCTTGCTCGCGCACCTGCAGCAGCTTGCCCACGTTCTGGAACAGCGACATCACGCCGGCATACAGGAAGCCGAACTGGAAGATCAGGATGAAAGGCAGCGTCGCGAATATCTGGTTCGAGATGGCGTAGACGGCCATCGCGGTGAAGTACGCGCCGAGCAGCAGCTCCGCGAAGGGCACAAAGTTGAGCGTGCCCTTGTAGCGCTTCTGCTTCCACTCGTCGGAAGCGCCCTCGACGCGGTATTTCGGAGTGCGCGTGAACTCCGATTCCATTCCGAGCAGCGCCTCGATGACGGCCTTGGTGTTGTTGATCGAGAGGCCGATGCCCACCGAGAGCACAACCGGCAGGTATTTGATCCGCGCCCGGAAGTTCTCCCCGTAGATCTCGCGCTGGCTCATCAGGTAGAACGAACACACGCTCATCGTCGCGCCCAGGAACAGCGGGATATCCACGATCATCATCTCGTACCAGCCCATGTTGTAGCGGATCACCATGGCCGGGAACATCAGGATCGAGAGCAGCACCATCAGCGGATACGCGAAGTTCGCCGTGAGATGGAACGCTGCCTCGATCTTGATGTGGAGTGGCAACTCCGAGGCGAGGATCCTCGGCAGCAGCTTCTTGCAGGTCTGGATCGAACCCTTGGCCCAGCGGTGCTGCTGGCTCTTGAAGGCGTTCATCTCGACCGGGATCTCGGCGGGCGCGACGACATCCTGCACGAAGACGAAGCGCCAGCCGCACAGCTGTGCGCGGTACGAGAGATCGAGGTCCTCGGTGAGCGTGTCGTGTTGCCAGCCGCCTGCGTCGTCGATCGCGCCGTGGCGCCAGATGCCCGCGGTGCCGTTGAAGTTGAAGAAGCGGCCGGCCCGGTTGCGGCCACCGTGCTCGAGGATGAAATGGCCGTCGAGCAGCACCGACTGCACCTGCGTGAGCAGCGAATAGTCGCGGTTCACGTGCCCCCAGCGTACCTGCACCATACCGACCTGCGCGTCGTCGAAGTGGCCGAGCGTCTTCTCGAGAATATCGGTCGGAGCGACGAAGTCGGCGTCGAAGATCAGCACGAACTCGCCCTTCGCGGACCGAAGGCCTGCGTCGAGCGCCCCGGCCTTGTAGCCGGCGCGGTCGTCGCGATGGATGTAGTGGATGTCGAAGCCCTGCTCACGGTAGCGCGCAACCGCGGTCTCGGCGATCGTCACGGTCTCGTCGGTCGAGTCGTCGAGCACCTGGATCTCGAGCAGCTCCCTCGGGTAGCGGATCTTCGTGACGGAATCGAGCAAGCGGTCCACGACGTACATCTCGTTGTAGAGCGGGAGCTGCACCGTGATGCGCGGCAAGCGCTCCGGCGGCGGCAGTGGCAGGGCGCGGCGATCCTTATGGCGGAAATAGAGGTAGACCATGATGTAACGGTGTGCTCCGAAGACCGCCAAGATCACCAGGGTCAGGAAATACAGGCCGAGGACGGCCAACTCAGCAGGACTCATAGGCTAGAGAACGAACCCTTTCGCACCGGGCTTTCCATTCCGGCCGCCCTCCGGTCGGGGACCGATTTCACCAGTTCGCCCGAGGTCGGTTGCGGTCGCTCGCCTTGACAAGCCCAGACCGCGTCAAGGAGCATCACCACGGGAGCGCCGCGGCTCCCGTCGCTGCTACTAGCGACCCGCAGGAGCGTGTGTGCCGCGCGGGCACAACCCATAATTGTAAGCAAATCCTTTACCAAGTCAACTTTGGAGGGGTTTCGAAACAGGTGGATCCCAGAGAATTGGAAGAATTGCTCCGGCAGGTCCGCGATGGGGCCGTGAGCCCCGCCGCCGCTGCGGAGCGCTTGAAGACGCTCCCCTACGAAGATCTGGGCTTTGCGAAGGTGGATCACCACCGGGCCCTTCGTTGCGGTTTTCCGGAGGCCGTCTTTGGAAGCGGCAAGACCGCCCAGCAGATCGTCGCCATCGTCGACCGTATCGTGGACCGTGGTCAGGGCGCGCTGGTAACGCGCACGGACATGGCTGTGCACGATTTGGTAAGAGCCAAACACGCCGCCGCCCAGTTTCACCCGGCCGCCCGCTGTCTCACGCTCACGGTCCGCGAGCCGGTCCGGCTTCCCGGGCGGGTCGCGGTCGTGTGCGCCGGGACGTCGGATATCCCTGTCGCCGAAGAAGCGGCGGTCACGGCGGAGTTCCACGGCGCCAGCGTCGATCGCATTCACGACGTGGGGGTGGCGGGTCTGCATCGCCTGCTCGACCGAACCGCCACGCTGCGCGAGGCCACGGTCGTGATCGTGGCGGCTGGCATGGAAGGTGCTTTGCCTTCGGTGGTGGGGGGGCTGGTGGATGCGCCCGTGATTGCCGTCCCCACGAGCATTGGCTATGGCGCATCGTTCCAGGGCCTGGCAGCCCTTCTTTCGATGCTGAACTCCTGTGCCTCGGGGGTCTCGGTAGTGAACATCGACAATGGCTTCGGGGCGGGCTTCCTGGCCAGTTTGATTCTCAGAAAATCAGCCGCCTGAAGGTTGACAAAACCGTTGATTCTTCTCATCTTGTAAGGTAGTCCTGTCCTGGCCCCGGGTTCCGGCTGGCGGCGACGGACCCGAACTTTCGGCCAGACGGGATCCCTTCGGCTTCCTGTCTCTAAAGCACAGACTGGCAGGCGCTTAGCTTTGAACGGGAACACGTTCCGGACGCTCGAGTTCGAGAAGATCCGTGCCCTTCTGCTGACCCACGTCGGGTCGGCTGAGGGTCGCTCGCGGATCAGCGCTCTGGCTCCCCTGACCGACGCCGCTGGTGTGCGTTCGGGGCTGAGCCTGACTACGGAGGGCGTGCGCCTGCTCCAGAGCCCCGGTCGCCAGCCATACCATGACCTGCCAGAGCTGGCCGAGATCCTCGAGGCAAGCCGGGTCGACGGCCTGCATCTCGAACCGGGTGCTTTGCTCGATGTGGCTTCGTTCATCGAGGGTAGTGTCGAGATCGCGACGCGGGTCGGCGCCGCGCAGGACGCGCCGACGCTCGCGCACCTCGCGCACGGCGTCGCCGATGCCAGCGACGTGGCGCTCGCAATTCGGGCCGCGATCTTGCCGTCTTGCGAGGTGGCCGATCACGCGTCACCCCGGCTGGGCGAACTGCGCCGCGCAATCGTCCGGCTGCGCTCAGAGCTCCAGTCGCTGCTCGACTCTGTGCTGCGCGGCAAGGACGCCGACCGGATCCTGCAGGACAAGCTGGTCACGACCCGGAACGATCGCTACGTGCTGCTGCTCAAGGCGGAGCACCGTGGCCAGTTGCCGGGCATCGTGCACGGCAGTTCCGGCAGCGGCGCCTCGCTCTTCGTCGAGCCGTTGCCCGCCGTCGAGCTCAACAACGACATCGTCGCGCTCCAGGATGAGGAGCGACGCGAGGTGATCCGGATCCTGCGCGAGCTGACGTCCCGGGTCGGCCTGCGCGCCGACGAGCTCGGCCGCGCGGCCGCGAGCCTGGGCGAGCTCGACGCGGTCCAGGCCAAAGCACTGCTCGCGCGCAGCATGAACGCGCTACCGCCCGAGATCACCGACGCCCTCGAGATCGATCTGATCCAGGCCCGGCACCCGTTGCTGATGCCGGCCCTGGCGGAACGCCTCGGCCTGCCGCGCCGCAGCGCACGCGAGGGGGTACCCGTGAGCCTGCGCGTGGGCTTCGGCGCTCCGGTGCTGATCATCAGCGGACCCAATACCGGCGGGAAGACGGTGGCCCTCAAGACTGTAGGCCTGCTGGCGATGATGGCGCAGAGTGGCCTCCACGTGCCGGCTGATGCGGGCAGCCGGCTGCCCGTGTTCCGTCGCATCTACGCGGACATCGGCGACGACCAGTCGATCGCCGAGAACCTGTCGACGTTTTCTGCGCACCTTGCTCAGATCGTCGAGATGACCCGCGAGCTTGAAGCGCCGGCGCTCGTGCTGCTCGACGAGGTAGGGGCGGGCACCGACCCTACCGAGGGCGGTGGCCTGGGGGTCGCGATCGTCGATCACTTCCGCGCTGCCGGCGCCATGGTCGTGGCCACCACCCACCACGGCCTGATGAAGGCGTACGCGCAGTCGACGCCCGGGGTCAGCTGCGCGTCGTTCTCGTACGACCCGGCCACCTATGAGCCCAGCTATCGGCTCGCGCTGGGCGTGCCGGGTCGGAGCCTGGCGCTCGAAATGGCGGAACGGCTGGGATTGCCAGCCGATGTCGTCGCCGACGCTCGCTCGCGTCTCTCGCTGAAGGAAGCGCAGGCGGAGGCGATGCTGAAGCAGCTCGAGGAGCAGCGCGCCGCGGCGCGGTCCGAGACCGAACGGCTGCGCGTCGAGCGTGGGCAGCTCGAGGCCGAAGCGGCACGCGTGCGCGAAGCCAACGCCAGCCTCGCGGAGCGTCGCAAGGTTGAGGCCGAGGCCTTTGCGCGCGATCTGCGGCGACGCGGCGAGGAGGTGTCTCGCAAGGCGGCCGATGCCATCCGTGAAGCCGTCGCGCGCGTCGAGTCAGCCCGCCGCTCTGCGCCGAGCGAAGGCGCCCGCGCCCGCACCGAGGTGGTCCAACTGATCCGCGCGGCGCAGGAGGAAGCCCTGCGCGAGCTGGCTCCCGAGCCCGCCGAGGCCGCAGCGCCGACAGCGCCAGTGACCGTTGGCGCGCGCGTTCGCGTGAAGTCGCTGGGCGTGATCGGTGAGGTCATGGCGCTTCACGCTGGCGACGCCGAGTTGGCCGTGGGTGGCAAGCGCATGCGCGTGCCACTCCCCGAACTGGTGGCTCTCGGCGGCCGCCCTGCGCCCACCGTGAAGCGTTCGGTGCCGGCGGGGGTCAAAGAGACGGAAACCGGCACGGCCGAGGTGAATATCGTCGGCCTCACGGTGGACGAGGCGTTGCCGAAAGTCGACAAGTTCCTGGACAACGCGGCTCTTGCGGACCGGTGCGCGGTGCGAGTCATCCACGGCTTTGGCCATGGCAAGTTGCGCAAAGCGGTGGCCGGCCTGCTCCAGGGTCATCCGCACGTGGCGACGTTCCGGCTCGGCGAGGCTCGCGAAGGCGGGGCCGGGGCCACCATCGTGGAGCTGAAGGAATGAGCGCGAGGCTGGCGGCCTGATGGCATTTCCAGAAGGCTTCATCGACGAGGTCCGCAGGACGGCCGACATCGTGCGGCTCGTCTCCGACCATGTCGGGCTCAAGAAGATGGGGAACTCCTGGAAGGGCCTGTGCCCGTTCCACGACGAGAAGACGGCGTCGTTCAACGTGCGCGCCGAGCCGCCGCTGTTTCACTGCTTCGGATGCGGCGAAGGCGGCGACGTGTTCAAGTTCGTGATGCTTCGCGAGCGCGCCAGCTTCCCCGAGGCGGTGGAAAGCGTGGCGCGCCGTTTCGGGATCGCCGTCCCCGAGAATCGCTACGAGCCGGGGCCCGATCGAAAGGAGCGCGACGAACTGCTCGCCGTAATGGAGGCCGCTGCCGATCACTTCACGAAGAACCTCTGGAGCGGGCCCGGTACCAAGGCGCGTGAGTATCTGCTCGGCCGCGGCTTCAAGAAGGAAACCCTGGAGCTGATCCGTGCGGGTGCGGCCTCCGACTCGTGGAGCGAGCTGCTGGACGGCCTGCGCCGCAAGTTCCCGGTCGCGACGATCCTCAAGGCAGGCCTGGTTCTCGAAAAGCAGGGCGGCGGCGGACACTACGACCGCTTCCGCAACCGCTGCGTGTTCCCGATTGCGAATGAGTCGAGCAAGGTCGTGGCCTTCGGCGCCCGCAGCCTCGACGGCAGCGAACCCAAGTACCTGAACTCGCCCGAGACGCCTGTCTACCAGAAGAGCCGCACGCTCTACGGCCTGTCGTGGGCGAAGGAGGCCTCGCGCAAGCAGGGCCGGCTGGTGCTGATGGAGGGCTACCTCGACGTGGCGCGCGCCCTCGAGGGCGGCGTCGCCGAAGCCGTGGCGACGTGCGGCACGGCGCTCACCCCGAGCCATGCGCGGCTGCTGCGCCGCTTCGCCGAGAAAGTGGTCGTCAATTTCGACCAGGACGAGGCCGGCCAGAAGGCCGCCCGCAAGAGCCTGGGCATCCTCGCCGGCGAGGGCCTCAGCGTGCACGTCGTCACGCTACCGCAGGGCCACGACCCCGACTCGTTCGTGAAGACCGAGGGCGGCGAGGCCTATCGCGAACGGCTCGAGGCGGGGCTGCCCTGGATGGAGTGGCTGATCAAGAAGGCCGCCGCCGAGAACGACACCAAGACGCCGGCGGGAAAGGCGGCCTATTTCGGAGCCATCCTGCCTTCGCTCGCGAAGGTCGTAAGCGCCGTGGAGCGATCCGCCTGGCTGTCGGTGATCGTGGAGCGGGGCCGCCTGGACGGTACGGCGGCGCTCTCGGAATTGAAGCGGGCGCTGGCCAGCGGTGCGACCAGCGTGCCACGGGGGCCCGCCATACAGCCGCCCGCGCGGCGAGCCGGGCTGCAGCCCGCCGAGAAGTGGCTGATCAGCCTGTTGCTCCAGGAGGCGCCGGGCATCGACGAGGCGCTGGGTGAGCTGGCCGACGCGCACCTCGAGGGCCTCGCCTCCGCCGACGTCTTGCGCGCGGCGAAGGCCATCTACCTGCGCGGGCAGAGGGTCACGGCGGCCGGTCTCGCCAGCGAGGTTCAGGACGAATCGGCACGCCGCCTCGTGACGGAGATGGCCGTGAAGCCCTCCCCCACGGGCGACGCCACGCCACTCGCCTGCGTGCGCGAGATCCAGTGCTGGCCGCTCGAGGCACGTCTCGACGAGATCCAAAACGCGCTGCGGGGCGCGTCCGGCGACGAAACCACGCTGCGCCAGGAGCAGGTCGACCTGAGGCGACAGATCAACAGCCTGTCCCGCGCCGCGGCGCCAGGCCAGTAGCAAGAGGACTAGAGGGAGCGAAGAGCCGACATGGCACTGTCAATCGAGGAGAAGTACGACGAAGTCAGACAGCTCATCACCATGGGCAAGGAGAAGGGTTACCTCCTGTACGAGGAGGTCAACGACATGTTGCCGTCCGAGATCACGTCCTCGGACGATCTCGACGACATCTTCTCCATGTTCGGGTCGATGGGCATCGAGGTCGTCGACTCGGAGCAGAAATTCCGGGAGAAGGCCGAAGGCGAGGAGGGCGCCGAGCTGGACCTGACGCCTGGCGCTCTCGACAAGACCAACGACCCGGTCCGCATGTACCTGCGCGAGATGGGCACGGTGCCGCTGCTCACGCGCGAAGGCGAGGTCGAGATCGCGAAGCGCATCGAGCGTGGCAAGAAGGCCGTGCTCAAGGTCGTGGCGCGCACCCCGCACGCGGCGCTCGAGATCGTGCGGCTAGGCGAGCGGCTCAAGGCCGGCGAGATCAGCGTGCGCGACGTCGTCGTGTTCAACGAAGAAGAGATCACCGAGGAGAAGCTCGAGCACAAGATCCGCGAGACGCTGAAGCTCGTGGACAAGGTGGGCCACGCCCATCACGAAGCCATGGCGTACCGGAAGAAGTTCCTGGAAGTGCCGAAGAAGGCGCCCAAGTACGTGCGCGCCAAGTGGAAGCTCGGCCGCCACCGCATCGCCGTCGCAAACGCCATCCGCAACATCGAGCTGGCCGAGTCGGTGAAACGGCGCCTGACCGAGCGTATCCGCGAGTCGGTCGACCGCATCCACCTGGCCGAGGACAAGATCGACCGGCTCGAGCCGAAACTGCGGGCGAAGCTCTCGGATGACTACAAGAAACAGGTCCGCAGGCTGATCGCGGAGCAGAAGGACTCGCTGCGTCAGATCCAGGAAGAGTTCGACACCAAGCCCGAGGAACTGAAGCGCACGTTGGAGACCGTGCTCATCGGTGAGGCCCAGGCCGAGCAGGCGAAGAAGGAGCTGGTCGAGGCAAACCTGCGCCTGGTGGTTTCGATCGCGAAGAAGTACACGAACCGCGGGCTGCAGTTCCTCGACTTGATCCAGGAAGGCAACATCGGCCTGATGAAGGCCGTCGACAAGTTCGAGTACAAGCGTGGCTACAAGTTCTCGACCTACGCGACGTGGTGGATCCGCCAGGCCATCACGCGCGCCATCGCCGACCAGGCCCGCACCATCCGCATCCCGGT
>JAQBHI010000186.1:0-3143 GCA_032127875.1 Acidobacteriota bacterium
TCGAGACGCTTCTCGACCTCGTCGCGGTTGACGCCCTCCATCAGCCAGCGTCGCCGGAGCACACGCGTCGCCGCTGCTTCCAGCGCGCCCCGACAAAGCCCGGGAACCACCCGCCTTCGCGCGTCGGTCGGCAGATCCTTCGTGAGGGCCACCGCCGAGGCGTCTTCGATGTAGCGCCTCACCGGGTCAACACCCTTCCGAACCTCCACCACCGACTTCTCTCGCCGCGTCACTTCGAGAACCGTGGCCTCGATGCCCTGACGCCGTATCGATTCGGCGAGCCGATCATCGTGGGTGAAGACGATGACCTGACGGGCCTTCGCCGCGTCTCGCAGAACGCAGGCGAGACCGTCGATGCGCGAGGGATCCATCGACTGCACGGGGTCGTCAATGAGGACGAAGCCGAACGGGCTCGCGGCCATGGTCGCGCGCGGAAGGAAGAGAGCCAGAGCGAGCGAATGCAGTTCCCCCTGACTCATCACACCCACCGCCGCTCCCGCCGTGCCGTCGACGGCCACATCGAGCTGCACGCGGCGCGAGTTGGCGGCGCCCATGAGCCGGATGTCTTCCAGGGACACGTTGCTGGAGTGGCGCAGCTGGTTCCAGATCCGCTTGACCTCGGAAGCATGGGGCGCGAACCGTTCGTTGCGCAGGTCGTCGGTGGCGTCGTTCAGCCACTTCTCGGCCGCGGTGATCTCGGGCAGCCGGTGAATTGCGGGCTGGGACTGACGGGCGAGGGCGAGCCAGGCCTGGATCTCGCGGGCCATGGGACGCCAGATGTCTTCGCGCTTGCTGAGTTCAGCCGCTGCCTGCTGCTTCAGCGCTGCGAGCGCCGGGCCCAGCAAGGAGAGCGCACTTTCGACCTGCGCGATGCTTTCCGCCGGATCGAGGGCCACGGCAGTGCGGACACGCTCCGCAGCCTCCGCCACCGCCGAGCCGGGAAGCCCCAGCGCGGTAGCCGCGGCCAGAACCGAGGCTGCGGGCGACGACAGCCTTCCAATCGCTTCGCGCCCCGTCTGCACCCGCACGTTTGCGTCGCTTACCGCTTTGGCTGCAGTCCGCAACTCCGCCGCATGCTCGTGCTGGCGGGCGTGCCATTCGGCGTTGAGAGCGATTGAGTTGCCGCAGACCGGGCAGGACCCATCGCCGTACTTTTCGTGGAAGCGCAGAGCCGAGTCGAGCAGGGACACCAGATCCGCCGACCGTGCCGCCAGCGTGCCCGAGTTTGCCTTCAAGGTCTCGGCGCCGACCTTCAGCATCTCGATCGCCTTCGCCGCGGCCTCGACCGAAACATCCGGCAGCGCGATCGCCTGGCGAAGGGTCGCCATCTCGCCCGCCGCCCCATCGCCGGTCTGGCCCGCCTCGAGCACCTTCTCGACGGCGGCCACATCCGCTTCCTTCTTCTGCAGCAGGGCCGCGATCTGCGCCCCGCGCGGATCCGAATGGGCCGCCGTCTTCGCCGCGAGTTCCTTCTGGGTCTTCTGCAGTTCCTTGCCTTGCTTCTCCCGGTCGAGCCGCGCCTGGCGCAGCCGCGCCCCCGCGTCGGCCAGAGCCTCGAGCCCCAGAATCTGTGCGAGGGCGTCGTAGAACTTCGACGGCCCCTGGTCGAGCATCCCGCCAAGCTCGTTGTAGGAGAGCACCGGCCGGTAGGACACCGCTGCCCCTGACCATCCGAGAGCGTCGTAAGTCGTGCGGGCCTCGCCCGTGAACTGCACATAGTCGGTCTGCTCGGCGAGATCGGCCCCCTCGGCCCATTCGACGTGCACATCGCAGCTCCGCCCGCCCTCCACCGTGAACCGTGCGCTGATGGTGGCCCGCGGCTCGTGCAGGTTCCGGAAGCCTTCCTTCCACTGCTTCGAGTTCGCTCGAGCATCCCATCGCGCGTTCCCACGCGTGATGAGGAGTTCCGCGGCCTCCGCAAAACTCGACTTCCCGCATCCGTTGCGGCCGAGCACGAGAGTGAGCCCGGGACCGGGATTGACGGAGAGCGACGCCTCGGGGCCAATCCCGCGAAAGCCGCGAACGCGAACTTCCTGGAGGAATGCCTTCTTCGGCTCGACCGGCGCCGCCAGGGGCTTGGCGGTCTTGAGGGGTCCGATCTGCGCGTCCGGCTGAAGTGCGGCGTCGAAGGCGCTGCCACCTTCGAGCGCGGCGAGAACGAGGTAGGGCCAGGAAGCCTCGCTGGGAGCGTCTCGCTCGAGCCGGCGAGTGATGATGTCGTAGAGCGACGTCTCAGCGGTCATACGGCTCCTTGGTGGTGGCTCACCATACGCTGATCGGATGCGCCCCGTTCGACCCTCCTCAAATCCGTCGTGGTCGCTCCCACGGGCGATCACCCCTCTCGAAGTGGCCCCAGCGGGAGACCTCCACAAGGTCGTCCACCGCGAAGTTCTCGCCGCTGTGCAGGAGGGACAGATCGACGCACTTCGCGAGTGCCGCGGCGGAGATGCCCGGCCCCGAAGGCGTCGCGATGTCGAGAATCCGGGCTTCGCGATCCCCGGGGAACCAGCCGAGCGTGACCGTCGCTTCGGTGGCGAGGCCGAGTTCGACCACCAGCTTCGCGACGCGGCGCGCATGCAGCCCGCCGGCGCGGTCGGCCTTGAAGAAGTCCTTCCCGGACCAGGCGCCGCCGCCGATGGGGACGCGCGGCCCGTACGCGTCCATCACCAGCTTCTTTCCCGAAAGGCCGTTGTCGCCTTCGGGACCGCCGACTTCGAAAGCACCCGCTCCGTTCACGGTCAGGTGCTCGGGCGGAGTGGCCGAAAGCCCCGGAAGTTGAACCGCGAGCTTCTGGAGTTCATCACCGACAGCCAGGCGCACCGCGCGGTGCAGGGCTACGGGGTCGCTCGCGTTCAGTTGCTGAAGCGAGCAGCTGAACGACTCGAGCGTCCACGCCGTGTCGCCGTCCGCGCGCACCAGAACCAGCACCTTGCCGTCCGGGCCAAGGCCAAGCGCCGGAGCCTCGAGCCGAAGCGCATGAAGCCGACGCGCCAGCCGTCTCGCGAGCCAGTGCTCCACCGGCAGGTGATTGGTCTGGGGCAGGTTGTTCGCGTAGCCGACGCAGATCGCCTGATCGTCGGACAGTTCGCGATACTCGACCTCACCGTCCTCCAAAGGTCCGAGGCACAGGTCGGCCTCGACCA
>JAQBHI010000187.1:0-5443 GCA_032127875.1 Acidobacteriota bacterium
TCGTTCAGGAGGTCTACGGCTCCGACCAGCCCTTCGTGAAGCTCACCTCACCCAGTTCCGAAGATCGCTTTTCCCAGGACGAGGCCGTCACGATCGCCTGGGCCCACAACCTCGGCAAGACCGCGCGCTTCACGATCGAACTGCGCCGTGACAACTGCGAAACCTGGGAAACCCTGGCCGAATCCGTCAAGGGCAACCACTACACCTGGTACGCCACCTTCCCCAAGACCGATGCCGGACCGCTGCGCATCCGCCAGGTCGCCGGCCTGCTCGGTCAGTCCGGCAAGCCCTCTACCGACACCACCGACGAGGTATTCTTCGTCCTCAGCCCGTCGAGTAGCCTCCGCCTCCCGCCCTGGCCGTCAGCTTCGCGCTGCAGCCGGCGTTTTCGTTTGCACCACCGCGAGCGACTCGGCCAGAAGCGTGATCGCCCGATCCAACTCCTCCTTGCCGATGACCAGCGGCGGCTGCAGCCGCACCACGTTGCCGTGAATGCCACCCACGCCGATCAGCACGCCGCGCTCGAGGCATGCGGCTCTCACCGCGCCTGCTTGTTCCGCGGCAGGCGTCTTCGCCGGGTCCCTCACGAGCTCGATGCCGATCATCAGGCCCAGCCCGCGGATCTCGCCGACGAGCGGCAGGCCCATCGACCGTAGCCGGCCCATCGCGTACTCGCCTAGCAGCCGTGACTTCTCGGCCAGCTTCTCGCGCTGCATGTAGGTGATGTTCGCCAGACCTGCCGCGCACGAGACGGGACTGCCGCCGAAGGTCGAGAGATGATCGCCGGGCTGGAATGCCGCCGCGATCTCGTCGCGCGCCGTGAAGGCCCCCAGCGGGAAGCCGTCGGCGATGCCCTTCGCCATCACCAGAATGTCGGGCTCGATGCCGAAGTGCTCGATCGCGAACATCTTGCCTGTACGGCAGAAGCCCGACTGCACCTCGTCCGCGATCAGCAGGATGCCGTGAGCGTCGAGCACCCGCTTTAGGGCGGGGAAGTAGGACGCCGGCGGCACGATGATCCCGCCTTCTCCCATCACCGGCTCCACGATCATGGCCGCGATGTCTTTCGTGGTGCTGTAGGCGATCGCCTCCTCGACCGAGCGAATCGCGTAGGCCGCCGTGGCCTCGGCGTCGCCCGGGAAGGGCGAGCGATAGCTGTAGGGCGCCGCAGCGAAGGCGATGCCAGGGGCGTAGGGCCCGCCGCGGCGCTTGCGGCCGGCGTTGCCAGTGATCGAGAGCGTTCCCCAGGTGCGGCCGTGGAACGAGGCATGAAGCGACAAGTACTCGTGCCTGCCCGTGAACAGGCGAGCCAGCTTCATGGCGCCTTCGATCGCCTCGGCGCCGCTGTTGGCAAAGAACGTCTTGCGCAGCCGGGCGCCGGGCGCGATTTCCGCGAGCTTCTCAGCCAGGTCCGCCACCACCGGCACGTGGTAGACGTAGGAGCCGCAGTGAGTGAGCTTGTCGAGTTGTGCCTTGGCCGCCGCCACCACCTCGGGGTTCGAATGGCCCGCGTTCACTACGGATATGCCTGCGAAGCAGTCGATGTAGTCGCGGCCGCTCGCGTCCGTCACGATCGCGCCTCGCGCCCGCTCCACGACGATCGGCTGGAGCTTCGTGAAGCCGGTCATGACGTAGGCCTGGTACTTGTGGATCGTGTCGCTCATGGCCGGTCATCCTATCCCCGTTTCGACAGCCCAGGAGCCACCTTGGGCTGCGACTCCTTGACACGGCCCGACTTTTGTATAAAATCAGTCGGTTGTCTCCACGAAGGGATGGCGCGCCAGTCAGGGTGTCCCTTCGTACCTAGTTTCGGAGGCCCTAGTTTCGGAGGCGTGAGTGCCCACGGTCAGTCAACTCGTCCGGGTCGGTCGGAAGAAGCTTCGCAGCAAGACCGATAGCCCGGCTCTTCAAGGGTCGCCCCAGAAGCGGGGCGTGTGCGTGCGGGTCTTCACGTCGACGCCCAAGAAGCCGAACTCGGCGCTGCGCAAGGTCGCCCGCGTCCGGCTCACCAACGGGATCGAGGTAACGGCCTACATCCCAGGCGTGGGCCACAACCTGCAGGAGCACTCGATCGTGCTGATCCGCGGGGGCCGCGTGAAGGACCTGCCGGGCGTCCGCTATCACATCGTCCGGGGCACGCTGGATGCCGTCGGCGTCCAGGGTCGCAAGCGAAGCCGTAGCAAGTACGGGGCGAAGCGCCCGAAGGCGTAATAGGCCCTTTTGGGAGGTTCGTAAAAGAGGAAGTTCCGGCGGGGGATTCCGCCGGGAGACACAGTCGGGGCGATCAGGCTTCCGGTCATTCAGGCCGGGAACCAAGGATCCTCGAGGCGGGGCGGTCGTAGGGCCCAGACGACGCCGGCGGCGGCCGGAGCACCGGCCACCCGAGGCGCCGTCTGTTGTTTTTTCAGGAGCATGTCAGCATGCCACGTCGCGGCACGGTACCGAAGAGAGACGTTCTTCCGGACCCTCTCTACAGCAGCGCGCTCGTCACCAAGTTCATCAACTGCCTGATGTACGGCGGCAAGCGCGCCACTGCCCAGCAGATCATGTACGGCGCCTTGAACGTGGTGCAGCAGAAGACCACCGACGATCCGCTCAAGGTCTTCAAGAAGGCAGTCGACAACGCCAAGCCCAGCCTGGAAGTGAAGAGCCGGCGCGTAGGCGGCTCGAACTACCAGGTGCCCGTCGAGGTCAACCTGGCACGGCGCACGTCGCTCGCGCTGCGCTGGCTGATCGGCTTCGCCCGCAAGCGCCCGGAGCGCGGGATGGTGCAGAAGCTGGCCAGCGAGCTGATGGACGCTGCGAACCTGCGCGGCGGCGCCGTGAAGAAGAAGGAAGACACCCACAAGATGGCCGAGGCCAACAAGGCCTTCGCCCACTATCGCTGGTAGGGACGAAGCAGTGGCGAGACAGACAGCCCTCGATCGGACCCGCAACATCGGGATTGCCGCGCACATCGACGCCGGCAAGACGACTACGACCGAGCGGATCCTCTTCTACACCGGTGTGAACTACAAGATCGGCGAAGTCCACGACGGCACAGCCACCATGGACTGGATGGAGCAGGAGCAGGAGCGCGGCATCACCATCACGTCCGCCGCCACGACCTGTTTCTGGAAGGACCACCGCATCAACATCATCGACACGCCCGGCCACGTGGACTTCACGGCCGAGGTGGAGCGCTCGCTACGCGTCCTCGACGGGGCGGTTGCGGTGTTCGACGCGGTCGCCGGCGTGCAGCCACAGTCCGAAACCGTGTGGCGCCAGGCCGACAAGTACCGCGTCCCGCGCATCGCCTTCATGAACAAGATGGACCGCGTGGGCGCCGACTTCCATCACAGCATCAAGAGCATGCACGAGCGGCTGAGCGCCACGTCCGCGGTGGCCATCCAGCTCCCGCTGGGCCAGGAAGGCGATCACGCGGGCGTCATCGACCTGGTCGAGATGAAGGCCTACCGCTACCTCGACGAGGCGATGGGCAGCAAGTACGAGGTCGAGGAGATCCCCGCGGAGCTGCGGCAGGACGCCAAGCATCACCGCGAGATCATGATCGAGAAGGTCGCCGAGGCGGCCCACGCGGCAGGCAACGACATCCTCTTCGAGAAGTACGTGGGCGGCGAGATCCCGACGGTGGCCGAAATCAAGACAGCGATCCGCATCGCCACGATCAAGATGACGCTGTTCCCGGTCATCTGCGGATCTGCCTTCAAGAACAAGGGCGTTCAGCCGATGCTCGACTGCGTCGTCGACTATCTGCCTTCGCCGCTCGACGTGCCGCCGACGCTGGCGAACGACCCGGCCACGGGGGAGCTGGTGCCGCGCGAGCCGAAGGACGACGCGCCCTTCTCGGCGCTGGTCTTCAAGATCATGACGGACCCGTTCGTCGGCCAGCTCGCATTCCTGCGCGTCTATTCGGGCAGCCTGAAGAGCGGCGACACCATCTTGAATCCCGCCAAGGGCATGAAAGAGCGCGTCGGCCGCCTGCTCAAGATGCATGCGAACAAGCGCGAGGAGATCAAGGAAGTCTGGGCCGGTGACATCGCCGCGGGCGTGGGCCTGAAGAACGTCACGACGGGCGACACCATCTGCGATCCGCTCAAGCCCGTCGTGCTCGAGTCGATCAACTTCCCGGCTCCAGTCATAGCGCTCGCCGTCGAACCCAAGACCAAGTCGGACCAGGAGAAGCTCGGCCAGGGGCTCGCGAAGCTGATGCAGGAAGACCCGACCTTCAAGGTCGAGACCGACAAGGACACGGGCCAGACCAAGATCTCGGGCATGGGCGAACTGCACCTGGAGATCATCGTCGACCGGCTGAAGCGCGAGTTCGACGTCGAAGCCAACGTCGGCAAGCCGCAGGTCGCCTACAAAGAGACGATCCGCAAGGGCGCCCGGGCCGAGGGCAAGTACATCAAGCAGACCGGCGGCAAGGGCCAGTACGGCCACGTCAAGATCGAGCTGGAGCCAGCACCCGGCGAGGGCTTTGTGTTCGAGAACGTCATCAAGGGCGGTTCGATCCCGAAGGAGTTCATCAAGCCCATCGAGACCGGTATCCGCGAGGCTCTGGACCGCGGCATCATCGCGGGCTACCCGGTCGTCGACGTGAGGGTGAACCTCTGGGACGGCAGCTACCACGAAGTCGACTCCAACGAGATGGCCTTCAAGATCGCCGGCTCGATGGCTTTCCAGGAAGCCGCGAAGAAGGCGAGCCCGGTGCTGCTCGAGCCGATCATGAAGGTCGAGGTCGTGACGCCTGACGACTACACGGGCGCGGTCACGGGCGATCTCTCGAGCCGCCGGGGTCACCTCGAGGGCCAGATCTCCAGGGGCGGCACCCAGATCATCACGGCGATGGTGCCGCTTTCGAACATGTTCGGTTACTCAACCGATCTCCGCTCCCGCACCCAGGGCCGGGCGACGTACTCCATGCACTTCGAGAAGTACGCCGAGGCGCCGCGCAACGTCAGCGAAGAGGTGGTAGCGAAGGTCATGGGCAAGGTCGAGAAGTAGAAAGAATCCTACTGAGCTAAGAGGCGAAAGAGCATGTCTAAGGAGAAGTTCGACCGGTCGAAGCCGCACGTGAACATTGGAACGATCGGGCACGTGGATCACGGGAAGACGTCGCTGACGGCGGCGATCACGAAGATTCTGTCGATGTCGAACCCGAAGGTGCAGTTTAGGGCGTACGACCAGATCGACAACGCGCCTGAGGAGCGAGAGCGTGGTGTGACGATCAACGCCTCGCACGTGGAGTACGAGACGGGGAAGCGTCACTACGCGCACGTGGACTGCCCTGGGCACGCGGACTACATCAAGAACATGATCACGGGCGCGGCGCAGAGGGACGGGTCGATTCTGGTGGTGTCGGCGGCGGACGGGCCGATGCCGCAGACGCGGGAGCACATTCTGCTGGCGCGTCAGGTTGGGGTTCCGTACATCGTGGTGT
>JAQBHI010000188.1:0-3575 GCA_032127875.1 Acidobacteriota bacterium
CGCTGACGGTCTGCGTACTGGCGAACCCGGATGACGAGAGCCTTCGCCATCTCGACGCTGCCGAGGGCGTGCGCTTCGTCGTCGGCACGTCGCCGGATGCATTCGCCGACGCCGCGGCGGACGCGGACGTGATCTGCCTGGTCTCGGGTGGACGCGCCCTGCTCGAGCCGGTCGTCGTGCGGGCCCCGCGGGTCCGCTGGGTTCACATCGGCTGGGCGGGCCTCGACGGAGCGCTCTTCCCGGCTCTCGTCGACAGCGCCGTCCCGGTCACCAACGCCCGCGGCGTCTTCAGCCGGTCGCTCGCCGAGTTTGTGATCGCCTCGATGCTGTTCTTCGCGAAGGATCTGCGGAGGATGCTGGCGAGCCAGGCGGCGGCGCGCTGGGAGCCGTTCGAGGTGGTCGAAGTTGCCGGCCGGAGCGTCGGCATCCTCGGCTTCGGCGACATCGGCCGTGCCGTTGCCGAGCGCTGCAAGGCGATGGGGATGCGGGTACTGGCGATGCACCGCGGCGGGGGCGCCGAGCCGAGCGACCCGCTGCTGGACGAAAGCTTCCCGCCAGAGCGTCGCCTCGAGCTGATCGCCCGAGCCGACTACGTCGTGCTCGCCCTGCCGGCAACGCCCCAGACGCGGGGTTTCTTTGGTGCGGCCGAGGTCGCGGCCATGGGCGCGCAGGCCGTCTTCGTCAACGTCGGGCGCGGCTGCACGGTGGACGAAGACGCTCTGCTCCGGGCCCTCGAAGCGCGGCGGATTCGCGGCGCCGCGCTCGACGTTTTCGAAGCGGAGCCGCTGCCAGCCGGCCATCCGCTCTGGCGTCTCGACAACGTCCTGCTCTCGCCCCACACCGCCGACCGCACGGCCACCTGGCGCGCGGAAGCGACCCAGCTCTTCCTCGAGAACCTGCGCCGCTTCCAGCGCGGCGAGCCCTTGCGGAACCTGGTGGACAAGCGCCGCGGGTACTGATGGGTATACTCGCAGCATGAGCGTTCCGTTCGATCCGAGCAGCGCCGCACACGGCGAGGGGATCTTTGGCCTGCCTTTCTCGCCGGAGCAGGCACGCGTGGTGCTGATCCCGGTACCCTGGGAAGCGACCGTCTCGTATGGCGCCGGCACCGCGAACGGCCCCGCGGCGATTCTCGCGGCGAGCCGCCAGGTGGACCTGCTCGATCGCGAGACAGGCCGGCCGTACGAGGCGGGCATCGCGATGCTGCCCATTCCTGCGGAAGTGCGCGCCTGGAGCGACGAGGCGCGCCGTTTCGCACTGCCGGTGATCGAGGCGGGCGGGGCGGGCGCCGATCCAGTGCTTCAGAAGGCGCAGGCCGCCGTCAACGTGCTCAGCGAGCGCATGAACGCCTGGGTCTACGCGCAGACGCAGCACTACATCGGGGCGGCCAAGCTGGTCGGGGTCGTCGGCGGCGATCACTCGACACCCTTCGGCGCGATCCGCGCGCTGGCCGAGAAGCACCCGGGCCTGGGGATTCTCCACTTCGACGCGCACGCCGACCTGCGGCACGCCTACGAGGGCTTTCGCTGGTCGCATGCGTCCATCATGAACAACGTGGTCCACGAGATCCCCGCGGTTGAGCGCCTGGTCCAGGTCGGCATCCGCGACTACTGCGACGAGGAAGACACGCTGATCCAGGGCATGAGCGGCAGGATCAAGACCTATTTCGAGGCCGACCTGCGGCGCGCGCTCCATGACGGCGAGACCTGGAACCGGATCGCCGGGCGCATCGTGGCCGACCTGCCGCAGCAGGTCTACGTGTCGTTCGACATCGATGGCCTCGATCCCGCCCTATGCCCGCACACGGGAACGCCTGTCGTAGGCGGTCTCTCGTTTGCCGAAGCAGTCGCCGTGATCCGCACGCTGGTCGAGAGCGGGCGGCGCATCGTCGGCTTCGACCTGAACGAGGTGGCGCCCGATCCCGACGGCCGCTCCGAGTGGGACGGCAACGTCGGCGCACGTCTGCTCTACAAGGAAATCGGCTACGCCTTGTTGTCGGCGCGCGAAGCGTAGCGCCGGAACAACAGATACGTGAGCGGGCCTGAGGTGAAGATCGCGAGGTCCAGCAGCGCCTGGCCCGTCTGGAACTCGCCGCCGGGCAAGAGCCCTTGCCGGACCACCAGGACGACGATGACGACACTTGGCAGCACCATCATCACAAGCCCCGCGGTCCCCATCGGAATCCGAAACCCGGGCGTCGAGATGTGGGCCGGCTGCCTTCGCAATCGGAACAGTGCCGCGTAGATCAGCAGGTAGGCCAGCGACTGGACGAGCGAGTAGACGCCGGCCAACTGCGAGAACGTGAAGCCGCACAGCAGTGTCAGGATGACGCCGGTCAAGACCAGCGAAGCGACCGGCGTTCCGAAACGCGGATGCCGCGCGCCGAAGGCCTTCGGGAACAGGCCGTCTTCGGCCAGCACCATCGGCAGCCGCGACTGGCTCAGGATCGTCACCATCAGGATTCCGGCGTTGGAGACAAGCCCACCGGCTGCCATCGCGGCCCCCAGCCAGGGGCCGCCGATCAGGGCCGCCGCCTTCATGTAGTGGGCCTCGCCCCAGTCGCTCCAATCGCCGTTCGCGGCCAGCGCGGCGAGCGTCGGCAGGATGTAGCTGAGCGCGCACATGGGCACCGCGATCCCGAGCGCCAGCGGAAAGGCCCGCGAGGGGTTCTCCACTTCCTCCGCGTTCACGCTCATCTTCTCGAAGCCGCCGTAGAGCCACATCGCGATCAGGAAGCCGTCGAAGAGCGCCAGGCCGATGGGCTTGCCGGGGTGCGCAAACGGCACGAACGGACTGAAGCGCCACTGCAGCAGGCCCATCCCGGTCATCACCAGGAACGGGACGAAGATCAGGATCGTGAACACGACCGAGGCCGTGCCGACCAGGTTGATGCCGCGATAGTTGAGCAGCACGCACACCCACACCAGGGCCACGGCGATCCAGAAGTGTGCGCTCTTCGAGAGCTCGGGAACGAAGTAGCGGAGGTAGTTGCTGAAGAGCACGGCGAAGGCCGCGTTGGTGGCGAACATCGTGAGCCAGACTAGCCAGCCCGCGCAGTACCCGACCAGATCGCCGAACGCCATGCGAACCCAGCGGTAGTAGCCGCCCTCGATCGGAAAGCGCGCCGATAGTTCTGCGCAGGTGAGCGAGATCGGCGCCGCGTAGACCAGCGGCAGCACCAGCAGCACCAGCATCGAGAGACCCGGGCCCGAGGCGGACACCATCTCTTCGAGGCCGTAGGCCCCGCTGCAGATCACCGCGTAGGTCAGGAAGACGAGCTGGAAGGCCGTGGCCTTGCGCGGCCCGTGTTGCGGCGCTACTGGATCCAATCGCGAAGCTTGTACCACAGTGCGCCAATGCCCGCGTAGTTGCCCTCTCCAGAGAGCAGGTCGAGGATGCCCACGATGCTCTTCGGGCTGAAGTTCGCGATGAGACAGACCCGGCCAGCGTCAGTATGTTAGGGTACCCGCCAACGCGGACTTCCCCATCCAGTAGGGAACGCCACTATGAAGGACACCAGGGAGAAGGTTGCCGCTTCCATGCTAGCTGGAAGTGTCCTCGGGCCCAGCGCGGTT
>JAQBHI010000189.1:0-3114 GCA_032127875.1 Acidobacteriota bacterium
ATGGGCGCGACGAGGGATCATGCGAGGTCCTCCTCGGACCGAGCGCAGTGTAGACGACCGTGCGCGCGGCCGGAACTCCCGATGCGGCGCGATCTCGCGCCGCGCTCGCGCTCCTCCCGGGGGAATCAGCCCGCGAGCCAGCCGTGAGCGTACTGGCGCAAGGTCCAGGCCAGCGCGATTCCGGCAGCGATGGCGATGGGCATCGGCATCTCGACGAGTCCTCGGGCGAAGCTCCTGCTCGCGAAGGGAAGGAAGGGCGTGGCAGCGACGTAGGCGCGGTAGCTCTCGCCCTGGGTCGCGAGCTTGCGCTGGTCCTGATGCTCGCAGCCGATCACCGCAAAGAGCGCGAAGCCGCCGAAGAACGCGAGCTCGGACGCGTGCACGATCGCGAGCAGCAGGTGGGCGACGCCCCAGAGCCCGAAGCCCATCAGCAGCGGGTGCCGTGTGACGCGTGCGACGCCGCGGACCACCGGCTTGCCCGGCAGGAGGCTGGCGGGACTCGGCTGCACGAGCCCGGCCACGATCAGCACGCAGGCGGCGCCGACCCCTGCGATGCCGATCCAGCGGACGCTCGGGAGCCGGGCCAGGTTCCACAGGTAGGGACCCGTGTGCTTGTGCGCGTAGTAGCTCCAGACCAGCGGAACGAAGATCGCAAGGGCCACCAGGGAGTACACCCCCTGGAAGCCGCGAGCGCCGAGCCTCGCTACGAGTCGGGAGCGCAGGCGCTGGCTCGATAGCCCCATGTGGGTGGCGGCGAAGAGGATCCAGAGTGCGGCGATCGAGATGGCGTCCATGAGACCTCCGTGCGCCGGTCAAAGCCGGCGAGGTGAAAGGGTGAAAGTCCTGAACAGTGAAGGCAGAGCCAGCCACACTGACTCCGAGTCATGCGTCGTTGCTCGTGAGGGCAAGGGCGAAGCGTTGACAGGGGAAGGTGCGGGCCGGGTATTCAGCCGCGAAATCCATGCCCTCGGGCGCAAGCCCGAGGCCTTCCGGGATGCCGACGCAGTGGAGGTTTGCGGAAGGCAAGACCGGGTGCGTCGCCAGGGCCAGACGCCCCCGGATCCCGCGCGGTCAGAGACCCCGCGCACGTACCGAATCACCTCGCTCGGAAACCGGGAGGTCTCGCGTTCGTCTGCGGGGAAGGTCCCCGTAGACCGCATCGGGAAGTCCAAGGACACACGCCGATGATGAACGGGCGCGAGAAGTCGGACGGGGTCGTAGTACCGCAGAAGCCGTCGAACAAGGCCGAGCGATCGGCGGCGGAGACGGTGGAGGGAAGGACCCCGGCCAAGGGGAACCCGCACGAGCGCAACGCGCTCCGGACACAGCGCCGGGGAAGTGCGCACAGCGCGCTCTCGCGGGTACGGGAGGCAGCGAAGAAGGACAAGCGACAGCGTTTCACCGCGCTCCTGCATCACGTCTACGAGATCGACCGCCTGCGACAGGCGTACCTCGCGCTCAAGCGGGACGCCGCCGCAGGCGTAGATGGCGAGACGTGGCGGCACTACGGCGAGCGCCTGGAGGAGAACCTCCGGGACTTGTCGGAGCGCCTCGAGCGAGGAGCGTACCGGGCGAGGCCGGTCCGCAGGGCGTACATCCCGAAGGCGGACGGGCGGCTGCGGCCGCTCGGCGTGCCCGTGCTGGAGGACAAACTCGTCCAGCGGGCCACCGCCGAGGTGCTGAACGCTCTTTACGAGCCGGACTTTCTCGGCTTCTCGTACGGGTTTCGGCCCGGGCGGAGCGCACACGATGCGCTCGACGCGCTCGCCGTCGGGATCTGGTCGAAGAAGGTGAAGTGGGTGCTCGACGCGGACATTCGGAGCTTCTTCGATGCGATGAAGCACGAGTGGATCGTGAAGTTCCTCGAGCACCGCATTGCGGACGAGCGCGTCGTGCGGCTGATCCAGAAGTGGCTCGGCGCCGGCGTGCTCGAGGACGGGAGGCGAATCCGGAGTGCGGAGGGCGCCGTCCAGGGCGGGAGCATCAGCCCGCTCTTGGCGAACCTCTACCTGCACTACGTGTTCGACCTGTGGACCCAACAGTGGAGGCGAAAGCCGGGGCGCGGCGAGATGATCGTCGTGCGCTATGCGGACGACTTCGTCGTTGGGTTCGAGCACGAGCGGGATGCCGACGCATTCCTGGCCGCGCTGCGCGAGCGTTTCGCGCAGTTCGGTCTGGAGCTTCACCCCGACAAGACGCGAATCCTGGAGTTCGGTCGCTTCGCGGCGGACAACCGGGCACAGCGAGGTCTGGGAAAGCCCGAGACGTTCGACTTCCTCGGCTTTACGCACATCTGCGCTAAGACGAGGAAAGGACGCTTCATCGTGCGGCGGCAGACGATGAGGAAGCGGCTGCAGGCGAAGCTCAGCGAGGTGAAGACCGAGCTGCGGCGGCGCATCACGCAACCGATTCCCGAGCAAGGCGCCTACCTGCGTGCAGTCGTGCTCGGGCACGCTCGCTATTACGGCGTGCCTGGAAACGGAGCTGCGTTGCAGAGCTTCCGCCATCAGCTCGGCTGGCTCTGGAGACGTGCCCTGCGTCGGCGCGGCAACCGCCGTTTGCCGACTTGGGAGCGCCTTCGACGCCACCTCGACCGCTGGCTCCCGACTCCGCACATCTGTCACCCCTGGCCTTCCCAGCGCCTCGCTGTCAGAACCCAAGGCAAGAGCCGGATGCGGTAATTCCGCTCGTCCGGATCTGTGGAGGGGGTGATCAGCGATGACCATTCCTACTCCGACTAGTGTCCGGCGAGCCGGGCGACGACCGGGGCGAAGGCCTCCATCCGGTCGCTCGGGACGATGGTATAGGAGAAGCCCCAGCGCTCGCGCCGGCGCTCGAGCGCTTCGCAGAGCTCGTCGGCGCTGCCGCAGAGCGCGAGCGGGAACCACGCGGCGTGCTCGACCGGGAGGTCGAGCTGCCGCGCGAGCGCCTCGGCGGCGGCCCGCCCCTCGGGCCCGACCGTGACGAAGGGGCAGTGGCACTGGAGCTCGAGCTCGCCGAAGCGCGTCCCCGCCGCTTCGCGGACCCAGCCGAGCTTCTCGTCGAACGCTGCCGGGCTCGCACCCGCGAGCGTGCCGGGCCCGATCTTGCCGCCGCGGAGCGTCGCGTTCAGGC
>JAQBHI010000190.1:0-7152 GCA_032127875.1 Acidobacteriota bacterium
TGCGCAGCCATCGCAACGCCGCGGCCGCGATCGACGATGGACGACTGCCAGCCGAGCTGTGCCGAGTCCTGATTCCGCCAAGCTGCGAGATGTCGGTGGAGGCCGACAACCTGCTGCGCCGCGACACCACGCTCGAGGCGCTGGCGAAGCTGCCGCCCGTCTTCGATCGGAACTACGGCACCGTCACCGCCGGCAACTCGTCGCCGCTGACCGATGGCGCCGCCGCGCTGCTGCTGATGCAGGAGGAACGGGCCAAAGCCGAGGGCTACCAGCCGCTCGCCTACGTCAAGTCGTGGGCGGTCGCCGCGGTCGATCCCGCGGGGCAGCTGCTGATGGGTCCCGCGCTGGCCGTGCCGAAGGCACTCGAGCGCGCCGGTCTCAAGCTCGCGGACATCGAGCTGCTCGAGGTCCACGAGGCGTTCGCCGCGCAGGTGGCGTCGAACTTCCAGGCCTGGGAGCGCACGCTGGGGCCGCTCCACCGCGAACGCGTCAACGTCTGTGGCGGCTCGATCGCGCTGGGGCATCCGTTCGGGGCCACGGGCGCCCGCCTCACCACCACCCTCGCGAACGAGATGAAGCGGCGCGCCGCGCGCTTCGGCCTGGTGTCCGTGTGCGCGCAGGGCGGGATGGGTTTTGCGATGGTGCTCGAGCGATGACTCCGGGAGCGCTGGCCGGCCTGCGGGTCCTCGACCTGACGCGCCACTTGCCGGGACCCTACTGCACGATGCTGCTGGGTGAGCTCGGCGCCGACGTGATCAAGATCGAGGAGCCCGTTCTGGGCGATCCGACGCGCGCGCTGCCGCCGGCCGTGGGCCACGACACGGCGCTGCACGCGATCCTCAATCGCAACAAGCGTTCGGTCGCCGTGGACCTGCGCAGCGCCGCCGGCGCCGAGGTCGTGAGGCGGCTCGCCCTCCGCGCCGACGTGCTCGTCGAGAGCTTTCGGCCGGGGGTCCTGGAGAGGCGCGGCCTGGGTGCGCAGGCGCTGCTCGCGGCCAACCCGCGTCTCGTCTATGGCTCGCTCACCAGCTACGGCTCGCAAGGTCCGCTCGCCGCGCGCGCGGGCCACGACATCGACTACCTGGCGCGCGCCGGGTTCCTGGCCGCGAACCGGGATCGCCAGGGCGAACCCGTGCTGCCGGGCGTCCAGCTGGCCGACATGGCCGGCGCGCTCGGCATGCTCGTGGGCGTCCTGGCCGCGCTTCACGCGCGCGAACGCAGCGGTCGTGGCCAGCGTGTCCAGGCATCGCTCTTCGAGAGCGCGCTCGGCCTGCTCACGATGCCACTGGCTCGACGGCTCGCCGGTGGCGGCGCCCAAGGCGAGCTGTCCGGCGCCTACGCGTGTTACCGCGTCTATCGGTGCGCCGACGCTCGGCATGTCGCGGTGGGCGCCCTCGAGGCGAAGTTCTGGGAGAAGCTGTGCCGGGCCCTCGGACACCCGGAGTTGATCGGCCACCAGTGGCAGGCGTCGCGGCAGGCGGAAACGATTCAGGTGCTCGCCGCCAGCTTCGGGGCCAGGGACCGCGACGCGTGGCTGGGCGAGTTGGGGCCGCTGGATGTCTGCGTCGAACCGGTGCTCGAGCTCGAGGAAGCGGCCGCTCAACAGGCCGCGCGCAACGCCATGCTGAGCCTGAGCGTCGGCAGCGGGGAAGTGCGCACGGCCGGCCTGCCGTTTCAGATGGGCGAAACGCCAGCCGCCGTGCGGCGCGGCGCGCCACGCCTGGGCGAGCACACGTCCGAAGTGTTGGGCGAGCTCGGCTATTCGCCCGCGCAGATCGAGCAGTTGCAAGGCGCAGGGGCCGTGGCGTGAGCCAGAGGCGCGCCGTGAGCCACGTGCTGGGCGACGATGGCGTGCTGGTCGTGACGCTCGACGTTCCCGGCGAGAAGCTCAATACGCTCGGCAAGAGCCTGAGCGAAGAGTTCGAGGGGCTGCTCGCCTCGCTCGAGGCGATGTCGATCGCGCCGCGCGCCCTGGTGCTGACGAGCGGCAAGCCCGACAATTTCGTCGCCGGCGCGGACATCAAGGATTTCGTGAAAATCCAGAGCGCCCTCGAGGGAGAGACGCTGTCCCGCTTCGGCCAGAAGCTGATCGACCGCCTCGCGGGGCTGCCCATGCCCACGGTCGCCGCGATCCATGGCACGTGCCTGGGCGGCGGCACGGAGATGGCACTCGCCTGCACGTACCGGATCGCCAGCGACGACCCGAGGACGTCGCTCGGCCTGCCTGAAGTGCTGCTCGGCATCCTGCCCGGTGCTGGCGGCACGCAGCGCTTGCCGCGGCTCATCGGCCTGCGCGGCTCGCTCGACATGATCCTGACTGGTCGCGCGCTGCGGGCCTCGAAGGCCCGCAAGCTCGGCCTCGTCGACGAAGTGGTGCCCTTCGCCGCTCTGCCTGGCGCCGCACGCGCTGCGGCGCTGCAGCTCGCGGACGGCACGCTGCTTCCGAAGCGGCCCGGCATCGGCCTCTTCGAGAGGGCCATCAAGCCGCTGATCGAGCGCAGGGCGCGAGCCTCGCTGTTCGAAAAGGGCGGCGGGCACTACCCCGCGCCGGAGAAAGCCCTCGAAGCCGTCCTGCGCGGGACGGCGATGCCATTGCCCGAAGCACTGGCGCTCGAGGCGCGGCTGTTCGGCGAGTTGTCGGTTTCGAGCGTGTCGCGCGCGCTGGTTTCGATCTTCTTCGCGACGCAGGAGATCAAGAAGGACAGCGGCGTGCCCGAGGGCACCCAGGCCCGGGAGGTGGCGAAGCTCGGCGTGCTCGGCGCGGGACTGATGGGCGCCGGTATCGCCGCCGCCGCCGCCGAGGCGGGCGTCCGCGTGCGCCTGAAGGATACCAGCGCCGAATCGCTCGGCCGCGGCCTGCGCCACGTGCGCGAGATATTCGACGCGCGCCGTCAGCGGGGCGCTCTGAGCGGCCGTGAGCTGGAGCAGCGAATGGATCGGCTCTCGCTCACCAGCGAATTCAGCGGCTTCCGGCGTACGGAGCTGGTGATCGAGGCCGTCTACGAGGATCTCGAGCTGAAGCGCCAGATGCTGGCCGAGATCGAGGCGAGAACCCATGACGACTGCGTGTTCGCCAGCAATACCTCCTCGCTGCCGATCCGAGAGATCGCCCGCCACGCCCGGCGCAAGGCGCGCGTGCTGGGGATGCACTTCTTCTCTCCGGTCCACAAGATGCCGCTGCTCGAGGTGATCGTCACCAAGGAAACGGACGCCTGGGCCACCGCCACCGCTGTCGCTTTCGGCCGCCGCCTGGGGAAGCACGTGATCGTGGTCTGCGACGGCGCGGGCTTCTACACGACGCGGGCGCTGTCTCCATACCTCAACGAAGCGGCTCGGCTCGTGGAAGAGGGCGCGCGCATCGAGGACGTGGACCGCGCCATGACGGCCTTCGGTTTCCCCGTCGGCCCGATCGCGCTGATCGACGAGGTCGGCATCGACGTGGGCGCCAAGGTGTCGAAGATCCTGCACCACGCCTTTGGCGAACGCATGGCGCCGCCTGCCTCGATGGCACGCGTGGCCGAGGACGGGCGAGAAGGCCGCAAGAACGGCCGTGGCTTCTACCTGTACGGCGGGAAGAAGCGGCGGCCGGACGAGAGCGTCTACGCCCTCGTCGCCAGCGGGGCGGAGCGTCGCGGCTTCGAGCCCCGCGAGATCCAGGACCGGCTCGTCTTTGCCTTCCTGAACGAGGCGGCGCTGTGCCTGCAGCACGGCATCCTGCGCTCGCCCCGCGACGGTGACGTGGGCGCGATCTTCGGGCTGGGCTTCCCCCCCTTCCTGGGTGGCCCCTTCCGCTATCTCGACCAACTGGGAGCCCGCTTCGCTCTCGAGATGCTGGAAGCCCTGGCCTCTCGCCATGGCGAACGCTTCGAGCCGGCCGCCTTGTTGCAGGACAAGGCGAAGTCGGGCAAACCCTTCTACAATTAGAAAGCGCCTTGAACCTGTTCTCGGACAACCCCGATCTGCTGTTCCATTTCCACGAAGGAGTCCAGTGGGAGCGCTTCGTCCCGCTATGGGAAGAGGGCTTTCGCTTCGAGGACGGGCCGCGCAACCTGGCCGAGGCGCGCGAGGGGTACGAGGCGAGCCTCACGGAGCTGGGCGAATACGCCGCGAAGGAGATCGCCCCGCGGGCGCGCGCGATCGACGCCGAGGGCGTCGGCTTCCAGGCGGGCCAGGTGGTTCTACCCAGCGGCCTGCTGCAGAACATCGAGGGCCTGAAGCGGCTGGGCGTGATGGCGCCCAACGTGGCGCGAGACGTGGGCGGTTTCAACTTCCCGTTCACGGTCGGCGTCGCGATGCTGGAGATCTTGTCGCGCGCCTGCACCAACACGCTGCTGCGCTACGTCTTCTATCAGGCTCCCGCGGTCTCGATCCTGCGCTTCGGGACGCAGCAGCAGATCGAGCGCTGGGTTCGGCCCCTGGCCGAGGGCGAGATCTCGGGCGCCGTGGCCATGACCGAGCCGGACGCGGGCTCCGACCTCGGGCAGATTGCGACAGCGGCCGTGCCCGACGCCGGGCACTGGCGGCTCACGGGGCGCAAGCAGTTCGTCACCAACGGCTGCGGCGAAGTCTGCCTGGTGCTCGCCCGCAGCGAGCCGGGCTCCAAGGGCCTCGACGGGCTGTCGATGTTCATTGCCCCACGGCTCGAAAACGGCCGCGAGAACTACCGCGTCGCGAAACCGGAGAACAAATTCGTGATTCGCGGCTCGGCCACCTGTGAGCTGTCCTTCGAGGCCAGCTGCGCCGAACTGCTGGGTCAGCGCGGCGCGGGTTTTTCGCAGATCCTGACGTTCATGAACGAAGCCCGGATCGCGGTGGCGATCCAGGGGCTGGGGATCTCGCAGGCCGCCTACGAAGCAGCCAGGGCGTACGCCGAAGCCCGCGTGCAGATGGGCCAGAAGATCGCCCGGCACCCGATGCTCGCCGACATGCTCTTCGACATGCAGGCCGAGATCGCGGCGATGCGGGCCCTGGTGTATCGCTGCTCGGAGATCCAGGACCGGATTCTCGGCCTCGAACGCGCCGGGACCGCGGCCCCAGCCCGTGAGCTGGGCGCCCTGAAACGGGCGCTGCGCGAGCGCACCCCGCTCGTCAAGTGGTTCGGCTCCGAGCGCACACTCGCGATCACGCGCATGGCCGTGCAGATCCACGGCGGCTACGGCGTCGTCCAGGAGTACGACGTGGAACGCCACTACCGCGACGCCCTGATCCTGCCGATCTACGAGGGCACCAGCCAGATCCAGGCGCTGATGTCGCTCAAGGACCAGATGAAGTGGGCCCTGGAACGGCCGCATCGTCTGGTCTTCGGCCCGGTCGGCGTCGAGGCCACGCCCGACGTGCTGGGCGACGCACTGCGCGAGATGGCGGGGGAGTACAACCGCGCGTTCCGCTACGTCGCGCGGGAGAGCCTGAGCTGGGGCGACGTGTGGCGCGCGCTCACGGCCCGCGCGGGCGAGCCGAGCCACGAGAGGCTCGGCTACGCGCTGCTCTGCGCGGAGCGCCTCGCCACGATTCTCGCCCACACCCGGGCCGCCGAGGCGCTGCTGCGAACGGCCGGGAACAGGGCGGAGCGCCGCCGGCTGGCCGAGCGCTTCATTCACCGCGCGTTGCCGCTGTGCCGGCTCCACTCCGGCATCGTGCGCTCCGGCGATCGCAGCACCCTGGAGGCTTCCTAGAACTTGAGGAAAAACGGAACCATCCTACAGCGTCCGGCCAAGCTGCCGGGCCTGGCCGCCGTCATCGCCCGCTTCGGCTCGCCGTTCGGCCGCCGTTTCACGCGCAACAATCTGGCGCTGCTGGCCCTCGTGCACATGGCGCACTCCGCGCTCAAGCGCTCGCAGAAGGCGATTCGCGGTCGCGGCGCCAACATCTTCACGCAGTGGGTGGGCGATCCCGACGCGCTCGGCAGCGCCATCCTGCTGCGCGCCATCCTCCAGGAGCTGGGCGCCAAGCAAGTGCGCATCCTGACCGGGAGCCTGGGCCATCCGCAGAATCGGAACCTGGTCGAGCGCTGTGGCATCGTGCTGCACGACCCCAACGGCGAGCGCCTGCCGCGCGGGCTGCATTGCATGGTCGACAGCAGCCCGCCGCTGGGGACCGCCAACACCGGGCGGGTCGAGCCCGTCTCCGAGTACTTCTTCGTGGCCGATCACCACGCCGATCCCGAGGACGTCGAGGCCAACTGCCGCGCCGAAGGCGTGAAGCGCGTGAAGCTGGCCTTCGTCGGCCTGCCCGTCGGCTCGACCTCGGCCTTCATGGCCGCACTGGGGATGGCCTTCGGCGTCTGGGAGAAGCTGGGGCCCGCGGGTCGCGCCGCCGCGGCGCTCGGCATCTACACGGACACCAGCGCCTTGCTCCACGGCTCGACACCGCTGGACTTCCGGATGTTCGAAAAGCTGACGCGTGACGAAGAGACGCAGGACATCCTGGACGAGCTGCGCGACTACCGCGTCCCGCCCGAATGGCAGGAGTATCGGGCCGCGGCCTTCCAGAACATCGAGGTCACGGGCGCGGTGCGCGTGGCCCCCGTCGGCTACGTGCGCGAAGACCACCGCGACGTGATCGCCGAGGTGGCGAACGAGGTGCTGCGCATCGAGGCCACCTCGATCGCGATCGCCGTGGCGGTGACCGAGCGCGGCACCGAGGTTTCGATCCGCGCCGACAGCCGCCTGCTCGGCTTCGATCGCGAGCGCATCGTGCGGGTGATCGAGTATCTGCTGAACTACGCCTTCCCGGGCGTCTCGGGTTTCAAGTACGAGCGCCGGCCACCGCACCGCGTCGAAGGCGGGGCCTGCGTTCCGCACCGCGAGGCCGAGCAGCGCCTGTGGCGGCTCGGCACCGGCCACAAGCCTGGCGAAGGCGACCCCACTCTCGAGCACTGCCGCGCCTGCGCCCGCGCCCTGATTGCCGCGCTCCAGGACCTGAAGTTCGCCAAGCCCGCCGAGATCCAGGGCCTGCTGTAGTGTCTACGCCACCTTGACGACCATCAGCACCTTGTCGTCGGGCTGGCTGCCACCCTTCGAGAAGCTGGTGACTTCCTTGAAGATGGAATCGACGATCTCGGCGGCGCTCTTCGCCCGGTAGCGGTTTGCGGCCGCGACCAGGCGCTGGACCTGGTACATCTCCTCGCTCACCCCCGCGGCTTCGGTGATGCCG
>JAQBHI010000191.1:0-2522 GCA_032127875.1 Acidobacteriota bacterium
AGCGCGCGGCGTCGAGCGCGGGCGCGGCGCCGGCCAGCTTGACCATCCAGGCGGCGAGCTCGATCGAGAGCGACTCGAGGTCCTTGGGGCCGCGGCCCTTGAGCGTCTCGATCGACTCGGCCAGCTCGATCGCATTGCCAACCGCCCGACCCAGCGGCTGGTCCATGTCGGTGATCAGCGCGGCCAGCTTCTTGCCCATGCCGCGGCCGATGCTGAGCATGGTCTCGGCGAGTGCTTTGGCCTCGTCACGCGAGCGCAGGAAAGCGCCGTCGCCGCACTTGACGTCGAGCACCAGCGCGTCGGTGCCCTCCGCCATCTTCTTGCTCATGATCGAGGCGCAGATCAGCGGCAGGCTCTCGACCGTCGCGGTCACGTCGCGCAGCGCGTAGAGCTTGCGGTCGGCGGGAGCGATCTCGGGAGTCTGGCCGATCAGCCCCAGGCCGCACTCGGCGAGGACGCTCTTGAAGCGCGCGAGCGTCAGCCGGACGTCGAAGCCGGGGATCGACTCGAGCTTGTCGAGCGTGCCGCCGGTGTGGCCGAGCCCGCGGCCGGAGATCATCGGCACGTAGACACCGCAGGCGGCAGCGAGCGGGGCGAGCACCAGGCTGGTCTTGTCGCCGACCCCGCCGGTCGAGTGCTTGTCCGCTTTGGGGCCCGGCAGCTCGGAGAGGTCCAGCACCTCGCCGGTGCGCATCATCGACTGGGTGAGCGCCAGCGTCTCGGCCGCGGTCATGCCCTTGAAGAAGACGGCCATCGCGAACGCGGCCGCCTGGTAATCGGGCACCTCGCCCCTGGCGTAGCCACGGATCAGGAACTCGATCTCCTCGCCCGAGAGCTCGGCCCCGTCCCGCTTTCTCTGGATGACGTCGACTGCCCTCACGCTACCCCTTCCGCTGTCCCTTGAGGCGCTCGACCACCGCCCACAGATCGCGTTTCGGGGGCCGCGCGTCGGCGGCCACCGCCGGTGGCGGCTCGGGCGGTCTGGGCATCGACGCGAGCACCTGGTCCATCAGCGACTTCTTGTCGGGCTGCTGCGAGCTGCGCCGTTTGGGGGGCACCTGCGCGTGACGGTAGTCGTGCGTGTTGTGGCACGTGCGGCAGGTGACCTTGGCAACCGCGTCGCCGAACAGGCTGGTGATGTCGTGGTTCAGCAGCAACCGGCAGCGCGGGCAGTAGTCGTCGACGACGTCACCGAGCCTGGGGGCACGATCCGGCACTCTCAATCCTCCGGCCCTTGGGGAGCCCGCGAAGTATAGCGCCGGTTCCCCGCCGGGCGAATCCCGCTAGAATGCCGGATTGCGGGAGCGAGGTGGATGCGCAACGCCGAAGTGATCCGGCAGTGGAAGATCCTCAAGACGATCGAGGCGGGCCGCTTCATCGGCTCCGCCCAGCTCGCCGTGGAGCACGGCGTCACCGAGCGCACCATACGCCGCGACGTGGAGGCGCTCCAGGAGGCCGGCTTCCCGCTCTACGACGATCGCAGCGAGGGCCGCAAGGTGTGGCGGCTGGTCGAGGGCTATCGGCAGAAGCTGGTGCAGGGCTTCACGCTGTCCGAGCTCGCGGCGCTCTACTTCAGCCGGAACATGCTGGCGTTCCTGGGCCGGGCGCCGTTCGGCCAGGACCTCGAGTCGGCGTTCCTCAAGATCCGCGAGGCGCTGCCGCAGAAGAGCCTGCCGTTCCTGTCGCGGATCCAGGACCTGTTCTCGGCCCGCCCGGACCCGTGGAAGGACTACTCGAAGAAGCAGGACGTGATCGCCGCGCTGATCGACGCGATCCTGCACCAGCGCCAGGCGCGGATCGCGTACTACTCGTTCAACAGCCGGCGCACCAAGTCGTACGAGATCGACCCCTATCGCCTCGTCTACTACCGCGGCGGCCTGTACCTGTACGCGCGCGCCCACGAGTACCAGGAGATCCGAACCTTCGCGGTCGAGCGCGTGCAGCAGGTCGAGGTGCGCGAAGCGGGCTTCGAGATGCCGGCCGACTTCAGCCCGTCCGAGTACGCGCGCTCGGCCTTCGGCATCATCGGCGGCCGGGCGCAGACGATCGAGCTCGTGTTCGCCGCCGAGATCGCCGGCTACGTCCGCGAGCGCACCTGGCACGAGAGCCAGTCGCTGGCGGACGAACCCGACGGCGGCGTGCGCCTGACGCTCGAGGTGGCACCCAGCTTCGACCTCAAGGCCTGGATCAAGGGCTTCCTGCCGCAGGTCCAGGTGGTGCGCCCGCTCGCGCTACGCGACGAGATCGCCCGCGAGCTGCTGGCGGCGCGCGCGGCTTTCCCGCCTCCCGCGGGCGGCTAGAATGGGGCGCGGAATGACGAAGCTCGAGACCTTCAGCAACCCACGTCCCGGACGAGACTACCTGGTCGAGCACACCTGCCACGAGTTCACCTCGGTCTGCCCCAAGACCGGCCAGCCCGACTTTGCGACCTTGCGCATCCGCTACGTGCCCGACCGACTGTGCGTGGAGCTCAAGAGCCTGAAGTTCTACCTGCAGGCCTACCGCAACCAGGGGATCTTCTT
>JAQBHI010000192.1:0-9887 GCA_032127875.1 Acidobacteriota bacterium
CGGCTGGCGGAGGCAATGCGGCTCGGGCAGTCGACCATCGGAGAATACGCTGCGGCCCACGGGCTCGACCGAGACGAGGCGCGTCGGCGCCTCGAACGTGCCGGTCAGGCGGGGCGTCGCCCCTCGCGGGTGATGCACGAACTGATCGGATGAGCCTGTTGGCCGAGGTACTCCACCTGCTGGAGCAGGAGGGGGTTCCCCACGCCCTGATCGGCGCTGCTGCGCTGGCCATCCGCGGCATCAGCCGCGCAACCGCAGACATCGATCTCCTGAGTGTCGACACACGGCTCCTGCGGCGGGAGGTCTGGGCGGACTTCGAGGCACGCGGACTTCAGCTCCGGGTCATCAAGGGCGATTTCGACGATCCGCTGGCCGGCAGCGTTCGGCTCACGGCAGGCAGTGAGATCGTCGACGTGATCGTGGGCCGCGACGCATGGCAGCGAGAGATCATCGACGCGGCCGAGCCCCTGTCGCTCGGTGATTTGTCAGTGCCGGTGGTCCGACCGGCGGGTCTGGTGCTGCTCAAGCTTCACGCTGGTGGCCCGAAAGATGCGTGGGACATTCGCGCCCTGCTGGAGTCCTCGGATGAGGCTTCGGCTGTCCAGGCCGAGGTAGAACGCATGCTCCCTCGACTGCCGGCCGACGCGACCCATCTGTGGGGTCGCCTGCGTGCCGAAGGCCCGGCCCAGTGGTGAAAAGCTGGTGGCGCGGCGGCCGCCAGGCTCGGCTCCTTGGCCAGCCTCGGCGCCGTCACCGACCAGTAGCCTGATTCTCAACGGAGAAGAAGCATGCGGAAGCTGACCGTTTTCAACAGCGTGTCGCTCGACGGCTGCTTTCACGGACGCGCAAGGCGGAGCGAGGTGGGAGGAGCCTCGAGAGGCGGAGGCTGCGTGGCTTGCTTGCCCCCCGATCTTTGGATTTGACAAACTACCGACCGATCGGTAGGCTAGCTTCCGGTCGGATGAGCCTCTTGAACCTCAACTCGCCCGCCGCACCGCTTGCGCGTCCGATCTCCGCCTCTGGCCGACTGCAGTTGCCGCTCAATCTGCTGGCGCTGCTGCCCATTAGCATCGGGGGCTCAGTGATCTAGGCGAAAGCCAAAAGCGAGATCACGAAAGACCCCCGGAGGTAAAGAGGCCGGGGGTTTCGTTTTTCCTAAGGAGGACCTTGATGAGTCGCAAGAGGAGCGAAGCGTGATCCTGAGCGGTGCGCAGATCCTCTGGGAGTGCCTGGTGCGCGAGGGCGTCGATGTCGTGTTCGGCTATCCCGGGGGCTGCATCCTCCCGGCCTACGACGCGATGCTCTCCTACCCGGTGCGCCACGTATTGGTGCGGCACGAGCAGGGCGCCGCACACATGGCCGACGGCTACGCGAGGGCGAGCGGCAAGGTGGGCGTCGCGATCGCCACATCGGGCCCCGGCGCCACCAACCTGGTGACCGGCATCGCCAACGCGATGCTCGACTCGATCCCGACGGTCTTCATCACGGGCCAGGTGTCGTCTCACCTGCTCGGCACCGACGCCTTCCAGGAAACCGACGTCACCGGCATCACGCTGCCGATCACCAAGCACAACGCGCTCGTGATGCGCGCCCAGGACGTGGCCCAGACGCTGCGCGAAGCCTTCGAGATCGCCCGCTCCGGCCGCCCCGGGCCGGTGCTCGTGGACATCTGCAAGGACGCCCAGCAAGGCAAGACCGAATTTGTCTGGCCTGAGAGCGTCAGCCTGCCGGGCCTGCGCGCGCCGCAGCCGCCCTGCGCCGCCGATCTCGAATGCGCCGCCGAAATGATCGCGCGCGCCGAGCGGCCGCTGATCCTGGCCGGGCAGGGCGTGCTGCGCTCTGGCGCGATGCAGGCGCTGCAGGCCTTCGCGGAGCGAACCTCCTCGCCGGTGGCGCTGACGCTGCTCGGTCTCGGCGGCTTTCCCGCCAGCCACCCGCTCAGCCTCGGGATGATGGGCATGCACGGCGAGGCGTACGTGAACACCGCCATCCAGAACGCCGATCTGCTGCTGGCTTTCGGGATGCGCTTCGACGATCGCGTGACCGGCAACCTGAAGACCTACGCGCCCCACGCGAAGAAGATCCACGTCGAGATCGACCGCTCGGAGATCGGCAAGAACGTGCCGGTCGATCTCGGAATCGCCGCGGACCTGCGCGCCACACTCGAAGGGCTGCTCGCGATCGTGGGCGAGAAGCGTCACGAGGCCTGGTTCCGCAGCATCGGCGCGGGTCGCGAGGAGACCAGGAGCCGCGACATCATCCACCAGCCCGACAGCGGCAATCTCTACGCTGCCCACGTCATCCACGACCTGTGGGAGGCGACCGGCGGCAATGCGATCGTGGTGACCGACGTCGGCCAGCACCAGATGTGGGAGGCGCAGTACTACCCGCACGAGCGGCCGCGCAGCCTGATCACGTCCGGCGGCCTGGGCACAATGGGCTTCGCGCTGCCGGCGGCGATCGGCGCCAAGTTCGCGCAGCCCGAAGCCGAGGTGTGGGTCGTGGCCGGCGACGGCGGCTTCCAGATGACCCAGGCCGAGCTGGCGACACTACGCCAGGAGGGGCTCGACATCAAGATCGCGATCGTCAACAACGGCTACCTCGGGATGGTCCGCCAGTGGCAGGAGTTCTTCTACGACAAGCGCTACGCCGCGACGCCGATGCTCTCGCCGGATTTCGTGAAGCTGGCCGAGGCCTACGGGATCGAGGGCCATCGCGTGACGCGCCGCGACGAGGTGGTGCCCACCGTGGCGGCGGCACGCCGTTCGGGCGCTCCGGTGCTGATCGACTTCCGCGTCGTCAAGGAGGAGGCCGTCTATCCCATGGTCCCCGCGGGCGCCAATCTCGACGCGATGATCCGGCGGCCCGTCACCGAGGGGGTGCCAGCGTGAAGCACACGCTGGTGGCACGCGTACAGGACGAGCCGGGTGTGCTCAACCGGGTAGCGAGCCTGTTTCGCCGCCGCGCCTTCAACATCGACAGCCTCACGGTGGGCGGCAGCGAGATGGCGAACTTCTCGCGCATGACGATCGTCGTGGACACGGCGCGCGCCGACGCGCGCCTGGTGGAGGAGAACCTGCGCAAGCTGATGCCCGTGGCCGAGGTGCGGGACGTGACCGCGCTGCCCACGGTGGACCGCGACCTGGCCCTGATCAAGGTGCGCTGCGAGGATGCGGGCCGCGCCGAACTAGCGCAGCTCGTCGAGATCTTCCGTGGCCGCATCGTCGACGTTGCGGCCGACTCCGTGATCGTCGAGATCACCGGCGATGCGACCAAGGTGGACGGACTCGTGGAGCTGCTGCGGCCTCGGGGCATCCTCGAGATGGTGCGGACGGGCAAGCTCGCGATGCTGCGCGGCACGGTTCCAGTGGCGTCCTAGAAACACGAGGGAGAAAGACATGGCAATCATTCACTACGACAAGGACGCCGACCTCAGCGAACTCCGGGGCCGCCGCGTCGCGATCATCGGCTACGGCAGCCAGGGCCACGCGCACGCCCTCAACCTGCGCGACAGCGGCGTCGACGTGGTGGTCGGCCTCACGGCCGACAGCCGCTCGCGCGCGAAGGCGCAGGCCGAGGGCCTCAAGGTCGCGACGCCGGCCGAGGCCGCCGAGCGCTCCGACATCGTGATGCTGCTGGCGCCGGACACGTCGCAGCCGAAGCTCTACCGCGAGGAGATCGCCCCGCACCTGCGGCCCGGCAACACGCTGATGTTTGCCCACGGCTTCAACATTCGCTTCGGCACCATCGAGCCGGGCGCGGGCATCGACGTCTCGATGGTCGCGCCAAAAGCCCCGGGGCATCGCGTGCGCGAGGTCTTCAAGGAAGGCCAGGGCACGCCGGCGCTGCTCGCGGTCCACGAGGATTCGAGCGGCCGGGCCAAGGCTACGGCCCTCGCCTACGCCAAGGCCCTGGGCTGCACGCGTGCCGGCGTGCTGGAGACCAGCTTCGCCGAAGAGACCGAGACCGACCTGTTCGGCGAGCAAGCCGTGCTCTGCGGCGGCGCCTCGGCGCTCGTCAAGGCCGGCTTCGAAACTCTCGTGAAGGCCGGCTATCAACCGGAGATCGCGTACTTCGAGTGCATGCACGAGCTGAAGCTGATCGTCGACCTGATGTACCGCGGCGGCCTCAACTACATGCGCTATTCCGTTTCCGACACGGCCGAGCACGGCGACTACACGGGCGGCCCGCGCATCGTCACCGACGAAACGAAGCGTGAAATGGCCCGCATGCTCGACGAGATCAAGGACGGCACCTATGCGCGTGAGTGGATCAAGGAGAACGAGACCGGCCGGCCGTGGTTCTCGCGTGAGCGCCGGCGCGAGCGCGAGCACCCGATCGAGAAGGTCGGAGCGGAGCTGCGCGCCATGATGCCGTTCCTCGATCCGGTGAGCGTCACGCGCGAAGGCGACGTCACGACCGCGAAGGCCGCGGAGGTAGCGGCGCCTGTAGGCCCTTCTCGATGACGCCGCGGATCGCGATCTTCGACACGACGCTGCGCGACGGCGAGCAGTCGCCGGGCTGCAGCATGAACCCCGCCGAGAAGCTGCGGCTGGCACGCCAGATCGAGAAGCTCGGGGTCGACGTGATCGAGGCAGGCTTCCCGATCGCCTCCCCGGCAGAGGCCGACGCGGTGCGCTCGGTCGCCGAGGAGATCCGCGGCGTCAAGATCGCGGCCCTCGCGCGTGCCCGTGAGCTCGACATCGAATGCGCTGGCAAGGCGCTGCGGAGCTCGGCCCGGGCGGTGATCCACACCTTCCTCGCCACGTCTGAGATCCATCTCAAGTACAAGCTGAAGCTCAGCGCCGACGAGGCGCTGCGCCAGGCCGTCGCCAGCGTGCGGCTCGCCCGCTCGCTCGCGCCCGAGGTCGAGTTCTCGGCGGAAGACGCCTCGCGCACGGACTACGCCTATCTGCTCGAGGTCCTCCAGGCCGTTCACGAGTCTGGCGCCACGGTCCTGAACGTCCCCGATACCGTCGGCTATTCGCTCCCGAACGAGTACGGCGAGATGGTCCGCAGGCTCGTTCACGACATCCCGACGGCCGTGATCTCCGTTCACTGCCACAACGATCTCGGCCTCGCGGTCGCCAACTCGATCGCGGCGGTCGTCGCCGGCGCGCGCCAGGTCGAGTGCACCATCAACGGCATCGGCGAGCGGGCCGGCAACACCTCGCTCGAAGAGATCGTCATGGCGCTCAAGGTGCGCCGCGAGACGCTGGGGGCCGACACGGGTGTGCGGACCGAGCTGCTCGCGCCGACGAGCGCAGCACTCTCGGGCGTCACGGGCGTCTGGCCGCAGCCCAACAAGGCCATCGTGGGCCGCAACGCCTTTGCCCACGAGGCGGGCATCCATCAACACGGGATCCTGGCGAACCCATTGACCTACGAGATCATGACGCCGGCCAGCGTGGGCGTGCACGAAACGCTGCTGGTGCTCGGCAAGCACTCGGGCAAGCATGCGGTCCAGTCGCGCCTCCACGCCCTGGGCGTGAAGGTTGCACCCGAGAAGCTCGAGGAAGTTACGACGCGTGTCAAGGAACTCGCGGATCGCCAGAAGTTCGTCTACGACGACGATCTGCTGGCCTTCGTCGACCACGCCGTGGAGCGCCGGGCGCACCTGGTCCGCTACCAGACGCTCTCGGGCAACGGCGTGATGCCGACCGCCACGGTCGAGGTCGAAGTCGACGGTGAGCGGCTGACCGCCTCGGCGATCGGCAACGGCCCGCTCGACGCCGCGCTCAAGGCCGTGGACGCGGCCCTCGGTATCAGCCTCGTGCTGCTCGACCTGCACACGCGCTCCGTGGCGAGCGGCAAGGACGCCGTCGCCGAGGTGACGGTGCGCGTGCGCCACGGCGACCAGGAGACGGTCGGCCAGGCGGCCAGCACCGACTCGATCGAGGCCTCGCTCAAGGCCTATCTCTCGGCGATCGGCGCCGCCCGTCGCGCCCAGGTGGTGGCTGCTTGAACGAACCGCGCACCCTTCTCGACAAGCTGTGGGGGGCGCACCTGGTGCGTGCAGCGATGCCGGACGCGCCGGCGATCGTCTACATCGATCTGCACCTGATCCACGAGGTCACCTCGCCGCAGGCCTTCAGAGCGCTGCGCGAACGCGGCCTGCGCGTGCGCCGGCCGGAGCTGACCTTTGCCACCATGGACCACGCGACGCCGACCGAATTCCAGCGCATCGGGGGGCGCATCGTGATCGACGACCCGCAGGCCGCCGCGCAGATCAGCGCCCTCGAAGCCAACTGTCGGGACTTCGGCGTGACGCTCTACGGTCTCGACAGCGAGCGGCAGGGCATCGTCCACGTGATCGGCCCGGAGCTGGGACTTACACACCCGGGCCGCAGCATCGTCTGCGGCGACAGCCATACCTGCACGCACGGGGCTTTCGGCGCGCTCGCCTTCGGGATCGGCACGAGCGAAGTGGGTCACGTCCTGGCTTGCCAGAGCCTGCTGCTCGAAAAACCGAAGAGTTTCGCCGTGACTTTCGAGGGCCGGCTCCCGAAAGGCGTCACCGCCAAGGACTTGATCCTCGGCCTGATCGCACAGATGGGAGCGGGTGGCGCTACGGGACACGCGCTCGAGTTCCGCGGCCGCGCCGTCGCGGCGCTCTCGATGGAAGAGCGCATGACGCTTTGCAACATGGCCGTCGAGGCCGGCGCACGCACCGGCATGGTGGCGCCCGACGAGACGACCTTCGCCTACCTGGAGGGGCGGCCGTTTGCCCCGACGGGCGCCGCGTGGGAAGCGGCCGTGGTTCGCTGGCGCGTACTGCGCAGCGACGACGGCGCGCGCTTCGACCGCGAGCTCCGCTTCGACGCCGCGCAAGTCGAACCGATGATCACCTACGGAACCAGCCCCGGCATGGGCGTCCCGGTGCGCGGCCGGGTCCCCGAGCCGAACGGCAACGCCTCGCTCGAAAAGGCGCTGCGTTACATGGACCTGAGGCCCGGCGAAACGCTGCTGGGCCACCCGATCGACGTGGTCTTCATCGGCAGTTGCAGCAACTCGCGGCTCTCGGACCTGCGCCTGGCTGCCAGCGTCTTCAAGGGCCGCCACGTCGCGAAGAGCGTGAGGGCGCTGGTGGTGCCCGGCTCGCAGCAGGTGAAGAGGCAGGCCGAAGCCGAGGGTCTCGACTACGTCTTCCGCGAGGCGGGAGCCGACTGGCGCGAGGCCGGCTGCTCGATGTGCCTGGCGATGAACGGCGACAAGCTGCAACCCGGCCAATACTCGGTCAGCACCAGCAATCGCAATTTCGAGGGCCGCCAGGGCAAAGGCGGGCGCACCTTCCTCGCGAGCCCGCTCACCGCGGCCGCTTCGGCCGTCGCGGGCCGCATCGCCGACGCCCGCGAGTACGTCTCGTGAGCGAGCCCTTCCGCCGCCTCGAGTCGAGGACCGTGGTCCTGCCGACCGAGAACATCGACACCGACCAGATCATCCCGGCGCGCTTCCTCACGACTACGACTCGCCTTGGTCTCGGGCAGCAGCTGTTCGCCGACTGGCGCTACGACGCCTCCGGAGACACCCGAGCGGACTTCGCTTTGAACCACCCCGCCAGCCAGGGCGCGCAGATTCTCGACGCCGGCCGCAACTTCGGCTGTGGCAGCTCGCGGGAGCACGCGGTCTGGGCGCTGCGCGACTACGGCTTTCGCGCGGTGATCTCGACCGAAGTAGCCGACATTTTTCGGCGCAATGCGCTGAAGAACGGCGTCGTGCCCATCGTGCTCGACGCCGCGAGTCACGCCCAGCTCGTCGCGAAGCCGAGCGCCACTGTCATCGTCGATCTCGAGCAGCAGCTGGTGACGCTCCCGGATGGAGCGCTGGCCCCGTTCGCGATCGAAGCCTTCGCTCGCTACTGCCTCATGGAGGGAGTCGACGAGCTTCAGTTCCTTTTGTCTCAGGACGCGGCGATCTCGGCGTACGAAGCAAGCATTGGAGGTTAGTCCCATGGTCCCCACGGTTGCGGTTCTGCGCGGCGACGGCATCGGCCCCGAGGTCATCGAGGCCGCCCTCAGCGTGCTGGGGGCGTGTACCCCGGTCCGGGTGCAGGAGGCGCTGATCGGTGGCGCGGCAATCGACGCGACCGGCGATCCGCTTCCGCCGGTGACGCTCGCGCTGTGTCGCGAGAGCCAGGCCGTGCTGCTCGGAGCCGTGGGCGGACCGCGCTGGGATGCTGGCCCGGTGCGCGCGGAAGCGGGCCTGCTCGGGCTGCGCCAGGGCCTCGGCCTGTACGCGAACCTGCGGCCGGCGCGCTTCATGGGCCTGCCGACGCCGCTTCGCGACGGTCTCGTGCGCCAGGCCAATCTGCTCGTGGTCCGGGACCTGGCCGGCGGTGTGTACTTCGGCGAGCCTCGCGGCAACGATGGCGAATCGGCCTTCAACACCTGGCGGCAGACCCGGGCCGGCACGGCGCGGGTTGCCCAGATCGCCTTTCGCGAGGCTCGCCAGCGCCGGCGTCGCGTGACGTCGGTCGACAAGGCCAACGTGCTCGAGGCCTCGCAGTTGTGGCGCGCCACCGTGAACGAGGTCGGGCGCTCCTATCCCGACGTCACCCTCGAGCATCGTCACGTCGACGCAATGAGCTTCGAGATGCTGCAATCTCCCCAGCGTTTCGACGTGATCCTGGCCGAGAACTTGTTCGGCGACATCCTTTCCGACGAGGCGGCGGCGGTCGTCGGCTCGCTCGGACTGCTGCCGTCCGCGTCGCTCGGCGACGGCACGCCGCTCTTCGAGCCTGTCCACGGCTCGGCCCCGGCGCTTGCGGGGCGCGGCATTGCCAACCCGACGGGCGCGATCCTCTCGGTCGCGATGCTGCTGGAGCACGCGCTCGGCCGCGCCGACCTGGCGCGCCTGGTCGAAGAGGCGGTGGCGAGCGCCTTGCGCGAGGCGCGCACGCCCGACATCGGCGGCAGCGCCACGACGGTGGAAGTGACGGCCCTCGTGCATCGCCACCTGGCGTGGCTGCGCGACACCGGCTCCGCCGCCGAGGGCAGCTTGCTGTCGTACGAGTGGGGGGTCTAGGAGCAGTGAGCCGAAGCTCGAAGTACATTTGGTGGAACGGTTCGCTCGTGCCCTACGAGCAGGCGCAGCTGCCGTTCATGACGACGGCCTTGCACTACGGTGGCGCGGTCTTCGAGGGCATCCGCGCCTACCGCGGCGACGCGGGCACGGCGATCTTCCGGCTGCGCGAGCATATCCTCCGGCTCTTCGACTCGGCCCGCATCTTCGGCCTGCCGGAGATCGGCTACTCGGTCGAAACGCTGATGGCTGCCTGCGACGAGGTCGTCGCGGCCAACGACTTCGGCGACTGCTACCTGCGACCTGTGGTCTTCATCGCGGACGGCGGCTGGAACCTGACCACAGTGGACGTGAAGCTCGGCCTGGGCATCGCGGCCTGGGAGTGGGCTGCCTATCTGGGTAGCGAGGCGCGCGAGAAGGGCGTCCGCGCCAACGTCGCTTCCTTCACGCGGCACCACCCCAACGTGATGATGACCAAGGCCAAGATCTCCGGAAACTACGCGAACAGCATCCTCGCGAAGACCGAGTCGATGCGGCTCGGCTTCGACGAGGCGATCCTGCTCGACCCGCAGGGCTTCGTGGCCGAGTGCACGGGTGAGAACCTGTTCCTCGTGAAGGGCGGGACGATCGTCACGCCGGGCGCCGCGACCATCCTCGAAGGCATCACGCGCGACGCCCTGCTCACGATCGCGAAGGACCTGGGCTACGAGGTGCGCGAGGCGGCACTCTCGCGTGACCAGCTGTACGCGGCGGACGAGGTGTTCGTGTGCGGCACCGCGGCCGAGGTCGTGGCCTTGCGCGAGATCGACTTCCGACGCATCGGGACCGGGGCCATGGGTCCGGTCGCGGCACGGCTGCAGCACACC
>JAQBHI010000193.1:0-3000 GCA_032127875.1 Acidobacteriota bacterium
CGCCCCGCACCTGAAGGACGAGCACCTGCCGGTGTTCGACTGCGCCTTTCCACCCGCCAGTGGCAAGCGCTCCATCCAGTACATGGGTCACATCAAGATGATGGCGGCGGTGCAGCCCTTCTTGTCGGGTGCCATCTCGAAGACGGTCAACATGCCCACCGACGCGACGCCGGCGGAGATCGCGAACGCCTACATCGAGTCCTGGCGCATGGGTCTGAAGGCCGTGGCGGTCTACCGCGACGGCTGCAAGCGTTCCCAGCCGCTCTCGACGAGCAAGGAAGAGCAGAATACCGAGGCGCTCACGTCTCCTGAAGGCCGGCCCGCGCGGCGCAAGCTTCCCGACGAGCGGCGCTCGATCACCCACAAGTTCTCGATCGCCGGTCACGAGGGCTACATCACGGTCGGCATGTACGAAGACGGCAAGCCCGGCGAGATCTTCCTGGTGATGGCGAAGGAAGGCTCGACGATCTCGGGCCTGATGGACGCCTTCGCGACCTCGATCTCGATCGCGCTCCAGTATGGTGTTCCGCTCGAGGCGCTGGTCGAGAAGTTCTCGCACGTGCGCTTCGAGCCCTCGGGCTTCACCAAGAACCCGGAGATTCCGTTCGCGAAGAGCATCACGGACTACATCTTCCGGTGGCTCGCCTCGAAGTTCCTGTCGCCCGAGGCGGCGCAGGCAATGGGCGTGCAGATGGCTGCGGGCAGGCGCGAGGCCCCGGCGGCCTCGACGCACGCAGCCCTGGGCGCAGCCTTCCAGAACCAGCTCGACGCGCCTTCCTGCCACGTCTGCGGCAGCATCATGATCCGCAACGGGAGCTGCTATCGCTGCGCCAACTGCGGCAGCACGAGCGGCTGCAGCTAGACCGAGGTGAGCGCCCCCCCGACAGCCACGGCGGCCGAGCGGTACGGTTTCGAACCCCTGCACGGCTCTGAGCGCGACCGGCTCTGGGAGCACAGCCGCAACGCCCTGGGCATCGCGAGGCTGCTGGTTCGCGAGGGCCGACCCGAGCCGCTCGTGGACACCGCCTGCCACACCGCGGTCGAGGCGGCCGGGCGAGCCGCGCTCGAACAGGCCGGGATGCGTTTCGACGGCGATGCCGACCGGGCGCTCCGCCGGCTCGCAGCGCCGCGCGAACTTCTGCAGGCTCTGAGCGGCGGTTCCACTGCCGAGCGGCTGGCGGCTTGTGAACGGGTGATCGCGTGGATCGCCGCCTACCTGCGCAGCGAGGCCCCGGAGCGGTCCTGGGGCTACTGACCGCGCCCAGTCCAAAAGCGCAGCGGCTAGCGTTTTTTTCTTGACACAGCCCAAGACATAGTGGATTCTGCCCGCATCTTGGAATGCCCGCGAACGGAAGAGTTGCGGCAGCAGGCCGTCGATCTCCTGGCGGATCTGGCCGATGAGCAGTTGTTGAGGGTGCTCGGCCATGCTCAGTGCCTGTAAGGATGGGGAGGCCGCAATCCCCGTCTCGGGGCTCGAAGGCTTCGCCGGGGAATCGGCCTGAAGGCGAGCTTTTGCTCCGAGGCGCCGCGGCAGGCGCTTCACGCCATTTCCATCTCCCTGGCGCGGCATCCCGACGTGGTGGAGTTTGCCCGGGCTCTGGTGGTCGGTTACCGGGCCCGCGACCGCATGGCGCGCGTCGCCGCCGTCTTCACGTTCGTCAATCACCTCGTCACGGTTCCGCCGCCGCCCGCCGAGGGGGAGTGCCGCGATGGCGTCGACGTGCTCGTGGCGCTCGCCGGCGAACAGGAAGGCCCGGCGGTGATTCTGGCGGCGCTGCTCCAGGCGCTCGGGGAGCGGGCCTGTGTCGACTACGCGCCGGGCATGGCGTACGTGCGCGTTGCGATCCGGCCCGAGGATCTCTCTCGCCTGCCGCCCTGGTCGAACCTGATCATGACGCGCGGGCGTTACTACATTCCTCTCGACGCGCGCCGGCCACGCGGGCCGATCGGTCACCTCCCGCGAGTCGTGCGCGAGGCCATGCTCAGCCTGCGCCTCGCCGCGCGTTCCTGAGGCGGCCCTTCCGGCGGACGCTTGAGCGGAACTCCTCACGCCTCCGGCACGTTACCCTCTAGCGTGGGGCAGCCGCTGGTCGAGTTCCGCGATCTGGCGGTTTCCTATGGTCCGCTCCAGGCCCTGTGCGGTGTCTCGGGAGCCTTTCTTCCAGGCGCCACCGGCCTGCTGGGCCCGAACGGCGCGGGCAAGACCACACTACTCAAGACGCTGCTAGGCTTCCTCCGCCCCGACGCGGGTTCGGTCACGGCCTTTGGTCTCGATCCCGACACGCGCCCGCTCGAGGTGCGGCGGCGGATCGGCTATATGCCCGAGGTCGACTGCCACATTTCCGGCATGACAGCCTCGGCCTTCGTGGCCTTCGCGGGCGAGTTGAGCGGAATGCCGCGCGACGAGGCGATCAGTCGCGCCCACGAGGTGCTCTACTACGTCGGCCTCGGCGAGGCCCGCTACCGCGGCGTCGACACCTATTCGACCGGCATGAAGCAGCGCGTGAAGCTGGCGCAGGCCCTGGTCCACGACCCCGACCTGCTGCTCCTCGACGAGCCCACGAACGGCCTCGACCCGGCCGGTCGCGAGGAGATGCTGGCGCTCGTCGGCGACGTGGCGACACGCCGCGGTATCAGCCTCGTGCTCTGCTCCCACCTGCTGCGCGACGTCGAGCGCGTGTGCTCGAGCGTTTTGGTCCTCAACCAGGGCCGCGTGGCCGCAGCGGGCGAGGTCGCGACGCTCACGGGCGCGCGCCGCTCGGCATTCGACGTGCGCGTAAAGGGTGACGCCGCCGCCTTCTTCACCGATCTCACGGATGCCGGCTGCGAATGCCGCGAGGCCGAGGACGGCTACCGCGTGTTCCTCGGCCCAGGCGCCGGGCCCGAGCTGCTGTTCCAAGCCGCCCGCGGGTGCGGCATCCAGATCCGCCACCTGCGGCCCGCGGCCGAGAGCCTCGAGGACGTGTTCCTGCGCGCCCTCGGCCACGAGGTTCATAGCTA
>JAQBHI010000194.1:0-126533 GCA_032127875.1 Acidobacteriota bacterium
TGCTCGCCCAGGCTCTCGCCGTGGTCCGAGGTCAGGATCACGAGCGTACGCTCACGGGCCGCAGAGGCCTGCAGGGCCTCCAGCACCTTGCCCACTTCTGCATCGACCATGGCGATTTCGCCGTCGTACTGCGCCACGTACCAGGCCTGACGGTCCTTGCCCGCCACGGCCCACCGCTTCGGGATGCCGCCGTGGAAGGACTCCACCAGCGGGAGCGGCGGGCCACTCTCGGTTCCGCTGGCGAAAGCGCTGTCGAAGGGGGGCGGGGGCGCATACGGTGCATGCGGGTTCACGTAGTGCAGCCAAAGAAAGAAGGGCCTCGCGTCGTCGGTCGCGCCCAGGAAACGAACGCCGTCCTGCGTGATGGCCCCTGCGCGCAGCACCTCGCTCGCGAGGGCTGGCTCCTCCCAGGTCTCGCGATAGGAGTCGAAGCCCTTCGCATAGCCCAGCCCCTTCGCGACGTTTGGGTTGTCGACACTCGCCGCGGTCCGATAGCCCGCAGCCTTGAGGAGCGAAGCGACGGTGGGGTTGAAATCCAGCAGCATGGGATGCGTCTTGCTGTATCCATTCTGCGAAGGGCGGCGTCCAGTCAGCATCATCACGAAGCTGCCGCGAGTCTTCGGCCAGAACGTAAAGGCCTGCTCGAAGACCGTCGCGCCCTTGGCGAACGCGTCGATCCGCGGTGTCGTGAGCCGCTCGTAGCCGTACAGGCTCATATGATCCGGCCGCAGCGTGTCGATCGTGATGAGCAGCACCGAAAGCCCCGTCCCGGAAGCCGGAGCGGGGCGCTGCGTCGGGGACGCAGCGGGCTGCCGACAGGCGACCAGCAGCGCGACGGCCAGGCTGGCAAGAAGGGGCCTCACGAGCGAGCTCTTTCGATCACGATGCGTCGCGTGTCTTCACCCGCATGCTCGAGGCTCACGCGGACCGGGCGCGTCCAGGGCGCGAGCGACAGCCTCTCGGCCCACTCGACCGCCAGCACGCCCCCCGCTCCGGGCAGCTCCTCGAGGCCCAGCTCAGCGTCGTCGCCATCGCCGCTGAGCCGGTAGAGGTCCGCGTGGTGGAGGGTGAGCCGCCCCCGATACGAAGTGAGCAAGACGAACGTCGGACTCGCTACCTCTGCGGCGTCGGCGCCGAGGCCCTTCGCGAGGCCCCGCACGAAAGCCGTCTTTCCGGCCCCCAGCTCGCCGGAAAGCAGCACGACTTCCCCTCCGACGAAATCCGAGGCCAGCCGCTCGGCGAGTCCCGACGTCTCCTCCTCGCTTCGGGTCAGTGCGTTCACGAGCGCTCCGAGCTAGCCTGCTGCACGGCTCGAATCGCGCCGGGCAGCGCCTCGGCGATCTCGCCCGCCAGGATCCCCTCGACGCCGCGACCAACGGCGAGCTGGTCTCCGCCCAGGCCGTGCACGTAGACGGCGGCCGTGGCCGCCGTCCAGGCCCCACAGCCGCGCGCCAGCAGCGCCCCGACGACGCCGGCGAGCACGTCGCCCGAGCCTGCGGTCGCAAGTCCCGGGTTGCCCGTGGGGTTCATGGCGGCGCGGCCGGACGGCTCGGCCACGATGCTCTGGTAGCCCTTGAGGACGACGACGGCGCCGCTGGCCGAGGCCAGGCCCAGCGCGGTTTCGAGGCGTGCTGACTGGACCTGCTTCGTGCTTCTCCGGGCGAGCCGCCCCATCTCCCCAGGGTGTGGCGTCAGCACGGTGCTCGCGCGCCGGGTCTTCAGGAGCCGCGTCGCGGCGTCGCGTCGTGATGCCAGGGCGTTCAGTCCATCGGCGTCGATCACGAGGGGCACCGGACACTCGGCAGCGAAGGCTTCTATGAACGCCCGCGTCGCCGCATCCTGACCGAGACCCGGACCGAGGATGACGGCGTCGCGAACGCGCGCCAGCTCGAGGGCGCGGGCGACGCCACGGCTAGAGAGCCCACCCGCTTTCGAAACAGGCAACGCTTCCGCCATCAGCTCGGGGCGTCGGGCAGCCACCCGCGGTAGCGCCGAGGCAGCTGTCGCCACCGTCGCCAGGCCCGCCCCCGCGCGCAACGCCCCGCTCCCGGCCAGCACCGCGGCGCCACTCTTTCCAGCCGAGCCGGCCACGACGAGGACGTGTCCCTGTGTCCCCTTGTGGCTGCCGCGGGAGCGCGCGCCCCAGGCCGCCGCCGCATCGCGGGCCTCGCTGACGAACAGTTTCGTCGCCTGCATCAAAACCGCTGGAATGCCGATATCGGCGACGAGAACCTGCCCAGCGTAGGCCGCCGCCGGTTCGAAGACGAGGGCGGGTTTGAGCGCGCCGAACGTCACGGTGATCGAAGCGCGCACGGCGCACACCGGGGTGCTCACGCTGTCGGAGAGAATGCCCGAGGGGACGTCCAGCGCGATCACTGGCTTTCGCTGTCTCCGCCCCAGGGCTGCGATGACCTGCCTGGGCAGGCCACGGGGTGTCTCGCGCAGGCCGGTCCCGAAGAGCGCGTCGACTACCAGATCGGCGCCGATCACGGCATTTCGGACGCGCCGCCAGGCCGCGGCGTCCGCCACCTCGACGATCGAGCAGCCGCAGCGTTCGAGAGCTGCGAGATGCAGCGCGGCATCACTCACCACTTCGGCCCGCGAGCCGATCAGGAAGACGGCGGGCCGGCGCTCCAGAAGCCGTCGCGCGACGACGAAACCGTCGCCGCCATTGTTTCCCTTGCCACACACGACGGCCACCCGCGCGGCCTTCGGAAAACGCTCTTCGATCACACGCGCCACCGCGGCCCCAGCGTTTTCCATGAGCAGCATCCCGGGCAGCCCCAGCTCCGCGCTGGCCGCGCGGTCCGCCTCGCGCATCTGGGCGGCAGTGAGGACCGGCTTCACTGCCCGGCTCGCACGACGACGACGCCGAGCACTACGACGGCAAAAGCCAGCCGGTACCAGACGAAGGGCCGGTAATCGCGGGTCCGCACGTAAGCGAGAAGCCAGCGGATGCTCAGAAAACCGGCAACGGCCGCAGCGGCCATTCCAATCAGTGCCAACGAGCCGGCGCCGCTACGCAGCAACTCCGGCACCTTCAGCGCGGCAGCTCCCAGGGTGATGGGCGTCGCGAGCAGGAAACTGAAGCGCGCGGCCTCCTCGCGCCGATAGCCAAGCATGAGTGCCATGCTGATCGTGGCCCCGGAGCGGGAGACGCCCGGCACGAGCGCCGCCGCCTGGGCGAGCCCGATGAGCGCCGCGTCCCGAACCGAGAGCGCGCCTATTTCGGCGCGCCCGCTCGCGAAACGATCGGCGAGGAACAAGACGCCACCCAGCACGGCCATCGCCACCGCCACCAGTGCCGGCGAGCGAAAGGCTGTTTCCGCACGGTGCTCGAGCAAAACTCCCGCGACGCCGCCGGGCACCGACGCGAGCACGATCAGCCAGACGAGACGCGAGTCTGGCGTAGCCAGCGGCTGACCGCGGCGCAGCCCCTCGAAGGTCGCCCTGAGCAGGCGGACCCAATCGCGGGCAAACGCGCCGACGACCGCCACGAGCGTCCCGAGGTGAAGGCCCACATCGAACGACAGCCCCTGTGGTGGCCAACCCAAAAGCCACGGCACGACGATCAGGTGCCCGGAACTGCTGATCGGAAGAAATTCGCCAAACCCCTGCACGAGGCCCAGCGTCAGGGCCTGAAGAACGGTCATCGCGCCGCGCTCACCTCGACTCGGCAGTCGTTGTAGCAGGCGCCACCGGAGATCGGCGACACGAAGTCGGGCACGAGCGCCGTGCCCACCCGCCCGTTACGGGTGTGACGGTTCCACAGCCCCTTGGGCAGATAGGCGACACCGGGACGCAGGGTCCTGCTCACGCGCAGCGGCACGCGCACCTCGCCAAGGCCGTTGTGGACGACAACCTCGGCGCCATCCTCCAGGTGCCGAGTGGCAGCGTCCGCGGGGTGCAGCTCGACGAACACGCGACCGAACCCATATTCGCCAAGCGTCGAGCACACGGACTTTTCGGACGACGGCGAGATCAGCACCAGTGGATGGGCCGCGTCGTCCTCGGCGGGGATCAGTCGATACGGGTCGGGGCCCAGAGCCTCGGGCCAGAGCTGGATCCGGCGATCGGGTGTCCCCGGGAACACCGTACGGAACTGCACGGGCCGCTCGGCCGGGAACTCGAAGCGCAGGATCTTGTCGCGGCGCAGGCGCGCGAGCCGCTCCGCTCCGCGGCCAGGCCTGGCAGGGCCGTCCTCGAGCGGACCCTCGACACTGTCGAGGATCTCGGCCAGCAGGCCGTCGCCCTCGAGAAGATCTAGCGGCACCTCCAGGCGCCGCGCCAACTCCCGGAACACGGCCTGGTTCGGTCGCGCTTCGCCGGCTGCCGGCAACAGCGGCTCGCCCATCATCAAGGCGTAGGTGCCGTACGAGGTCGAGACCTCCGCGTGCTCCAGGAACGTCGTGGCGGGCAGCACAACGTCGGCGAAGAGCGCCGTGTCGGTCAGCACCTGATCGAAGACGACGGTGAACAGGTCCTCGCGCGCGAGGCCCGCAAGGACGCGATTCTGGTCGGGCAGTGTCACCGCCGGATTCGCGTCGTACACGAAGAGCGCCCGGATCTTCGGTTCGTCTTCGAGTAGTGCCCGGCCGAGCCGGCTCATGTTGATGGTGCGCGTGGCGGGCGCGGGTCCCGTCAGCCTGTCGTTGTCGACAGCGTAGGCTTCCGAGGCGGACAAAGCGAAGCCACCCCCCGGCACACCGAACTTCCCGGCCACCGCCGGCAGCGCCAGGATCGCCGCCACCGCCGCTTCGCCGTTGCGATTGCGCTCGACGCCCCAGCCACAGCGCACGAGTGCCGGCTCTGCTGCGGCGTACGCCTCGGCGACCGTCGCGATCAGCGTCGCCTCGACCCCCGAAAGCTGCGCCGCGCGCTCGAGGCTCATGCCGCGAGCCCGCTCGAGCCGCTTTTCGTGACCCGCCGCGTGCGCCGCCAGAAAGCTGTGGGCGACCTTCCCGAGTCGCTCCAGGTGACCGATCATGGCCAGGGCGATGGCGCCGTCCATGCCTGGCCGCACCGCCAGGTGCCAGTCCACCCAGGCCTCGCCCAGCGTGCGCCGGGGGTCGACCAGCGCGACACGGGCGCCGGCCTCCCGCGCCCGCTTCAGATACGGCATCAGATGGATGTTGCTGTGCTTGGGGTTCGCGCCCCAGATCAGGATGAAGCGCGCCTTCGCGAAGTCTGGAAAATCGACGCTCGGCATCCTGCCGTAGACCGCTTCGGCCACCAGGCCCGTCTGGATGGCGCACACGGTGCGTGCCAGCTGGGACGCGCCAAGGCGCCGGAAAAAGCGTTCGTCCACGACCCCTTGCGTGACCAGGCCGTTGGATCCGCCGTAGGCGAACGGCAGGATGGCTTCGGCTCCGTGCGCCGTCCGGATCTGCTCGAAGCGCGACGCGATCGTACCGAGGGCCTCGTCCCACGACGTGCGCTCGAAGTGCCCCTCACCCTTGGCTCCGACCCGGCGCATCGGATAGAGCAGCCGCTCGGGACCGGAAACGCGACGGCCGTAGTCGCGGACCTTCGCGCAGATGAAGCCAGCGGTCACGGGGTTGACGTGGCTGCCGTCGATGGAAACGAGCCGGCCATCCTCGACCTGCACCGACAAGCTGCAGCGATCCGGGCAGTCGAGCGGGCAGGCGCTGTGCGCAGCCGTGGCCATTCGAGGACTATACCATTCGAGGCTGGCCCGACCTGAACGGTTACAATTGCCCGCAGCATGGGCTTTTTTGCGTCGGTCAACGGCCACATCACACCAGCCGACGAGGCCCGCGTCAGCGTCCTCGACAACGGCTTCACCTTCGGCGACAGCGTCTACGAGACGCTAAGGACCTACGCCGGACGGCCCTTCGCCCTGGGGCGCCACCTGCGCCGGCTGCGCAGCTCGGCCGAGCGCATCGGCTTCGCGCTGCCCGTCTCCGACGAGGTCATGGGCGCGCGGCTGGATGCGCTGCTCGCCGCCGCCGGCAACGGCGAGTCCTACATTCGCATGATCGTGACGCGCGGCGTCGGCGATATCTCCTATCACTTCGACCGCGTCCATGGCCCCACGGTCGTGATGGCCGTCAAGCCCTACGTGGCGCTGGCGGAACGCGACTATGTCGAGGGCGTCGCGGCGGCGCTGGTGAGCGTGCGACGCAATGCCCCCGACGCGCTCGATCCCGCGATCAAGTCGTGCAACCTCCTGAACAATATCCTCGCCGTGCAAGAAGCCCAGTCGCAGGGCGCGCTCGAGGCGATCATGCTGAACCGCCACGGCGAAGTGGCCGAGGGCGCCGGCTCGAACCTGTTCCTGGTGCGCCACGGCGGAGCCCTCACCCCGCCCCTGTCGGCGGGAATCCTGTCGGGGATTACGCGCGAGGTACTGCTCGAAATCGCACCCACCGTCGGCGTGCAAATCCGGGAACGCACCCTCTGGCCGGACGACCTGTGGAGCGCCGACGAGGCCTTCTTTACGAGCACGCTCAAGGAGCTCGCCCCGATTCGCGCCATCGACGCGCGGCCCGTGGGCACCAGCGCGCCCGGACCGGTGACGCTTCGCCTGCTGGCGGCGTTTCGTGCGGCGGTCCCCCGCTACTGCGAGTAGCGCATGGCGCCCGAACTGCCTTCGCTACATGTCCGACGTCGGTCGCACGGTCTCGCTACTTCCTCGAGAGTCGATGCTCGCGGAAGAACGCCCACATCTGCCTGGTTGCGTCGATGTTGCGACTGGTGGGCCCGGCGAACCATTCCAGCAGGGGTTTGCCGCCGGGCCAGGAATGTCCTCCTCCTCGGACGGTGTAGAGCACTACGGCGGCGGCGTCAGCACAGCCCGTGTATTCGAGGCGAGTGACATCCGCCGCCGCCGCCGATTCGATGGGCTTGGGTCCGCAGCGGTTTCTTCGAGCCCAATTCGCCGCCCATCTTGTGACGCTCGGAAAGGCTCTGGGAGACCACGGCGACCGACCGCCGTTGTACAGAGCGCCTGGATCGGCTGTTCCATGAAACGTGATCACCGGCACGGGTCGGGGGTCCGTACACCAGGTCCACGGCAGCCAGTCGTTCGCAGCCGCCACAATTCCAACCGCGGCGATCCGCTCGGATAGCGTGCAGGACAGCGCAAAGGTCATGGCGCCGCCATTCGAGAACCCATTCACATAGATCCTGGCCGGGTCGATGTTGTGGGCCGCCTCCAGTGTGTCGATCAGCTCCGAGATGAATCGGACATCTGCTATCAGATCCGCTTCCGGCTTCAGACGCCAAGCCCTGAACAACACAGCCTGAAGGGTTCCCGAGGGGTAAACCACGATGAACCCGTGCTCGTCGGCAACCCTGTTCCAATGGCTCATTTCCATTTGAGAGGCCGGCCACAGTGCCAAGGCGTGCAAGCTGATCACCAGGGGCGTTGGGCTGGCTCGGTCGTAGCTCTTGGGGACATAGAGCAGGTACTCCCGGGTCTGGCCCGAGGAGACGATTGTCCCGTTGGTTCGATTCAGGAAGTAGAGAGATACCCGGGCAATCAGCACCAGACCCACGGGCAGGCCAACGAGAACCAGCGCTGCGCCGACGACCATCTTCCTGAGGGCGGAGATCCTGGCGATCGCGAGTCCGAGCAGCGTCCCGCCTCCGGTCACGACCAACAAGACGAGTACGGTGAGCTCGTGCGGCGTCCAGGGGGGCGTGAAGGTGTAGCGAAGCGGCCCCGACACATCCCGCGCGATCTGGAACAGGACCACCAGGAGGGCTGGGCCACTCACGAGGGTCACGAGCCACCCTAGGAGGCGACCGATTCTCCTCGTCTCCATGACGGCCCTCCTCTTGCGGGACGCTGGCTCAAGCGATCACCGGGGCTCCCTTTGCCCCGAGTCTCTGTCCTTCCTGGATGGGCCGCAAGACAATTCAGGACAACCACTTGACCCTATACCTAGGTATGGTCTGTATGTTGTAAGCCGGAGATGAACGATGGAAGGTCTCAAGGTCGGTGAAGTCGCCAGCCAGGCGGGCGTGAACCTGCAGACAATCCATTGCTACGAGCGCCGGGGTCTGACCAAGAGAAAGATCGAAGTCTTCAGCGCCGGATGCCCGGCATGCGAGGACGCGGTTCAGTTGATCAATCGGATCGCGTGCCCATCGTGCGAGGTGTCTATTCTCGACATGAAGGATCCGGCCGTCGCCAAGCGCGCGAAGAGTCTGGGCATTCGGTCGGTTCCAGCTGTGGTCGTTGACGGGACCCTCGCGAACTGCTGCTCCGGGGCTGGCCCCGATGAGGCAGAACTTCGCGCATCGAGTATAGGACAGCCGATCTGAGTCCCGACGACTACGCCGGCAGCCGAACGCGCCGAAGGCTTCAGCCCGCGTGTCAGGCCGTCGCTCACCGCCTCCGGGAGGCCATTCAGCGGATGAAATAACCCGAGACGCGCCACGCGCCATCGGGATCGAGCATCGGGGTAACGGTCTCGATCGCCGCGGATTTGCTCTCGAAGACCGTCTCGTACTGGATGACGACGTACTTGCCGTCCGGGCCGCCGGGAATCTTTTCGATGTACTGCCGGGACTTGACCTTGCGGGAGACGAGCTTGCCAAGCGGCTTTCGCGCCCCACTTGCAGCCTGTTGCCAGTGTTCGCTGGTTACGGCCCCCTTGAACAGCTTCGCGGCCTCCCGCCACGAATCCTGGTACTTCCCCTCATCCACCAGCTTCAGCCAGGCCTCGGCAGCTTTCTGCGCAAGATCCTCGGTTGTCTCAGCCGCCCAGGTGCCTGCTCCGGCAAGGGACACCAACATGACCAGAGGAATCCACCAGCGTCTCGACATGATCCACTCACTTTCTCATGCGCCGCTTCGCTGGCCGACGTCCGCCGAACACTGCGCTCAGCGGCTGGGCCCCGTCCCAGCCATGCCTCGTCCGCTGCAACACATTTTTCCACAGCCCCTCATCCGCAGTAGGGACACAGCCTACGCACCTCTTCGGCGTTGGACGAATTCGCCTGGTAGCCGATCGGTCTCATCCCAGGTCGCTGATGCCCGCCCAACACCGTCGCTCCCCAAAGGCCGCTGGTCCTGCGCGGCGTCCCCAACAGAGTCATCGGCTGGGCCGGAACAACGGCTTGTAGGCAGCTCTTGAGATGTAGGCCAGGAACGCATTTGGCAGGACGACGAAGGCCGTCAGCGGCGTCTTCGACTGCACGAGAAACAGATGGTAGAGCACGATGTTGAGGGTCACAGGGAACAGGACGACTGCAGCGAGGGGAACGAACCGATCTGTGACGCATGCAAGACCAACGAGGAGATAGACGAGAGCGATCACCGGAAAGATGTAGCCGGCCTGTAGCAGTGCGCTCCGAAACGAGTCGGCAGCCGGCGGCACACTCGGCAGCTCCCAGTCCAGCGCCCACATCAGGAAGAAACCCAAGAACATGAGACCAATCAGTCGCAGAAGCGCGTCTGGTGGGCGAATCGACATCCTGGGGCCTCCTTCGATCTGCAAAGGCGTCCGCCGAACACTTCATCTCTTGCAAAGGGTAAACCGGGAAGGGGTGCGCAACGAAACTGGAAAGCCTGGGCGGAGACTGCTGCACACGCACGAGTGTGGCGTGACTTTCTGAGAAAGTCAGACGGCAATCTGATCCCTGGTCGCAGCTAACGTCGCCGCGAGTCGCCTCGCGTCAGGAGCCAGCCGGGCAGGAAGAACGCAACGCCGACCAGCATCATGCGCAGCATGGTGAGCGTGCTGGGCGTCCCGAAGAAAGCGGTGGCAGCGACGAGCGTGATGAGCAGCCCGGCGACCTGCAGCACACGGCCCAGGTAGTAGAGGACGCCCCTCATTGCCGTTTCCAGCCGCTTCTCCCGAACCAGCGGCTCACGTCCTCGCGCGGGATCCGCACGATCGTGGGCCGGCCGTGTGGGCACAGCGTCGGATGGGCGGTTGTGGCCAGCTCGCGAACGATCGCGGCCATGGTTTCCCGTTGCAGCGGCTCCCCGCCACGCACCGCCGAGTGGCACGCGATAGTCGCGGCCAGCCGCTCGTCGGAGCGGGCCACCACCCAGTCGGCCGCGTCGCGCTCCAGGAGATCGCGCAACACTGCCGCGAGCGCGCGGCCCGCGTCCCGGCCAGCCAGCAGAGGCGGAATCGCTCGCAGTCTCAAGGCCCCACCGCCAAACGGCTCCACGTCGAAGCCCAGCGCCTGCAGCTCAGCTTCGTAGGCCTCGAGACCGGCCCGCAGCCGCGGTTCGAGATCCACGACGAGGGGCGACAGCAGCAGTTGCGATTCTGGCTGGCTGTCGGCGAGTCGACTCAGCAGAGCCTCGAAGCGAACCCGCTCGTGCGCCGTGTGCTGATCCACGAGCAGCAACTCGTCGCCATCCGTCGCGACGATGTAGGTATTGCGGTGCTGACCAAGCACCGTGGGCGCGGTCGTGTCGAAGAGACGCTCGCTGCCCAGCGTGGGCCCGGCCACAGGCGACGTCGAGAGCGATCCCTCGAGGCCCTTCGGCGGCCAGGAGGCAGCCGTGGGGGAAGACGCCGTCCGAGCGACGTAGCTCTCGGCCGCCTCCATGACACGGTCGCTCCCGACCAGTGGCGCCTCGCGAGCGCCCAGCGAGAGCGCTTCGCGCACAGCCCGTTGCACCGCGACGAACACCACGCGCGGCTCCGCGAAGCGCACTTCGCTCTTGGCGGGATGCACGTTGACGTCGACGAGGTGCGACGGCACGTCGACGAACAAGAACGCCTCGGGACGCGGATCGCGCAGACCCATGGCGCGATAGGCCTCGAGGATCGCTTTCGACAGGGCGCGATCACGTACCGGCCGGCGATTCACCCACAGACGGATCGACGCTCGCGCCGGCGTGGGCCGGTCCGGCCGAGACACGAAACCGAAAACCCGCGCCCATTCCTCGCCGCCTTGGACCGGGGCAAGATCCCGAGCGCTCTGTCCTCCGAAGACTTGATAAAGCCGCGCTGCCATCGAGTCGGTCGGCGGCGCCTCGAGCACCAGCCGGCCTCCCGACTTGAGGACGAAGCCGGTCTCGGGACGCGCCAGGGCGAGCAGCGTCACGGTCTCGGAGACGTGGCTCGCCTCGGTCGCGTCGGAGCGGAGGAACTTGCGGCGCGCGGGGACCGCGCCAAACAGGTCGCGCACCTCGACCGTGGTTCCGCGCGGGTGGCCGGCGTCCTTGACATGGCCTGGGCGGCCCTGGCGCAGTTCCACCTCGGTGCCCGCGGCGCCGGTATCGCGCGTGCGCAGCACCAGGTGAGAGACGCTCGCGATCGACGGCAGCGCTTCACCTCGGAAACCGTGGGTCTCGATCTGCTGCAGATCGGCAAAGGCGCGCAGCTTGGAGGTCGCGTGCCGCTGCATCGCCCTTTGGGCGTCGTCGCGGTCCATGCCCGAGCCATCGTCGCGGACGCGGATCAGCGACTTGCCGCCGTTCTCGATCTCGACCAGGACGCTTCCTGCTCCAGCGTCGAGCGCGTTCTCGACCAGCTCCTTCACGACCGAGGCCGGCCGCTCGACCACTTCGCCGGCCGCGATCTTGTTGACCAGATCGTCCGGAAGCGATTCGATGCTAGCCATGGCAGGCGCCGGCCCCCGGCGTCAGATCCATTCCTTCCTCCTGAAGTACCAGATCAGGCCCCCGGTGACGAGGACCATGACACCCCAGACCATCGGGTACCCGTACCTCCAGTGAAGCTCCGGCATCGCGTCGAAGTTCATCCCGTAGACGCCGGTGATCACGGTCAGGGCGGCGAACACGGCGCCGATCACGGTGAGCCGCTTCATGGTCTCGTTGAGGCGGTTACTGACCGCTGTGAGGTAGGCGTCGAGAGTCCCCTGGACCATGTCCTGGTAGGCGAACGAGGCGTCCACGATCCGGTACAGGTTGTCGTAGATGTCGCGAAAATAGATGGCGCCCTTCGGGCTGATCACGCGGAACTCGCCGCGCGAAAGCCGGTGCACGATCTCGCGCTGGGGCGTGCAGATGCGCCGTAGCTGCATCACGTCGCGCTTCAGAATGAAGATGCGCTCGAGTGTCTCCCTGGTCGGCTTCTCGAAGACCTCGACCTGCACCAGCTGGATCTTGTCCTCGATGGCGTCGAGGTTCGGAAAATAGTGTTCGAACATCTGGTCCATGACCTGATGGATCAGGAAGTCGACGCCCCGGGGCATCGCGACCTGCAGGTTCTTGCCGCATTGCTCGCGGGCCGCCGTGATCGAGCGCATCGGCCCGCGGTGGTGCGTGATCAAATAGTTCTTGCCGAGGAAGATGTCGAGCTCGCGGGTGATGAACTGGTCGGTCGGCGCGTCGAAGCGGATGCCGTGAACGATGATGAAGATGTAGTCCTCGTAGTCGTCGGACTTGGGGTGGTGAACCTCCGAGAGGCAGTCCTCGATGGCGAGCGGATGGAAGTGGAATGGATCCTCGAGGATCTGAGCCTCCTTCATCGTGGGATCCTCGAGGTCGATCCAGTGCAGCGCCTCCGGGAACTCCGTCAGGAGCTCGGGCCGGAACTCCGGGTGGTGCTCGATCTGGCCCTGCACGCAGCGGAAGTAGGTCAGCACCTTAGTCCCCCGAAGGCTTCTCCAGTTGCGCCTGGGCGGCGGCGAGCCGCGCGATGGGCACGCGATACGGAGAGCAGGAGACGTAGTCGAGCCCGGCCTCGTGGAAAAAGCGGATCGAAGCCGGGTCGCCGCCGTGCTCGCCGCACACGCCGATCTTCAGCTTCGGCTTGACGCTACGGCCCTTCGCGACGCCGATCTCGACGAGCTGGCCGACGCCCGAGGCATCCAGCGTCACGAATGGGTCCTTGTCGAGCAGGCCGTGCTCGATGTAGTGCAGCAGGAAGCGGCCCGCGTCGTCGCGCGACAAGCCGAAGCCCATCTGGGTGAGGTCGTTCGTGCCGAACGAGAAGAAATCGGCCTCCCGCGCCACCTCGTCGGCCGTGAGCGCGCAGCGCGGCACTTCGATCATCGTGCCGATCAGGTAGTCGACGCCCGAGCCGTCCTTGCCCAGGATTTCCATCCCAGCCTCGAGAACGATCGCCTTTTGTCGCTTCAGCTCCTCCACGTGGCCCACCAGCGGGATCATGATCTCCGGCTTGACCGGGATGCCCTTCTTCGCGACGTCACGCGCCGCCTCGAAGATCGCCCGCGCCTGCATCCGGGTTACCTCGGGATAGGTGATTCCCAGGCGGCAACCTCGGTGGCCCAGCATCGGGTTGAACTCGTGCAGCTCCTTGACGGCCTGGAGCAGTTTCTCCCTGGCCGCGATCCGCCGGGCGTTCTTCTTCTCGCCCTTGGCGCGCAGCGTCGCCACCTCCACCATCAGCTCCTCGCGCTTCGGCAGGAACTCGTGCAGCGGCGGGTCGAGCGTTCGGATCGTGACCGGGTGGCCGTGCATCTCGCGGAACAGCCCTGCAAAATCGGCTCGCTGCATGGGCAGCAGCTTCTTCAGCGCACCGGTGTACGCGGCGATCTCCTTGCCGTGTTCCTTGCGGACCTTGGCCAGTTCCTTCCGCAGCTCGGAGGCCTGCGAGCCCTTCGACTCCGCAAGGCGCCCCTCGAGCCGGCGCGTCAGGTCGAGACCGCGCTGCCCCTTCGCGGCGGCCAGGATCATGGCGACCACGTGCTTGAGGCGCTCCTCGGCGAAGAACATGTGCTCCGTCCGGCACAGCCCGATGCCCTGGGCGCCGAAGGCGAAGGCGACCTTGGCGTCGCGCGGGATGTCCGCGTTGGCGCGGATGCCGAGGCGGCGTTCTTCGTCTGCCCACGACAACAGTCGCTCGAATTTCTGGTACAGAACCGACTTGCCCGGGGCGAGGCGTCCCTCGACTACCTGGAGCACCTCGGACGGGGAGGTGGGCAAGGCGCTCAGGATCACTTCGCCCGTGGAGCCGTCGATCGACAGGCTATCGCCTTCGCGCAACACGCGCTTGCCGATGCCCAGGGTCTTGGCCTTGGCGTTGATCTGCAGCGAGCCGCAGCCCACGACGGAGGGCTTCCCCATCTGGCGCCCGACGACGGCCGCGTGCGACGTCATGCCACCCGTGGCCGTCAGGATGCCCTGGGCCGCGCTCATGCCATGGATGTCGTCGGGCACGGTCTCCATCCGAACCAGCAGCACTCGCTTGCCCTTCTGCGACCACGCCACGGCGTCGTCTGCCGTGAAGACGATCGCGCCGGTCGCCGCTCCCGGCGAGGCGGGCAAGCCCTTGGCCCCCACCTCTGCTTTCGCGCGCGCCTTGGGCTCGAAGATCGGATGCAGCAACTGATCGAGCGCCTGCGGCTCGACCTTCATCACGGCCTCGCGCTTGGTGAGCACGCCTTCGTCCACGAGGTCCACCGCGATCTGCACGGCCGCCAGGCCCGTTCGCTTTCCGTTGCGCGTCTGGAGCATGTACAGCTTGTTGTCCTGGATCGTGAACTCGAAATCCTGCACGTCCTTGTAGTGGCGCTCCAGGCGGGTCGTAATCTCACGCAACTGGCGATACGCCTCGGGCATCACGCTCGCCAGCTCGGCGATCGGGCGCGGCGTGCGGGTCCCCGCGACCACGTCCTCGCCCTGGGCGTTTTGGAGGAACTCGCCGTAGAACTCTTTCTTTCCCGTGGACGGGTTGCGCGTGAAGCCGACGCCGGTCGCCGAGGTGTCGCCCATGTTGCCGAAGACCATCGACTGCACGTTCACGGCCGTGCCCAGGTCATGGGGAATGTCGTTCAGCTTGCGGTAGGTCACGGCCCGCGCGTTCATCCACGACTTGAAGACCGCGTCGCGCGCACCGCTCAGTTGCGCCCTGGGCTCCTGCGGAAAGGCATGCCCGATCTCCTTCTGGACCACCGCCTTGTAGCGAAGGATCAGCTGGTCGAGGGCCGCTTCGCTCAGCTCCACGTCGGCACGCACGCGGTGCTTTTTCTTGACGTCGTGGAGGGCGTTCTCGAACTTGTCCTTGTCGATCTCGAGAACCACGTTGCCATACATCTGGATGAAGCGGCGGTAGCTGTCTTTCGCGAAGCGGCCGGTGCCGGTCTTCGCCTTGAGGCCGTCGACCGAGACGTCGTTCAGCCCCAGGTTCAGGATGGTGTCCATCATCCCCGGCATCGAGAACTTCGCGCCGCTGCGCACCGACACCAGGAGCGGGTCGCGGGCGTCGCCCAGGCGCTTGCCCATCAGCTGTTCGAGACGCGCGAGGGCGCGCAGGATCTCGGCCTCGATCTCGGGGGTGAGCGAGCCCTTGCGCTCCTGAAAAAGGTTGCAGGCGGCTGTCGAGATGGTGAAGCCGGGCGGGACGGGCAGCCCCGCGTTCGTCATCTCGGCGAGCCCGGCGCCCTTGCCGCCGAGCAATTCCTTCATGTCCTTGTGGCCGTCGGCCTTGCCGCCACCGAAAAAAAACACGAACTGGTTCAAGACTGACCTCCAAGCTTCGAGATGTCCGCGATGCGATAGAAGAGCGACAGGGTTCGTGCCAGCAGGCCAAGTCGATTGGCGCGCAACTGCGGATCCTCGGCCATCACCAGCACGTCGTCGAAGAAGCGGTCGACGGGCTCACGCAGCGTTGCGAGCGCGCGGAGCCTTGCTTCGTAGTCTCCGTTCCTGCCGGCAAGCGCTTCGACCGCGGCGTCCAGCGCGCGTTCGGCTGGCTCAGCAAGCAGCTCCGGTTTCGTCGTCGTCGGGGCGCCGTCCCCGAGGATGTTGCGGGCCCGCTTGAAGGCCACCGCCAGCCCTTCGAAGTGCTCGCGCGCCTCCGAACGGACCAGGTGCAGGGCCTCGAGACGGACCCGACTCTCATGCACGTCGTCGAGCGCGTCCGGCTCGCGTGCGCCGAGAACCGCCTCCACCTCGTCGGGCGGGTAGTCACGGGCGACTAGGACGAAGCGAAGCCGTTCGAGCAGGAACGCTTCCAGGTCGGACGCCGTGTCCGCGGCCGGCTGAGCCGTCGTCGAGCCGTAGCCGGCCACGGCCGCCGCCACGAGCCGCCGGAGGCTCGGCCTGGCTTCGCCTTCGGCCGCCTTCCAGAAGTCGAGGAGCACCCGGATCGCGCCCTGCGCCGCGCGCCGCAGGCCGTAGGGGTCGCTGCTCCCGGTCGGCATCAGCCCGATGCCGAAGTAGCCGGCCAGGGTGTCGAGCTTGTCGGCGAGCGACACGGCGCTGAAGATCGTGGCGTCGCTTCCGGCGAAACGGCCCGCGGGTGCGCTGCCCGGCTCGATCGAGACAGGCTGATAGTGGCAGCTCACGGCCGTGATGACGCTCTCGCGGGCACCCTCCGCGCGCAGGTAGATGCCGCCCATCACGCCCTGCAGCTCCGTGAACTCGCGGACCATCAGCGTCGTGAGGTCGGCCTTGGCGAGCAGCGCTGCTTCGCGAGCCGCCTCGTGCTCGGGCTTAGTGAGCAGGCCCATCTGGCTGCCCATCGCGTCGACCAGACGCGCCATGCGCTCGGTCTTGTCGCGGTAGCTGCCGAGCTTGTGATGGAACGTGACTCCGGCCAGGTCGTGCACACGGTCGCCGAAGGGCCGCTTGCGGTCCTCGGCGTAAAAGAAGGCCGCGTCGCGCAGCCTCGCGACCACGACGCGCTCCATGCCACGGACCATTCCGGCCGCGGCCGAACCACCTTCGGTGTTGGTCACCGCCGCAAAGCGCGTGACGCTGCCAGCCGAGACGATGGGCAGGTATTTCTGATGGTGGACCAGCACCGTCTCCAGGACCTCACGCGGCAGCGAGTGGAACTCGGCCGGAATGCCGCCGGCCACGACGCTCGGGAACTCGACGAGGTCGCGCCATTCCTCGATGACGGCGTGGTCCTTGGCGACAGCGGCGCCGACACTCGCCAGGCCAGCGCCGATGCGGGCGGAGCGCAGATTCGGGTCGAGCATTACGAAGGCCGCCGGCAGCTTCGCCTGCAAGTCGGCGAGCGAGGCCACCCGGATCGGACCGCCAGCCGCGCCTCGCGGCAAGAAGCGGTGGCCGCGCGTCTCATCGCCCGCGTGCAGGATGGCTCCGGCCTTGGCGCCCGCTGTCGAGGCATAGATCGTGAACGGCACTACCTGCCCGGCCAGCAGCGCCACGATCCAGCGAATCGGGCGGCCGAACGCGAAGGCTCCCTTGCCGTCGTCGAGCCACGCATCCCAGTTCATCCGCTTCGGAAAGCTGAGCGAGCGCAGCGTCGCTGCCAGCATGGAGGGCAGCACGTCCATGGCCGGCCGCCCCGTCGTCTTGCGTATGAAGCGCAGGTAACGCTCTTCCGGCGCAGCGGCGTCCTTGGCCGCCAGTTGAAGCGCCTCCGGCGTCGTCCCGTTCTTTCTGGCGAAGCCCTGGGCGGCGCCGGTCCACTGCCCCGCCTGGTCCTGCGCGAGCTTCAGCGACGGCCCCCAGACGACGGATTCCTGATCAGCCTGCCGCTCCGGCAACTCCGCAGCCAGCACCAGTCGTCGCGGCGTCCACAGCACGCGCACGTGGCTCGCTGGCAGCACCTCCCGCCCGGCGATCTCGGAGAAGCGCTCGCGCAGTTGCGCGCCAAGCCCGGGGAGCCACGAGGCGGGAATTTCCTCGCAGCCGATCTCGAGCAGAAACTCAGCCACGGGCAGCCTCGCCTGTCTTCGCTTCGGCCGGAGGAGCGACGTACGCAGCAGCAACGGCGCAGGCGAGCTTGCGGATGTTGAGGATCATCCCAGCGCGCTGGCTCACGGAGATAGCGCCGCGCGCGTCGAGGACGTTGAAGGCATGGGAGCTCTTCAGGGCCCAATCGTAGGCTGCGAGCATGCAGCGGCCGCCCGCCGCCTGCAGCGTGCGCCAGCCCTCGGCAAGGTAGCTGTCGAACAGCTTGCGATGAAGCTCGGTGTCGGCGAGTTCGAAGGAGTACCGCGAGAGCTGGAACTCCTCCTCCTGCCGCACCTCGCCGTAGAGCGTGTCGTTCGACCAGCGCAGCTTGTAGACGTCGTCGACGTCCTGCAGGTACATCGTGATGCGTTCGAGCCCGTAGGTGATCTCGGCGGAGATCGGCGCGAGGTCGATGCCGCCCGCCTGCTGAAAGTAGGTGAACTGGGTGATCTCCTGGCCGTCGAGCAGCACCTGCCAGCCGATGCCCCACGCGCCCAGCGTCGGCGATTCCCAGTTGTCTTCCTCGAAGCGGACGTCGTGGGCGGCCGGGTCGATGCCAAGCGCGACCAGGCTTCCGAGATACACGTCTTGCACGTCTGCGGGTGCGGGCTTCAAGATCACCTGGAACTGCTGGTGCTTGTAGAGCCTGTTGGGATTCTGGCCGTACCGACCGTCAGCGGGACGGCGCGAAGGCTGAACGTAGGCGACCTTCCACGGCTTCGGGCCGAGCACCCGCAGGAACGTCTCCGGGTGCATGGTGCCCGCGCCCACTTCGGCGTCCCACGGCTGGTGGATCAGGCAGCCGCGCTCGGACCAGTAGCGCTGCAGCGTGGCGACAACGTCCTGCAGGTTCATGAGGCGCTGCCCCGGGCCACGTCCTGGAGCACCCGATACGAGCGCAGGTCGCGCTCCAGGTGGCGACGGATCAGGCCCTGGTGAAACGCGGCCAGGACCTGTGCCTCGGCGGGCAGGGCGGGCGCGGCAGCGGGCGCCTGCGTAAAGATCTCACGCAAGAACACCAGCGCTTCGCGCGCCAGGATGGGACCGCTGGCCGGGCCGCAGACCTCGCAGATGAAGCCGTGGGTGGCCTGATGGTAGAGCAGCCCGCCCTCGGGCAGCCGGCCCCCGCAGCCGGCGCAGCGATCGAGCGCCGGGTACACGCCGCCCAGCCGCAGCAACCAGGCTTCGAGGTAACGCGCGAGCGCCACGATCTCCCTTCCCTCCTCCGCCGCCCGCACGACCGCGATCGCCAGGCGGTACACCGCGTCATCGGCCTCGCCTTCCTGCGCGAACGCGTCGAGCAGCTCGGCAAAGTACGACAGCGTGAGGGAGGTCTCGAGCGAGCCCCCTCGCGCCGGGAACGCGGAGCGGACGAGGTCACACTGACCCAGCCGGAAGAGCTCCGTGCCCTGCCGGCCGTACAGCCAGACCCGGACCTCGCTCAGCGGCTCGAGGGCCGATTGGTACCGGCTCTTCGCCCCACGCGCGCCCTTCGCCACCGCGCGCACCTTGCCGCGCTCGCGCGTCAACAAAATGACCACTTTGCTCGTCTCGCCCAGCTTGGACGTCTTCAGGATCAGCGCGTCCGAGGCGATGGGAGGCATGGTGCGAGAAAATCGGCGGCGACGAGGCGCCAGTCTACACGAGTATGGTACTTTTCGGTGATGCTGTTCGTGGTCCGCGCGCTCGCCATCGTGATCCTCGGTTGCGGCCTCGGCCTGGCCTGGAACAGCGCCTCGGGCCGCGGCCTGGCGCTCAGCCAGAACGTCTTCGTGAAGCCCGGCGACGAGCTGGTCGATGCCGCTGCCGCCAAGACGCGCCTCGACAAGGGGGCCCTCTTCCTCGACGCCCGCCCCATCGACTTCTACGAGATGTCCCACGTCCCGGGTGCCCTGCCGCTGCCCGAAGAGCACTTCGAGAAGGCCTTTGCGGCCATCGAACCACGCTTGCGCGGCAGCTTCGACGTGATCGTCTACTGCGCGGGCTACGGATGCGAGGCCAGCCACATCGTTTCGCGAAAGCTCAAGCAGCGCGGCGTTCCCGCGGCGATTCTCCACGAAGGCTGGCCGGCCTGGACCGAAGCCGGCTACCCGGTACGCGAGGGAAAGCAGCCTTGAGCCGAACGCCACGGGCCTGGCTGGAGGCCGCCGTGGGCCTCGCGCTGGGCGCCGTCTTCGTCTACGCAAGCCTCGACAAGATCGCGAAGCCCCTCGATTTTGCCCGGATCCTCTATCACTACCAGGTCATCGGACCCTCGGCGACGCTCCCGCCACTGCTGCCGAATCTCGTGGCCGTGACGCTCCCCTGGGTCGAACTGGTCGCGGGCGTGATGCTGATCGTGGGCGTGCTGCGGCGCGAAGCGGCGGCTGTCACGGGAATCCTGCTCGTCGTCTTCCTCGCGGCCGTCGGTTCGGCCCTGTATCGGGGCATCGACATCGAGAACTGCGGCTGCTTCGTCGTGAGCGGCGAGGGACGCAGGGCGGGGCTCCATCTGATTCTCTCCGACGTGGCCCTGCTGGCTGCCGCCGCGTTCCTGGTCCGTGCCCGGCCGTTGACAAGTACCGGACCGGACGCATAGCATTTCGCCCCGATGCGAACAGCCCGATCCCATCGTATCCTGACGGCACTGGCTGGCGCGCTGTTGCTTCCGGCCTGCGACCAGCCGCCAGCCAAGGAAATCGCCGCTGCCGAGGCGGCGCTCGCCCAGGCGCGCGCCGAGCAGGCCGACGCCTACGCGCCCGAGCAGTGGAAAGGCGCTGAGCTGGCGCTGAGCCAGGCCCGCCAGAAGGTCGAAGCCAGGGACTATCGCGGCGCGCTCTCCTCGGCGATGGACGCGGGCGAGAAGGCCCGCAGCGCCGCTCAGGCCGTGGCTTCTTCGAAGCTGCTTGCCAGAGGCGCGGCGCAGCTGGCGCGAGCCGAGATGCAGGCGGCGCTCGACGAAGTCGCTGCCGTCCGCGACGAGGCCGCGAAGGCCAGGGTTCCAACCGAGGAATTCGCCGAATTGGAGCTGCGCGTCGTCGACGCGACGCAGGCCCTTGCCAGCCTCGGAGATAGCCTCGAGAAGGAGGAGCTGATCGAGGCCCAGAAGGCCGGTGCCAGCCTGAAGGCGCGCTTCGCGAGCCTCGGGACCGATTTCCGTGCCGCCCTCGACAAGTGGCTCGAAGACCACCCCAAGGGCCGCAAGCTCGTCAAGAGGAAGTAGCCGTCCACTCCCCTTCGAACAGGATCTCCGCCTCGCCCGTCTGACGCAGCCGCCCCGCCTCGGGCCACTCCACCTCGAGCGTGCCACCGTCGCAGACGACCCCAACGCGCCGCTCGACGACACCTTTCAGCATCGCCGCCACCGCCGCGCTGGCCGCCCCGGTCCCCGAGGCGCGCGTGTAACCGACGCCGCGCTCCCAGAAGCGCACCCGCAGCTCGACGCGCGAAATCACCGTCACGAACTCCACGTTGGTCCGGTGGGGAAAGAACGGATGGCATTCGAGGGCCGGCCCCAACCCAGCCAGCGTCTCGTCGTCCACGGCTGGGTCCACGAAAACGGCACAGTGTGGATTGCCCAGCGACGTGGCCGTGATCTCGACGGTGCGGCCCGCGACGGCCAGCGGATGATCCACCAGCGCTCCGGGATGCGGTTCGCCAAGGTCGGTCGTGACCCGGCAACGGCCGCCGCCGAGCGCCTCGACGTCGACCTCGCGGGATCCCACCGCCGTCTGCACGACGTGCTGCCGGGGAGTCAGACCCTTCTCGACCGTGAGGGCGGCGAGGCAACGCAGGCCGTTGCCCGAAATTTCCGCTTCGGAGCCATCGGCGTTGAGCAAGCGCATCGCCGTGCCGCTCGGCCCGACGCCGTAGAGAATCAGCCCGTCGGCGCCGATGCCCAGGTGGCGATCGCAGAGGCGGCGGGCCCAGGGCCCCAGATCGCGCGGCGCGCCGATCGCATCCACCAGTAGAAAGTCGTTGCCAAGGCCGTGCGCCTTGGCGAATCTCATCGCTTCTTCTTGACGTTCACGGCACGCTCGGGCGGCGGGAACGTGCCCACCGTCAACACCGTCTCGCCGCGCAGGGCCTCACCGCTCAGGCTCCAGTTCTGTCCGCCGTCGCCGGTCCAGAATAGCCCGCGGTCGGTCGCCAGAAAGGCCTGGGCCCCCGAATCGGGCGCCAGCGGAAACAGCAGCCTCTGCCCCGAGCGCCCCTCCAGACCCTGGTTGAGCTCGCTCCAACTGGCTCCGAGATCGTCGCTGCGCAGCAGGCCTGCATCCGTGGCCGCGTAGAGTTGCGGCCCCAGCCACACGAGTTGGTGAACCGTACTTCCGACGAGACCCGCCGCAGACCAGTGCTCGCCGCCGTCCGCCGAACGAAACACCCCGGCCGTGCCGACGGCCACGAACAGCGCGGGATCGCTCGCATAGTAGGAGGATACCGCCAGCGCCGTCACCTTGCCTTCCGGCAGCGCGCCGCGCATGACCTCGAAGCGCAGCCCGGCGTCGAGGGACACCTGCACGCCCTGCGACGTAGCCGCGATCAAGGCTGGCCCCGGCCAGGCCAGGTCGCTGACCTCCGCCTCCCGAAGCGCCGTGAGGCCGAACAACCGGGCGCTATCCTCGGGCTTCTCGAAACGGTCGAGCCCGGAACGCAGCAGGCCGTCTCTCGTCGCCACGAACAGCGTCGGATCGGCCACCGGGAAGCGCGACGGCAGCAGCACCGTGCAGCCGGAGAGCTGCGAGACGCGTCGCCAGGTCTCGCCGAAATCGAGCGAGAGGTAGATGCCCGAGGCAGCGCCGACGTACACCTGTGGCCCGAGCGGGGCGAGGCAGCTGACGGCCCCGATCGACGCCAGGCTCTCACCGGTCCCCTTGCCCTTGACCCGCAGCCAGGTCGTTCCCCAGTCGTTCGAACGCCACAGCCCCGAGGCCGTCCCGGCGAACAGCGTGAGGCTCGACACGCTGCCCGCATCCTTGCCTTGGCCCAGCGCCAAGGGGCTGCTCGCGACGCTCACCGCGAGCGCCAGCAAGGCAGCGAGGGCGGCGCGCTTTCTCACTTCGCGAAGTGGGGCCGCAGGCGCACGCACGCGGCCACGGGGTCCTCCGGGACGACGCGCGTCTCCCCCACCACTGTCATGAAGTTCGTATCGCCGCTCCAACGCGGCACCACGTGCAAGTGGATGTGGCCGTCGACGCCGGCCCCCGCGGAGCGCCCCAGGTTCATGCCGACGTTGATGCCGTCGGGGCGGTAGAGCTCCTGCAGGATCGCCTCGCCGCGACGGGCCAGCAGCATCAACTCGGTGACTTCCTCGACCGTGGCCTCCGACAGACGCGCGACGTGGCGGCGCGGCGAGATCATCACGTGGCCCGAGTTGTACGGGTATAGGTTCATCACCACGAAGCTGAGTGCGGCCTCGTGAACGACGAGGCTGCCTGCGCTGCCCACGCCCTCCAGGGCGCGGCACAGGACACAGCCCGGGTCCTGCACGCCCTGGCTCACGTAGGCGTGTCGCCAGGGCGAGCGGATGACGTCCATCTAGATCTCGTAGTCCACTTCGTAGACCGGGAAGCTGGAACGAACGCCCTTGAACTTGGCATCGCCCGCGTAGCGTATCAGGATCCGGCGGCCGATCGACTCGTCGAAATACTCCATCAGGCTGGCCGAACCCTCGGCGCGCTGCACCAGTGGCAGCTGGGCCTCGAGTTGAACCAGCGTGTCGCGCGAGATGGCGATGCCTTCGTTGAAGAGCGTTCCCGCCTTGTCGACCGTCGTGCGCAGGCCCGAGGCGCCCGCCGCGCCGGCCGGCGCCGCTTCTGCGGCTTCGTCCTCGTCGAGGGCCTTCTTGGTGGCCGAGGAAAGCCGCCCGGCGAGGTTGACGTTGCGTCCGATCACCGTCGCCTGCACCGTCTCCTCGTCCACGATGAAGCGCGCCAGGTAGACGCGGCCGTAGTGGATGGCGATCCCCATGTTGAAGTACGTGCGGCCCTCCTCGCGCAGGCGGCGCAGGGTCTCCTGACACAGGATCGCCGTACGCAGCGCGTTCAGCGGGTCGAGCGGATCGCTATGCTGCGTGCCGAACGTCATCATGATGCCGTCGCCGAGGAACTTGTCGATGGTCCCGCCGAAGCGACGCACCAGGGGCACGAAAGCGTCGAAGACCGTGTACAGCTCCTGGGTCAGATCGCGCTCGGAGATCTGACCCTCGGAGGTCTTCGTGAAGCCGCGCAGGTCGAGGAACAGCACCGTCGCGTTCACCGCATTGTTCAGGACCCGGGCAGACTCCCCGAACTCGTACAGGCGCCGGCCCTTGCTCGCGGTCTCGTCCAGGTCGCGCTCCTGCACCAGGATTATCCGCTCGCGAATCCCCGAGAGGATCTCGAAGCGCTTCACCCCGGCGACGAGATCGAGGAACGCCTCCAGGATCTCAGAAGGCCGGCGCCGCTCGGTCTCGGCCCTGAGCTTGGGCGAGGCCATCAGCTTCGAACCGACGCTCCAGGCATCAGCGAACAGGTAGGTCATGACGTGGGCGTTCATCATCACCTTCACGATCCCGGGCTGCGTGGCCCACTGCTCCTTCGGCAGCTGCGGCATGTAGCGGGTCACGCGGCTCAGCAGCCCGCGGTCGGCCTCCCGGATCCGCCTCTCCGTGTCACGCAGCAGGGTCTGGTAGATTTCGAAAAAGACATCCACCGGCAGGCGATAACGCTTATTGACGGGGAGGAACTGGTTGAAATCGAAGCTCTGGATGCTGGCCTCGGTGAACGCGAAGCCGTCGTCGACTACGGCGTCGACGAGCGGCGACGCGTCTTTCGAGTCTTTTCGCGGCGCCTGATCGAGCCGCTTGTAGAAGGACGAAAGCAGCGGGTGGAGTGAATACTTGGCCTTGCGGACCTGTGGCGTCCGGCTCTCGAGCTCCTTCAGGACCTCGACCACCTCGCGCGAGTGGGCGAGCCAGAACAGGTTGACGAGGCCCAGGCGCCGGTCGCCCGCGTGCGCCGAGGCGAGCACTCGCCCCATGGCGGTCTCGTACTCGGCCTGATCGCGCTCGGCGACTGCACGGCGGCCGGCGGGCAAGGCACCTTCGACCCCGATCTGGGCCAGCAGCCCCTGGAGAAAGCGCTGCAGCAGCGTGTGCAGGCGCGTATGCGTGTGGATGAAGTAGACGCCGCGGCCCTTCTCGAACTCGGCCGGCGGCAGGATCGGCAGCGGCGAGCCGAACAAGGCCTCGGCCTCGGGCAGTCCGCCGGCCACGAAGCGAGAGGCCTGCGGCTCGGAGACGTAAAGGGCTTCGGGGCCCGGCATCAGCGCCGGTTGATCAGCTCCCGGAGCTCCTTCCCGGGCTTGAAATGCGGCACGCGCTTGGCGGGAACCAGGACGCCGGCGCCGGTCTTGGGATTACGGCCCTTGCGGGGGTCCCGGCGCCGGACCCGGAAACTTCCGAAACCGCGCAACTCGATCTTGTCGCCCTGCTGCAAGGCGTCCACGATCGAGGTGAAGACGGCGTCGACGATGACCTCGGTATGCTTGCGGGTGAGGTCCGAGACTCTCGAGACCTCGTCCACCAGCTCAGCCTTGGTCATCGCCGGCGCTACTCCTTCTCGCTCTCCTTGGCCTGCGCTGCACGGAAGGCGTCTCCGAGCGTCGAGCGATCGCTGGGCGCGGCCTCGCGATAGCTCACGAGATCGCGTTGGGTCTCATCTTGCTTGACGGCGCGAATCGAGAGGCCGATCTTGCGCTCGTCGGCAGTGATCTTGAGGATCTTCATGGGGTGGAGATCGCCGGGCTTGAAGTGCGCCTCCGGGTTCTCGATGCGCTTCTCGTCGAGCTCGGAGACGTGGACCAGGCCCTCGATGCCCTCGGCGAGTTCGACGAACGCGCCGAAGTTCGTGAGGCGGACGATCCTGCCCTCGACGATGTCCCCCACCTTGTGATGCGAGAAGAACTCGTCCCAGATGTCGGTCGCGAGTTGCTTCAGGCCGAGGCTCAGGCGCTGGTTTTCCGCGTCGATGTTGAGCACCACGGCCTCCACGACGTCGCCCTTCTTCAGGATCTCGGACGGATGCTTGACCCGCTTCGTCCACGACAGGTCGGAGATGTGGATCAGGCCGTCGATGCCCTCCTCGACCTCGACGAAGGCGCCGAACTCGGTGAGGTTGCGAACCTTGCCCTTGATCTTCGAGCCGACCGGGTACTTCTCGACGAGTTGCGACCAGGGGTTCATCTCGACCTGCTTCAAGCCGAGGCTGATGCGGTGCGCCTCCTGGTCGAGGCCGAGCACCGCGCACTCCACTTCCTGGCCCACGTTCAGCACCTTCGAGGGGTGCTTGACCTTCTTGGACCACGACATCTCGGAGACGTGGATCAGGCCCTCGACACCCTGCTCGAGCTCGACGAACGCTCCGTAGTCGGTGAGGCTCACGACCTTGCCCTTGACTCGGGCGCCCACGGGATAGCGGATCGTGGCGGTGGACCAGGGATCGGCCTTGAGCTGCTTGTAGCCCAGACTCACGCGCTCGCTCTCGCGGTCGAACTTCAGGACGCTGACCTTGATCTCGTCGCCGACGTTCAGGACCTCGCTCGGGTGGTTGATGCGGCCCCAGGACATGTCCGTGATGTGGAGCAGGCCGTCGATGCCACCGAGGTCGACGAAGGCGCCGTACTCCGTGATGTTCTTGACGACGCCCATCAGGACCTTGCCCTCTTCGAGGGTATCCAGGGTCTCGCGCTTGCGCGAGGCGTTCTCCTCCTCGAGCACGGCCTTGCGCGAGAGCACGATGTTGCCGCGCTTCTTGTTGACCTTGATCACGCGCATGCGCAACTCCTGGCCGCGCAGGCTGTCGAGGTTGCGCACCGGGCGCACGTCGACCTGGCTACCGGGCAGGAAGGCGCGCACGCCGATGTCGACGGCGAGGCCGCCCTTCACGCGCTCGATGACCCGGCCCACGACGACACGGCGCTCCTGATAGGCGCGCTCGACGTCGTCCCAGACCTTCATCTTCTCGGCTTTTTCCTTGGAGAGGACGATGTAGCCTTCCTTGTCCTCCGTCTTCTCCAGGAGCACGTCGACGCTGTCGCCGACGTTGATATTGATCTGGCCGTCCTCGCCGCGGAACTCCTCGCGAGCGATGACGCCTTCCGACTTGTAGCCGACGTCGACGACGACCTCGGACTCGGAGACGCGCAGCACGGTGCCGCGCACCACTTCGCCCTCGGCGAAGTTCTTGAAGCTGACGTCGTACATGTCGAGGAGTCTTTCGAACTCCTCGGGATCGAGAGGCGCTTCTACGGCATTGTTTTCAGTTTGCGACATGGATAGGAACGGAACCTCCAGCTTTTGGATTTGTCCAGGGCGACGTCGCCCTTAACGAGGCTCCGCGCGGCAGGACTAAGCTCTTAAGGATATTCGGGTTAGGAGCCGCCTGTCAAGGACGACCGGTCGAAGTAGGCGACGAGGGCGGCGAGCAGGCCTTCAGCACTGGCAACTCCCGCGACGACACGGACGTCGAGCCCGCCGGCCTCGGCCGCCTCGCGCGTTACGGGACCGATCACGGCCGCTGGAAACGCGCGCCCTGAGGCTCCGGCGGCGGCTACGAAGCTGGCCACCGCCGAGGGCGAGGCGAACACCGCTATGTCGAACCCGTTCTTCAGGATACCGGGGAGTCTGGCGGCCAGATCCGGAGCCGGGCGGGTCCGATAGGCGACGACGGAGGCGACCCGAGCGCCCGCCTCGCGCAGGCCATCGGCGAGCACTTCGCGGCCGCGGTCCGAAACCGGGAGCAGGAAGCGCTCGCCGCTCACACCGCGGCTGCGGAACGCGGCCAGAAGCGCCTCCGCGCGGAAGTCCACCGCCGGCTCGAGAGCCACGCGTCCGTTGGGAAAGGCCTCGCGAAACGCCTTGCTCGTCGCCGCGCCGACGCTCGCGACGGCGATTCCCTGGCCCACGGACGCGCCGGCCAGGCCCAAGGCGGCGAGACGATTCGCGACGGCGCGCACGGCGTTGGCGCTGGTGAAGGCGAGCCAGTCGTAGTTGTGCAGCCGGGCCAGGGCGGCATCGAGCGGTCCGCAGGCCTCGGGTGGCTGGATCTCGATCAACGGCAGTTCCAGCACCTCGGCCCCGGCCTCGCGCAAGCGCGACGTGAGAGTCCGCGATTGTTCCGGACGGCGTGTCACCAGCACGCGCCGGCCCGCGAGCGGGCGGCTCACGGCCCCAGCAGCTCGCTCGCGCCTCGAGCCAGCATCTCGTCGGCGAGGGCAGCGCCCAGATCGCGACCCCGACTGCCGCGTCGCTCGCCGCGCAGCAGCGCGCTGCCATCCTCTCTGGCTACGACGGCGCGCAGCCACAACTGCGTCCCCTGCGCCTCGGCGAAGGCGCCGAGCGGCACGTTGCAGCCTCCGCCCAGGCCCTCGAGAAAGGCGCGCTCGGCTTCGACGGCCCATGCGGACTCGGCGTGGTGCAACGCTTGCACGCTGGTAGCCACGCGCGCGTCTGCGTCGCGACACTCGAGCGCAATCGCCCCCTGCCCCGGAGCCGGCAGAATCAGGCTGGGATCGAGCCGCTCCGTGATTTCCGAGGCACGCCCGAGGCGCGTGATCCCGGCGCTGGCGAGCACGATCGCGTCGAAGCTGCCCTCGCGAAGCTTGCGCAGCCGGGTGTCGACGTTGCCACGCAGATCCGCGATGGCGAGCTCAGGGCGCGCCGCGAGCAACTGCGCGCGGCGGCGCAGACTGGTCGTCCCGATTCGCGAGCCGGCCGGAAGCTCGGCGAAGCGAGCGCCGTGTGCCGAAACCAGCGCGTCGCGCGGATCCGCGCGCTCCAGAACGGCGCACAAGACGAGCCCCCGGGGCAGGCTGACGGGAACGTCCTTCAGGCTGTGGACGGCGAGGTCGATCTCCTCGGCGAGCAGCGCCTCCTCGATCTCCTTCAGGAAGGCGCCCTTGCCACCCACCGATTCGAGCCGCCCCTCTACCCGATCGCCGGTTGTGGTGATGACGCGGATCTCCGCGGAGTGGCCGAGCGCGGCCAGCAGGGCCTTCACGTGCTCCGCCTGCCAGAGCGCCAGTGGGCTGCCCCGGCTACCGATCAGGAAGCCCTTCACAGGCCCAGCAGCTTGCGCACGAACTCGATCGCCTCGGGCGCGTGGCCGTTCTTCGAGAGCTCCTTCAGCTGCGTGGTCGGGGCGTGCAGCAGCTTGTTCACGATCGCCGAGGTTGCCGCTTCCAGGGCCGCTTCCTGTTCGTCGTTCAGCACCCCGAGCTTCTTGCGGGCGCGCGCCAGCTCCTCGCGCCTTATCCTCTCAGCACGCTGGCGCAGCGCGCTGATGACCGGCGTGACGTCGAGGGTCTTCTGCCAGGAAAGGAACTCGCGAACCTCGTCCTCGACGATCGCTTCGGCGGCCGTGGCCTCCTTCTGGCGCTCGCGCAGGTTGGCCTCGGCCACCGACTTGAGGTCGTCGAGATCGTAGAGGAACACCCCGTCGAGCTTGCGCACCGAGGTCTCGATGTCCCTGGGCACGGCGATGTCGATCAGGAACAGCGGCCGGCTGCGGGACTCTCGCGCGCTCTCGACGTCCTCGCGGTGGATCACCAGGCCGCTGGCACCGGTGCCGCTGATCACGATGTCCGCCGTGGCCAGCTCGCCTCGCAGGCCCTCCAATGGGACGGCGCGGCCGCCTAGCGAAGCGGCGAGCTCTTCGGCCCGGCCGAAGCTGCGTCCACCCAGCACGGTCGCGCGGGCGCCGTTGCGCACCAGGTGTTTCGCCGCCAGCTCGCTCATCTTGCCCGCACCGACGATCAGGACGTGCCGCTCGCGCAGCGAGCCGAAGATCTTCCGGGCCAACTCCACCGCGACGTAGGACACCGACACCGCGTTCTCGCCGATCGCGGTTTCCGTGCGCGCGCTTGGCCGCCGCCAGGGAGCGATTGCGCAGGGCGTTCAGTGCCCCGCCCAGGCTCGCGGCCGCTTCGGCCGCCTGATAGGCGTCCTTCACCTGGCCCAGGATCTGCGGCTCGCCCAGAACCATCGAATCGAGGCTCGCCGCCACTCGAAACGCATGGCGGACCGCTGCCTCGCCCGAGATGCGGTAGAGGAACGGCTCGAGCTCCGCCGGCGGGCGGCCATGGAAGCTCGCGAAGAAGGCTGCAATCGAATCGACGGGATCGCCTGCGCCGGCGCGGGCGTACACCTCGACGCGGTTGCAGGTGGAGAGAATCATCGCCTCCGAGAGCTGGGCCTCGGCCTTGACCCGCGCCAGCGCCTCGGCCAGGCGCTCTCGCGGCACAGCGAGCGCTTCGCGCACGGCCAGCGGCGCTGTCTTGTGACTCACGCCGACGACGACGATCATGCGCTCACGAAGCCGGCTGGGACGCGCCCGAGAGCAGCGTCATCCAGGCGAAGGTGAAGACGACGGCAGCGAAGCCCACGATCCCGAGCAGGGCGGCGCGCCGTCCCCCCCAGCCGGAACGCTTGCGGGCCGCTATCAGCGCGACGTAGATCAGCCACGCGATCGTGGCGCTCCACTCCTTCGCGTCCCAGGTCCAGTACACGCCCTTGGCCGCCTTGCTCCACAGCACGCCGGTCACGATCGCGAGGGTGAGGAACGCGAAGCCTACGCTGACACTCAGCCCGCTGATGCTGTCGCAGTGCTCGAGGCTGGGGATCAGGTAGTAGAAGGCCTGCGGCGCGCGCGATTTCAGCTCACGCTCCTGAATCAGGTAGAAGACGCCCATCGCAAAGGCCACGAACAGCGCGCCGTAGCCGAGCAGCGCGAGTGTAGTGTGGATCGGCAGGAACAGGCTCTTCAGGATCGGGTCCTCGCGCTCGGTGGCGGGCGAGAGCGTCGCGACCAGGACGAATGCAAAGGCCATCGGATAGACCGCCAGGCCGAGCGCATCCATGCGCGTGCGCACGTACGCCGCAAGAAATGCGAGCACCGTGGTCCAGGCCAGGAACGAGGCGCCGTCGTGCAGGCCCACGATGGGAAAGTGGCCGACTTCATTCCAGCGCTGTGCGAGGCTGGCCGTGTGCAGAGCGAAGCCCGCGAGCGTTGCCGTGACGCTCCAGGTGCTGAGCAATCGTCGGCGCGTGAGAGCATGCAGCAACACTTGGAGCGCACCCACGGCATACAGCCCAAGCGTTACGAGAAGATAGATGCGCGCGTTCATGGCCGCCTCTCGACACGGTAGCACAGGAGGCGGCGGCCGCGCGGGGGCCGGAACGGCTTCAGGGCGCCAAGTCCTCGCGTCCCACGTCGCACGGAATGAATCGGCTCCAGTGCGGGAGCACGCGCCGGCCGCGGGGATCGGCGAGACCGGAAACGACGACGAAGTGCCAGACGTCGGCTCGCATCGGACGCGCCGGCTCGAAGACCACGAGCCGCGCATCCCCCCACAGCGCGAGCCGTCCCGGCACCGGCCCATCCTCGTCCTGAATCCGCAGCGTCTGGGCGCTGAGCGTGCGCGGATCCACGGCGGTCGACACGCGTACGGCGACCGGCGCGTCCCGGAACACCCCCGTGGCGCCGTCCCACGGGTCCACGTAGACCACCTTCGGCGGGCGCGTCAGGTCCTCGAGCTCTCGCACCAGCCTCACCGCTCCCTCCAGATCCTGCCGCGGCAGATCAGGACGCTGACCCGGGCCGTGCTCGGCGAGACGCGCACGGCCGCTTGTTGTCCGACGCCCGCTAGGTAGAACGAGCCCGGGCTGGCAGTGCCCATGGGCGAGAAGGAGATCATGTTGGAGCGCCCGAAGCGGATCGGGTCGTCGGTCGAGAGCGTGCCCCGGTCCGGCGGCACGGCGGGGACGCCCGGGTTGATCGCGACGCGTACGTCCGGCGCGCCATTCGTGAGCAGGAACGGTCCAGCCACCCGAGTGTCCACGCCCCGCGCGATATCGACACTCAGCACGCCGTTGAAATTCCCATCCTCGTACACGCTGTAGTAAGTGATGCCGGAGCGCACCTCGAAGCGAATTGCGGTCGAGACGTTCGAGCGTACGGCCCGCGAACGGGCGAGCAGGAACTGCTGCTTGAACTGACGCGCGACGCCGAGGAGCTGCGCGTCCACGGAGTAGGCCCTGAGCGTGGGCGCCGCGACCGCGGCCAGCGTCATGAAAATCGCCATCGCCACGATCATCTCGACCAGCGAATAGCCCTTGTCCTTCATCGTGCCGCCCCCTCGCTTTCTGTTCTAGGCAAAGCGGAGGCGGCGGCAAGACGCCTGCCGCCGCCCCCGAATCGCCTGACACTAACGGCTGGCGCTCTTGGGCGCGTCGCCGGTGGTGATGTGAGCTTCGAGCTTGCCGAAGTTCTTCTCGCCGATCCCCTTGACGTTCATCAGCTCCTGAGCCGACTTGAAGCCGCCGCTCTTCTGGCGGTACTCCACGATACGGCTTGCGAGCGCGTCGCCGACGCCGGGCAGCGAGGCGAGCTGCTCGACCGTGGCGGTATTCAGGTTGACCTTGCCCTGGGGGGCGGCCTTGGAGGACGCCGCGAAGGCGGTGCCCGAGGAGGCGAGAACGGCAACGGCGATGGCCAGCGTGGCCGCGACGACACGAAGTGACTTGCGCATGATTCTTCTCCCTTTTTCTATCGATCGGTTTCTAGTTCCGGCGCCGGCCCCCGTCTCTCCCTCGGGAACCGGCGCCGGTCCGTCACACACGACGGCACCTAGAGCAAGGCCGGTGCCGTGAGCGTGCCAGCGCGAGCAAGCGACTGCAGTATCGAGAGTTAGCGTCGGAGAGGACGGATCACGGGCTGATGCTGCGGACCGGGCGATCGACAAGGCAGCTTGTCAGCCCCGGAGGCGCTCCTGCGCGCCCGTCCGCCTCCCTCGCGCGCGGAGCCGCTTGTCAAGCGGACTTGTCAGCGACAAGCACGGGCCGGCGCGGCGGATGCTTCTAGTCTTCTTTTTCTTCGCGCTCGAAGCGGCGGAGCCAGCCCTCGACATCGTCCTCGCGCTCAGGCTTGTCGGCTCCCTCCAGCCGCCCGCGCGGTTGCTTGCGCTCAGCGGCATTCCACTCGTGCGCGCGCAGCACCGAGGCGCCCAGCGTCCGACAGTAGGAATAGAGGGCCTTGTCCGAAGTCACCACGACGATCTCGGCGGGACGCACCGATCGTTCCACGAGCTCCCGGATCACCGTGTCGGCGTCCTGCCCAGGCGGGGGCACACGCAGGCTGAGCGGCCCGAGGTCCTGCGCAGCAAACTCGGCGCGCAGCGGCGGGCCATCGAAAACCAGCGTTGCCCGCACGTTCTTGGCGCGGCAGAAGGACGCCACGCGCCGCACCACCTCGGCGCGACCGTCGTCGTCGCGGCGCGGACCGCCCCAGGAGCCGAGCAGGTTGTTGCCGTCGATGAGGTAGGGCGCGCTAGACCCCCAGCAGCTTGCGCAGCAGGCCCTTGTTCGGGTCGGCCTTGCGGAGCAGCAGCTGCTCCAGTTCGTTCGCGTCCAGCCAGAGTCCTTCGCAGAACGTGCAGCGGTCGATGCTGATGCCATCCAGCAACTCCTCGCGCAACTCGTGGCCGCATTTCGGGCACTTCATGAAGTGCAACTCGCGCAGCCGCTTCCGCTCGGACTCCTGTTCTTGCGCGGCGCGAGCTGCCTCGCGCTTCTGGCGCTCGTGATGGGTCTTTTCGATCAGTTCCTTTTCGTTCTTCAGGAACCACTCGTCTTCACGCTGTCGGCCCGTTTCGTCCTGCAAGCAAGCCTCCCGCTCCAGAGCTTCGGCGAGTCTAGTCGCGCCTCCTCGGAAGTGTCAAAGCCCATGTTAATATGTTCATCATAAAGGCGATCCGGCCCGTTGCCGAGGGACGGGAAAGGTGGGCCGCCGGGAGGATGGATGGCGGACGCGTTCCCCTTGAGCGGCGAGATCGACGCCAAGGCGTTCCCCTTTCTTCTCGCCCACCTGCACCGGCGGGGCGCCACGGGATCCTTGAAGGTCGACGGGCCCTCCTACCAGAAGGCAGTCTACTTCCGCGGCGGACGCATCCTATTCGGCTCCTCGAACGACCCCAAGGACCAGCTCGGGGCGATCTTGATCGAGACGGGGCGCATTTCCCCCGAGCAACTCGAGGAAGTGAGCGCCAAGGTGGGACCGGGCAGCCCGCTCGCCAAGGTGCTCGCCGAAAGCGGCTTCGTGAACCAGCGCGAGCTGTCCGAGGCCGCGCGCACAAAGGTGGAGCGCATCCTGGCCGACGTGCTCTCCTACGACACGGGCTCGTTCGAGTTCGAAGACGGCGTGCTGCCCAAGGGCGCGGTCGATTTGAAGCTCGCCACCGAGCGACTGATCGTAGCTGCGGTGCGCCGGATCACGGATCGCGGCTTCGTCCTGCGCCACATCGAGGCCCTCGACGTGGTGCTGGTGCAGACCGCTGACGCGGGAGCGAAGCTCGCCGAACTCGATGCCGACATGACGGTGCTGTCTCAACGCTTCGACGGCAAGCGCAACCTCAAAGACGCGGCGGCAGACGCGCGGCTCGATGAGTTCGACGCGGCGAAGATCTGCTGTGCCCTGCTCTTTCTCGGCCTCGTACAGCGACCCCGGCCCGGGGAGGCCGAGAGCACGGCCGATTCACCTGTGCTGTTCGTGCCGGGCGATCTCGGCGCGGAGTTGGACCTGGGCGACCAGGCGCGGCTGGCGCTCGATGACCCCGGCGCCCGCGACGCCAAGTCGGACGCCACCCTGCTTCTGACCGAGCCACCCGATTTCGGGAAGGCGGAGGACCCCGACACAGCGCCTCCAGGCCTGCTCGAGCCTCCGTTCCCGCCGCTGGCTCCCATGGTCGAGCCGCCAATACCCCCGCGGCGGCCGGCCCCGGCTGGCGCAGTTCCCGCGCCAGTTCCAGTGTCCCCTGCGACGGCCATCAGCAAGCCCGAACTGGCGACCATGATCCTGCCTGGCCTCGGCCAGCGGTCGGCAGCGACCGACTTCCTCGGTGCGCAATCCTCGATCGAGGCGGACGAAGGGCCCGACGCCCGGCCGCCGGCAAAGCCGACTCCGCCGAGCAAGGAGGATCTGGCGGCGCTCGACGCGCTGCTGAACGCTCGCCACGTCGAAGGGCCTTTGGCGCCGCTCGAAAAGGCCGTGACGCGCGCTAGCGACGCCCGCTGGGAACCTCGCTTCGGAGGCGGCGGAAGAAGGATCGCTCCTGCCCAAGGCGGCCGAGGCAAACTGTTAGGGGCCGTCGCGCTGCTCGCCCTCGCGACCACCGCCGGCTCCTGGTTCTTCCTGCCCGGCCCCCAGGGTTCCGCCACGGCGCCGAGCCTGCCTCCGACGACCCTCACGCGCGTGACGAGCACGGCGCCACCGGCGCCAGCGACTCTCGCCGCGGAGCCTGCAGCCACGCCAGCGCCAAGCATGCCGGCCGCAACGACGCTCCCGCCGCCCGAGCCGGCGCCGGCCACCAACCCTCCCCGAGGCCAGGGCTCCGTTTCGCTCGGCGACGCGCGTGCCGCCCTGCGCAGAGGCGAGTTCGTCGAAGCGGCACGCGGGTTCGGGACGAACATCCGCGCGGCTCACGGTTCCTACACCGTTCAACTGCTGGTGGCGTGCGCCGACGACACCGTATCGAAGGCTGTGCAGGCCGTGCCCGCTCCCGATCTCTTCATCGTCCCGGTGAGCTACAAGGGCCGGAGCTGCTATCGCATGTGCTGGGGCCTGTACGACGACGAAGCGCGGGCGCATGCCGGTGTCGCGTCGGTGCCCGAGTACTTCCGCAAGGGCGGCGCTGCGCCCAAGGCCGTCTCGGCGGCCTCCATCCTGCCCTGACGTGATCCTGCGCCGGGCGCTGTCCCCGCTCCTGCTGCTCGCGGTGTCGTCCGCCGCCGACACGATTACGCTCACGAACGGACGGGTGATCCAGGCGGACCGGACCTGGTACCAGGGCGAGCAGCTTCTCTACGAGAAGAACGGTGGGACCTACGGGCTGCCAAAGAGCCTGGTCCAGAAGCTCGAGCAGCGGGCACTGCCCGCCGCCACCGCCGACCCCGACGTGCTCGACGCGCGCCGGTTGCTCGCCGAAGGCAAGCCGGTCGAGGCCACGCTGCGACTGCGCGCGGCGACTGCCCGAGATCCGCGCCTGGTCGCGGCCTGGCAGGGCCTGGCCGAGGCCTCGCTCGCCCTGGGCGACGCGCGAGCCGCCCGCGAGGCCGCGGCGCAGGCGGTCCGTCTCGATCCGCTGAGCGCGCGCTCCCAGGCGCTTCTGGGCGATGCCCATACTGCCGCAGGCGATCGCGCGGGAGCGGAGGAAGCCTACCAGCGCAGCCTCGCGCTGCGTACCGACCCTGACGTAAAGCGCAAGCTGGGCGACGTGCTCCCAGCGCCCCTGGCGGCCTCACAAGGAGCACAGTTCCGGCTCAAGTACGACGGTGGCGTCAACGAACCGCTGGGCGTCGCCGTGCTGAGGTCGCTCACCGAGTCGTACAACGAGTTCTCGGCCCGGCTCGGGACCAGCCCGGAGGACCCGATCACCGTCGTGCTGCAGACCGCCATCGAGTTCCAGGATGCGCGCGTGCCGGGCTGGGCCGAGGGCGTCAACGACGGCACGATCCGCGTTCCGGTCCAGGGCCTGGCTGCGCCGACGCCGCGGCTGCTGCGCGTGCTGCGCCACGAGCTGGCCCACTCCTTCATCAATGCGCGCACCGGGGGCAATTGCCCAACCTGGCTGCAGGAGGGCATCTCGCAGTGGCTCGAGGGCGGCGACGCCTCGCGCGAGGATGCCCGTCTGGCGCCGGCAGCGCGCGCGGGCCACTTGCTCTCACTGGCGAGCCTGGAAGGCCCCTTCGATTCGCTCGCCGAGGCCGACGCGGAGCTCGCCTACGCGGAGAGTCTCTCCGCGGTGGCCCACGTCCTGAAGCGCAGCGGGGAGCCGGGCCTGGTGCGTCTGCTCGCGGCGCTCGCGGACCGGCTCCCATCCGAGGAAGCGCTGCCCGTGGCCCTGGCCCTGAGCTACCCGGAGCTGCAGAGAAGCTGGGCAGACAGCTTGAGGACGGCGGACAGCAAGGCCGCGAAGTAGCGCGTCCGGCTTCTAACGGTCCCGCGCGCGGTACCAGGCGACGGTACGCTTGAGCCCGGTCTCGAAGTCGACCTGGGGCCGGTACCCAAGGAGCGCTCGCGCGGCCCGGATTTCGGCAAGGCTGTGGCGAATGTCGCCCGCGCGGACCGGCAGGTGGCGCGCACGGGCCAGACCGCCCGTCTCGGTTGCGAGCGCGCGCAGCAGCTGCTTCAGGCTGACGCTCCGGCCGGTGGCGAGATTCACGGCCTGCCCGCGAAGGCCCTTGGCTCGGAGGGCTCGCAGGTTTCCGTCGACGACGTTCGCGACGTAGGTAAAGTCGCGCGTCTGGCCGCCATCACCGTAGATCAGCGGCATCTTGCGCTCGAGCAGCGCGGTCGTGAAGAGGCTGATCACGCCGCTGTACGGCGAGCCCGGATCCTGGCGCGGCCCGAAGACGTTGAAGTAACGCAGTGTCAGCGTCTGCATCCCGTAGAGGCTCGCGAAGACGCGCAGGTAGTGCTCCCCCATCAGCTTGCCCACGGCATACGGCGACAGCGGCTGCGGCGGCATCGTCTCGCGCTTCGGCAACACCTTCGATTCGCCATAGACCGACGACGAGCCCGCATAGATGAAGCGCCGCACGCCTGCATCACGAGAAGCGCTGAGCAGCTCGAGGGTCGCGGTCGCGTTGGCGCGATGCGAGAGCGCCGGCGCGTCGACCGAACGGGCGACGCTGGGGACGGCGGCCTCGTGAAACACGACCTCGATTCCCCGCGTCGCTCGGCGAGAAACCGCCGGATCGGCACAATCGCCCGCGAGCAGCTCGACGTCGCCCTTCACCGCCCTCAGGTTTTCGCGCTTGCCCGAGGAGAAGTTGTCCGCGACGCGCACTCGGTGCCCCGCGCGCACCAGCGCCTCGCACAAGTGGCTTCCGATGAAGCCGGCGCCGCCGGTGACAAGAATCCTCATCGACCGTAGCCTATCTCAATGGCTCAGTCGGGTGTGAGCCATGGCACGCATCCGGGCGACTCGGAGCTGCCTCCTTGGGCCGCTCCCGGCAGATTCAGGCCAACAGTGCGCCGGTCAGACCGCGTCGGTGCGGAGGTCTGCTCGCTGGGGAGCGTTCGGGGGAACGCAAGCGCAAGCAGCGTCGCTCTCGCTCAGGAGCGTTTCGGGCGACGAAGCGGAGCGTTACCGTGGCCGTTGACGCCGGATTCATTCCCGCGTCAACGCTTGATCATGTGAAACGCGGAGCGCAGTCCCCCGCATTTTCGGAATACGAGCGTTCGGGGGACGAAGCGGAGCGTCTCCTTGACCGTTCACGCCCGATTCACTCGGGCGTGAACGCTTGATGAACCCGGACGCGGAGCGGAGTCCCCCGCATTTCGGAATAAGTGTTCGCAGAGCGAGTCTATAAGCCGGATCCTGTTGCAAAGGGCCTAGACCCCCTGCTGGCGATCATTCCTCTAGCCCGCCGGTTACCCGGCGGGTCCAGCGACCTACCCGGGGGCTTCGGCCGGGCCAGCCTCGAACGCCCCCCTATTTGGTCTTGCTCCGTGCGGGGTTTGCCGTGCCCGTCGTGTCACCACGCCGGCGGTGCGCTCTTACCGCACCGTTTCACCCTTGCCACCCCAGAATTGCCCTGGAGTTCGGCGGTCTATTCTCTGTTGCACTTTCCCTGAGGTCGCCCTCGCTGGCCGTTAACCAGCGCACTGCCCATGGAGTCCGGACTTTCCTCCCCGGCCCGGTGACGATGGACCGCGGCGATCACCCAACCCGCTCTGCGAACAGGCCTAGGTTAGTGGCTCTCGACCCTCCTCCGCAAGTCGCGGAGGCCTTCGGCTAGCCGTCGCGGTCCTGGTTGATGTCGTATTGCTCGAGCTTCTTGTAGAGGTTCGAGCGCGGCGTACCGATGGCGGCCGCCGTGGCCGAGATGTTCCAGCGGCTCTCGCGCAGCTTCTGGACGAGATAGGCGCGCTCAGCCGACTCCTTGAAGTCCTTGAGCGAGCCGGCGGCCTCGGCCGCGGGGACGCTGGCAGCGTCCTCGCCCGGGCGGCGCAACACCTCGACGATGTGCTCCGGCTTCACCTCGTCGCCCTCGACCATGATCAGTAGCCGCTCGATCGTGTTTCGCAACTCGCGGACGTTACCGCGCCAGCTGTGACGCCGAAAGGCGTCCAGCACCGGGGCGAAGGACTTCGGTCGGAAGTTGTTCTCGGCGGAGAACTGTTTGACGAAGTGCTCGAGCAGGGGCTCCAGATCCTCAGGTCGCTCCCGCAGTGGCGGTACGCGGATCGGGATCACGGAAAGCCGGAAGAAGAGGTCCTCACGAAACTTCTCTTCGGCGATCGCAGCCTCGAGGTTCTTGTTGGTGGCGGCGATGACCCGCACCTCGACCTGCAGCGTGCGCTGCGAGCCGATGCGCTCGACTTCGCCCTCCTGCAGCACGCGCAATACCTTGGCCTGGGTGCGCAGGCTCATGTCCCCAATCTCGTCGAGGAAGATCGTGCCCTTGTGGGCCAGCTCGAACTTGCCGACCTGCCTTTCGGTCGCGCCCGTGAAGGAGCCCTTCTCGTGGCCAAACAGCTCGCTCTCGATCAAGTCCTCGGGGATCGCGGCACAGTTCACCTGAATGAAACTCTCGTCCTTGCGCAGGCTGTTGCGGTGGATGGCGCGCGCGACCAGCTCCTTGCCGACGCCGCTCTCGCCCGTGATCAGGACAGTCGCGTTCGTCGGGGCCGCGCGCCGCACGGCATCCCAGACGCGCTCGAGCGCCGCGCTGCGGCCGACCATGCGATGTCGGTCGTCGAAGCTGAGCTTCAGCCGTCGGTTCTCGTCGGTGAGGCGCTTCTGCGACAGCGCGTTTCTGGCGACGAGCAGGATACGCTCACGTTCCGGCGGCTTCTCGATGAAGTCGTAAGCGCCCAATTTTGTCGCTTCCACGGCTGTCTTCACGGTGCCATGCCCCGAGAGGATCACCACCGGCGGCGAGCCTTCGGCATCCTTGATCGCCTTCAGCACCTCCATGCCATCCATCTGCGGCATCTTGATGTCCAGGAAGACCAGGTCGGGGGCGTCGCGCTCGGCGATCTTGACTGCCGCGGGGCCGTTGGCGGAGAGGATGCACTCATAGCCTTCGTATTCGAAGATCATCTTCAGCGTCGCGCGAATCGCCTCTTCGTCGTCGACGATCAGCACTCGGGGCTTCGGGCTCAAGGCGCCTCGACCTCTAGCTTGGCGAGGAAAGTGGTCTCCGGTCGTGCGCGGTACACGAACAGCCATGCCACCTCGCCCGCTCGCAACGCGGCTAGCTGCTTGCGGTAGGCGGCCAGGTCGGGCGTCGGGCGGCGGTTCAGCTCCATCACGATGTCGCCGTGGGCGAGGGCGTCCAGACCGGGCGAAAGGCCGACCACCTCGCTCACGAACACCCCCGATCGCGTCTCCGGGATGCCCATCTCGCGCCGAGCGCGCCGGTTCGCCTCGCCCACGACGAGGCCGAGGGCATCCCCGTTCGAAGCGGGTCGGGCGCTCGGCTTCGAGGCGGCTACGGGCGTGATTTCGTCCGCGGCCCGATCCGCCAACTCGGCGCTGAGCACGAGCGTCCGTGAGTCGCGAAACACCTCGAGCTTCACGCGGCTGCCGGGAGGCTTGGCCGCGATGCTTCGGACCAGGTGATCGCCGTCCTCGACCTGCGCGCCGTCGATGCCCCGGATCACGTCGTAGCGCTCGAGCCCGGCCGCCTCCCCGGCATGACCGGGCAGCACGTCCAGCACCATCGCCCCGTGGCCATCCTGCAACCCGAGCAGTCTCTGCAACTCGGGCTCCAGCTCTTCGAGCTGGATTCCCAGATAGCCGCGCGCCACCCGTCCGCGCGCGCGCAGTTGTTCCATGACCGAGCGCGCGAGGTTGATGGGCACGGCGAAGCCGATGCCCTGGCCTTCGGTGCTCACCGCCGTGCTGACCCCGATCGCTTCGCCGGCCGCGTTCAGCAGCGGCCCACCCGAGTTGCCGGGGTTGATGGCAGCGTCGGTCTGGATGTAGGCGTCGAACGAAGCGTTGAAGATCTTGCGGCCCTTCGAGGACACGACACCTGCGGTTACCGTGTGATCGAACGAATAGGGATTGCCGATGGCGCAGACCCAGTCCCCCACGCGCAGGCGGTCCGAGTCGCCGAGCGGAACCACCGGAAAGCCGCCCCCCTCGACCTTGATCAGCGCGATGTCCGTGCTCTCGTCGGCCCCCACCAGCCGCGCCGGGCGCTCGCTGCGGTCGGCAAAGCGGACGCGGATCCGCGAGCTGCCCTTGGCGAGGTGCTGGTTGGTCAGGATGTAGCCCTCGGGATCGACCAGAAAGCCCGTGCCCTCGCCCCGGCTCGGCGCGTCCAGTGGCGGCGCGTTCTCGACACCATCGTGGGGGCTGCCGACCGCGTCCACGACCGTGATGTTCACGACCGCCGGATTCACCCGCTCGAAGATGTCGGCGAACGAGGGCGCGCCATTCCCGCCCCCGACGAGCGGGGTCGTCCGCGGCGTGACGCCGCCGCCCGAAAGCAGCGCTCCGAGCAGGCCGCCGATCGACAGCGCCAAGACGATCCCGAGGAAAAGGCTGGCGCGCACTGAACCAGTATAGCCGCTAGGGCGCGGCCAGCTTTGCCTGGAAGCTGGCTTCGTCGAGTATTGCGACGCCGAGTTCGCGAGCCTTCTCGAGCTTTGAGCCCGGATCGGCGCCGGCCACGACGAAAGACGTCTTTTTCGATACCGAAGACGTGACGCGGCCACCGCGAGCCTCGATCGCAGCCTTCGCGTCGTCCCGGCTCATCGACTCGAGGCCGCCCGTGAGAACGAACTGCAGGCCCTGGAAAGCGGCGCTCACGGGCGCTTCGCCGGCCTCTTCGGTCCGGACGCCGGCGGCCTTCAGGTGGGTGACGAGGCGCTGGTTGGACTCCTGGTCGAACCAGTGTCGCACCGAAGCGGCCACGGCAGGGCCGATCTCGTAGATCGCTTCGATCTGCTCCTCGGTCGCGCGGCCGATCGCCTCCAGGCTGCGGAAGTGACGGGCCAGGAGCATCGCCGCTCGCTCCCCGACGAAGCGGATCCCCAGGCCGAACAGGAGCCGGCGCAGCTCGCGGTCCTTGCTCTTCTGGATCCCGCGCAGCAGGTTCTGCGCGGCGATCGACTCCTTCTTCTTGTTCTTGGGCGCGAGAAGCTGGAGCAGAGCGTCGGCCGTGAGCGAGTACAGGTCGCCAAAGTCCTTGACGAGCTGCGTGTCTACGAGCTGCTTCGCGAGCGTATCCCCGAGGCCCTCGATGTCCATGGCGTCGCGCCGAGCAAAGTGTTTGAGCGCCTCTTCGAGCTGTGCCGGGCACGAGGCGTTGGTGCAGCGCCGATCCGCTTCGCCTTCGGGCTTCTCCGCGAGGGCTCCACACACGGGGCAGGCCAAAGGCGGCGTCCAGGGCACGGCGTCCGCGGGTCGCCTGGCGAGCACGACCTCGATCAGCTTCGGGATCACGTCGCCGCCCTTCTCGATCACGACCGTGTCGCCCACGCGCACGTCCTTGCGGGCGATCTCCTCCTCGTTGTGGAGCGTCGCGCGGGCCACCGTGGACCCGGCGAGCAGGACCGGATCCAGGTGGGCGACCGGCGTGAGGCGTCCCGTGCGGCCGACCTGAACCTGGATCGCCTGCACTACGGTCGTCGCCTGGCGCGCCGGGTACTTGAACGCGATGGCCCAGCGTGGGAACTTGGACGTGAAGCCCAGTTCGCGTTGGAGGGCGAAGTCGTCGACCTTCACGACGACACCGTCGATGTCGTATTGGAGGCCCTCGCGCTTGCCCAGCCACTCACGGCAGAACGCGAGCACCTGCTCGAGGCCGTGGCACAGGCGCGACTCGGGGTTGGTCCTGAGGCCCCAGCGTTTCAGATGTTGGAGCGTGTCCCATTGCCCTGTGAGGGAGGCGCCCGTCAGCTGGGCTACCGAGTACAAGAACACGTCGAGGCCGCGCTCGGCGATGACCCGGGCGTCGAGGCTCTTCATGCTGCCCGCAGCGGTGTTGCGCGGGTTCGCGTACAGCTCCGCGCCCTGGGCCTCGCGCTCGCGGTTCAGCGCTTCGAACAAGCTGCGCGGGAAGTAGACCTCCCCGCGCGCCTCGAGTTGCTCAGGAACGTCGTCGCCCTGCAGGCGCAGCGGCACGGCCCGGATCGCCCGTACGTTGGGCGTGACGTCGTCGCCGCACACGCCGTCTCCACGCGTGACGCCGCGCACGAGGACGCCGTTTTCGTAGTGCAGCGCGATGGACAGGCCGTCGATTTTCAGCTCGGCCGTGTAGTCGAGCTCCAGCTCGCCCACCAGCCGGAAGATCCGCTCTTGAAACTCGCCCAGCTCGTCCTCGTTGTAGGTGTTGTCGAGGCTCAGCATCGGAACACGATGCGTGAAGGACGCGAACTCCTGCGAGGGGTTCTCACCCACACGCTGCGTGGGAGAGTCGGGCGTGATCAGCTGCGGATTCTCTGCCTCCAGTTCGCGCAGTTCCCGTTCGAGCTTGTCGTACGCTTGGTCGGATATCTCGGGCTGGTGCTGGGCGTAGTAGAGGCGCTCGTGCCTGCGGATCTCGGCCCGAAGCTCAGCGACCCGCTTTCTCGCCAGCTTGCGCATCGGGCCCTAGCTTACAGGGCAGCGAGCAGCGGATTCACTCCGCCGCGGAGCGGCAGGGGGGGCGCGCGAGGAGCGTGGGGGGGTTCATGCTTCGGCACCCCCCGAAATGCCTAATGGTCGCGAGCGAGGATGAAGTCGGGCAGCAGGGACAGCGCTTCCCGATAGGGCGAGCGGTCGAAGGCCAGCAGGTCGCGGCGCGCCGCCTCCGCGTAGGACTCCGCAAGTGTCCGCGCCTCGTCGAGAGCGCCGGTCTCCAGCGCCAGCCGGGCGATTTCACCGGAGCTCACGCGCTCGAAGCCGCGGTCTTCGAGCACGGCCGCGATGCGCTTCGCGGCCGCCGCCCCGCCCCGCCGCAGCATGAAGATCGCCGGCAGCGTCAACTTGCCCTCGCGCAGGTCGCTCGCCACCGGCTTGCCCAGCACCTTCTCGTCAGCCGTGAAGTCGAGCAGGTCGTCGACCATCTGGAAGCAGATGCCCAGGTTCAGGCCGTAGCTCGCCAGCGCCCGCTCCCGCTCCTCACCAACCTCGCCCAGGATCGCGCCGATGCGCAGGCAGGCCGAGAATAAATGGGCGGTCTTGCGCTTGATGATGTCGATGTGGGCCGAGTCGGTGATCTGCAGGTCGGCGTCGCGCTCGATCTCGAGGATCTCGCCCTCGATCATCCGCAGCGTCACGTCGGAGAGCAGGCGCAGGATCGTGAGGTTGTCCTGGGAGAGCGCCATCGACATCGATTTCGTGTACAAGAAATCGCCGAGCAGCACGGTCACGTCGTTGCCCCAGCGGCTGTTCACGCTGCGCCGACCCCGGCGCGTGGTGGCCTCGTCGATGATGTCGTCGTGCAGCAGCGTCGCGGTGTGGATGAACTCCACGACGGAGGCGAGCAGGATCGAGCGGTCCCCGCGGTAGCCGCACAGGCGGCAGGCGAGCAGCAGCAAGGCCGGCCGGATCCGCTTGCCGCCGCCCTCGCGGATGTAGCGGCCGATCTCGCCCACGAGCGACACGTCCGAGCGGCACTGCTCCTCGAACAGCGCTTCGACCTTGACCAGGTCGTCCTCCACCAGGGACACGATCTCCTTCAGGTCGAGGACGCGGTTGCCGGAAACGGGATCGACTGCTGCCAAGGATTACCTGTAGTTCGTGAACTGCATGTCGATTCCGAGGTCCGTCTCCCTGAGCAGCCGGATCACGCTTTGCAGGGCGTCGCGGTCCTTGCCGGACACCCGCACCTGGTCGCCCTGGATCGAGGCCTGGACCTTGAGCTTGGCGCCCTTGATCAGCTTGACGACTTCCTTGGCCTTGTCCGAGGGTATTCCCTTCTGCATCGAGACCTTCTGGCGCGTGGTGCCACCCAGGGCCTTCTCGATCGTCCCGTACGTGAAGGCCTTCAGCGGGACGCTACGCTTCACCAGCCGCGTCTCGAGCACGTCGCGCACCGCCTTCAGCTTGAACTCGTCCACCGAGGTGAGCGTGATCTCCTCGCCCTGGAGCACCACGTCGGAGCCGGTGCCCTTGAGGTCGTAGCGCGTCACGATCTCTTTCATGGCCTGGGCGATCGCGTTCTTGACCTCTTGCAGGTCCACACTGCTCACCACGTCGAACGAACTCTCGGCCATGACACCTCAGACTTGCGGGAGACGCGCCCGGCGCGGGGCCGCGGACCCTAAAGTGACGGATTCGCCGTACGTTGTCAAACCCGCGCGAGCGCCAAAAGCCTCTCGAAATTGGCCGTGGTAGCCGCGCCGACGGCATCGATTCCGATGCCCCGCAGCGTCGCCAGCTTCCCCGCCACCTCCACGACGAAGGCCGGCTCATTGCGCTTGCCGCGGTGCGGCGGCGGCGCGAGAAAAGGCGCGTCCGTCTCGACCAGCAGTCGATCGAGCGGCAGGCTTCGGGCCACTTCCTGGATCACCTCGGAGCGCGGAAAGGCCAGGATGCCCGAGAACGACACAAAAAAGCCGAGCGCCAGCGCGCGACGCGCGAGCGCATGCCCGCCCGTGAAGCAGTGGATCACGCCGCCACACTCTGAGGCGCCTTCTTCCTCCAGCAGTGTCGCCGTCTCGTCGTCGGCCTCGCGGGTGTGGATGATCATGGGCAACCCGACCTCGCGAGCCAGCCGGACCTGGCGGCGAAACACCTCGCGCTGCGTGTCACGGGGCGAGTGGTCGTAGTGAAAGTCGAGGCCGATCTCGCCGATCGCCACGATCCGACGCTCGCGCGCCAGGCCGCGCAACTCGTCCCAGGTCGCCTCGCTGGCCAGCCGGGCCTCGTGTGGATGCACGCCTGCGGAGACCGGAAAGCCCAGGCTCTCGGCCATGCCAAGTGCCCGCAGGTGGCCTGCTGATTCATCGACGCCGCCCACGAGCAGCATCCGTTCGACGCCGGCCGCGCGCGCGCGCGCCACGACCGCCTCGCGGTCGGCGTCGAATTGCGGCATGTCGATGTGGCAGTGGCTGTCGATCAGCGACGGCTTCGACTCAGGCATGACCCCGTGTTCCAGATTGCCGGTTTCCAGACGCCTATCTTGTTCCAAGACGCTGGCGCGTGTTTGGCGGCGGACTGTGCGCGCGGGAGAGGTGGTCCCGGGCCACGGCCAGAAACCGAGCGCGGGCCCACGCGTGGTCCACGAGCGCACGCGGGTATGAATGGCCGAGAACCACACCCGCTGTCCGCAGGACCTGGTCCGGGGCCTCCCAGGGCCGATGCAGGTACTTCGCCGGCATGCGGGCCAACTCCGGGACCCAGCGACGCACGTAGCCGCCGTCCGGGTCCCACTTCTCGCCCTGGAGGACCGGGTTGAAGACACGGAAGTAGGGCTGCGCATCGGCGCCGCAGCCGGCGGACCACTGCCAGCCGGCGTTGTTCTGGGCCCAGTCGCCGTCGGTCAAGTACTTCATGTAGTGCGCCTCGCCCCGTCTGTAGTCGATGAGCAGGTGCTTGGTGAGAAAACTCGCCGCAATCATGCGCGCCCGATTGTGCACGAATCCCTCGCCGAGGAGCTGGCGGGCGGCCGCGTCGACGACGGGGTAGCCCGTCTCTCCCCGCGCCCAGGCCAGCCACGCCTCTTCGTCGTCCCGCCAGGGGAATCCGGCGAAGCCCGCGCGGAAGGGCCGCGAGAGCAGCCCCGGCCGGTCCCAGAGCGTGCTGTGCGTGAACTCGCGCCAGACCAACTCGTTCAAGAACGACCGGCCGGCCGGAGTTCGACCGAATTCGTCCTCGACCGCCGTCCACACCGCGCGCACCGACAGCGTGCCGAACTTGAGGTCGGCCGAGAGCCGGCTGCTGCCGGCGAGGTCGAGGCGATCACGATCACGATGGTAAGCAGCGGCGGGCCCGTCCAGGAAGAGCCGAAGCCTCTGCCTCGCCGCACGCTCCCCCCCGCGCAGGAGACGTGGGTTGGGATTGATCCCGAGAGACTGGCAAGTCGGGCTGCGAGCGGTCTTTGCCCTCAAACCGTCGGGCAGCGGCGGCAGCGCCCTGGGCGCGGCCAGCGGCCGCGCGATCGCTGCCGTCTCGACGAACGCCCGGGCGAAAGGAGTGAAGACCGTGTAGGGCCGGCCCGCGCCCGTGCGCAGCGTCCCCGGCGCGAGCAGGGTCTCGCCCTCGTGGAGCGCGAACGGGATCGAGTCCGCTGCCAGCCGCGCGCCGACGCGGCGGTCGCGTTCGCGCGCGAACGGCTCGCTCCAGCGGAGGCCTGCCACCCGGTCGACGCGCCATTGCTTCGCCAGCCGAGGCACGACCTCAGTGCTCTCGCCCTCGACCGTCAGCAGGCGGGAGCCCCGCGACTCGAGCTCAGCCTCCAAGGCGCGCAGCGACTCGAGAAGAAACTGCATCCGGTGCGGCAGCTCGCGCGCCCGGGCAGGCGCGAAGAAGTACGGGTCGAGGACGAAGAGCGGAATGATCTCTCCGGAGGTCGCCGCCTCGCAAAGCGGCGCGTGATCGGCGACGCGCAGGTCCTTGCCCCGGAACCAGACGAGCGTCCTCATCGGCCGAAGATCTCCGCGACCGCCTGCCGGCGGAAAGCGAAGATGCGGTCGAGAGAGCGGGCGACGAAGAACCGCTGCGCCCAGCCTCCGATCGGCCCCAGGGGCATCTCGTAGTCGACGACGTCCCGCACCTCCGTCCCACCGGCCACGTCCACGAAATCGTGCTGGTGGCGCCAGCGCCGGTAGGGTCCGAGGATCTGGATGTCGGTGAAGGAGCGCTCGGGCTCGAAGGCCTCGATGCGCGTGCGCCAGTTGAGGGGCAGGCCGTAGAGGCGGAGACGATAGTCGATGACCGCCCCCGGCCGCATATCGATGGGGCGCGGGGTGGTGATGTGGAAACGCAGGAACCCGGGCGTGATGCGCTCCAGGTTCAGAGCATCGGCGAAGAATGCGAAGACGTCGCGACGGGGCCTGGCCACGACCTGGGCCCGCTCCAGGCGAAAGCTGCAGCGCTCTTCCCGTGGCCGGCCCGCCCTCCTTGGGCTTGCGCTCCTCATGCTCTTCAAAATATACTCAGAATCCGTGACGATCAAGCCCACGCCCGCCGTCGGGGCCGCCCCCATCCGGGTCGGTGTCTCCGCCTGCCTGCTCGGCCAGCGGGTGCGCTGGGACGGGGGCCACAAGTCCGACCCCTTCCTGATCGGGATGCTCGGCCGCTACGTGGAGTGGCTGCCCCTCTGCCCGGAGGTGGAGGTGGGCCTCCCCGTCCCGCGGGACACGCTGCGCCTGGTCCGGCGCGGCACAGGGGTCCGGATGGTCATGCCGCGCAGCGGCACGGACCACACCGACGCCATGAAGGCGTACGCGGTGCGCACGGCCCGCGAGCTGGCCGCCCGGGACCTCTGCGGCTTCGTGCTCAAGAAGGACTCACCGACGTGCGGCATGGCGCGGGTGAAGGTGTACCCGGAGAGCGGCGGTAGCCCCGCGCGCGACGGCCGCGGCCTCTTCGCCGAGGAGCTGGTCCGCCGGATGCCGCACCTGCCCATCGAAGAGGAGGGACGGCTCTTCGACCCCCGACTGCGTGAGAACTTCGTCGAGCGGCTGTTCGCGTACCGCCGCCTCAAGTCGTTGTTCGCCGCCCGCTGGCGCCTCTCGGATCTGATCGCCTTCCACTCCGCGCACAAGCTGCTGCTCATGGCGCACTCTCCCGCCGCCTACGCCCGCCTGGGCCGGAGCGTGGCCACGGCCAAGGGTCAGCCGCGGGAAGCGTTGCGCGAGCTCTACGAAGGCGAGTTCATGACGGCCCTGGCCGTGCTGGCGACGCCGGGGCGGCACGCCAACGTGCTGCAGCACATGCTCGGCTACGTGAGCCGGTCGCTGGACCGCGTCCAGACGGCGGAGATCGACGAGCTGATCGAGGACTACCGTCGGGAGATGGTGCCGTTGCTGGTGCCGCTGACCTTGATCCGGCATCACGTCCGGCGGCTGGCGATCGGCTATCTTCTGGGCCAGGTCTACCTCGAACCCAACCCCAAGGAGCTGATGTTGCGCAACCATGCGTGAGCCCGGGGGCGAGACGAAGGGCGCCCGTCTGTCGATCGGCGCGCTCTCGCGCGCCACCGGCATCCCGGTGGAGACGCTGCGAACCTGGGAGAGCCGCTACGGGTTTCCCGTCCCGGAGCGCCGGCCCTCGGGCCACCGCGTCTACGCGCTATCGATCGTTCCGCGGCTGCGGCGCATCGGTGAAGCCCTGGCTCGGGGCCACCGCGCGCGACAGGTGGTGCCGGCCTCGGAAGCCGGCCTGCAGCAGCTCCTGGCCACGGCCGCTACGGGTCCCGTCGCGGCCCCGGCCGCTTCCGCCTCCCCAAAAAACGGTGAAGTCCCCGCGCTCCTGCGCCTGGTGGAATCGTTCCAATCCGATCGGCTCAGCCACGCGCTCTTGAGCGCGTGGGCGCGCCTGGGACCGCTGGCGTTCCTGGAGGCGGCGGTGGCCCCGCTCCTGCGAGCGGTGGGCGAGGCCTGGGAGAAGGATCGTCTAGAGGTGCGCCACGAGCACTTCGTCTCCGAGCGTCTGGGCGACGTTCTCCGCTCGCTTCGCCTGCCCCTGGAGGAACGTGCTGGCGGTCCCCTGGTCGTCCTCTCCACACTGCCCGGCGAGGCGCATGGCCTTGGTTTGCAGATGGCGGCCCTGGTCGTCGCCGGCGCGGGATGCCGCGTCCTCTACCTCGGCACGGAAACGCCCGTCCCGGACATGGTTGCGCTCACGCGCGACCTGGGCGCGCGGGCGCTGGCCCTCAGCGTTTCCGCTTCCAGCCGCGGGCCGCGCACCTCCACCCTGGTGCGGCGCCTGCGCGGGATGCTGCCCCGCCGCACCGCGCTGCTCGTGGGGGGCGAAGGGGCGCCCCCCGCCGGCGGCGGCGTCCAGCGGTTCGCGGGCCTGCAGGGCCTGGACGCTTGGGCGAGAGGGGCGCTCGTATAACCTAGTCAATAACTACTCAATACCTTGACATAGACGGATCCTCGGTGTATCTCCTCACATGTTGATCGCACCTGGCCGGCGGATTCCCCGCCGGCCTCTCTCAAGGAGAACCCGATGAATAGATTCGATCTGACCAGCAAGGCGGCTCTGGCCACTGCGCTGCTGGCCTTCGTCGTCACCCTGCCTGCCCAGGCCGGCACCCCCAAGGCGTCCCTGCCGGACGTCGTGGACACAGCGGTGGCCGCCGGCGGCTTCACGACCCTGGCCACGGCCCTGCAGGCGGCGGGCCTGGTCGAGACCCTCAAGGGAGAGGGCCCCTTCACGATCTTCGCGCCGACGGACGAGGCGTTCGCCAAGCTGCCCGCCGGAACCCTGGAGGCGTTGCTGAAGGACAAGCAGCGCCTGGTTGCGGTCCTGACGTATCACGTCGTGCCGGGCCGGGTCATGGCCTCGGACGTCCTGAAGATGACGGCCGCCAAGACGGTCCAGGGCGGCAGCCTCACCATCCATGCCGACAAGGGCGTCAGCGTCGACGGCGCCAACGTCGTCAAGACGGACATCCAAGCCGGCAACGGAGTCATCCACGTCATCGACGCCGTGCTCCTGCCCAGGCAGTAACCCTCATTTCCCGGGGCCGTGCGTCGGCCCCGGGGCCCTCAAAGGAGATTGGCCCGTGAGCACGCTTCGAGTTTCCTCGTTTCCCGCCCCGGCCGACCCGGTGCGCGCAGTAACCACGCTCCTGCGCTCGCTCGCGGAGGACCCGAACCGCCCAACGCAAACTCCAGAACCTCGCGCGTGAGCACGGGCGGCCGGGTTCTGGTGACGGGCGCGACCGGCTATGTGGGTGGTCGGCTGGCCGCTGCCTTCGAGCAGGCCGGCGCGCCGCTGCGTTGCCTCGCACGACGGCCGGAAGCGCTCGCCGGGCGCGTGGCCGCCACGACTGAGGTCGTGAAGGGCGACTGCCTCGATCCCGCAACCCTCCGCGGGGCGTTCGACGGCGTGGACACCGCCTACTACCTGGTCCACTCCATGGGTTCCGGTCACGACTTTGCAGCGCTGGACGAGGCCGCGGCCCGCAACTTCGGCCAGGCGGCGCGCGCCGCCGGCTTGCCGCGGATCGTGTATCTCGGCGGCCTGGGGGCGGCGAAGGACGACGATCTCTCGGAGCACCTCCGCAGCCGGCAACACACCGGCGACGTGCTCCGGGCCAGCGGCGTCCCGATTGTGGAGTTGCGCGCCTCCATCGTCATCGGGTCTGGCAGCCTGTCCTACGAGATGGTGCGCGCGCTGGTGGAGCGTCTGCCGGTGATGGTCTGTCCGCGGTGGGTGCAGGTGCGCACGCAGCCGATCGCCATCGACGACCTCGTCGCCTACGTGCTGGCCGCGCGCGAGCTGCCGCCCGGAGCGGAAGGCGTGTACGAGATCGGCGGGCCCGACGTGGTCTCCTACCGCGACATCATGCTTGAGTACGCCCGGCAACGGGGGCTTCGGCGCTGGCTGATCCCTGTCCCGCTCCTCACGCCGCACCTCTCGAGCCTGTGGCTGGGCCTGGTCACGCCGCTGTATGCGCGGGTGGGCCGCAAGCTGATCGAGAGCTTGCGCAACCCCACCGTGGTGACGTCGGAGCGCGCCAACACGGCCTTCGCAGTGCGGCCGCGCCCACTGCGAGAGGCAATTGCGCGCGCGCTGTCGCGAGAGGACGCGGAGCTGGCCGCCACCCGCTGGTCGGACGCGCGCTCCTCGTCGGCTCTTCCCCGACCCTGGGGAGGCACCCGCTTCGGAACGCGGCTGGTCGACAGCCGGGCCCGCATCGTGGAGGCCTCTCCGCCCCTGGCCTTCGCGCCCGTGAGGCGGCTGGGGGGCCGGGCGGGATGGTACTGGGGCAACGCGCTTTGGAAGCTGCGGGGCGCGCTGGACGTGGCCGTGGGCGGCGCCGGGCTGCGCCGCGGCCGGCGCGACCCCGAGCGGCTGCGCGTCGGCGATGCCGTGGACTTCTGGCGAGTGGAGGGCTACGACGAGGAGCGGCTGCTGCGCCTCGCGGCGGAGATGCGTCTCCCGGGGCGGGCCTGGCTGCAGTTCGAAGTCACTCCGCTCGGCGAGGCTCGCTCCGAGATCCGACAGACCGCGATCTTCGATCCGGCCGGCCTGGCAGGGCTCTGCTACTGGTACGCGCTGTTTCCCGTCCACTCCTTGATCTTTTGGGGCCTGCTGCGCGCGATCTCGGCGCGGGCCGCAGCGGAGCCGCCGCGCCCCGGGGCCATGGAAGGCCCATGATGCTCGCGGGAGTGCTGCTCACGACGATTGCCGCAGCCCCGCTGCCCACGCAGGACTGGGTCGACCTCGCGCGCTACGCCGGGCGCTGGTACGAGATCGCCCGCCTGCCCAACCGGTTCCAGAACCAGTGCGCGAGCGACGTGGCCGCGACCTATACGCTGCAGCCGGACGGCCGGGTCACCGTGGTGAACGAGTGCCGGGGGCGGGACGGCCAGACCGCGCGCGTGGAAGGCGTGGCCCGGCGAGCGGACGACAAGGGCCCGGCCTCGCGCCTGAAGGTGCGCTTCGCGCCCGCTTGGCTGTCCTTCCTGCCGTTCGTCTGGGGCGACTACTGGATCTTGGAGCTCGACCACGACTACCGCTACGCGGCGGTCGGCGATCCGGCGCGAAAGTATTTCTGGATCCTCAGCCGGAGCCCCGAGATGGACGCCGCCACCTACGAGTCGCTGGCGGCTGCGGCGGGCCGCTTGGGCTTCGACGCGGGGCGCCTCGTGCGCACCCCGCAGTCCGGGCGTTGAGGCCGGTCTTGCGAGTCTCGGGCGGCGAATCCGTGAGGAGGACGGGCCGGTGGAGCGCCTCGGCTCGCCTCAACGTCGTGGTCTTCTGGACCGTGCAGGCGTCGGCCATGTTGGCCCTAGCCGTTCCGTTCGAGTGGGCCCTCGCGGCGCTCGGGATCGCGTCGCACTTCATCCGCATGCTCGGGATCACGATCGGCTTCCACCGCCATCTCGCCCATCGGTCCTTCCGGGACCGGGCGCACGATCTTCTGGTCGCTGGTCGGGACGGCGGCGATGCAGAAGGGGCCGCTCTGGTGGGCCGGCAACCACGTCTACCACCACCGCTTCGCGGACCGCGCCGGAGATCCGCACAGCCCGCGGCTCGCCGGCTTCTGCCAGGCCCACATCGGCTGGTTCCTGGACGACGTCACCTACGACGTGGTCGACCCCGGCAACCCCGTGCTCCGGGAATTCTCGGCCTATCCCGAGATGCGCTTTCTCGACCGCTACTACCCGCTGCCGCCTCTCGCCTTGGCCGTGGCCCTCTTCCTCGCCGGCGGCTGGCCCTGGCTCGTCTGGGGCTTCTGCGTGCCGACGGTCACGCTCGCCCACGCGACCTTCGCCATCAACAGCGTGAACCACCTGTGGGGCTCGCGGCGCTTCGCGACCCCCGACGACTCGCGCAACAACCTCTGGACGGCCCTCCTGACCCTGGGCGAGGGGTGGCACAACAGTCACCACCGCTTCCCCCGGGCCGCGCGCAACGGCCTCTATTGGTGGGAGATCGACCCCACCTGGTGGACGATCCGCGCGCTGTGCGCCCTGGGACTCGCCCGGGAGATCCAGCCGGTGCCCGCTCAAGCGTACGACCCGCGCCGGACGGAGTACGCGGCGTGAGCGGCCTGCGCGTGGGCGTCGTCGGATCGGGGATCTCCGGCCTCGCGGCCGCCCACTACCTGGCGCGGCGGCATCGCGTGACGCTGTTCGAGTCCGAAGCCAGGCTCGGCGGCCACGCCCACACTCACGACATCGCCATCGGCGGCAGGGCACTGCGTGTGGACACCGCGTTCATCGTCTACAACCATAGGACCTACCCGCGTTTCGTGCGGCTTCTGGCCGAGCTCGGGATCCGCGGCCGGAAGAGCGACATGTCCTTCGGCGTTCGATGCCGGCGCTGCGACCTCGAGTACTCGAGCCGCGGTGCCGCCGGCCTCTTCGCCCAGCGCCGCCGCGCGCTGGATCCAGCGCATCTGCGCCTGCTCGCCGACATCCCCCGCTTCAACCGCGAAGCGCGAGCTTTTCTCGCCCGAACCGGGAGTGAGACGCTCGACCTCACCCTGGGCGGCTTCCTCGACAGGGGCCGCTACTCGAACAGCTTCGTCCGGCATTTCATCCTTCCCATGGGGGGCGCTATCTGGTCGGCTCCCTTCGCCGAAATCCAAGGCTTTCCCGCCCGCTCCTTCCTGCGCTTCTTTGAGAACCACGGCTGGCTCAGCCTCACCGGGGCACCGCAATGGTGGACGATCGAGGGCGGTAGCCGGACCTACGTGGAAGCGATCGCGCTTCGGCTCCCTGGCGAAGTCCATCTCTCACAGCCCGTGGAGGCGGTGCGGCGCGGCCACGGGGGCGTGAGCGTGTCCTCCCGTGGGCGCGAATGGCGATTCGATTGCATCGTGATCGCGACCCACGCCGACCAGGCCCTGCGCCTGCTCACCGATCCTTCGGACGAGGAGCGCCGCCTACTCGGTGCCTTCCGCTACTCGCGCAACCGAGCCGTCCTCCACGCCGACCGCGAGGCGCTGCCACGCGCGAAGGACGCGTGGGCATCGTGGAACTCCGAGCTGGCGGATTGCCGGGACGCGCAGGCCCCTGTCTCACTCAGCTATCACATGAACCGCCTCCAGGGTCTGCCCGGCCCACAGCTGTGCGTCACACTGAACCCGGTCAGGGAACCCGCGCAGGTCCTGGCGGTGATGGAGTACACGCATCCGATCCTCGACGGGCCGGCGCTTCTCGCCCAGCCGGAGATTGCGCGCCGCAACGGCGAGCAACGGACCTTCTTCGCCGGAGCCCACCTGCGCTACGGGTTCCACGAGGACGGCCTCGTCTCCGCCATCGCTGTGGCCGAGCGGCTCGGGGTGAGCGTCCTCGAGGAGGCCGCGTGATCGGCTCGTCGCTGTGCGTCGGCACGCTGCTGCACCAGCGCTTCGAGGCTCCGCTCCACCGCTTCGCCTACCCGCTCTACATGCTGCTCCTCGATCTCGACGAGCTTCCGGTTCTCGACCGGTGCCTGCGGCTGCTCGGGCACAACCGGTCGCGCCCGTTCGCCTTCTGCGACGCTGATCACTTCGACGGCCATGCGCGGCCCGTGCGCGAGAAGGTCGAGGCGCTCCTGCGTCACGAGGGAATCGAGCCGCCCGGGGGTCGAATCCTCCTGCTGACCCATCCGCGCGTCTTCGGCTACGTCTTCAATCCGGTGAGCTTCTTCTACTGCTACGACGCGGGCGGGCGCCTCGCGGCCCGGGTGGCCGAGGTGAACAACACCTTCGGCGACCGTCACTCCTACGTGGGGAGGGGGCCCGTCTGGCGGGACAAAAAGGTCATGCACGTCTCGCCGCTCTACTCGATGGCGGGCAGCTACCTGTGGGACCTGCCCGAGCCCGACCGCTCGCGCGTCGAAGTGAGCGTGGATCTCACCCGCGAGGGACGCCCGCTCCTCCGGGCTCGCCTCACGCTGCGTCCCGAGCCGCTGACCGAGAGGGCGCTCGGGTGGGCCCTGGTCCGCTATCCCTTCATGACGCTCAAAGTGATCGCGGCGATCCATTTCGAGGTGCTGCGCCTTTGGCGGAGGGGCGCGCCCTTCTTCCCGACGCCGAAATACGATCCCGAGTCCGCCCGAAAAGAGGTCGCATGAGCTTCGAGAGCCGGTTCAGCCGTCTGTCGCGCCCCGGCGTCCTGGCGGCGCTCGAGAGGTGGAGCGTGGGGCGACTCACCCTGAGCCTCCCCGACGGCACGTCACGCAGCTTCGGGCCGCGGGGCGCCGAGCCTCACGCCCTGGTCCGTATCCACCGCGACGCCTTCTTCCGGCGCTTCGTGCTCCACGGCGACCTGGGGGCGGGAGAGTCGTACATGGACGCCGACTGGAGCGCCCAGGATCTTCCTCTGTTCGTGAAGCTCGTGCTCCTGAACCGCAGGCATCTCCCCCTCGACACGCCCCTGACCAAAGTCCTGAACCTGGGCAACGACCTATGGCAGCGGCTTCGCGCGAACACCCGGCGCGGCAGTCGCCGGAACATCCGCTACCACTACGATCTCTCCAACGACTTCTTCTCCGTTTTCCTCGACGACACGATGACCTATTCCTCGGCGCTTTTTGCCCATGAGGGGCAGCCTCTTGCCGAGGCGCAGCGCGACAAGTTCCGGCGCCTGGCCGAAAGGGCGCTCATCGGCCCCCGGGACCACGTCCTCGAGATCGGTTGCGGCTGGGGCGGCTTCGCCACCTTCGCGGCGAAGACCTTCGGCTGCCGCGTCACGGGGATCACGATCTCCGAGCAGCAATACCGTCTGGCTCGGCAACGCGTCGTCGCCGCCGGCCTTGAGGACCGCGTCGAGATCCGCCTCCAGGACTACCGCGACCTCGCGGGGCGTTTCGACAAGATCGTCTCGATCGAGATGTTCGAGGCACTCGGCCTGGAGAACTGGGGGCCGTTCTTCCGGAAGTGCGAGGACGTCCTCGCACCGGACGGCCTCGTGGCCATCCAGGCGATCTCGATCCCGGATCACCGCTTCGACGAGTACACGAAGCACTGCGACTGGCTGCAGAAGTGGATCTTCCCCGGCAGCCTCCTGGCTTCGACCCTGGGGGTCTGCTGCGCCATGGCGCGGGTGGGCACCCTCGGCATTCACCACCTCGAGGACGTGGGCATCCACTACGCCCTCACGCTGCGGCACTGGCGCGAGGCATTTTTTGGGAACCTGGATGGCGTGCGGGAGCTGGGCTTCGACGAGCGCTTCATCCGCATGTGGGATTACTACCTCTCCACCTGCGAAGCCGCGTTCGAGACGCGCACCCTCGGAAACTTGCAGCTCGTCCTCAGCCGGGACCTGAACCGGACGCTCCCCGGCATACCGGCCGCCGCCGTGAGAGCCGCATGAGGGGCTTTCTGCGGCGGCGGGTCGGGGACCCCGTGCTGCTCCTGCTGAAGCAGGGGCTCGTCCCCGAGAAGCTGGCCCTGAGCCTCGCCCTGGGCGCGACCCTGGGGCTGTTCCCCGTGCTCGGCGCGACGACGGCGCTGTGTCTCGTTGCGGGCCTCGCGTTGCGCCTCAGCCATCCCGCGCTGCAGCTCGCAAACTACGCCGTCTATCCGCTCCAGGTCCCGCTCATCCTCGCCTTCGTCCGACTCGGAGAACGCTTCTCTGACGCAGCACCCATGCCTCTGTCCGTCGAGCGACTGCTGGTCTTGTTTCGTCAGGATCCGCTCGCGTTCCTCGCGCGTTTCGGCCAGACCGGCCTGCATGGGATCCTCGGCTGGCTGGCGGTGGCGCCCTTCGTCGGCGGAGCCCTCTACGCCGGCCTCCTGCCGCTGCTTCGATACACCGCGAGGCGCGTCGCCCCGGCCGCGGAGCCCGCAGCATGAGCGGTCCGGGACAGTTCATCTTGGGCCTCGGGCTGGCCGCCTCCATGATGGCCGCCCTCTTCCTGGTCGCGCTGCGAATCCGTAACTTCTCCATCGTGGACATCGCCTGGTCGGCCGCGTTCACGCCCCTCGCCCTGCTCTACGCCGCTCTCGGGGAGGGATACGGGGCGCGCCGCGTCCTGATCGCTGTTCTCGTGACGCTTTGGAGCCTGCGCCTCGCCGCGCACCTCTACGGGCGCATCGCTGCCCTGCATCCAGCGGAGGAAGGCCGATATGTGCAGCTCCGCAGGGAATGGGCGGCCAAGCTCAACGCGCGGTTCTTCCTGTTCTTCCAGGCCCAGGGCCTGCTCGCCGTGCTTCTTTCGGTCCCATTCCTGTTGGCCTGCATCGACGGCCGCCGGTCCCTCGGCCCCTTCGAAATCGCCGGCGCCCTTCTCTTCGCCATCGCCCTCGCCGGCGAGGCCGTCGCCGACCGCCAGCTGGCGGCTTTCAAGGCGGATTCCGGGAGCCGGGGCCGTACCTGCCGGGCCGGCCTCTGGCGCTACTCACGCCATCCGAACTACTTCTTCGAGTGGCTTGTCTGGGTGGCCTTCTGGGTCTTCGCCTGGCCGTCCCCAGGGGGTTGGGCCACGATCTACTGCCCGCTGCTCATGCTCTTCTTCCTGTTCCGCGTCACGGGGATCCGCATGACCGAGGAGCAGGCCGTGCGTTCGCGCGGCGACGACTACCGCGACTACCAGCGCACCACGAGCGCTTTCGTTCCCTGGTTCCCGAAGCCATGACCCTCGACACGCTTCTCGCCCGCGGCCTCCTCCCCGACGCCCTTGTCCGCGCCGGGATCCGCCGGCTGCTGCGCCAGCGGCTCCGCGAGGAGGACCGGGGCACCGAAGAGGCGCAGCGGGCCCGCCTCGAGGCCCACGTGAGCGCCCTTCGCGGCGCGCCGATCGCGCTCCACGCCCGTGACGCCAATGCACAGCACTACGAGGTGCCGGCCGACTTCTACCGGCTCGTCCTCGGCCGCCGGCTGAAGTACTCGTGCGCGCTGTGGCCCCAGGGCGTGGAGGGCCTGGATGCCGCCGAGGAGGCCATGCTGCGTATGACCTGCGACCACGCAGGCCTGGCCGACGGGCAGGACGTCCTCGAGTTGGGCTGCGGCTGGGGGTCGCTCACGCTGTGGATGGCCGAGGCCTTTCCGAAGAGCCGCGTCACCGGCGTTTCGAACGCGCGATCGCAGAAGGAATGGATCGACTCGCAGGCACGCGCGCGGGGCCTCGTCAACGTCACGGTCGTCACCGCCGACATGAACGAGTTTGCCCCGACCGCACGCTTCGACCGCGTGGTTTGCGTCGAGATGTTCGAGCACATGCGAAACTACCAGGCGCTCCTCGCACGCATCGCTACCTGGATGCGAGACGATGCCAGGCTCTTCATCCACGTCTTCACCCACCGGCGCTTCGCCTACGTCTACGAAGACAACGGGCCGGGCGACTGGATGGCCCGGCACTTCTTCACCGGAGGTCAGATGCCCTCCGACAACCTGCTCCTCCACTTCCAGGAGGACGTGGTGCTCCTGGATCACTGGGTGTTGCCCGGCACTCACTATGCCCGCACCGCCGAGGCCTGGCTCGCACACCTCGACCTCCACCGGCCCGAGGTCAGGGCCATCTTCGAGAGGACCTACGGCGCCTCGGAAGCGGGACGCTTCCTCCACTACTGGCGGACGTTCTTCCTCTCCTGCGCCGAGCTTTGGGGATACCGCGCCGGCGAGGAGTGGCTCGTCTCCCACTACCTTTTTGCGCGGCGATGACACGCCGCGTATTCGTCCGGCGCTCGCGGATCGAGGCCCCGGCCGAGGCGGTGTACGGTTGGCACGCGCGGCCGGGCGCCCTTGAGCGCCTCAACCCACCCTGGGACCCCGCAATCATCGAGTCGCGCTCCGGCGGGATCGAGGACGAAGGGGCCCGCGTGGTCCTGCGCGTCGGCCCGGCGCGCCAGCGATGGGTCGCCGAGCACCACTGCGCGGTCCCTGGCCTTGAGTTCCACGATCGGCAGGTCTCCGGGCCGTTCGCGCTCTGGCAGCACACGCACCGGATGACGCCGGAGGGCCCTGACGCGTGCACGCTGGAGGACCGCATCGAGTACGCCCTCCCGGCAGGCGCGGCCGGCGACCTTGCCGGCGGCCGGCTGGTCCGCGGGATGCTCGAGAGAATGTTCGCGTATCGCCACCGCGTCACCACGGACGACCTTGCCGCGCACTCGGCATGCCGGGGAGAGAAGGCCATGAAGGTTGCGATCACCGGGGCGAGCGGCCTCGTCGGGACGGCGCTCTCGTCCTTCATCACCGCTGGCGGCCACCAAGTGCTGCGCCTCGTGCGCCGGGCGCCCGGAGCAAAAGACGAGGCGCGCTGGGACCCCGACGACGGCACGATCGATACGGCCGCCCTCAAGGGCACGGACGCGGTCGTGCATCTCGCCGGCGAGAACATCGCCGAGGGGCGCTGGACGGAGGCGAGGAAGAAGCTGCTCCGGACGAGCCGCATCCAGCCCACGCGCCGCCTCGCGGAAACGCTGGCCCGACTGAAGCGGAAGCCCAGGGTATTGGTCTGCGCTTCCGCGAGCGGCTACTACGGAAACCGTGGAGGGACGTGGCTTTGCGAAAAGGACTCCCCCGCCGACGACTTCCTCGGGCGCCTCGCCGCTGAATGGGAAGCCGCCGCAGAGCCCGCGGCGAAGGCGGGCATTCGCGTCGTGGCCTTGCGCACGGGCATCGTGTTGAGCCCGGCGGGCGGCGCGCTCGCCAAGATGCTTCCGCCCTTCAGGGCGGGTTTGGGCGGGACCGTAGGCCCGGGCACCCAGTACATGAGCTGGCTGGCGATCGACGATCTGCTGGGTATCATCCACCACGCCTTGGACCGCAACGATCTCGAAGGCCCGGCGAACGCGGTGGCGCCCGCCCCGGTTACGAACGCGGAGTTCACGAAAACCCTCGGGCGCGGGCTCCGCCGCCCGACGATCGCCCCCGTCCCGGCCTTCGCCCTGCGCCTCGCATTCGGCGAGATGGTGCAGGCCACGCTTCTCGCGAGCACGCGCGTCCGGCCGGAGCGGCTTCAGGCCACCGGCTACCGCTTCCGCTTCCCCACCCTGGAGGGCGCTCTACGCCACCTGCTGGGAAGGTGAACCCGGATGACACCTTGACGTTGTTTCTATTCAGAATCTATTCATATACTATGAACATTCGAAAGACCGGTTGCGTACGACATGGAGGGGCGAAGGCCCGGGACGGCCGAGGCCGGATCGACCCCCACTCAAGGAGGAACCAGTGAAGAAGCTGCTCATGTCGGTCATCGGGCTCGTGGCCCTGCTGGGCCTTTCCGCCCCCGTCCACGCCCAGGAAGGGACGTCGTCCATCCAGGGCCGGTGGTCGCTCTCTTTCCGCGGCGGTCTCGACCTGCCCCTTGGCGGAGACGTCCATGGCGGGGGCGTCGGCACCGTGCTGGCGCTGCCCACCACGGTCAACGCAAAGGGCTACGGCGACATCTACGGGACGACGTTCCGCGGCGAGGCGCAGATCGGCTACGGCGTCTCGGAGCGGGTGGAGCTGTTCGCCGGCGGCAGCTATGCGAAGAAGTCGGCGGACCTGCTGCAGGTCGGCGACGTGGCCGGGCTGGCGCTCAATGCGCAGTTCGGAGAGTACCAGGAGATTGGTGTCGAAGGCGGCCTGCGCTATTTCTTGCGCCCACAATCCATGCTCAAGCCATACTTGGCCGTCTCCGGCGGCGTGCGGTTCCTGGACTCGAACACGCCGACCTTCTCGGTGCCGGCAGCCGAAGTCACCCTGCGTGACGTGCCGTTTTACGCCAGCTCGACCGTGGGCACCGCGGCGGCGGGCCTGGGCGTGCGTTACGACCTCAACCCGACGTTCTCGATCGGCCTCGAGACGGGTCCGCGTTTCCAGAGCAAACCCGACAACGTGCCGACGCTGGGCGGCACCGGCCTCGAATCCATCAACGACACGGGCGATCGCTGGTCGATGCCCGTCCTCTTCACGGCGACTCTGCGGTTCTAGTGGCGAGCTCCCCGCGCCGGCCGGGCTCTTCCACGCCCGGCCGGCCGGATTCCGTCCTGGGCTACGACGCCCTTCTCATTCTGTCCTTCGGTGGACCGGAGAAGATGGATGACGTGATGCGCTTCCTCCGGAACGTCTTCCACGGACGCGACGTCCCTCACGAGAGGCTGCGGGAGGTGGCGCACCACTACGAGCTGTTCGGCGGGGTGAGCCCGATCAACGCCCAGAACCGCGCGCTCATCAATGCACTGGCGGCAGAGCTCGAGGGCAGGGGTCAAGCCTTGCCGATCTACTGGGGCAACCGAAACTGGCACCCGATGCTGGCCGACACGGTGCGGCAGATGGCAGGAGGCGGACCCTCGCCTTCGTGACCTCGGCCTACAGCTCGTATTCGGGATGCCGCCAGTACCGCGAGGACGTGGCGCGCGCCCGGACCGAGGTCGGCCCCGACGCTCCGGAGATCGACAAGCTAAGGCCCTTCTACGACCACCCCGGGTTCGTCGAGGCGAACGCGGATACGGTGCGGAAGGCGCTCACGCAGCTGCCCGCGGGTTACCGGGCGAAGGCGTGACTGCTCTTCACGGCCCACAGCATCCCGGTGTCGATGGCAGTCGGCAGCGACTACGAGGCGCAGCTGCGTGAGACGGCGCGGCTGGTGGCTGCGGCCGTGGGATGCGGCGACTGGGACCTTGCCTACCAGAGCCGCATTGGGCCTCCGACCCAACCGTGGCTGGAGCCCGACGTGAGGAACCATTTGACGGCGCTGAAGGTTCGCGGCGTCGAGGCTGTCGTGCTGTCGCCGACCGGCTTCGTATCCGACCACATGGAGGTGGCCTACGACCTGGACACGGAGGCGAAGCGGCGTGCCCAGGAAATCGGCCTCCACATGGTCCGGGCCGCCACGGCCGGCACCCATCCGGCCTTCGTGAGCATGGTCCGTGAACTGGTGGTGGAGCGAACCGAGGGCAGCGGGCGGCGGGCACTGGGGAAGGGCGGGCCTCGCCCCGACGCCTGGGCCATCGACTGCTGCCCCCCTCCCATGGCCCGGCCGCCGCAGCGCTGACCGAGCAGAGCGCTGGCTGTCGATCATCTAGCGGGCGCGCTCGACGAAGCGGCCGTCGCGCGTGTCGACGCGGATGCGCTCGCCCGGCTCGACGTACGAGGGCACCATCACCTGCAGCCCGGTCTCGACGGTGGCCGGTTTGAGCTGGGCCTGGGCGGTCGCGCCCTTCACGGCCCGCGCCGTGTCGACGACCTGCAGGTCGACCGTCATCGGCAGCTCGATGGCGATCACGCGCTCGCCGAACGAGATCGTACGCAGCTCCAGATTCTCCAACAAATAAGGCCGCGCCTCGCCGAGTTGAGCGGCGTCGAGCGTGATCTGCTCGAAGCTCTGCAGGTCCATGAAGACGAAGACGTCGCCGTGGCCGTAGACGTACTGCACCCCGCGCTTTTCGACGTCAGCAGTGGCGACTTGGTCGCCCCCGCGCCAGCTCTTCGACAGGCCCTGGCCAGTGCGCAGGTTCCGCAGCTTGGCCTTCACCAGCATACTGGCGCCGCGCGCCGACGGCGTCTGGGAGGCGATCTCGGTCACCTGCCAGGGGTCGCCGTCGAGTTCCAGCATCTCGCCGCGCTTGATCTCGGTCACGTTGACGGGCATGGGGCCGAGTCTGACTCGACTGAGGTGTAGATGGCAATCGTGCCCGGCCCGGGCCTGTGGTCCGTGCGGCTGGAGGCGGTGCTCATCTCTTCGTAGCCTTCGCCTTCGCCTCCCGGCGTCCCTGGCCCCGCTGGGTCATCATCTGGTACGCCAGGCAGTACTTGTAGATGTTGCTCACGTAGGTGACCGTCTCCCGACCAATCCGCTTCACCGCCACGAGCTTCACGTTGTGGAACGGCTCGTTCGGGTCGAGCCCCTGCCGCCGGGCCTCCTTCCGGAGGCTCGCGACCCCGCTCGCTCCCGCGTTGTACGAGGCGAAGGCGAAGAGCTGCCTGTTGAGGGGCGGGATGGCGGGATCACGCTAGAAGTTGTCTACGATCCAGCGGTTGTACTTGATGCCAGCGTGGACGTTGCTCTCCAGCTTCTCGATGTCGTGGATAAAGCCGAAGCAGCCGAAGCGATCGACGTCAATCTTCCTCGGCGCGGGCCTGCGCGATGCACTCATCGAGTCTGGCGACGAGCGGCGGCGCGTACCGCTCCAGGTACTGGCGGACGCCCTCGACGGCGAGTCCCGCCTTGATGAGCTCGACGACATCGGCCCGGTCCTTGAGACGCGGCGACTTGAGCTTGAGGTAGACGAGCACCCCGGCGGGGACCACCGCGACCTCGCCAGGGGTGGGCGGCCCCAGCGACTGCTCCAGAAACGCCTCGCCGCCGCTCGTCGAGAGCAGGTCCACGCTGACGCCGTCGATCTGTATCGGAACGCCGGGCTTCAGCGTCACCAGACCCCCCGCGTGGCGCTCGAACGCCTCGTCGCCGACGAGCAGGTCCACGTCCTGTGTGTTGCGGGGGTAGCCGTGGGCACCCACGGCGAGCCCGCCCGCGACGGCGTGGCGGACACCGAGCGAACTGAGCGCCCGAGAGGCGCTCCGCATCGCGGCCAGCACGCGCGGAGCAACCACGTCCTCCAGAAGGCCCCAATCGGGTCGCGTCTCGGACATCGATCGATTCCTCAGGATCGAGAGGTGCGGTGTCGTGAGCACACTCCAGTATGACACGCGTCAAGAGCGCATGCTTCACACGCGACTGCGCTCCGCGGCGACGAAGTGACCCGGCGGTCCGGGGCATGGCCGCCCCGGACGACCGGTCGCCGCATCGATGAAGAAGTGGGCTACTTCCGACCGGTTCAAGGAGCACAAAGAAGACGGTGGAATCTCGACTGAGAAATGAGCAGGGGCTCGCGCTCCGCGGAGCTGGCAATAGTGGAAGCGCGGCCGCGGTCATGACGATCCGCGAAGATATTGCGGGCAGCATCCGTAAGCTGTTCTTTCTTGCGTGTCCAGTCCTGATTCCGAGGCGGGCCGGCCCTAATTATCTTGTTGCTGTGCAGAGCGTTGACCGGCTCCCCGCGCTGGCGGGGGGCTTGCATGACGTCGAGCGGGGAGAGATTCATAATGCTTCATATGACCGACTACGTTTCCTCGCTGATGGCGGACGTGAAGGCCAAGAACCCTGCCGAGCCCGAGTTCCACCAGGCGGTGCAGGAAGTCGCCGATTCCCTGGCCCTGGTTCTCGAGCGCCATCCGGAGTACCGCCACGCCCGGATCCTCGAGCGCATCATCGAGCCCGAGCGCGTGATCCTGTTCCGCGTCCCATGGCAGGACGACCAGGGCCGCGTCCAGATCAACCGCGGCTTCCGCATCGAGATGAACAGCGCGATCGGCCCCTACAAGGGCGGGCTGCGCTTCCATCCGTCGGTCACCCTCGGGATCCTGAAGTTCCTCGCCTTCGAGCAGGTCTTCAAGAACTCGCTCACGACGCTGCCGATGGGCGGCGGCAAGGGCGGCAGCGACTTCGATCCCAAGGGCAAGAGCGACGCCGAAGTGATGCGCTTCTGCCAGAGCTTCATGAGCGAGCTGCAGCGCCACATCGGGCCGAGCACTGACGTGCCGGCCGGGGATATCGGCGTGGGCGGCCGTGAGATCGGATTCCTGTTCGGTCAATACAAGCGCCTGCGCAACGAGTTCACGGGCGTGCTCACCGGCAAGGGCCTCAACTGGGGCGGCTCGCTGATCCGACCCGAGGCCACCGGCTACGGCGCCGTCTACTTCGCCGCCGAGATGCTAGCGAGCCACAACCAAACCCTCACCGGCAAGACCTGCCTGGTGTCGGGCAGCGGCAACGTGGCGCAGTACACGGTCGAGAAGCTGATCGAGCTGGGTGCGAAGCCGTTGACGTTGTCCGACTCTGCCGGCTACATCTACGACGAAGCGGGGATCGACCGCCAGAAGCTCGCCTTCGTGATGGAGCTCAAGAACGTCCGGCGTGGCCGGATCCGCGAGTACGTCGACCACTTCAAGACCGCGGTCTTCACTGCGACCGACTCCAAGGCGGACTCCAACCCGCTCTGGAACCACAAAGCCGACTGCGCGTTCCCCTCGGCCACCCAGAACGAGATCAACGGGAAGGACGCGGCGAACCTGCTGCAGAGCGGCGTCAAGGTCGTCGCCGAAGGCGCCAACATGCCGACCAACCTCGACGGCGTCACGCGCTTCGTGGAGGCGAAGATCCTGTACGGGCCGGGCAAGGCGGCCAACGCCGGCGGCGTCGCCGTGTCGGGTCTGGAGATGGCGCAGAACAGCATGCGCTACGGCTGGACCCGCGAGGAAGTGGATAACCGGCTGCGCCTGATCATGAAGAGCATCCACAAGGCGTGTATCGAGACCAGCGATCGCTTCGGCTGCCCGGGCAACTACGTGCATGGCGCGAACATCGCGGGTTTCCTGAAGGTGGCCGACGCGATGCTGGACCAGGGGCTGGTGTAGCGTCCCCCAGGCCGGGCCGCGCCTATGCTGACCCGGGGAGTATCATCCGCCAGAGGCCCGCCCACGACCACCATGACCGCCCCCGAAAACGCGCGCCCGAGGTTCCGCGGCGGCCCGGACTTCCACGATCTGATGCGGTTTCGGATCATGGACATCCTGCTGGTGGCGAGCCCCTACGATTCCTTTCTCCTCGAGGAAGCCGGGGAGCTCTCCCAGCGGGTGCTCGGGGAGTTCCGCAACCTAGACCTGCACTACGGTCCCGGGCTCACCGCGGTCTCCACCGGGGCCGAGGCGCTGGCCCTGGTCCGCGAGGGGCATCGCTTCGGCCTCATCATCACCACGCTCCGGCTCGCCGACATGAACGGGGCCGAGTTGGCGGGCAAGGTCCGCGAGGCCGGCCTCGACCTTCCCGTGGCCCTGCTAGCCTTCGACAACCGCGAGCTCAGCGACTTCGTCTCGCGTTACGGCCTGTCCGCGGCGGAGCGCATCTTCTTGTGGCAGGGCGACGCGCGGATCCTGCTCGCGATCGTGAAGTCCATCGAGGACACGCGCAACGTCGCCCACGACACCCGGGCCATGGGCGTCCAGGTGATCCTGCTCATCGAGGACAACGTCCGCTACTACTCCTCGTTCCTGCCAGCGATCTACGCAGAGCTGCTGCACCACTCCCAGGGCCTCATCTCCGAGGGCGCGAACCTCGCCGAGAAGATCCTGCGCATGCGGGCGCGGCCGAAGATCCTGCTCTGCGGGACCTACGAGGAGGCCTGGGCCGCCTTCACGGCCTATCGCGAAGACCTGCTGGGTGTGGTCTCGGACGTGGAGTTCCCGCGGGACGGGGAGCGCTCCCTCGAGGCGGGCCTTGCCTTCGCCCGCAACGTTCGCGAGCTGTGCCCCGATGTTCCGATCCTGCTCCAGTCCTCGCGCCCCGAGAACGCCGCGCTGGCTCGCGAGGCTGGCTTCGGTTTCCTGCAGAAGGGCTCGCCGCTGCTGCTGCAGGAGCTGCGGCGCTTCATGACGGAACACTTCGGCTTCGGGGACTTCGTATTCCGGCTCGCTGACGGTCGCGAGGTGGCCCGGGCCCGCGACCTGCGCGCCCTCGAAGAGCGCCTGCGCAGCGTCCCGGCCGACAGCATTGCCCACCACGCGGCACGCAACCACTTCTCCAACTGGCTGAAGGCGCGCACCGAGTTTGCCCTGGCACAGGTGCTGCGGCCGCGCAAGATCTCGGACTTTCCGACCCTCGAGGACCTGCGCAAGAGCCTGGTCCGCTCGATCGCCGAGTATCGGCGGGAGCGAGGCAGCTTCGTGGTGGCCGATTTCGACCGCGACAGCTTCGACTTCGCGTCGGACTTCTATCGCATCGGCGGCGGATCCCTGGGGGGCAAGGCGCGCGGCCTCGCCTTCGTGCGCCGCTTGCTCGCCGAGTCCGGACTCGAACGCGGCCTCCCGGGCGTCCGCGTGTCGGTGCCGCCCACCGTCGTCCTCGGCACCGACGTCTTCGACCGCTTCCTGGACGAAGGCGGTCTGCGCGACTTCGCGATTCACTGCCCCGACGACGCCGAGATCGAGAGGCGCTTCCTGGAGGCGCCATTCCCCGAGGACGTGCGGGCGGACCTCGAGGTCTTCGTGCAGCGTGTCGGCCATCCCCTGGCGGTCCGCTCCTCGAGCCTGCTCGAGGACTCGCAGCACCAGCCCTTCACCGGCGTCTACGAAACGTTCATGCTGGCGAATAACCACCCGTCCCTCGAGGTGCGGCTCGCGCAGCTGGTGCGCGCCGTCAAGCGCGTCTACGCCTCCACCTTCTCGTCCCACGCCAAGGACTACATCCGCCCGACGCCGTACCGGCTCGAGGAAGAGAAGATGGCGGTGGTGCTGCAGCGCATCGTCGGCACTGCTCACGGCCAGCGCTTCTACCCGGAATTCGCCGGCGTCGCACGCTCCTACAACTACTACCCGAGCCCGCCGCTCCAGGCTGCTGACGGCATCGCGGCGGTCGCGCTGGGCCTGGGCCGAACCGTGGTCGAGGGCGGCAACTGCGTGCGCTTCTGCCCGCGCCAGCCGCAGATCCCGATCGGGTTCTCGGCGGCGAGCGAACGCCTCAAGGGCTCGCAGCGCCGCTTCTGGGCCCTGGACCTCGGAGGCGAGGGGCTGGAAATGCGGGAGACCGAGTTCGACGTGGCCGCGGCGGCGGAAGATGGAGTGCTCCCGCCGATGGCCTCGACCTACTCGGCGGCGGACGACGCCGTCCACGACGGCGTCGGGCGCATCGGCCTGCGCTTCGTCAGCTTCGCACCGATCCTCAAGCACGGCGCCTTCCCGCTGCCCGAGCTGCTGAGGCGCCTGCTCGAAGTGGGCGCCTGGGGGATGGGCGCGCCGGTGGAGATCGAGTTCGCAGTGAGCCTGTCCGCGCCCCAAGGCGCCCCCCGGGAGTTCGGCGTGCTGCAGCTCCGCCCGCTCGCGCTGTCGCAGGAGAGCGAGGACCTGCGCATCGAAGCAGTCGAGCCCAGGCAGCTTCTGTGCCGCAGCGGCCAGGTGCTCGGCCACGGCCGCATCGACGACATCCGCGATCTCGTCGTCGTGGACCAGCACCGCTTCGACCGCGCGTCCAGCCGCCAGACGGCCCACGAGCTCGCGCAGTTCAACGCCGGCCTCGTCGGCGAGGGCGTGCCGTACCTGCTGATCGGCGTGGGGCGCTGGGGATCGCGGGATCCCTGGCTCGGCATCCCGGTGGTCTGGGACCAGATCTCCGGCGCCCGCGTGATCGTCGAGGCGGGCTTTCGGGACTTCAAGGTGACACCTTCCCAGGGCACGCACTTCTTCCAGAACCTGACCACGTTCAACGTGGGGTACTTCACGGTGAACCCGGACGCGGGCGAGGGCTTCGTGGACTGGGACTGGCTCGGCGCCCAGCCGGCCGTCAAGGAGACGGCCTGCGTCCGGCACCTGAAGCTGCCCCAGCCGGTCTCGGTGCTGATGGACGGTCTGCGCACGCAGGGCGTGATCCTCAAGCCTCGAGCTTGACGCCGATCGCGCTGGTCGCCCAGCCGCGTCACCCCTTCCAGCTGATGACGCCGGCGCGAGCCAGGCGCTCGAAATAGGCGGTGACGAAGCGGAGCGGGAGCGGCGCGTAGCGACCGGTCAGGATGTCGCGGATCTCGGCCACGCAGCGCCGGCCGTCGGCCAGGTTGAGCGCTTCGTACTCCATCAGTGCCTCGACATCCGTATCGAGCGCGGTCACGTCGACGGGCGGGGCCTCGCTCTCGCCCCGGGACGCCAGCGCCTCGGTCACGTGCTCGTAGTAGTAGACGCTGAGCGGGCCGCGCACTTCCCCGCTGCGGACGGGGACGCGGGCATCGCGGCCGGGTGCGGCAGGGACGCTCGTCCCCTCCGCCTTCAGGCGAGCCGCGAGCTCGCGAACCGGCTTCCTGGTCGAGGACCACAGCGCCTGGATCGAGGCCAGCTTGTCCGCAGCCTCGGCGAGCGTCTCACGCACGGCGAGGGCGCCATCGCGGGCGTCCTCGGCGAGCGCCGCCCGCAAGCGCGCCTGCGCCAGGTCCCTCTCAGCGGCCGCCCGCGACAGCGCCAGAAGCCGCGGCGCCTCCGCTTCCGGAAGCGCCGCGAGCGTGTACGCGATGCCGGCGCCCAGGTACGTGACGCGGCCGAGCTTGGTCGCGTCCAGGTTCTCGGGCTGGTCCTGGTTGGTGTGGATCGTTACGTCGGGCCAGTCATGGAAGTACAGCATCGGCACGCCCCAGCCCGCCGCCTGGAAGACCTCGTGGTCGCTGCCCAGCTCGAGCGCGCGGATATCGCCCAGGAAGACGTCGCGCGAGGCGCCCCGCGTGACGAAGCCGGCGTAGCCATCGCCGCCATGCTCGGCGTAGCGGGCAGAAGCGGCGACGACCTCCTCGAAGAACGCCTGGGCGATGTCGTCGAGCACGTGTGGCAGCGATGCGGCCGTGCGTGACAGGTGAAACGTGCCGTGCGTCGTGTCGAGGAGCCCGCCGACCATGTCCATGTGGATGCCGCCCACGAGCTTCGAGGCGAGCTCGGGATGTCGGGAAAGCCAGGCCTGCGAGCCGGCGATCTCGGGCGTCCACAAGAAGCGAAGCGTGCGACGCGGCGCCGGCAGCGCTCCGGAACGGATCGCACGGCCCAGCGTTCGCGCCACTTCGAGAATGGCCGCGCTGCCCGAGGCATTGTCGTTGGCGCCCGCGGACTGGTGACACAGGTGCGCGGTGAGGACGACCTCTCCGGCGGCAGGGTCGCTGCCGGGGATCGTCGCGGAGACCACGTCGAACGTCGCCGGCAGCATCCGCGCGCGCACGACGGCGTGGAGGGCGATGCGCTCGCCCGCGGCGAGACGGGCCCGAAACTCGCCGGCCTGACGCTTCGACAACATGAAGGCAAAGCGGTTCTGCGTCTGGTAGGGGGACAGGTGCCCCCAGCGCACGAGATCGCGATCGTCGCCCGACCAGGCCGTGGTCTGGTTCGGGTAGTCCGACAAGAACCCGAGCGCCCCCCGCTGTTCCACCGCAAGACGGTGCACGAGGGGCAACGAACCGCTGGCCAGCACGATGCGGCCGGTGACTTCGTGCCCCTCGTAGTCCTTGGCCGAGGCACCGACGCCCACGTCCACCAGTTCGGCGCTCACGTCCGCGTCCTGGCTATAGTCCGCGAGGGCTACGGGCAACTCGGGGAAGCGCGCAATCGTACGCGCGCGGGGCGAGATCTCGTCGAGTCGGGCCTGCCCGGCGTCCCAGCCCACGTAAGAGCGGAAGTGGGCGTAGCGGGTCTCGCCATCCGCCGGGAAGCGCTCGACCTGGGCGTCGGCGAGACCCGCGGCCTGCGCCTGGCCGCGCACCCATTCCGCGGCCGCAGCGAACCCCGGGGAGCCGTGGACGCGGTGAAAGCGGCCCAGCTCGCGCACGCTCTCGAGCGCGGCCTGGCCGTCGACCGCGGCGTGGATGGCCTCCGGAACGGCATCCGGCCAGAACGGGATACGTCGCTCGGCGGCGTTCGCTGCGGCGGCGGCGAACATAAAGACGATGACCGGGATTCGGGACAAGGGACCCTCTCTATTGCAGCGCCTGGCACGCGGGGTTCACGTAGCCGAGCGCCTTCAGGTTCTCGCATTGTTCGGGCGTCGGCCGAGACTCCTCGGCCGACGTCGTTCCGCGTCGGGCCAGGGCGAACGTCCAGTGGTGGAGCATCTGGCGGAAGAAGGCCGCGCGCACCGGCTCGGCTGCGGCACGACTCGTCGTCTCGCCCGGGTCGGCCTGAAGGTCGAACAGCTCCTCTTCACCGGTGCGCGTATCGTAGATGAACTTGAAGCGCTCGTCGCGTAACGCGTAGCGCGGACGGTCCCACACGGTGCGTGACAGCACGACCGGCTTGCCGGGTGCGCCGGCCACGACCGGGAGCAGGCTGCGGCCTTCGAACTGTCGCTCGGATCCGCCGTCCCCCATCACGCCGAAGATCTCGGCGATCGTCGGCGCCAGGTCGAGCAGATCCACGAGCGCAGCGTTGCGGGCCCCCGCAGGCCCCGTGCCCTTCGGAAAGCGGACGATCAGCGGCACGTGCATGCTCGGCTCGTAGAGCTGCACGTTGTGGCCGATCCAGGCGTGTTCGAAAAGCCCCTCGCCGTGGTCTGCGGTCACGATCACGACCGTCTTGTCCCAGAGCTGGCGATCCTCGAGTGAGCGGCGCAGCACGCCCAGCTCGCGGTCCGCATAGGCGAGGTTGCCGTCGTACAGCCGCCCGAGGTGTTCGATCTCGCCCGGCCGCGGCGCCCGGCGCGCCTGGTTCAGGTCGCCGATCCAGTCGCTCTGCTGGCGTTGTGCCTTGGAGATCGGACCCGCTGGCCCGAAGCGCGTGTCGAAGGGCGGCTCGGGGTCGTACGGGAAATGCGGCTCGCGAAAGTGCAGGTAGAGGAAGAAGCGCGTGTGCGAGCGCGAGTCGAGCCAGGGCGGAACCAGCTTCCCGAATCCGTCCGCGCGGCTGCCGAGGTCCTTGAAGATTTCGCGGAAGTCGAGAAAGCCCTGCTCGAAGCCGAAGGCCGTGCCGGCCACGGCGTTCGCTACGAAGCCGCCGGTCGTGATGCCGCGCGCGCTCAGCAGGTCGGCCAGCGTGAGGCGGCCCTTCGGCAGTCGCGCCGAGAACGAGACCGCACTGTGATGCCGGTCGGGCGGCTGGGAGGTCCACAGCGAGGCCATCGCGCCGAGCGTGTAGACCGCCGGTGTGAAGGCTCGCTCGAACACGACACCCTCGGCCGCGATCTTGTCGATCTCCGGCGTCGTGGCGCGCGAGTAGCCGTAGGCGCCGAAGCGCTGGGCGCGCGCCGCGTCGAGGATGATCAGCACCACGTTCTTGCCCGCGAGAGCGCTGCGCAAGGCGTCGCCACGTGCATTCTCCGCAGCGCTGAAGACCGGCTGCTCGACGGCCGGGCCCGCGCTGGGGGCCAGGATCCGCGGAGCGACCCAACTGCCCCAGGCGAAGCGCCCCTCGGCGCCACCGCCGACGTGGAGCCCCAGTCGCACGATCTTTCCCGCTCGCGCGGCGAGCGGCAGCCTGACCTCGCTCGGCTCGGGGTCCTTGCTCCCGACCACGCGTGCCCAGATCTCACGCTGCGGCTGGCCTTCCTCCTCGACGCTCACGTGGAACGAAACGCTGGCCGCGGCGGCCCGCGCTGCAGGATTGAGGCGCGGCGTGAAGCGCAGCTCCGCCGCCTCGGGTACCCTGAAGGCGAAGCGCACGACGCTCGGGCCCACGGCGTCGAGGCGCGGAATTCCGGCGACATCGGTCACCGAGAACGGCCGTGGCGCCTCGCGGCTCAGCAGGTCCTCGAGGGCCACGTCGCCCTGGCCGCCCACGCTCAGGCTGTAGAACGCGGCGGCCAGGCGACGCTTGTCGGGGTTCGACGGGTCGGCGTCGGCCGGCGAGCCGCTGGCCGCGAAACGGAAGCGCAGACGATTGTCGCCGGCACGCTGAGCAGGCACAGGGAGCTGCAATTGATAACGATAGCGCGTGTCGTTGAGCTTCAGCGTCGCGATGCGGGCGCCATTCAGGCTCACCTCAGCAGCCTGCCCCCTGAGGCTCTTGTAGGGAGCGATGTCGAGCAGGGCGAAGCGTGGCGCCGGGCCCGGCCAGGTGAGCGAGACCTCGGCCTCCTCCCCGGCCCAGATGAACGGGTTTCCCGGATCCACCTCGGCCTCCCTGTAGAAGCCCTCGGCGAGGTTGGGTTCGGCGGCCGGTGTGCCGAACAGGATCATCTCGCGCCCGCACCAGCGCTCCGCCACACCCACGCGCTGCGCAAGATCGACCACGACGAGCTTGGGAGTACCCTGGCAACCAGCCGATTCGCAGGCGAGCATGGCGCCCACGCCGAGCGCGCCGAGGCCGCGCAGGGCGCCACTCGCAACGCGCTTCTGGCTCACCCCGAACGGCCTACTTGATCTTGGTTCCAGGGGCGACGTCCGCCTCGAACGTGGTGAGAACGGCCTTGCCGCCGAGGTCGGCCGCGAGCACCATGCCGTTCGATTCGACACCCATCAGCTTCGCCGGCTTGAGGTTCGCAACCAGCGCGATCTTCTTCCCGACGAGCGCCTCGGGCGCGTACGACTCGGCGATGCCCGCGACGACCTGGCGCTGCTCCGTGCCCAGGTCCACTTGCAGCTTGATCAGCTTCTTCGAGCCCGCGATCTTCTCCGCCGTGAGGATCTGCGCGACCCGCAACTCGACCCTGGCGAAGTCGCTGATGTCGATCTTGTTCCCGGCAGGCGCAGCGGCCGGAGTGGCCACAGGCGGCGGCGCGGCGAGACCGGCAGCGGAAGGGGGCGGAACGGGCTCGTCAGACACGGTGGTCTCCTTCTTGGGTTTCTCGAGGCGAGGGAAGAGCGGCTCGAGGAGGCCTAGCGCGCTGCCGGGTTCGAGCCGGCCCCAGGCGAGGTCTTCGGGTGCGGGCTGCGTATTCTCGAGACCCAGCATGCCGAGGATCCGCGAGCTGGCGCGCGGCGTCACGGGTGAAATCAGGACGGCGATCCGGCGCACGTCCTCCAGCAGGCGGTACAGGAAGTCGGCAAGTTCGACGCGACGGTCCGGATCCTTCGCGACTACCCAGGGCGCGAAGCCGACGATCGCCAGGTTGGCCGCACTCACCTGCGCGCCGATCTCGGTGAGAGCCCCGCTGAAGTCCAGGGCCTCGTAACGAGCCAGCACGCCGCCCAGCGGATCCGGACCGGGGGCCTGCGCCGGTCGCGGCGGCACGCGTCCGTCGCAGTACTTCTGCAGCATGGTGAGGGCGCGCGACACCAGGTTGCCCAGGTCGTTGGCGAGATCGGCGTTGTAGCGCGTCACGAACGCGGCGTCGGTGAAGTCCCAGTCGTGGCCGTAGACACCCTCGCGCAGCAGGAAGTAGCGGGCAGCGTCGGAGCCGTACTCGGCGACCAGCGCCACCGGATCGATCACGTTGCCGGTGGTCTTGCTGAGCTTCTTGCCGTTCTTCGTGATGTGCCCCTGGACGAACTCGCGCGTCGGCACCGGCACCCCGGCCGCGTGCAGGATGGCCGGCCAGTAAAGGCAGTGAAAACGGATGATGTCCTTGCCGATCAAGTGCATCCGCTCGCCGCCGCCGGCCCAATAATGACGATACGGCTCGGCGTCGTCGGCGAAGCCGAGTGCGGTGATGTAGTTCGAAAGCGCGTCCACCCAGACGTAGAGCACATGATCGGGCTGCTCGGGGACCGGAATGCCCCACTTCACTCGCGCGCGGCTGACGCTGAAGTCCTTGAGACCCTGGGCCAGGACGCCGAGCACCTCGTTCTTCCGACCCTCGGGCTCGATCCGGATCCGGTCGGCTTCGATCTCGGTGCGAAGCCACGGCTCGTAGGCCGAAAGCCGGAAGAAGAAGTTCTCCTCCTCGGTCCATTCGCAGGGCAGCTCGTGGTCGGGGCAGACGTTGCCGGGCTGGCGCAGCTCCTCCTCGTCCTTGAAGGCCTCGCAGCGCGGACAGTACCAGCCGGCGTACTTGTCGCGATACACCGCGTCGCGACCGTCGGGCGTCCTGGCCTTCACCAGCCGCGCCCACAGCGCCAGCACGCCGCGCCGGTGTAGTTCCTCGGTGGTGCGGATGAAGCGATCGTAGCGGATCTCGTAGCGCTCCCACAGCTCGCGGAATTTCGCGGCGATCTGGTCGCAGTGCTGTTGTTCGGGGATGCCCTTGTCGCGAGCGATGCGCTCGATGTTCTGGCCGTGCTCGTCGGTGCCGGTCAGCAGGTAGGCGTCGTGGCCCTGCAGCTTGCGCGCCCGCGTCAGGGCATCGGCCGCGATCGTGGTGTAGGCGTGACCCACGTGGGGAATGTCGTTGACGTAGTAGATCGGCGTCGAGACGAAGAAGCTTCGGCGTTCGGTCATGAAGGCTTCGCGTCCCCGGCGCGATGCGCCGCGATAGCCGCGGCCCACACCTCTTTCGCCGGCACGCCGTGCCGCTCCGCCGCACGCTGGCAATCGTCGAACTCGGGCTGGGCGTTCATCAGCCGCTGGCCGCGGCGGCCCAGCTTCACGCCGATCGGGCCGTAGGCCGTCTCCACCGTGACGTGCTCGCGCGCCAGCAGCGTCCGCTGCCATTCCTGGTAGCGCACCCCGAGCGTCGTCGTCTCGCGAAACAGCAGCTCCTCGATCGCCTCGCGCCGCGCTGGCTCGGCCACGATGCTGACGAGCACACCGGGCCTGCCCTTCTTCATCTGCACGGGCGTGTAGTACGCGTCGAGGGCTCCCGCGGCCAGCAAATGGTCGATCAGCGGCCCGAACATCTGCGGCGACATGTCGTCGATCTCGGCCTCGATCACCAGCACCCTCTGGCCGCTGCCGGTCTCCTCTTCGCCGACGATCAGCCGCAGCACGTTGGGACGATCGTGGGGATCGCGCGAGCCGGCGCCGTGGCCGACCTGCTCGAGCTTGAGCAGCGGCAGATGCCCATAGCAGGAGGCATAGCTGGTGACGAGCAGGGCGCCCGTCGGGGTCAACAGTTCGCCTTCGCCCGCGCCATACGTCGGCACACCCTTCACCAAGAGCGCCGTGGCCGGCGGGGGCACCGCAAACGTGCCATGCGAGATGCTGACGCTGCCGGTGCCGAGATTGAGTGGCGACGACACGAAGCGATCCGCGCGCAGCCAGGCGAGTCCCAGTACTCCCCCGATGACGTCCACGATCGAATCCACGGCGCCGACCTCGTGGAAGTGCACGTCCTCGGGCTGCATGCCATGGACCTCCGCCTCGGCCACAGCCAGCCTGTGAAACAGCGCCGCCGACTTGGCCTTGATCTCGGCCTCGAGCTGGCTCTTCTCGAGCAGCAGGAGGATCTCCCGGAGCCCCCGCTCCGGCGCTCCGTGGGCGTGTCCGTGTTCGTGCCCGTCCACGATCACGTCGACCTTCGTCGCATGTAATCCCGCACGATGCACGCGCCTGGCTTCGAGCCGATAGCCCGGGAGCGGCAGTTTGCCCAGTTCCTCGCGCAGCACCTCGATCGGCAGGCCCAGGTCCACGAGCGCACCGAGCAGCATGTCACCCGACGCGCCCGAGGCGCAGTCGAAATACACGATCCGGCTCACAGCGCGGCGCGCTCTTTCAGGCTCACGAAGCGGCCGGCGCCCAGGATCACGTGATCCAGAACCTCGATCCCGAGAAGCGTTCCGGCAGAGGCGAGCCGGCGAGTCAAGGCCAGGTCTTCAGCCGAAGGCTCAGGATCGCCGGAAGGATGGTTGTGGAAGAGCACGATCGCGGCCGCCCGGCTCGCGATCGCCTCCTGGAACACCTCGCGTGGATGCACCAGGCTCGACGTGAGGCAGCCGACCGAGACCACCGCTTCCTTCTTGAGACGATGCCGGACATCAAGTGCCAGCAGGCCGAAGGTCTCGACGGGCCGCGCCGCATAGCGCGGCAGCAGGAAGCGCGCGCTGTCGGCTGGTGTGTGGAAGGTGGGCTGCGGGCTCGTGCCCTCCGACGCGAGCCGGCCGCCCAGCTCGAGCGCGGCGATCAGCCGGGTCGCCTTGGCGCGGCCGAGACCGGGCTCGGCCTCCAGCTCCTCGAGCGAACGGCCGGCCAGGGGCCGCAGGCCCGACGTCAACAGGCGCTCGGCCACCTCCAGGGCCGAGGCACCCACCGAGCCCGTGCCGAGCAGCAGCGCCACCAACTCGCGATTCGACAGCGCGCTCGCGCCGTGCCGCGCCATGCGCTCGCGCGGCCGCTCCTCGGGAGCGAGGTCCTTCAGGCGCCGGGGCCGGGGTCCCGCCAAAGAACGGTCGTAGAGAGTGGAACTTCCCATGTCGCTCGCAAAGCAACTAGCTTATTCGCCGCGTCTGCGCGGCGTCAACAAACCGCGGCCTATAATGCCCGCCCAGTGAGCAAGGCCAGGTCCAAAGCGGCGCGCCAGCTTCCGCCCTGGGCCGCGCCCCTGGTAGTGATCGTCGGCTACTCGCTGATGAACCTGGGCGCGCTGCTGCTCCGTCACCTCGGCATGCGTTCGTTCCTGGTAGGCTCGGAATTGTTGCTCGCGCTGCCGTCGCTGCTGGCGCTGGCGCTGGCCCGCGTGCCGGTGCGCGAGGCTCTGGGCCTGCGTGGCCTCGACCGCAAGGCGACCGCCGTGTGCATCGCTCTCGGCGTGGCGTTCTGGGCGGCGAGCCTGGGCCTCTTCGAGCTGCAGTACACCGTCTGGAAGCCTCCACCGGGATATCTCGAAGGCTTCGAGCGGCTTCACGAGCTGCTCAAACCCAGCGGCCCGCTGGACGCCATCGTGTCGCTCGCGGCCATCGCCTTCGCCCCTGCGATCTGCGAGGAAATCGTCTTCCGCGGTACCGCCCTGCCGGCCCTCGTGCCACGGCTGGGGGCGTGGGGCGCGGCGCTGGGCTCGGCTGCGCTGTTCGGACTGATTCACGTGGATGCGGCCGGGGCGGGAGCCTCGTTCTACCGCGTGCCCTTTGCGTTCGTGGTGGGGCTGGGCCTCGCGGGCCTGCGAATCCGCACCGGGAGCCTGTGGTCGACGATCGCCGCGCACGCCACGCTCAACGGGATCACGTTTTTCGCCGCTCCCCTGGCCCAACCGACGAACGGCGTCCTGCCCGACCCGGAGCCGCTCTTGGCCTTGGCCCTACTGGCGGCGGGATCGATTGCGGCCGGCTGGCTCTTCAGGTATCTCGAGGATCCGTTGACTCCCTTGGAGCGGCCCGCATAAACTGCCGTTCATGAAGCGCCTGCCGATCGTCCTCGCCCTGGGGGCCGTGCTGATGCCGTCGCCCACCCCGCTGCGCGCCACCTCGGTGGTGCGCGCCGTTCGCTACCGGGTGCCTCTGCGCGAGGCGTTCAAGCCGGGCGAGGTGATCGTGAAGTTCCAGGCCGCCGCGACCCGGAGCGTCGCCGAGCGCGCGATCCGGGAGGCCGGCGGCCTGCGAGCGCGCCTGTCTCTCACCGGCGGGCACTATCTCGTGACGCTCGACGACGGCGTGAGCGTGCCCGACGCCGTCGCTCACTTCCGGGCGATGCGCGAGGTCGAGTATGCCGAAGCCAACGGCGTCGTGCGCGCCACCTTCAACCCGAACGACGCCTTCTTCCGCTTCCAATGGAACTTCCGAAGCATCGGGGCGGAGCGGACCTGGGACATCCAGAGGGGCACGGCCGCCGTGGCGGTGGCCGTTGTCGACACGGGCATCGCCTACGAGGACTTTGGCGTCTTCCGGCGCGCTCCCGATTGGGGCAACCGCGTGTTCTTGCAAGGCTTCGACTTCGTGAACGGCGATACGCACGCCAACGACGACGACGGTCATGGCACCCACGTCGCTTCCACCATCGGCGAGGCCACGAACAACGGCGAGGGCGTCGCGGGTATCGCTTTCGACTGCGCGCTGATGCCCGTCAAGGTGCTCGATGCCGACGGCCGCGGCTTCTTCAGCGACGTCGCCGCCGGTGTCGACTACGCCACCAACTTCGAGCAAGGCGGCCAGCACCCCGTGAAGGTGATCAACATGAGTCTGGGCGGGCCGTCGGCGAGCGAGACGCTCCGACGCGCGATCGATCGCGCCGTGGCGGCCGGGATCGTGGTCGTGGCGGCGGCCGGAAACGACGGCGGGGCCAGTGTCGACTTCCCCGCCGCGTTTCCGAACGTGATCGCGGTGGGTGCCGTGGACCTGCGCAAGCTCAAGACAGGCTACTCGAACTTCGGCAGCGGGCTCGACTTCGTGGCGCCGGGCGGCGACCTCGATCGCGACGACGACGGGGATGGCGATCCCGACGGCATCCTGCAGCAGACCTTCGATCCGACCACCGCTCGCGTCGAGGGGCGCTACGACGACTTCGCATACTTCTACTTCGACGGCACCAGCCAGGCGACGCCCCACGTGGCGGCCGCAGCGGCGCTGCTGATCTCGCAAGGCATAACGGATCCAGCCGCGGTGCGCGCGGCGCTCGAACAGAGCGCCGAGGACCTGGGGCCGCCGGGAAGAGACGATTCGTACGGGCACGGGCTGATCAAGCCCGCCGACGCCCTGAAGGGCCTGGGGCTCGGACAGTGAGCGGGCGAGTGGTCGTCCGCTCGCTCGCGGCGCTTGCGCTCGCTCTCGCCTGCGCGCCCATGGCCACGGCTCAGGGCCTGTTCCTCGAAGGCGTCGGCGGCTATCAGGACCTGACCGGCGCCAAGGACTCCGCCAAGGCGGTTTTCGGTTCTTCAGGTGGCCTCACCTTCGGCAGCGGGATCGGCTACAACCTGGCGAACGGCTTCTTCGTCTCGGGCTGGGCCCGGCGCTTCAGCAAGGATGGCGAGCGCGTGTTCGTCGCGGCGGCGGGCAGCCCGGTGTTTCCGCTGGGCCACCCGCTGTCGGTGAAGATCACGCCGCTGCAGGGCACGCTCGGCTTTCGCTTCGGTCACAGCTCGCTCAGGCCCTACCTTGGCATCGGCGGCGGCATCACCTCGTTCAAGGAAACGAGCACCGTGGGCGGCTTGACCGAGTCCACCAGCGAATCGAAGGCCTCGTACCACGCGCTCGTGGGCATCGACTTCGGGAAGGGGGCGCTCGGCGTCGGAGGCGAGCTCCTGTACCTCTCCGTGCCCAAGTCGATCGGCCTCGGCGGCGTGTCACAGGTCTACGGCGAGACCAACGTCGGCGGCTTCCAGGCCGTCGGCAAGATCAGCTTCCGCTTCGGAAAGTAGTGCGTTTTCCTTGAGAGCGGCGCCGACCGGCGAGGCGAGTCCCATGGCGGTGTCTTGATGCCCACTCTCCGAGCCACGCTCGGCTAGCAAGGCGCCCGATCACCTCCGGCGCGGAGCGGCTGAGGTTCCCTACGAGTCCCTCTTGCCGAGTCCCATCTCGTCGAGGACCCTGGGATCTTCGCGCCACTTCGGACGAACCTTGACGAACAGGCCGAGGAACACCTTGGCGCCCAGGAATCTTTCGATCTCGTGGCGGGCGGAGGTGCCGATCTGCTTCAGCATCGCGCCCTTCTTGCCAATCAGAATGCCCTTCTGGTTTTCGCGCTCTACGAGGATGCTGGCCTCGATGCGGACCATGGATTCCTCTTCGAGGAAGCGCTCGATCACGACGCCTGTCGTGTAGGGCAACTCCTCGCGCATCTCGCGCAGGATCTTTTCGCGGACGATCTCGGCGACGAAGAAGCGTTCGTGTTGATCGGTCAGGAAGTCCACGGGGTAGAGCGGCTCGGCTTCGGGCAAGAGTGCGATCAGGCGCTGCCCGACCAGCTCCACGTTCTCGCCCTTCAGGGCCGAGAACGGAATCACCTCCGCGAAGTCCAGTTGGTGGCGATAGGCCTCCATGATCGGCAACAGCTTTGGCTTCAGGACCCGGTCGATCTTGTTGATGCCCAGCATCACGGGCTTGCCCGCCCGCTTCAGGATCTCGCGGACGTGTCGATCGCCGGGGCCGTAGCCCTCCGTGGCGTCCACCACCCACAGCGCGACTTCGACCTGGCCCAGGCTCTGGACGGCGGCGTCCAGCATACGCTCGTTCATGCGGTGCATCGGCTTGTGGATGCCGGGCGTATCGAAGAGAACGATCTGGCCTTCGGGGCGATTGACGACGGCCAGGATCCGGTTGCGCGTGGTCTGCGGCTTGTCGGACACGATCGAGACCTTCTGGCCGACCAGTTGGTTGACCAGTGTCGACTTGCCGACGTTCGGGCGGCCGACGATCGACGCGAAGCCTGCGCGGAAGCTCACGCCTCGGCCTCCGGCATGCGGCGGAAGCGGACACGGTGTACGCGCCTGCGCTCGGCATCGAGGACCTCGATCGAGAAGCCGCGAAAGTCCACCGTTTCGCCCGGGCGCGGGATGCGGCCGAACACCGTCGACACCAACCCGCCCACCGTTCCCACGTTGCGGTCTTCGGCGAGGATCGTCTCCAGGGCTTGTTCCAGGCGGTCGAGGCTCACGCGGCCGGCGACGACCACGGAGCCGTCGGGATCGACGGTGATCGGTTCCGCTTCCACGTCGTACTGGTCTTTGATCTCACCAACCAGCTCTTCGAGGATGTCTTCGACCGAGATGACGCCGGCGGTTCCGCCATACTCGTCGATCGCCACCGCGGTCGTCGTGCGCTGGGCCTGCAGCTCCTTTAGCAGCTCCGCGATCTTCTTGGTTTCAGGCACCAGGAACACGGGCCGGGCCAGCGGCCGCAGGGCACCGGATGGATCGCCGTCGAAGTCGAGCAGGTCGCGCACCTCCACGACACCCACGATGTCGTCGAGGTTCTCCCCGTAGATCGGGATACGGCTGTACTTCGTCTCGCGCATCACGCGGTGCAGCTCGCTGACGCTGGCCGTGGCCGCGATCGCGACGATGTCGGGGCGCGGCGTCATCACCTCGCGGACCGGGGTCTCGGCGAAGCGTTCGAGCGACTCCGCGAGCCGGTTTTCGTTCTTGTCGAGCAGCGGTGGCGGTGGCACTTCCGGCACGGGAGGAGCGCCGGGCGGCGGCTCTTCGAGGCCTTCTCCGGCCTGCTGCGCCGCGCGCTTGCGCAAGGCGGCGACCAGCGGGCCAAGGGCCTGCGCGTACAGGTGGAAGAACGGGATCAAGATCAACAGCGAGCGTTCCGGGTGCCGCCTCACCAGCGCGTAGGGCAGCGTGAGCCGGAACAACAGCAGGTAGATGACCATCGACAAGAACGCCACCAGCATCGACCAATGTGCGAGCCAGTCGAGAAACAGCGCCGCGATGATGACCGTCATCCCCGCGTGCGCGGTGAAGGTGCCGATGTGGATCGGCATCAGCAGCGTCGGCGGGTCTTCGAGATATCGGTAAAGCACCTCGACACGCGCGCTCTGGGCGCTCACGTGCGAGAGCCGGCGCCGCCGCGTCAGATAGAAGGCCGCCTCGACCGCGGCCAGACCGATCGAGGCCGTGGCGAGGATCAGCAGCAGGACCGTGAGCAGGATCACGCGTGCCCCAGCAGGCGACGGCGGAGCCGCCGCTCCAGCCGCTCCATGGCGCCGTCGTCCGTCTCGTGATCGTAGCCGAGAACGTGGAGGAAGCCATGCAGGGCCAGGACTTCCAGCTCCTGCGGCAAGGTGCGCCGCAGGCCTTTCGCGTTGCGCGCCGCGGCCTCGACGCTGATCACGATGTCGCCCAGGCCGTGGGCGCCGCCCGGGCCGGGGAATGAGAGCACGTCGGTTGGCTTGTCCTGGCCGCGGTAGCGCGCGTTCAGCGCGCGCAGCGAGCGATCACCGGTGAGAACCATGGCCACCTCACCACGCACCCGCAGCGTGGCGGCTGCGGCGCGCAGGACACGGCGCAGGCGAGCCGGGTTCAGGCGAAGGCGGCGCTGCCGGTTGAGGATAACGACCCCTAGCTCGCCGGGCATTTCTAAGGCTTTGCCGCTGCCTTGTCGGAGCCGAACGACTCGTAGGCCTTGATCACCGCCTGGACGAGCTTGTGACGCACGACGTCCTTCTCGTCGAAGTAGGTGAACGAGATGCCCTTGACGCCGGCCAGGACCTGGATCGCCTCGACCAGGCCCGAAGTGCGGCCCGCCGGCAGGTCGATCTGCGTGATGTCGCCGGTCACCACCAGCTTGGAGCCGAAGCCGATGCGCGTGAGCACCATCTTCATCTGCTCGGTGGTCGTGTTCTGGGCCTCGTCGATGATCACGAAGGCGTCGTTCAGGGTGCGGCCGCGCATGAAGGCGATCGGCGCGACCTCGATGGCGTTGCGCTCGAGCAGGCGCGCGACCTTTTCGTAGTCGAGCAGGTCGTAGAGCGCGTCGTAGAGCGGGCGGAGGTAGGGATCGACCTTGTCCTGCAGGTCGCCGGGCAGGAAGCCCAGCTTCTCCCCCGCCTCGACCGCCGGGCGCGCGAGCACGATGCGCGCCACCGCCTTCGAGAGCAGGCTCGAAACCGCCTGGGCGACGGCGAGGTAGGTCTTACCTGTGCCCGCAGGACCGATGCCAAAGACCATGTCGTGGGCTTCGATCTGCTCCAGGTAGCTGCGCTGGTTCAGGCTGCGCGGGATCACGACCTTCTTGCCGCCGCGCACCGCAGCCTTCATCAGATAATCGCGCAGCCGCGTGCCGCCATCCTCGCTGAGCAGTTGCGCCGCGAGCCTCACGTCGCCGGGCGAAACCGAGTAGCCGTCCTTCATCAACTGCCCGAGTTGGTCGAACACCTCGCTGACGATCGCCTCGCTGCGCTCCTCGCCTTCGACCGTGAGGTCGGGACCGTGGTTGCGCAAGCGAACGCCCAGGTTCTGCTCGAGGAAGCGCAGGTTCTCGTCGTGGTTCCCAAAGAGCGCCTCGGCGCCCTTTTCGGGCACGGTGATGCGTCTCATGGCTTCAGCAACAGCGGGGGTTCGGGAGGAGGCAGCGGCGGGCCCCGGTGCTCGGGTCCATCGACATGGGCGGCAGTCTAGCACGGAGAAAAGTGGATTGCCGTGTCAAAGTGTGCAACTCTGTATGCGTTTCCGGGGACGGCAAGGCGCATGAAACCGCGGGATCGTTTCTTCGTCGACGGCGTCTCGTGCGTGGTGGATGGTCGCAGCCACCGAGTCGCGAATCTCGGCACGGGTGGCTTCTTTGCGGAGACCGAGCGGCCACCGAACCTCGGCCAGACGCTCGTCATGGACCTGCAGTTGCCGACCAAGGCCTCGCTGCGTGTCGTCGGCCAAGTGTCCTGGATCAACGGCCTGAGCGGGCCCCACGAGGGCAACTTGCCGCCCGGCTTCGGCGTGCGGCTCACGCGCATCGAGCCTGCCGATCTCGACGCCATCGAGGCGCTACTCAAGCATTCGGCCCCGGTCCTCGCCCCCAGCCTCGACGAACTCTAGAGGGGCCCCGGCTTCGGGGGCCCTTTTCTATTTCGCGCCCTTGGCGATCTCGTCCACCTCTTCCCGCGCGTCGATCTCGTCGCGGATGAACTCCAGGCGCGAGGAGAGCTCCGGCAAGGCGAGGCTGCCCGCGGCGCCACGGGACAGATCGAGCCGCAGTTGTTTCAGTTGATGCTCCGCCAGGTCCTTGCGTACCCGCAGCCGCTCGAGGACCCGGACGGCCTTGGCGATTGCCGCCTCGCGCGACACCAGCACCTCGAGCTGGCGCTCGAACAGACGGCGATCCGGCTCGGAGTCCGCTCGCTCGAGGCGGGCCTGCGCATCGGAGATCGCGGCGGCCAGCGCAGTGCGCTCCCCCGCTGAGGTCTGCTCCTCCAGGTCCGCCATCCGCGTCACGAGCGCCGCGGTTCTCTCGACGATGGCCTCCACTTCCTGCAGCAGCGGCTGGGTGTCCTTGCCCCCGCGCTGGGCGATCAACGCGCGTACCCGGTCAGCCTCCTGGGCCATGGCCGAGACCGCGGGCAGCAGCAGCCGCGCCGGCTCGCGAGCCGGCAACGGCGGCGACCCGGCGGCGGGTTCGAGCGGCTTGCGGCTACGCTCCAGGAGCACCCAGGCGGCGGGCGCGGCGCGTAGCGCCTGCATCGCGAGTACCGCGCCCCAGATCCAGATCCAGAACGGGACCTGGTGCTCGATCACGGTCATGATCACGGCCGTCGTGAAGAAACCGGTGAAGTGCGCGCCAACGCCACGCAGCAGGCGCCAGCGCGCGGCGTCGCGCGGATCGCCCGTGGTCGGCACCTGCAGACGGTAGATGCGGCTCTCGAAGAGCGGCTGCCACTGCTCCTCGCCGTCGCGCCGCACCATCTCGAGGCCGCTCAGCCTGCCGCGTCGGAGCGCCTTGACCAGCTTCGCCTCGTCGTAAACCTTCACGTCGTTCTTGGTCTGGACGTGATAGATCCACGGCCCGCCGAGAACCGGAACCGGCGCGGACAAGACCTCGGCCGAGATTGGAGGCGAGAGCGAACCCGATCGCGAGCGGCCGGCCAGGGTCGCTACCTCGGAGGCCAACTCGTCGGTCGACGCGAAGCGCCGCGCCGGGTCCTTCTGCAGGCAGTGCGCGACCAGCGCCTCGAGTTCCACCGGCACCTCGGGCCGCAGCTCGCGCAGGGCCGGCGCCTCCCGCTCGATCACGGCCGCCAGCACCTGCGCCGGGGTGTCGCGCCGGAACGTGGGGCGGCCCGCGACCATCTCCCACAGCACCAGGCCGCATGAGAACTGGTCCGAGCGATGGTCGACGACCTTCCCGCTCGCCTGCTCCGGCGACATGTACTCGAGGGTGCCGAGCAGCATGCCGGCGCGCGTCTGGTGGCGCGAGAGCGTCTCACGCGCCTCGATGTCGGAAAGGGGCGCTACCGCGAGCTTGGCCAGACCGAAGTCGAGGATCTTCAGCACGCCTTCGGGGGTCACCATCAGGTTCTCGGGCTTCAGGTCGCGGTGGAGGATCCCGGCGCGATGGGCCTTCGCGAGGCCGTCCGTCAGCTGCGCGCCGAGCGAAAGCAGCTCTCCGATCGGCAACGCTCCGCGCGCGAGACGACGGCGCAGCGTCTCGCCCGCCACATCCTCCATCACGATGTAACGCGAGCCCGCGTGCTCGGTCAGTTCACCGACGTCGTAGATCTGCACGATGTTCGGGTGATTGAGCGCCGACACCGCTCGGGCCTCGCGGTCGAGGCGATGCAGCAACTCGGGAGCGGCTCCGGGCTTCAACAGCTTGATCGCGACGGTGCGGCCCAGCCGCGTGTCGCGTGCTCGGTAGACCTCGCCCATTCCCCCCGCACCCAGGCGCTCGATCACTTCGAAGGCGCCCACGCGGTCGCCGGGCTTCAGGACCTGCTCCATGGGCGCGCAGCGTAGCACGCCGCCCGACGCCCGGCTTCTCCCTCATCGCCGCTTCCAACCCACGCGGTCTCGGGCCTATCCGGGCGCAAGCGTTTCTCGTCAAGGGGCCTCTCGCCGCAATCCTTGCGCGAAAAGGCTCCCTGCGCCCACTGCTGAGCCTGGCGCAAGACATGCACACTCTTGCCCCCGGAGGGAGCTGCATGAGCGAGCGCCGCAGGATCACCGTCGATGGCAACGAGGCTGCGGCTTCGGTCGCGCACCGCCTGAGCGAGGTCATCGCCATCTACCCGATCACGCCGTCGTCTCCCATGGGCGAGCTATCCGACGAGTGGTCGGCGAGCGGCCGGCGGAACATCTGGGGCCAGCTGCCCCGCGTCATCGAGATGCAGTCCGAAGGCGGGGCGGCCGGGGCCGTCCACGGCGCGCTGCAGGCCGGGGCGCTCACCACGACGTTCACCGCGTCCCAGGGGCTCCTGCTGATGATCCCCAACATGTACAAGATCGCCGGCGAGCTCACGCCCTTCTGCATGCACGTGGCCGCCCGCACGCTGGCGAGCCATGCGCTTTCGATCTTCGGGGATCACTCGGACGTGATGGCCTGCCGGCAGATCGGGTTCGCGATGCTCGCCTCCGGCTCGGTGCAGGAGGCCCAGGACCTGGCCTGCGTGGCCCACGCGGCGACGCTTGGCACGCGTGTCCCCTTCCTCCACTTCTTCGACGGCTTCCGCACTTCGCACGAGGTCGCGAAGATCGAGGCCCTGACCGACGACGACCTGCGGCAGATGATCGACGAGGGCCTGGTGGACGCTCACCGCCGCCGTGCCCTCACCCCCGACCACCCGCTGCTGCGCGGCAGCGCGCAGAATCCCGATGCCTTCTTCCAGGCGCGCGAGGCCTGCAACCCCTTCTACGACGCCACGCCCGACGCAGTGCAGGACGTGATGGACCGCTTCGGCGCGATGACGGGGCGGCACTATCGCCTGTTCGACTACGTGGGTCATCCCGAGGCCGAGCGGATCCTCGTCATCATGGGCTCCGGCGCCGAGACGGCCCACGAGGCCGTTGAGTGGCTGGCGTCTCGCGGGGAGCGGGTGGGCGTCGTAAAGGTGCGCCTCTACCGGCCCTTCTCGCTGCGCCACCTGCTCGCGGCACTGCCCCCGAGTGTGCGCTCGCTCGCTGTGCTGGACCGCACCAAGGAGCCGGGCGCGCTCGGCGAGCCCCTGTACCTCGACATCGTGGCGGCCCTCCGGGAGGCGGAGCGGCAGGAGATTCGCGTGCTGGGCGGGCGCTACGGGCTCTCCTCCAAGGAGTTCACCCCGGCGATGGTGAAGGCGGCCCTCGACGAGCTGCGCGAGGAGCGCCCCCGGAACCACTTCACGCTTGGTATCGTCGACGACGTGACCCGCCGCTCCCTTGCCCACGACCGCGAGCTCGACATCGAGCCCGACGACACCGTGCGCGCGGTGTTCTTCGGCCTGGGCGCCGACGGCACGGTGGGGGCGAACAAGGCCTCCATCAAGATCATCGGCGAGGAGACGGATCTCGAGGCCCAGGGCTATTTCGTCTACGACTCCAAGAAGGCCGGGGCGATCACGATCTCCCACCTGCGCTTCGGCCGCCAGCCGATTCGTTCCGCGTATCTGATCCGGCGCGCCGGCTTCGTGGCCTGCCACCAGTTCGGTTTCCTGGATCGCTACGACGTCCTCGAGTACGCCTCTCCGGGCGCGGTGTTCCTGGTGAACGCGCCCTTCGGCCCCGAGCAGGTCTGGGCACAGCTGCCCGCCGAAGTGCAAGCGGAGATCCTGGAGAAGCGGATCCGCCTGTATGCCATCGACGCCGGACGGGTAGCCCGGGATAGCGGCATGGGCGGCCGCGTCAACTCAGTCATGCAGACCTGCTTCTTCGCCATCTCGGGCGTGCTGCCCCGCGACGAGGCAATAGCGAAGATCAAGCAGAGCCTGCAGAAGACGTACGGCAAGAAGGGCGACGAGCTGGTGCGGCGGAACTTCGCCGCCGTGGACGCGACGCTTGCGAACCTCCACGCGATCCCCCTGCCGAGCCAGGTCTCCTCGGTGCGGCACCGCCCGCCCATCGTCGCCGAGAACGCGCCCGATTTCGTGAAGCGCGTGAGCGCCGTGATGCTGGCCGGCAAGGGCGACCTGCTGCCCGTGAGTGCTTTCCCCGTGGACGGGACCTGGCCCACGGGCACCAGCCGCTGGGAGAAGCGCAGCATCGCCGCCGAGATCCCCGTCTGGGATCCCCGGATCTGCATCCAGTGCAACAAGTGCGCCTTCGTCTGCCCCCACGCTGCGATTCGCGCCAAGGTCTACGCGCCCGGGGCACTGGACGGCGCTCCCCGCAGCTTCCTGTCCGACGACTTCAAGTCCCAGGACAGCAAGGGGCTCAAGTACACGATCCAGGTGGCCCCGGAGGACTGTACCGGCTGCAACCTCTGCGTCATGGTCTGCCCCGCCAAGGACAAGTCGGTGCCGAAGCACAAGGCCATCGACATGCACCCCCAGCCTCCGATCCGGGAGCAGGAGCGGGAGAACTATGCGTTCTTCCTGGCGATCCCGGAAGCCGACCGCAGGGAGCTCAAGCTGGACCTGAAGGGATCGCAGTTCCTCGAGCCGCTCTTCGAGTACTCCGGGGCCTGCGCCGGCTGCGGGGAGACGCCGTACATCAAGCTGCTCACGCAGCTCTTCGGCGACCGGACACTGATAGCGAACGCCACGGGATGCTCGTCCATCTACGGCGGAAACCTGCCCACGACGCCGTACACGGTCAACCGCGACGGGCGCGGGCCCGCCTGGTCCAACTCGCTCTTCGAGGACAACGCGGAGTTCGGTCTGGGGCTGCGCCTCGGCGTCGACAGCCATAGGCAGCAGGCCCAGGACCTGCTGCGGGGACTGGCGTCGGCGGGGCTGGAGGAGAGCCTGGTCGGCGGGCTCCTGGAGGCGGACCAGAGCAGCGAGACCGGCATCATCGCGCAGCGCGAACGAGTCAGCGCGCTCCGCGAGCGGCTGTCGAAGATGGCTGGGCCCGAGGCCGCGCGCCTCGCGCTGCTGGCCGACTACCTGGTGCGCAAGAGCGTCTGGATCGTCGGCGGAGACGGCTGGGCCTACGACATCGGCTACGGCGGCCTCGACCACGTGCTGTCCACGGGCCAGGACGTAAACGTGCTCGTCCTCGACACTGAGGTGTACTCCAACACCGGCGGGCAGCAGTCCAAGGCGACACCCCTGGGAGCCGCCGCGAAGTTCGCGTCTGCGGGCAAGGAGACTGCCAAGAAGGACCTGGGGATGATGGCCATGGGCTACGGCAACGTGTACGTGGCCCGGGTCGCCTTCGGCGCAAAGGACACCCAGACGCTCCAGGCTTTCCTCGAGGCGGAAGCCCATCCGGGTCCGTCGCTGATCATCGCCTACAGCCACTGCATCGCCCACGGTTACGACATGGCCTACGGCGCCGAGCAGCAGAAACTCGCCGTCAGCTCGGGCGTCTGGCCGCTGTACCGCTTCGACCCGCGGCGCGTGGCTCACGGCGAGCCGCCGCTCAGGCTGGACTCGGGCCCGCCCCGGTCCGCCGTCAAGGACTACATGCGCAACGAGACGCGCTTCCGCATGGTGGAGACTCAGGACCCCGAGCGTTACAAGAAGCTGCTGAAGACCGCCGAACGCGACGCCGCGCAGCGCTTCGCGGTGTACCAACAACTGGCCGGCGTGACGATCCCGCTGACGAAAGACGCAGAGTAGGAGGGCGACATGGATCTTTCCACGACCTACCTCGGCCTGAAACTGCCACACCCGTTCATGCCAGGGGCCTCGCCGCTGGTCGACGATCTCGACGTCGTGAAGCGCCTGGAGGACGCCGGCGCGGCGGCCATCGTCATGCACTCGCTGTTCGAAGAGCAGATCGTGCGCGAACAGATCGCCGCGTTCCTGCACAGCGAGCCGCACGGCGAGTCCTTCGCCGAGGCGCTCTACTACTTCCCGAGCCCCGATCGCTTCGCCCTCGGCCCCGACGAGTACCTGCAGCATCTGGGCCGGGTCAAGGCCGCGGTCCAGGTGCCCGTCATCGCGTCCCTGAACGGAACCAGCCTGGGCGGCTGGCTCAACTACGCGACGGCCATGGAGCAGGCCGGCGCCGACGCCCTCGAGCTCAACGTCTACTCGCTGCCCACGGACCCCGAGGTGAGCGCGCAAGAGATCGAGGACCGGACCGAAGAGATGCTGCGGGCGGTCAAGCAGAAGATCCGCATCCCGGTGGCCGTCAAGCTCTCGCCCTTCTACACCGCCCTCGCGCACTTCGCTCGCCGCCTGGAGCGGGCGGGCGCCGACGGCCTGGTGCTGTTCAATCGCTTCTACCAGCCCGACATCGATGCCGAGAGCCTGGACGTCTCGCGCCACCTGACGCTGTCCAGCTCGGCCGAGTTGCCGCTGCGCCTGAGATGGCTCGCGATCCTCTCCGGGCAGCAGCTCAAGACCTCGCTGGCGGTCACCGGAGGCATCCACGGCGCGATGGACGCCGTGAAGGCCATCATGGCCGGCGCCCATGCCGTGCAGATGGTCTCGGCGCTGCTGCGGGGAGGACCAGAGTATCTCTCCCGCGTGCGCAAGGAAACGGTCGCCTGGATGCAGGACCACGAGTACGAGTCCCTGGCGCAGATGCGGGGCAGCATGAACCTCGAAAGCTGCCCGGACCCGGCCGTCTACGAGCGCGCCAACTACATGCTCATGCTGCAGGGGTGGAAGGGCGCCACGCAGCGGTGACACTCGACGCCCTGTTCCGCCCGCGTTCGGTCGCCGTGATCGGGGCTTCGCGCCGGCGCGGCTCGATCGGAGGCGAACTCTTCCACAACCTGGTGTCCTCGGGCTTCTCCGGTCCCGTCTATCCCGTCAACCCTTCGACCGATGCTGTCCAGTCGGTTCGAGCCTACCCGACGCTGGGGGCGATCCCGGGCGACGTCGATCTGGCCGTGCTCGTAGTGCCGCGAGCGAGCGTGCTGGCCGCGGTCGACGAGTGCGGAGCCAAGGGCGTCAAGGGCCTGGTCGTGATCACCGCGGGATTCGCGGAGACCGGCGCCGAGGGCAAGGCCCTCCAGGATGAAGTGCTGAAGCGGGTGCGGCGCCACGGCATGCGGATGCTCGGTCCCAATGGGCTCGGCCTGCTCAGCACCGCCACCAAGCTGAACGCCACCTTCACGCCGGTCTGGCCCCCGGCGGGCGACGTGGCCTTCTCTTCGCAGTCCGGCGCCCTGGGCGTCGCGATCCTCGAGCACGCCCGCGAGCTGGGCCTCGGCATCCACCACTTCGTCAGCGTCGGCAACAAGGCCGACGTCTCGGGCAACGACCTGCTCGAGTACTGGGAGCGGGACGAGGGCGTGCGTGTCATCCTGCTCTACCTTGAGAGCCTCGGGAACCCGCGCCGCTTCCTCGAGATCGCGCGCCGCGTCTCGCGCGTGAAGCCGATCCTGGTCGTGAAGAGCGGCCGCACGGAGGCCGGGGCCCGCGCGGCCTCCTCGCACACGGGCGCCCTTGCGGGGCTCGACGTGGCGGTGGACGCGCTCTTCGGCCAGGCCGGCGTCGTGCGCACGGACACCATCGAGGAGCTCTTCGATCTGGCTCTCTTCCTGGCACACCAGCCGGTGCCCCGTGGCGATCGGGTCGCGATCCTCACGAACGCCGGCGGGCCCGGGATCATGGCCTCGGACGCCTGCGAAAGCCGGCGCCTCGCGCTGGCCTCGCTGGCGCCTGCCACTGAAGCAGGGCTGCGCGCCTTTCTGCCCCCGGAGGCTTCGCTCCGCAACCCCGTGGACATGATCGCGAGCGCGACGCCCGAGGCCTACGAGCGCGGCGTGAAGCTGCTGCTCGGGGACGATGGCGTGGACGCGCTGATGGTCCTCTTCGTGCCGCCGCTTCCCGAGCAAGCCGGCGCGGTCGCCGAGGCCATCCGCCGCGGGGCACTGGGCGCGAGCAAGCCGGTCATCACGTGCTTCATGGGCTTCCACGGTCTCGGCGACGACGCCTTGCGCCTGGCGAAGATCCCGTCCTACGCGTTCCCGGAGGCCGCGGCCGGCGCCCTGGCGCGAGCGGTGCAGTACGGCCGCTGGCGCGAGCGCCCGCACGGAAGTGTCGCGCTGCGCGGCCCCGTGTCCACTGCCGCGGCGCGCAAGATCGTGGCGCGGGGCCGGGGCGAGCGCTGGCTCGCGGCCTCGGAGGTCGCCTCCATCCTCGAGGCCTACGGCATCGCGACGCCCGCGTCCGGGTTCGCCGCCTCGGCCGCCGAGGCCGCGGCGCTCGCGGCCCGCATCGGCTTCCCCGTCGCCGTCAAGCTGGCATCGAAGACGCTCACCCACAAGAGCGACGTGGGCGGAGTGGTGCTGGACGTCGCGGACGAGGCGGGCGCACGCGCGGCGTTCGACGCTATCCGCGCGCGACTGGGGAGCGCCGGGCGCGCGAACGAGATGACGGGAGTCGTGATCCAGGCCATGGCGCCACGCGGCGTCGAGACGTTCGTGGGCGTCACGCAGGCCGCGGTCTACGGCCCGCTGCTCGGGTTCGGGCTCGGGGGTGTCGCGGTCGAGGTCTGGAAGGACGTCGTGTTCCGGGTCCACCCGCTCACCGACGTGGATGCTCGCGAGATGCTCGATCAGATCCGCGGCCGGGCGCTGCTCGACGGATTTCGCGGCAGCCCCGTGGCGGACCGCGAGGCGCTCGTGGACGCGCTGCTGCGGGTCAGCCGGCTGGCCGGCGAGCTGCCCGAGATCCGCGAGATGGACATCAATCCACTCGTGGCCTGCGCGCCCGGCCGGGGTGTCCTCGCCGTGGATGCCCGAATCCGAATCGGGTAAGGCGATCGACCTGAGCTACGCAGGCACAGCCGGCTCGTAGGAGCACCAGGGGTCCGTCTCGAAGGCGTCGCCGGTCAGGCCGAAGGCGCGGGAGCGGGAGCCGCCGCAGATCTGCCGGAACTCGCAGCGGCCGCAGCGGCCCATCAGCAGGTCCGGGCTGCGGAGGCGGCGGAACAGATCGGACGAACGGTACGCCTCCGCGAGCCCCAGCTCCCGCACGTTGCCCACCGTGAGGGGAAGGAAGCCGCTCGGGAAGATCTCGCCCCGGTGCGAGACGAACAGGAATCCCTTTCCCGAGTTGACTCCGCGGGGCGCGAGCCCGACGCTGTGCCCGGGGCCCTCGGACTGCGTGAGCATGGGGGGCATCACCGCGGGAGCGTCGAGCCGCGGCTGCGCTCCGGCCAGACGCCGCTCGCGCTGGGCCACGTGGCGGCGGTAGTGGGGCGCTTCGGTGACCTTGACAATGAAGCGGCCTTTCTTCTGGACCCGGTAGATCACCTCGAACAGCTTCTCGCACTCCGAGGCCGTGAGGCCCTGGAGGACGCTGCCCCGGCCGGTGGGCACCAGGAAGAAGACTTCCCAGAAGACGACGCCCAAGCCCTGCACGAACTCCGCCATCTTCTCGCAGTGGGGAGCCGTCTCGCCGCACACGGTGCTGTTGATCTGGAGAGGGAGGCCCTCGGCATGCGCCCAGGCCACGGCCTGGAGCGTCCTCGCGAAGGCGCCCGGCACGCCCCGAAAGGCGTCGTGTCTCTCGGCTTCGGGGAACTCCAGGCTGAGAGCCATCTGGTCGAGGCCCGCCTGCTTCAGGCCTCGCACAAGGTCCCGCGTGAGGCAGTCGGTGGCCGCCGGGATCGTGGCGGTCCGGAGACCCTGGGCCTTCCCGTATCGCACCAGCTCGAAGAGGTCGGGGCGATTCACGGGGTCCCCGCCGCTCAGCACCAGGAGCGGGGTTCCCATCTCCGCCACCTCGCGGATCACCCGCCTGCCCTCCTCGGTGGTGAGCTCCCAGGGGTCGCGCCCCGGGCTCGCCGAGGCCCGACAGTGGCGGCACGCGAGCGCGCACGCCTGCGTGGTCTCCCAGATAACGAGGAACGGCGCCAGATTGAAATCCACCGTCGCTGGCATTCCCGGCCGGGAGAGGCTCATTGTCCCTTGATTCTTTGCAATCGATGTGCCTGCTCGGATCCCGCGCGCAGCCGGGCCGGCTGCCGCCGCGGCCAACACTACGTGCCGGATCGGCGTGCCCGGTGCCGATGGCGGCGCAAACATTTCGGCGCTCCTCTCTCCCGGAATCTCCTGGTTCCGAGCGGCCGTGGACCTTCCCACGGGCCTCTTGACGATCTCTCTGCGCACATGCGAATATTCGCATATATGGTCACAGAAGAGCTGATCCCATTCGTCGCGGCTCGCTTCAAGCTGCTGGGCGATCCGGCGCGCTTGTCCCTCCTGGCCGCGCTCCAGGCCGGAGAGAGGACCGTCACCGAGCTGGCCCGTAGCCTCGGCCGCAGCCAGCCCAATGTCTCGCAACACCTGGCGTCCCTGTCCCGGGCTGGCGTGGTGGCGGCCCGGCGTGACGGCAACCGCGTCTTCTATCGCAACGCCGACCCTTTCGTCGCGCGCCTGTGTGAAACGGTCTGCGCCAGCATCACGGCCCGTCTCCGCGCCGATGCCCTTCGGCTCGGACCACCCCCGGCTCGGCGGGGCAAGAGGAGCGTGGCATGATGAGGCGTCGTGCGATGGTCCTCGGGTCAGGCCTTGGCGCGCTGGCGTTCGCCGCCGTCGTTGGCGCGGCCGAGGAGACGCCCCTCACCCTCGCTCAGGCGCTCGACACGGCCGCGGAGCGCAACCCCGAGGCGTGGGCGGCTCGGGAACGCTCGTCGGCCCAGGAGGCGCGGACCGCGGCTGCCGGCCGTCTGCTGTGGCCCCGTTTGACACTTTCCTCCGGCTGGTCCTGGACCGACACGCCGGCCGCCGTCTTCGCTCGAAAGCTGAACGCGGGGAGGTTCGCCGCCGAGGACTTCGCGATCGAGCGGCTGAACGATCCCGGGGGGCTCTCACACATCGGAAGCTCGCTCGTGCTCGAGGCTCCGGTGGACCTGTCCGGACGCGTCGCGGCGCTGCGCGACCAACAGAAGTCCCTCGCCGGCGCGTCGGTGTCGATGGCCACCGAAACGGCTCGGGACGTCAGGTTCCGCGTAGTGGAGGCGTACTGGCGCGCGGCCGTAGCTCGCCGCGCCGTTTCGGTCACCGAGCAGGCCCTGGCGGGGGCCCGCGCCCGTGAGAAGGACGTCGAGGCTCGCGTGGCGGCCGGCTCGGCTCTCCCCGCCGATCTGCTGCGAGCTCGCGCGCGGCGCCGGGAGCGCGAAGCCGATGCGGCCGCGAAGCGCGGCGAGGCACGGATCGCGTCGGCCATTCTGGGCCGCCTTCTGGGAGCACCCGAGGGTATGAGCTTCGTCCCCTCCGACGCCGTGCCGGATCCGGCGCCTCTCGCCCGGTCCGAGGCCGAGTGGATCGCGCGGGCCCGGGCGTCGAGGCCGGCCCTCGATGCCGTCCGTCAGCGTCTGGAGGGCGCGCGCCTCGGGGCGCGAGCCGAGCGCCGTGCCGGATATCCCGAACTGGGCATGATCGCCCAGCTCCAGGACGACCGCATCGGCGGCTCGGGCGGCAGCCTGTCCAGCAGCGTCGGGGCGCAGTTCCGCTGGAGCGCAATCGACGCCACGCGTGGCAAGCGCGTCGCGGCCGCCGAGGCCGAGGCTCGCGCGGCGGAACAGGAGCTGCGCGCTGCGGCCGACCAGATCCGCCTCGAAGCGGAGATCGCCTACCGCCGCTCGGAAGCCGCCCGCGAGGCTCAGGTCGCGGCAGCGGGCGGCACGGCCGAAGGCCGCGAAGCCTTACGCGTGATCCAGGAGAGGCGTCAGGCCGGGATCGCGACGCTGACCGACGAGCTCGAGACCGAGGCGGCCAGCCTCGCGGCCGAGCTGCGTGAGCTTCAGGCGGCGGCCGAAGCCGCCATTGCCGACGCGGCCCTCGTGCGGGCGGCAGGAGATCTATGATGAAAGCCCCGCTGCCCTGGGTTGCCCTGGCCGTCGTGCTGTCGGCGTCGGCCTGCGGCAGGCCTGAGCAGGCTCCCGCCCCGCCCAGAGCCACCGAATCGGCGAGGCCTGTGGCCACGGTCGCCGTGGTTTCGGCCGAGCCCGGAGAAACCACGGTGGCCGTGTCCGCCAGCATCCGGGCCCGCCAACACGCGTCCCTCGCGGCGCGGGTGCCAGCCTCCGTGGTCGAGCTTCCCTACAGGGAAGGCGAACGAGTGGCCGCGGGAGCCGTGGTGGTGCGCCTCGACGCCGTCGCCTTGCGCTCGGCCGTCGAGGCTGCCGAGGCCGCCGATCGTGCGGCCGCGGCGGAGCAGGCGCGCATGGAGTCGCTGAGGAGCCGCGATGCCGCCACGACCCGCGAAAGCGAGGACGCAGTGGCGCGTGCGTCGGCGGCCCACGCCGCGCTCCTCGCCGCGCGGGACAATCTGGCCTACGCCGTTCTTCGCGCGCCCTTCGCCGGCGTCGTGGCTTCGCGCGCGGCGCACGTCGGCGACGTGGCCGCTCCGGGAGCCACCCTCATCGAGATCGAGGGCGACGCCGGCCACGAGCTGCTGGCAACCCTCGACCCCGCTCAGGCGAGCGCGCTGAGCGTTGGCGCGACGCTGGAGGTTTTCGTCGACGGGATCGCCGAAGGGCAGACGGCACGCGTCACCGCCCTGTCTCCCGCCGCGGATCCCACCACCCACCGCTTTGAGGTCAGGGCCAGCCTGCCCGCCGCTACCGGCCTCAGGTCCGGCCTCTTTGCGCGCCTTGCCGTGCCCTCACGGGATTCGGAGGCTCGGCTCCTCGTGCCGTCGTCGGCGCTGTTCGCGCGCGGGGGACTCACCGGAGTCTTCGTCGTACAGGACGGCAGAGCGCTGCTCCGTTGGGTGGCCCCCGGCGCGCCTTCCGAAGGCCAGACAGAGATCCGCGCCGGCCTGGCGCGCGGTGAGCGCATCGCCCTCGATCCCGCGGACCTCGAAGACGGAGGGGCGGTCGTCGAGCGGCCAAGATCGTGACGCCAGGCATCGGAATCGCCGGGCGCATTGCCCGCGCCTTCATCGACAGCAAGCTCACTCCCCTCTTCATCGCCTCGGCGCTCGGCCTGGGCGTCCTGGCTCTCATGTCCACGCCACGAGAAGAGGAGCCGCAGATCCGCGTGCCGATGGTCGACGTGACGGTGGCGTGGCCGGGCGCGGAGCCGGCCGAGGTCGAAACGCGTGTCGTCGGGCCAATCGAGCGCGCCATGTGGGGCCTCTCGGGAGTCGAGCACGTCTACTCGACCGCGCGCCAGGGCTCGGCGCTCGTGACGGTGCGCTTTCGCGTGGGGGAGTCCAACGAGGAGAGCCTGGTCAAGGTCCACGAACGGCTCTCGGCCCTCGGCGGAGGTCTGCCGCAGGACGCGCTCCCGCCGGCCGTGGAGCTGCACTCCATCGACGACGTTCCGTTCCTGACCCTGACGCTGTGGGGCAGAGGCTTCACGAGCGACGCCCTCCGACCCATCGCCGCGGAGCTCGCCCAGGAGCTCTCCGAGGTTCCCGAGACGAGCCAGGCCTACCTCATCGGAGGCCAGCCCAGGGTCGTGCGCGTGGAGCCCGACCCGGACCGCATGGCCGCCGCCGGCATCTCGTGGGCCCGGCTCACGGGAGCGCTCCAGTCCGCGTCCGCGATCCAGAGCGCCGGCACGAGCGTACGAGGCAACCGAGAGATCCGTGTGGATACCGGGCCGCTGTTCGAAAGCGCTCGCGACGTGGAGCAAGTGGTCCTCGACGTGCGCGACGGCCGGCCAGTCTACCTCTCGAGCGTGGCCCGCGTGATAGACGGTCCGGGCGAGGCGCGGGACGCCGTCTTCCATTCGACGGGACCGGCCGCGGGCAGCGCCGCGGCTTCAGGCGGCGAGGTCCCCGCGGTCACCATCGCCCTCGCGAAGCGGCCCGGGGCCAACGCCACACAGCTCGCCGACGCCGTCCTCGCCAAGCTCGAGCGACTGCGCCCTCGCCTGCTCCCGGCTGACATCCACGTGGAGGTGACACGCAACTACGGCCAGACCGCCGAAGACAAGTCTTCCGAGCTGGTCGACCACCTGCTCATCGCCACGCTCTCCGTGGCGGCCCTGATCGCACTCGCCATGGGCTGGCGCAGCGGCCTCGTGGTTCTCATCGCCGTGCCCGTGACGCTGGCGCTGACCCTGGCCATCTACGCCCTCGCCGGTTACACCCTGAATCGCGTGACGCTCTTCGCCTTGATCTTCTCTATCGGCATTCTCGTCGATGACGCCATCGTCGTGGTCGAGAACATCGAGCGTCACTACCGGGAGCGGCCGGGGGAGTCGCTGCGCCTGGTGGCGGTCCTCGCCGTGGACGAGGTCGGCAACCCGACGATCCTGGCCACCTTCACCGTGATCGCCGCGATCCTGCCCATGGCCTTCGTCGGCGGCCTGATGGGCCCGTACATGCGCCCCATCCCCATGGGCGCCTCGGCGGCGATGCTGTTCTCCCTCGCCGTGGCCTTCATCGTCTCTCCCTGGGCCGCGTATCGCATCTTCCGCCGCCGCGCGGAGCCTGAGGGCGGGGCGCACAAGGCAGAGGGATCCACGACCCGTCTGTATCGCCGCGCGATGGGCGCCCTGGTGAGTCGGCCGCGGGTGCGCTGGGCCTTCTTCGCGAGCGTAACCGGGGTCCTGGTGGCGTCGATCTCCCTGATGGGCTTCGGCCTCGTCAAGGTCAAGATGCTCCCCTTCGACAACAAGAGCGAGCTTCAGGTCCTGGTCGACCACGACGCCGGAACGCCCCTCGAAGTGACCCTCGAGACGGCCCGGGAGATGAACCGCTACCTCGTGAGCGTTCCCGAAGTGGTGAACGTCCAGCTCTACGCGGGGGCGGCCGCGCCCTTCAACTTCAACGGCCTCGTGCGTCACTACTTCCTTCGGCGCGCGCCCTCCATGGCGGACCTCCAAGTGAACTTCGTCTCCAAGAAGGAGCGGAGCGCGCAAAGCCACGACCTCGCGAAGCGGCTTCGCCCGGCGCTGGTGGAGATCGCCCGCCATCGCGGCGCACGCGTGAAGGTCGTCGAGATTCCACCGGGGCCGCCCGTCCTGGACACCCTGGTCGCCGAGGTTTACGGTCCGTCCGCGGAGCAGCGCGAGGCCCTGGCCCACACCCTCCGCGGTCTCTTCGAGACGACGGCCGGGATCGTGGACGTGAACGACTCCCTCGAAGCCGCCCGGCCGCGGGTCCGTGTCGTGCTGGACCGGGAGCGGGCGGGCCTCAAGGGCATCGCGCCGGCCGTCGCCCTCGAGGCGATCGCCGGCCCCGGCGCCGGCCGCCAGCTGGCGCGTCTGTCTGCGCCGGCCGCCCGCGAGCCTGTACCCGTGAGCGTGCGCCTCTCGGCCGCCGATCGCGCCGACCTGGCGCGACGGCTGGCGCTGCGGGTGGACGCCGCTGGCGGTGCGCAGGTCGCCCTCACAGAGCTGACGCGGGTGGAGCGCGTACCCGAGCCTCAACCGGTCGTTCACAAGGACCTGAAGCCCGTGGTGTACGTCTTCGGCGACCTGGCCGGCGAGCGCGAGAGCCCCATCTACGCCCTCTCAGCCCTGAACGAGAAGATCGACGCTCTGCGCCTGGCCGACGGGACGTCGGTGGAGCGCTACTCGGTGGAGGCCCCCGAGACCTCGGACAGGCTGGCCCTCAAGTGGGACGGCGAGTGGCAGATCACCTACGAGGTGTTCCGCGACTTGGGCATCGCCTTCGCGGTTGTGCTGGTCCTGATCGCCATCCTGGTCATCGGCTGGTTCCAGTCCTTCGCGGTGCCGCTCGCGATCCTGCTGCCCATCCCGCTCTCGCTGGTGGGGATCATTCCGGGCCACTGGCTGATGGGCGCGTTCTTCACAGCCACGTCGATGATCGGCTTCATCGCTGGCGCCGGCATCATCGTCCGGAACTCGATCATCCTCGTCGACTTCATCGAACTCAAGCTCAGGCAGGGGATGCCCCTCGAAGAAGCCGTGGTCGAAGCCGGCGCCGTCCGCTTCCGGCCGATGCTCCTGACGGCCGCGGCCGTCGTCGTGGGCGCCCTGGTGATCCTCTTCGACCCCATCTTCCAGGGGCTCGCCCTCAGCCTGATGGCGGGGGAAGTGGCCGCCACGTTGCTCTCGCGGATGGCCGTGCCGGTGGCCTACTACCTGATCGCCCGCGGCGGCCGCGCCGCGGCTCTGCGCGCCGAGGGGCTCGCCCCATGACGCGCGCGGCCCTCGTCTCTCACTCTGATTGGAGGTCGTCATGAGCGTCGAAGCCGCTGTCCGCGCCCTGGCCGGGAGCTTCGTCCTGGTGTCGGTCGCCCTCGGCTACTGGGTGCACCCCGGGTTCTTCCTCTTTACCGCGTTCGTGGGCGCGAACCTCTTGCAGTCCGCCTTCAGCGGCGTGTGCCCTGCGACGTCGATCTTCCGCAAGCTCGGCCTGAAGGACGCCACGCGACCCTCATCCTGAGCGCGCCGTCTTTCCGTCGGCGCGCAAGAGCTCGTGTCGAGACGGCTCCGAGCCCCCGGTCTTCGGACCCCCGCTCGAACCCCTCGGGCTGGAGAAAGCGCAGCTCTTGGGGATGGTACCGCGAGGCTTGGGGGATCCCCCAGGCGCTGCGCTCGTGGCTACTTCCGGATGACGAGGATGCCGAGCTCCTTGATCTGCTCGTCGCGCACGGGTGAGGGCGAGCCGGCCATCAGGTCCGTGGCGCTCGCCGTCTTCGGGAAGGCGATCACGTCGCGGATCGACGCCTCCCCCGTCAGGATCATCGCCGTGCGGTCGAGGCCCAGGGCGATCCCGCCGTGTGGCGGCGTGCCGTACTGGAGCGCGTCGAGGAAGAATCCGAAACGCTCCCGCGCCTCCTCGTCCGAAAGGGACAAGATCTTGAAGACCTTCGCCTGCAGGCCGGAGTCGTGGATACGAATGCTGCCGCCGCCGACCTCGCTGCCGTTCAACACCAGGTCGTAGGCCTTGGCACGCACCGCGCCCGGGTCGGAGTCGAGAAGGGGGATGTCCTCGTCCAGGGGCGCCGTGAACGGGTGGTGCAGGCTCACGAAGCGCTGAGCCGCCTTGTCGTACTCCATCAGCGGGAAATCCGTGACCCACAGGAAGCGGAAGGCTCGCTCCTCGACCAGCCTCAGCTCGCGGCCCATCTCCAACCGCAGGATGCCCAGGGCCATGGCCAGCGGGCCCGGCTGGTCGACGCCCACGAGCACCGTGTCGTCCTTCTGCGCGCCGACTTTCGCGACCAGCGCCCGCGCCACCGCTTCGCTCGCGCCCTTCTTGCCCAGGTTGCCCACGGCCTCGTCGCTCGCCTTGAGCGTGAAGAGGTTGCGCTTCGACGCGCGCGCATCGAGCACGATCCGGCCGAGCCACGACTCTTCGTTGATCTTGCGCAAGCGCGTGCCTGAGATCCCTCCGGCGGCGGGCAGCACGATCGCCCGCGCCCGCGCCCCCTCGGCGATCAATCCCGGAAAGGTATCCAGGCCGAGCGTCTTCATCTCTTCGGTCACGTCGGTGATCGGCATCCCGAAGCGCAGGTCGGGCTTGTCGCTGCCGTAGCGCCCCATCGCCTCGGCGTAGCGCATGCGCGGAAAGGGCCGCGGCACGTCCGCGCCGATCAGCCGGAAGATCCGCGCGTAGAGCGGCTCGACCAGCTCGAAGATCGTCTGCATGCGCGGAAACGACATCTCGATGTCGACCTGCGTGAACTCCGGCTGGCGGTCGGCTCGCAGGTCCTCGTCGCGAAAGCAGCGGACGATCTGGAAGTACTTGTCCATGCCCGAGACCATCAGCAACTGTTTGAAGATCTGCGGCGACTGTGGCAGTGCGTAGAAATGGCCGTGGTGCACGCGCGACGGGACGAGGTAGTCGCGAGCGCCCTCCGGTGTCGACTTGGTGAGCATCGGCGTCTCGATCTCGTAGAAGCCCTGCTCGTCCAGGTGACGGCGCACTTCCATCGTGAGCTGGTGCCGCAGCCGGATGTTTTTCTGCAGCTTGGGCCGGCGCAGGTCGAGGTAGCGGTACTTGAGCCTTACGTCTTCGGATGTCTGGATCTCGTCCTCGATCGGGAACGGCGGCGTCCGGGCCTCGGACAAAACGCGGATCTCGCGGGCCAGCACCTCGACCCTGCCAGTCGCCAGGGTCGGGTTCACGGTCTCGCTCGAACGGGCCGCCACCTCGCCCACTACGGCCACGACGTACTCGCTGCGGACACGGTCCGCGGCGGCGTGAGCGTCCTTCGAGACCTCAGGCCGCGCCACCACCTGGCAGATCCCCTCGCGGTCGCGCAGGTCGAGGAACACGACGCCACCCAAGTCGCGCCGGGTGGCCGCCCAGCCCATCAGCGTCACCGTCTTGCCGACCTCGGACTCGCCCAGCTCACCACAGTAGTGAGTGCGCGTCAGGTCGCCGAGGCTCTCAGCCATTCAGCTTCTCCTCGAGGTAGCTCGCGATGTGCTGGTCTTCGACGCTTTCCTGAGCGGAGCGCGCCATGTCTCGCACGCTCCACAGGCCCTTGGCCAGCTCGTCTTCGCCGATGAGCGCCACGAAGCGCGCCTGCAGCTTGTCGGCCCGCTTCATCTGGGACTTGAGGCCACGGCCTTCGTAATCGACCAGGACACTGAGCCCCGCCGCACGGAGCTGCCGCTGGAGCAGCACAGCCTTGTCCCGGCCGGCGGCGGCGAGCGGCGCCAGATACACGTCGCAGCGAGATGCGGCCTCGGCCTTGGGCAGGATCATCACCAGCCGCTCCAGGCCGAGCGCGAAGCCGATGCCGGTGAGATCCGGGCCGCCGAGCTCCTTGACGAGACCGTCGTAGCGGCCACCGCCGAGCACGCTGTTCTGCGCGCCCAGCGCAGCGCTCGTGACCTCGAACGTGGTGCGCGTGTAGTAGTCGAGGCCCCGCACCAGCCGGTGGTCCACGCGGTAGCGAATGCCCAGCAGTTCCAGCTCGCGCCGGACCTCGGCGAAGTGTTCGCTGCAGGCGGCGCACAGATGATCGGCGAGTCTGGGCAGCGTGCCGATCAGTTGCTGCTCCCCGGGCGCCTTGGAGTCGAGCACGCGCAGCGGGCTCGTCTCGGTGCGGCGCTGGCTGTCGGCGCCGAGCGTGCCGAGCTGCTCGCGCAAGGCAGCGCGCAATGTTTCGACATAGGCTGGCCGGCAGGCGGCGTCGCCCACCGAGTTGACGACCAGCTCGTGGTCGCGCAGCCCGCAGGCCTCGAGATAGCCGAGCGCCATCTCGATCACCTCGACGTCGATCGAAGGCTCCGCGACGCCGAAGGTCTCCACATCCACCTGGTGGAACTGCCGATAGCGGCCCTTCTGCGGCCGCTCGCGCCGGAACATCGGCCCGATCACGTAGACGCGCAGCGCGGGATCGGTGTTCATCAGGTTGTTCTCGATCACGCTGCGCACGACCCCGGCCGTGGCCTCGGGCCGCAGCGTCAGCGACGACTCGTCGCGGTCCTGGAAGCTGTACATCTCCTTCGAGACGATGTCGGTCTCGGCGCCGATGCCGCGGGCGAAGAGCTGGGTATCCTCGAAGATCGGAGTTCGGATCTCGCGATAGCCGTAGAGCGCAAAGAGCTTGCGCGCCTCGGCTTCGACCCGCTGCCACGCCCCCACCTCGTCGGGCAGGATGTCCTTGGTCCCTTTGACGCCCTTGATCACCGCTGACCCGTTTCCGCGAGGTAGGTTTCCTTGTACTGGTAGTAGTTGTCGGCCGAGATGCGCAGGCCCGCGAGCTCCTGGTCGGTGAGCGCCCGGCGCACCTTGCCGGGGATCCCCATGACGAGGCTGCGCGGTGGAATCAGCATGCCTTCGGGCACCAGCGTCTGCGCGGCGACGATCGACTCGGCGCCGACGTGCGCATCGTTCAGGACCGTGGCGCCCATGCCGATCAGGCACCACGAGTCGACCCGGCAGCCGTGAAGCGTGACGGAGTGGCCCACCGTGACGTGATCCGCGACCAGCGTCGTGTGCTGCTCCTTGAAGACGTGGATGACGCAGCAGTCCTGGACGTTGGTATAGGCCCCGATTCGGATCGCATGCACGTCGCCGCGGATCACGGCGTTCATCCACACCGAAGCATGGTCGCCCAGTTCGACGTCGCCGATCACCTGGGCCGAGGCATCCACGTACACCCGCTCCCCCAGTTTCGGCCAGAGCCCCTTGTACGGCCGCAGCATGATGCCCACTTTCCGAAAACGGCGAGTCTACCAGAGCCGCAGCCAGTTGCGATGCGCGGGGTGCCGAGGTTCCGTTAACAGCGGAGCGCACGATTCACTCGGGCGCGGAGCGGATGGGGGGGAGCCCGAAGGGCGCGGGGGGGTGCTTGCTCCCGTACCCCCCCGGTTTGATTAGTCGATCGGCCAGGAATGCGAAGAGCGGCACGGCCAGCGCCGAGAGACCCGTCGCACGCAGTCGGTCGAGGCTGACGAAACCGGCAAAGCTGGCGCCGATGTCGCCGATCGTCCAGTGCATGAATAGACCTTGCGCGGCTTGAAGCGGGAGAACGGCCAGCAGCAGTACCAGGCCCGCACCCGACACCGCAGCAAGTCCCAGAATCGCTGTTCGCCCGGGCGCGCGTCGCGCGGCGATCACGGTGACGATGGCCAGGCTCGTGAGCGTCGCCAGCGCGCCGAGCGCAAGCAACCGACCGAAATACGGCGCGACATCCTCGTCGTGGTTGATGGCACTCAGGGACAAGCGAATGCCCTGCCAGGCTACCAGACCGCGAAACAGCAACTCGCTCAGGAGCGCGCCGGCGACCGCAGCCACGAGCACCGCGGCCCCGCCCCCGCGCAGGGGCCAAGCGGCTAGACCGATCGCCAGCAGGGCGAGCAGCACGACCACTGGCAGCCGGGCGCGTCGCTCGGCGCTGGTCCGTGCCGCGCGAAGCGATTCGATCGATGCGCCGGCCGCGCCAGGACCCAGCGTCCTCGAGAAATCGGCTTGGAAGGCCACCTGCTGCCGCTGCTCGCGCTCGGCAAGGGCGGCGGCGAACTCGGGCGGGAGGTCGAGAACTTCACGCAGCACGCGGCCCTCGCTCCCCCCTGGAATCGGCAAGCCGGCGAGGGCCGCGATCGTGGCCGCCACGTCGATCTGGCGGGCCGTTCCAGCCACGCCCTCACGCACGCCACGACCGGCGAGGACGAGCGGGATCGAAAGGATCTCGGGCTCCTGGCCGCCATGCCCGCCTTCGTCCAGGTGGCCGTGGTCGGCCGTGACCACCAGCAACGTCCGCCACAGGTCGCTGCCCTCCGCGAGCGACCCGATCAGGCGATCGGCCTCGTGACAGGCCCGCGCGTATTCGCCCGAGCGCGCCCCGTATTCGTGGGCCGCGTAATCGGGCACCACTAGGTCGATGACGCCGATGCGTGCCTTCTGGCCGAGGATGAAATCCACCGCGCGCGTCTCCGCTTTCATCATTAGCGGCGACACGCGCGCGAACTCGCCGCGAAGCTCGGCGACGGGCGCTTCGAAGAAGGCCGCGTCCTTCAGGTCCGGCTGGAACAACTCGCCCCAGAGTTCCGAGCCCGCAATCGCGACCGGGCTGCCGGCGCGCGACGCCCCGCGGAAGAGGTTGTCGATCGCGAGCGTGCCGCGATGCCGGTTCGTCGTGGCGCCGTGGAGTTCCGGCGGAGCGCCCGTCGCCAGGTTCGCGCGGCCCGGCCGTGAGTAGGACGGCACGCTGGACGCGCAGGCCAGATCGGCGCCCTTGGCCCGCAGCCTGTTGAGCGACGGCATCTGTCGCGAGCGGTCGAGCCGCAGGCCGTCCACCAGGACCAGGACTACGCGGTTCGCCAGCGCCTCGCCCGACTGCGAGTCGTCGGCGAAGCGGTAGGGGGTCTGATAGCGGACCACCGAACTCCAGGCGGCAGACCCCAGCGGCCCCGCGCCCAGGCCGATCGCAACCCACAACCCGACGCCAATGAGAAGCCGCGAGGAGCGTGGTAGGCCGAAGGGAACGCGCATCAATCAAGGCTCTTCCGGAAGCGTAGCGAGGCCAGCGTCAGGACCAGCAGCCCCATGACCGCGAGCGCCAAGGCCTCGGGCCACAGCACCGCCAGGCCGGAGCCCTTCAGGAACACGCCCCGCAGGACCTTCGCGTAATAGTGGACGGGGGTCATGTAGCTCACATACTGAAAGCCCAGCGGCATGTTCTCGAATGGGAAGATCAGCCCGCCGAGGTAGATCATCGGCACCATGAGGCCGAGGGCCGTGAACATCATGGCCTGCTGCTGCGTCGAAACCAGCGTGGAGACCAGAAGGCCCAGGCCCAGGGTGTTCAGCAGGTAGAGCAAAGTGAGCAGCGTCAAGCTCACCAGCGAGCCGCGCAGCGGCACGCCCAGCACGCTGCGCGCGAGCCAGGTGATCAGCCAGAGGTCGATCAGGCCGATGAATACGAACGGCACCAGCTTCCCCACCAGGAACTGCCACGGCCGGAGCGGCGTCACGCTGATCTGCTCAAGGGTACCGATCTCTTTCTCGCGCACCACCGCCATGGCCGGCAACATCATCGTCACCAGCATCAGGACCATCGCGAGCACCGCGGGGACGTAGAACCAGCGGCTCTTGAGATCGGGGTTGTAGAGCACGCGCGGCACCAGCTCCACGCGGCCCATGCGCCCGAGCCGGGCCGCCTGAAGCTCAGACGCGGCCTCGGCCACGATGCGAGCGGCGTAGCCCAGCCCGATGCCGCTGGAGTTGGAATCGCTGCCATCGGCGATGGCCTGGACCCTCGCCGGGCGCCCGCCCGCCCGCGCCGCGCCGTAGCCTTCGCCGACAACCAGGGCGATCTGGGCGCGGCCGTCGATCAGCCACGGCTCGATCTCCGAGGCGGCGTCCACGCCGCCGACGATGTGGAAGTAGCCCGAAGCCGTGAAGCGCTCGACGAGCTCGCGGCTGCCACGCGTGCGGTCCTGGTCGAGGAGCAGCAGCGGGATCTGGTTCACGTCCATGTTGGCCGCGAAGCCCAGCGCCAGTAGCTGCATCACGGGTCCCACGATCAGGACGGGGATCATCTTGCGATCGTGGCGGAGCTGCAGGACTTCCTTGATCACCACCTGGAGCAGCGCGTACACGTTGCTAGGCCTCCCGGCGCGTCAGCCGGACGTACGCGATACCCATGACCAGCGCGGCGTAGAGCACGAGGAAGCCGACGTCCATCCCGTAGGGCGCGAGCCCCGCGCCCTTCAGGATCACGCCGCGCAACGCGACGAGGAAGTAGCGGGCCGGGACCGCGTACGTGATCGCCTGGATCACCGGAGGCATGGAGCGGATCGGAAAGATGAAGCCCGAGAGGATGATGGCGGGCAGCATCGAGGTCACGATCCCGACCTGGAAGGCCAGCGCCTGCGTGTCGGCGAGGCTCGAGACCAGTAGCCCCCAGCCGAGGGCACCGACCAGGTAGACGAACGTCAGGACGAACAGATCCAGGTAGGGGCCACGCACCGCCACATCGAACAGCACGCGCGCGGCGATCAGGATCAAGCCTGTGGCGACGAGGGAGATGCCAAGGTACGGCAGCGTCTTGCCGACGATCAGCTCGCCGGGCCGCAACGAGGTGACACGCAGCTGCTCCAGTGTCCCGCGCTCCTTCTCGCGCACGACCGAAAGTGCGGTCGAGAGTACTCCGGTGAGCATCAGGATGAAACCGATCAGGCCCGGGACCAGGAACTGTGTCGACTTGAGCTCGGGGTTGTACCAGACGCGCGGCTCGTAGCCCACGAAGGCGCTTCGCGCCACGGCGCCGCCTCCGCCGCGCAGCGGCTCGAGGTTGAATTGCGTGACGATGGCCGCCGCATAGCTCAGCACGAGGGTGGCGGTATTCGAATCGCTCCCGTCGAGCAACATCTGCACCGGCGTCGTGCGGCGCGCGGCGAGATCGCGGGAGAACGCCTCGGGAATCACCAGCACCGCCCGCGCGACGCGGCGCTCGGTCAGCAGCGGCAGGTCGGCCCCGGGGCCGACGTCCGCCACCAGGTCGAAGTAGCTCGAGTTCACGAAGGCCCCGATCAATTCGCGGCTCGCCGGGCTCTTGTCCCGGTCCTGCACCGCCAGGCGCACGTGCCGCACGTCGAAGTTGAGCGCGTAGCCGTAGAGCAGCAGCATCATGGTCGGCAGTCCGAGCAGCATGGCGAGGCTCAGGGGGTCGCGCGAAGCCTGACGCAGCTCCTTCTTCGCGACGGCCCAGACCTTGCGCGGGTTCATGCGGGGACGCCCCGGGCCGCGCGAGCCTGGTCCTCCGCCTCGATGCAATGCATGAAGACGTCCTCGAGAGAGGGAACGATGCGCTCGACCCGTGCCGGGACGTTTCCTTGCGCCTCGAGCAGATCGAGCACCCGCCGCCTGGCGCCGTCGGAGTCGGCCACGACCACGTGGAGACGGGTGCCGAAGAGCGCGGCCTCGAGAACGAAGTCCTCCGGCTCCAAACGCTCCTGGGCCTCGAGGAAGCGCGGGCAGGAGACCTCGAGCAGCGCGCGGCCGGCGAAGACCTGCTTGAGCTCACGCACCGTCCCCAGGGCGACCAGCCGGCCCGCGTGCATGAGCGCGATACGGTCGCAGCGCTCGGCCTCGTCGAGATAGTGGGTGGTGACGATGATCGTCACGCCCTCCCCCGCCATCGCGTCGATCAGGCCCCAGAAGCGCCGGCGTGAGACCGGATCCACGCCGGCCGTGGGTTCGTCGAGGAACACGACCCGCGGCTTGTGCAGCACGGCACAGGCGAGGGCGAGGCGCTGTTTCCAACCTCCCGGCAGCTCGCCGGTCAGCAACGTCTGCTTGCCGGCCAGGCCGGCCATCTCCACGGCCCAGGCCCGGCGCTCGTCGAAGAGCGCGCCGTGCAGGCCATACACACCACCGAAGAAGCGCAGGTTCTGTTCGACGGAAAGGTCTGCGTAGAGGCTGAAGCGCTGGGTCATGTAGCCGATGCGCCGTTTCACCTCTTCGGGGTGCTTCGCGACATCGATACCCAGCACCCGCGCCTGGCCGGCGCTCGGCGTGAGCAGACCACAGAGCATGCGGATCGTGGTGGACTTCCCCGCGCCATTGCTGCCCAGCAGGCCGAAGACCTCACCCTGCCCGACCGTGAGGCTCAGATCGTCCACGGAGGTGAAGGCGCCGAAGCGCTTCACCAGGTGCTCGACCTCGATCACTGGCGCGGCGTCCGCCACTATCTGCCGACCGCGCGCTCGAGGCTTGCCTGCGCTACCAACAGCTGCGTCGTGGCTTCCGTCTGGTCCAGACCGGCGCGCAGCAGTTGCGTCTCCGCGTCCAACAATTCGGACGACAAACTGACGCCCGCCCGATAGCGATCCTGGTTCACGCGGACGTTCTCGCGCGCGGCCTCGAGACTCCGGGCAGCCAGCGAGACGGCGGCCTGGGCCGTGCGGATTTCGAGCAGGCGGGACGTCACCTCCAACCGAATGCGCCGCTCCCGATCGACGACCTGCTGGCGCAGGGCCTCGGCCTGGGCGCGCTTCTCGGCCGTGGCCGCCGCCGTCCGCCCGCCGTCGAAGGCGATCACCGACAGCGTGGCGGCGACGCTCCAGGTGTCGCGCCAGCTGCCGGCGAGTGGAAAGATGCGCGGGTTCGGGTTGGCGTAGTCGTAGCTGCCGATGAGGCCGACTTGCGGCAAGCCGGCGGAGCGGGCCGTCCTCACCGCGGCTTCCGAGGCGGCGAGGCGGGCGCGCAGGCCGGCCAGCTCGGGGCGGGCGCCGAGGGCGCGCCTCACCAGCGGCTCGACGTCCTGGGCGGCGAGCTCGCTCGCGACGAGTGCGCTCGCGAGCTCGAGCCGTGCTCCGGCTGGCAGATCGAGAAGGCGGCCCAGGTCCGCGTTCGTGAGCTCGGCGGCGTTTCCGGCCCGCAGCCGCGCCAGCTCGGCCCGGTCCCGCTCCAGCTGAACGGCTAGCAGCTCATTGCGAGGCACCATGCCGTTGTCGAACAGGTTCGTGGCGTCTGCGAGGTGCGCTTCGTAGCCGGCGATCGCCTCCTGCAGGACCTGCTCAGCCCTGCGCTGCGCCACCAGGTTCCAGTAGGCAGTCGTGGTCTCCAGGACCAGATCGCTCTGGCCTGCGGCCGTGTCCAGGCGCGAGGCCTCTTGCAGTTGCGCGGCGGCCGCGACCCCGGCGCCGATGCGACCCCCCGTGTAGACCGGCAGGCTCAGGCTGGCGCGGGCGTAGCCCTGGTTCGGGAGGTTGGGGAAGATCACCTGGCTCCCCTGGCCGGGCAGGGTCGAGACGAACTCAGGCACGTTGGAGTTGCGGCTGGCCCCGGCGGAGAGCCCGAGGCTGGGCAGTCGCTGAGCCCGGGCGCCGCGTACTCCAGCCGTGGCCGCCTCTTGAAGAGCCCGCAGTTGCCCAAGCTGCGCGGAAACGCTCTGGGCCCGCGCCACGCTCTCGGCCAGAGTCAGCCTGACGACCTCGCCGGGCGCCGCTTCCTCGCCACGCGCCTGTGGCCCAGGCACCAGAGCTGCGAAGAGCGCGAGCGCCACGCCCGCCTGCAAGGATTGACTCATGAATTCACCTCGGCCGTGCCCGGCTGCTCCGCACGAATCCGGGCAATGAAGATGTCTTCGAGGCTGGGCGACATGGCGCGCGCGGACTCGACCGTGATGCCGCCTGCCTCGAGCCGTTCGCGCATCTGCAGCGCCACGGCCTCGGCGTGCGGCGCCGCCGCTGCGGTGAGCGTCAGGTGCAGTCGCTCGCCGAAGGACTGGGCATCGGCCACCTCCGGCTGGGCCTGGACGAGCTCCAGCGCCTTGCGGCGCGGCGCGGCGAGCAGCTCCACGATCGCGCCGCCCGACGAGGAGCGCAGCTGATCCGGCGTGCTGACGCTGAGGATGCGGGCGTGGTCCATCAGCGCGATGCGCTGGCAACGCTCCGCCTCGTCGAGGTAGGGCGTCGTCAGCAGCAGCGTCAGGCCTTCGCGGGAAAGCCGCGCGAGGATCCGCCAGAAATCGCGCCTCGAGACCGGGTCGACGCCCGTCGTCGGCTCGTCGAGGATCAGCAGCTCCGGGGTGTGGATCAGCGTGCAGGCGAGCGCCAGCTTCTGCTTCATGCCACCCGAGAGCCGATCGGCGAGCCGTTTGCGGAACGGGGCCATGCGCAGCAGCTCGAGCAGCTCGTCGCGGCGCGATCGCCAGCCCCGAACCCCGTGAATCTCCGCGAAAAAGCCGATGTTCTCGTCGACACTCAGGTCGCCATAGAGCGAGAAGCGCTGCGAGAGATAGCCGATCCGCTGCGACAGCGCGTTGCCCTCCCTCCAGGGATCGAGGCCGCAGGTGCGTACCTGCCCTTCGCTGGCAGCGAGCAGACCCAGCACCACGCGCAGCGTCGTGGTCTTGCCGGCGCCATCCGGGCCGATCAGGCCGAACATCTCGCCGCGCTCGACTGCGAAGCTGACGCGGTCCGCCGCGAGCGCGTCGCCGTAGCGGCGCGTCATGGCCTCGAGTTCGACGAGCGGGCTCATTGCGCGAGCGCGGTGGCGAAGAGAGCCTCGGCCGGCATACCGGGCTTGAAGAGACCGTCCGCGTTGTCGAGGTTCACCTTGACCTTGAAGACGAGCTTCACGCGTTCGTCGCGCGTCTGGACGTTCTTGGGCGTGAACTCAGCCTTCGACGCGATGAACGAGATGCGACCCTTGCGCGACTGGCCGTCGTCGGTTCGCACTTCGGCCGTCTGGCCGATGCGAATTCTTCCGAGGTCGGGCTCCGTCACGTAGACAGTCAGCCAGGCCTCGGCCAGGTTGGTCACGACTGCGACGGGCGTACCCGCCTGGAGCAGCTCGCCCGGTTCGGCCAGGCGTTCGGTCAAGACCCCGGCCAGGGGGCTCACGAGTACCGCGTCCTTCGATTGCTGTTCGAGCTGCGCCTGGCGCGCCGTGAGCGCAGCCAGATGGGCGCGCGCCGCTTCGATCTCCTCGGGGCGGCTGCCGGCCTGGGCGCGCGCCAGTGCTTGCTTGCTGGCCGCCAGCCGCGCCGCGGCCATCTCCTGCCGGGTGCGGGCGTCGTCGCGGGCCTTGCGGGTCCCGGAGCCCTGGTCGAGCAGGGCCTGCATGCGCGCGAAGTCGCGCTGCGCGCCCTCGAGATCGGCCGTGGCACTTGCGCTCTGGGCGGAGAGCTCGGCGATGTCTTCCCGGCGCGCCCCGGCCAGTCGCAGCCGCAACTCGGCATCCGCGGCCCGGCGTTCTGCCCGTGCCTGGGCAAGAACCAGCTCGATGTCGGTGGTGTCGATGCGCAACAGCTCCTGTCCCGCCGCCACCAGCGTGCCCTCCTGTTCCGGGAAGGAAGCCAGCCGGCCAGGCACCTTGGCGGAGAGCCGGACGTCGGTGGCCTCGACGTGCCCCGCGGCCGTGATCGATGCGGCGTCTTTGCCCTCGTGGCAGGCGGCGGCAAACACCGCGACGCTGGCGAGTGCAGCCCGGACGTATCGCGTCATGTCAGCTCCTTCTGCCCTTCACGGCGACTAGGCTCCGCTCGATCGTTTCATCGACGTGCGCCAGCAGCTCTTCCAGGGTCGGAGTGGGCGGCCGGCGCGCGGCTACCGAGAGCACGCGGTCACGGAAGTCCCCGCCGGCGAAGAGCAGCAGCGCCGGCGAGAGCACGGCCAGATGGAAGAGCAGCGGGCTCGTCGGGCGGAAGCGCCCGGTGCCCTTGCCCTGTTTCAGGGTCGCCGCGACGAAGGCGAGGATGCGGGCGAAGGCGCGCGCCGTCTGGGCCTCCATGTTGCGGCCGCCCGCGAGAACCTCGCGGAGCATCAACTTCGGCAGGGCCGGCTGGGCATGAAAGCGTTCAACCAGGCCGCGGTAGAAGACCACGAGCCTGGCTTTCGGATCCTCCGTGTGCAGCGCGTCGATGTGCTCGTGAATCGGCCCCAGGAGCCGCAACAGGACGGCCTGATACAAGGCCTGCTTGGCGCCGAAGTGGTAGTAGATCATCGCCTTGTTGGCGCCGGCCTTGCGCGCGATCTCGTCGACCCGGGCGCCGCTGAAGCCGGTGGCCACGAACACCTCGGTGGCGGCCTTCAGCAACTTCTCGCGGGTCTCGTCAGTGGCCATGAGTTAACTAACCAGTTAGTTCAACCGACAAGTTAGTTGAACAGAAGGCCGCTGTCAAGCAGGCCTGGTGAACCAGGCCACCGCCTGCTGCCGGCCTAGAGCCGGGGCAGCGTCAGGGCCTGCTGGGCCTGGTACTTGCCCTTCTTGTCCGCGTAGGAGGTTTCGCACGGCTCGTCGCTCTCGAAGAACAGCACCTGCGCGATGCCCTCGCCCGCGTAGATCTTGGCTGGCAGCGGCGTCGTGTTCGAGACCTCGAGCGTCACGATGCCCTCCCACTCCGGCTCGAAGGGCGTTACGTTGACGATCACGCCGCAGCGGGCGTAGGTGGATTTCCCGACGCAGAGCGTGATCACGTTGCGCGGGATGCGGAAGTACTCGACGGTTCGCGCGAGCGCAAACGAGTTGGGCGGGATGATGCAGATCTCGCCCTTGAAGTCCACGAACGACTTCGGGTCGAAGTTCTTGGGATCCACGATCGACGAGTTGATGTTGGTGAAGATCTTGAACTCGTCTGCGATGCGAATGTCGTAGCCGTACGACGACAGGCCGTACGAGATCACGCCCGCGCGAACCTGCTTGTCGGTGAACGGCTCGATCATCTTGTGCTCGAGGGCCATCTTCCGGATCCACTTGTCAGGCTTGACCGACATTCCGCCTCCCGTTCGCGGCCCAGGCGGGCGCGCAAAGCGGCCGTAAGGATTTCACGAGACGGCGCCGGCAGGCAAGGCAGCCCTAGCTGCCGAGCAGCCGCCTCAGCACGCCGCCGGTCTCGGGGCCCTGGGCGGGCTCGAGCGCGAGCAATTCGGCCAGCGCCTCCTTGTAGCGCGGCCTCAGGGCCAGCGCCTTGCGGAACGAGGCCGCCGCCAGCGCGTTCGCGCCACCCGCCCTGTAGATCGTGCCGAGCAGGAAGTGGGCCTCGGCGTTGCCGGGATCCTCGTCGATCGCGGCCTTCAGCTCCGCTTCGGCGGCCCGCCGGCCCTCGCCACTCTTCAGCCTCGCCTCGGCGCGCAGCACCCGTGCCCGGCGACGCAGGCGACCCGACGCGCCTCGCAGCGCCTCGTCCACGAGAGAGAAGCCTTCGTGCTGGCGACCGGCGCCCAGTGCTTCGGCGGCCCGGTCCAGCATCTCCTCGATCTGCTTCGGGTCGGCGACGACCTCCGGTTCGGTCGCCTCCGGCGCCTCGGGAACGGGAGGCGCGGGCGCCTGGGAGCGCTGGTCGTACTGGGCACGGGCGAGCGGGTCGGCAAGAACCCGGTGCGCCTCGCTCAGGCGCGAGAAGAGGGCTTCGAGAGTCACCTTGAGGTCGCTGAGCCCCGGTTGGCGATGCACGTCGGGGTGATAGAGCCTGACCAAGCGCGAGTACGCCGCGAGGATTTCGGCGTCCGGCGCGTCCCGGGCGACGCCCAGGACCTCGTAGTGGTCGTGCATGGCGAAGCTCGCGTGGGTCTCGAGGATGTGCTTGCGCAGGGAGGCCGCAGCGGGCTTCTTGCCGGTCGTGCTGGCAGGAAGGGGGAGGACCATCCCGATGTAGAGCAGGCCGAACAGGCTGCGCTGGGCCTCGTCCTGGCCCACGGGCGCGAGGCTCAGGATCTCGCGCGACGTGAGGTTGCCGTCGACGCGCGAGAGGATGAACCCGTCGACAGGCGTGAGGGCGACGCTCTGGAGGCGCAGCAGCGGGTCGTTGGTGAGGGTCAGGATGCGGTCCAGGTCGCCCAGCTGGAAGCGGATGATGTCCGGATCCGGGACGCTCCAAACCGCGTCCAGGATGACCTCGGCGGTCGACAGCCGCAGCGGTTTGTCGTAGCCCCGGAAGCCCTCCGGCTCCTGCTCGTCGAAGGCGTAGCGCCCGTCTCGCCACGAGAAGATCGTGAGCAGCACCTCGCGCACCTGCAGCGCCAGGGCGTCCTCCAGGCCGTCGGCATCGAGCAATCCCAGGTCCAGGAGGATCTGCCCGAGGCGGCGGCCGGTGACCGCGACCATCTCGCCGGCGCGTTCGCGATCCCACTGCGGCAGCAGGCCATGGCGGACCAGCGTTTCGCCGAGGTGGCACTCCTGGATGTTGGTGTCGCCGTAGACGATGTTGCCGTGGATGAAGCAGATGCTGCTGCGCTCCGCGCCTCGCGTAACGTGCAGCAGGCCGGTGCGCCGCTCCACGTAGAGGGCCCGCAGCACCGCGGGGAGAACGCCCTGGGCGATCTCGCCTGCAGCGTCCAAGGTTGCTAGCCGATCTCGATCCCTGGGAAGAAGTAGCCGATCTCGAAGGCCGCTGTCTCGGGCGCATCGGATCCGTGAATCGCGTTCGCTTCGATCGAGGCCGCAAAGTCCTTGCGGATCGTGCCGGTGGCGGCCTTCGCGGGGTCCGTCGCGCCCATGATCTCGCGCAGGTGCAGGATCGCGTTGTCGCGCTCGAGGACCAGGCTCACGCACGGGCCCGAGGACATGAAATCGCACAGACTGGCGAAGAACGGACGCGCCGCGTGGACGTGGTAGAAGCCCTCGGCCTCGCGCCGCGTCAGCTGGCGCATGCGCAGCCCGACGAGCTCGAAGCCCGCCTTCTCTATCCGGTCCAGGATCGCGCCCGTGGCCCTGGCCTTCACCGCGTCCGGCTTGATTATCGAAAACGTACGCTGCTTCAAATGCTCGTCTCCCTACTTCTCTTTGAGTAGCTTCGCGACGGCCGCGCCGATTTCGGCGGGCGACTTCACGACATGGATGCCCGCGGCCTTCATCGCCCTCATCTTTTCGGTTGCAGTGCCCTTGCCGCCGGAGATGATCGCCCCGGCATGGCCCATGCGGCGGCCCGCTGGCGCCGTCTGGCCGGCGATGAAGCCGACGACCGGCTTCTTGACGTGCTTCTTGATGTAGGCCGCGGCCTCTTCCTCGGCGGTGCCGCCGATCTCGCCGATCATCACGATCGCCTTGGTGCCGCGGTCCTTGCCGAACAACTCGAGCGCGCTTTTGTGGTTGGTGCCGATGATCGGATCGCCACCGATGCCGATGCAGGTCGACTGGCCGATGCCGAGCTCCGTGAGCTGGCCGACCGCTTCGTAGGTGAGCGTGCCGCTACGGCTCACGACGCCCACCGAGCCGCCCTTGTGGATGTGGCCGGGCATGATCCCGACCTTGCACTTCTCTCCAGGCGAAATGATGCCGGGGCAGTTGGGACCGATCAGCCGCGTCGTCCCCTTGTCCTTCAAGTAGGCCGCGGCCTTCACCATGTCGAGCGTCGGAATGCCCTCGGTGATGCACACCACCAGCGGGATGCCGGCGTCGCAAGCCTCCATGATGGCGTCGGCCGCACCGGGCGGCGGCACGAAGATCACGCAGACGTTGGCCCCGGTCTTGCGCACGGCCTGCTCGACGCTGTCGAAGAGCGGAAAGCCTTCGACCTTGGCGCCGCCCTTGCCGGGCGTCACACCGCCGACTACGTTCGTCCCGTATTCGCGGCAAGAGGTCGCGTGGAAGGTGCCGTGCTTGCCCATGCCCTGGACCAAAAGGCGCGTGTCACGACCGACGAGCACGCTCATCGCGCAGCTCCCGCCGCTGCGACCACCTGCTTTGCCGCCCGGGCCATGTCGTCGGCCGCGCCGAAGTTGAGGCCGGAGGAGCGCAGCATCTCCTTGCCGCGCGCCTCGTTGTTGCCCTTCATGCGCACAACGACCGGGATCTGCACGTTCAGGTCGCGCACGGCGGCGATCACGCCCTCGGCCAGCACGTCGCAGCGCAGGATGCCCCCGAAGATGTTGATCAGCACGGCCTTCACTTCCTTGTCGGCCAGCAGGATCCGGAACGCGTTGCGGATCTGCTCAGCGCTCGCGCCGCCGCCGACATCCAGGAAGTTGGCCGGGCTGCCGCCCGCGAGCTTGATGATGTCCATCGTGGCCATCGCCAGGCCGGCCCCATTCACCATGCAGCCCACATTGCCGCCCTCGAGCTTGATGTAGTTGAGGCTGAACTTGGAGGCCTCGACCTCGAGCGGATCCTCTTCGTCGAAGTCGCGCAGCTCGCGCAGCTCGGCATGGCGGTAGAGCGCGTTGTCGTCAAGCTGGATCTTGGCGTCGAGAGCCAGGAGCGCGCCGTCCTTCGTGAGCAGGAACGGGTTGATCTCGAGCAGCGACGCGTCGCTGGCTTCGAAGGCGCGATACAGCGTCTGCATGAAGGCCACCGCCTTGGGCAACGTGGCCGTGGGCAGCCCGAGCCCGAAGGCGAGCTTGCGCGCCTGGAACGGCTGAAAGCCCGACGCCGCGTTCACGACCTCCTTGAGGATCGCCTTGGGGTCCTTCGCGGCGACCTCCTCGATGTCCATGCCACCCTGGGCCGAGGCCATGAACACGGGCGAGCCGCTGGCGCGATCGACGACGATCGCCAGGTACATCTCCCGCGAGCCTTCGAGGTCCACGCCCTGCTCGATCAGCAGGCGTCGCACCACGCGGCCCTCGGGACCGGTCTGCTGCGTGACGAGTCTCACGCCCAGCATCACCTTCGCCAGCGCTTCGCAATCCTCGGCGCTATGCGCCAGCTTGACACCGCCGCCCTTGCCCCGGCCCCCTGCATGGATCTGCGCCTTGACCACGACCGGAAAGCCCAGCTCGCGCCCGGCCTCCACCGCTTCGGCCGGCGTGTAGGCGACCTTGCCCTTGGGAACGCTCACGCCAAAACTAGCGAGCACCGCCTTGCCCTGATACTCGTGGATCTTCACGCCACCTCGTCTCCTTCGACCGAAAGGCCGGGGGCCCGGCCCGCAACGAAAGAGGCTGATGATAGTGACCGCCCACAGAGCAGTCAAACACACGGTAGATGGATCGAGGGGGGTACGCAGCCATGCACTCCCCCGCGCGCGAAGCGCTCCGCCATGAGCCGCTTGCGCCGGATCGAACCGCGGCTACCTCGCCGGGCCGAAGAGTGAGGCGAGGACGTCGGCCCCTTCTTCGTCCACGATCGCCAGCACCTCGTCGCCCGCGGCGAAGGCCAGCGGCCCGCGCGGGATCACGATCTCACCGGCACGAATGATCGCCGCAATCACGCTGTTCTTGGGCAGCGGCAGGTCGCGCAACGGCACGCCCACGGCCCGCGCCCCGGGCGGAATCTTCTCGCTCACCAGCGAGAAGCGGCCCCGGCGCAGCTTCAGCAGCGTCATCATGTCGCCCAGCGACATCTCCTGCTCGATCAACTTGGCGAGGATGTCGGACTGGTTGAGCGCGACGTCGACGTGGAACTTGGCGTCGAACAGCCAGGCGCTTCGCGGGTTGTTGATGCAGGCGATGGTGCGCGGCACCTTGTAGCGCTCGCGGGCGATGAAGCACAGCGACAGGTTCTCGGCGTCCTCGCCGGTGCAGGCCGCGAGCACGTTGGCCCGCTCGATGCCGACTCCGTGCAACACGCGCGGGTCGGTCGCGTTGCCCTCGTAGATGGTCTCGGTGGGCAGCTCGCGGTGCAGGTGCGCCAGCACCTCGCGCCGGTGCTCGATCACCTGCACCTCGTGCTGCTGATCGATCAGGTAGCGCGTCAGCTGCGCGCCAGTGCGCCCGCCGCCGGCGACCACGACGAACACTAGCGTCCTCCCGCGGGGCGCGGCCGCTCGAGCAGCTCCTCGATGCGCGAGGCGCCCCAGGCCGTGGAGCTCACCACGTCCAGGCCGAAACTCTCGAACAGCGGCTGCCAGCGCGGGTCGTAGTTGCGCACCACCACGTTCGGAACGCCGTAGACCGTGCGCGCCACGTGGCCGACCACCGCGTTCACCGGGTCCGAGTTCGTGACCGCGGCCAGGCCGCTCGCCTGCTCGATGCCGGCATTCTGGAGCACCTGCTCCGAGAGCACCTCCGCCTCGATGGTCCGGCCCCGGTAGTCGGGCGGCAGGTGCCGAAACGACGCCCCGACGTGGTCGATGATCGTGACCTGGTGGCCCTTGCCCTGCAGGCCCGAGGCCAGCTCGGAACCCACGCGCCCGCAGCCGACGATGACGATGAACACTACTCCTCCTCGGGCCCTTCCACTTCCAGATGATAGGGCACGTTGGTGATGACGATGCCGGGCCGGAACAGCAGGGCCAGGCGCAGCACGACCGCCGTCTGCGCGTGCAGCAGGTGATGCCAGGCCCGGCGCGGCACGAACTGCGGCACCACGATCGTGATCGTCTCGTTCGGCTGACGATGGTCGGCGACTTTGCGGATGTAGTCGAGCGTCGGCTCGAGCAGCATTCGGTAGGGCGAGTCCAGGATCACGAGCCGTACCCCGTTGCCCCACAGGCCCCACTTCCGGCGCAGCCTCTCCGCCGACTCCGCGTCGATCGAGACGTGCACTGCCGTGATGTCGTCCGAAAGGGCGCGCGCATAGCGCAGCGCCGCGACCGTGCCGCGATGCACGCTGCTCAGCGGCAGGATCACGCGATGGCGCTGGATGCGAGCCGGGGCGCCGTAGGCGTCGAGCGACAACGCCGCGGCGAGTTCGAGGTAGTGGCGACGGATCGCGAAGAACAGCGCGACCAGTGCGGGGATCAGGATCACCACGAACCAGGCGCCTTCGCTGAACTTGGTGACCGCGAAGACCATCATCACGGCCCCGGTGAGAACGGCGCCCACGCCATTGAACAGCGCCTTGGCGGTCGAGCCCCGGTCCTTGCGCGCGCGCCACCAGCGCCGGGTCATACCCGCCTGGGAGAGCGTGAAGGACAAGAACACGCCGATCGCATACAGCGGGATGAGCGCGGTGACGCTGGCGTCGAAGATCGCGATCAGCAGCGACGCCAGCACCGCGAGCGCTGCGATGCCGCGTGAAAAGACCAGGCGGCTGCCCCGGTAGCTGAGCTGGCGGGGCAGATAGCCGTCGGCAGCCTGCAGTGCGCCCAGCCGCGGGAAGCCGTTGAAGGCCGTGTTGGCCGCCATCACCAGGATCAAGGTGGTGGCGCCGATGGTCGCGAGGTAGAGAGCACCTCGCCCACCGAACACCGTGCGCGCGAGTTGCGAAATGACCGTCTCGCGCTCCGACGGAATGGCTCCCACATGGACGGCGAGGTAGGAGATCGAGACGAACAGCGTCGCCAGGATTCCGGACATGAGGAGCAGCGTCGTCGCGGCATTCCGGCTGCGCGGTTCCTTGAAGGCGGTGACGCCGTTCGAGATGGCCTCGACACCGGTGAGCGCGGTGGTGCCGTTCGAGAAAGCGTGGAGCAACAGGAACAGCGTCAGGGCGTGGGTCGCAGGTTCGAGGTGCGGCGGATCCGGGACCGCTCCGAGCGCACCCGTGAAGTGCTGGACCAGCCCGAGCCCGACGGTGAGCGCCATCATGCCGATGAAGAAATAGCTCGGTACGGCGAACACCGCGCCCGATTCGCGCACGCCGCGTAGATTGATGATTCCGATCAGGAACACGAAACAGACGGCGAGCGCCACGCGATGCCCGAGCAGGAATGGAAAGGCGGAGGCGATCTGGGCAACCCCTGACGACACGGACACTGCCACGGTCAGGATGTAGTCGGTGAGCAAGGCGGCCCCGGCGATCTGGGCTGGCAACTCGCCCAGGTTGTCGCGCGCGACGACATAGGCGCCGCCGCCGCCGGGATAGGCGTGGATCGTCTGCTGGTAGGAGAGCGTGACGATCGCCAGCAGCGCGACGATCGCGAGCGAAATCGGCAAGGCGAGGGCGAACGCGGCTGCGCCGGCCGCCGCCAGGACGATCAGGATCTCCTGGGTGGCATAGGCCGTCGAGGAAAGCGCATCGGACGCGAAGACCGCGAGCCCGACCGTCTTGCCGATGGCTTCATCGGCGGCATCCGCGGTGGCGAGCGGCCGGCCGAAGAACCGGTGTCGCCAGCTCGCCTCAGGAGGCGGCGGCTCGGCCGGGGCGTGCGGGGCGGGTTTGGGCTGGGTAGACAATCGCTTGCGAAGGTCGCGGCGCCTTCGATCGGCGGAGAGAGTAGCACGGGCGCAGTTCGGCTATCATCTCGCCGGCGCCAGCGCGCAAGCCACACGAGAACGGGGCATGGCCGAGAACGAGCGCAGCGAAGAAGACCCCTCACTCCAGCCAGAAGGGGCCGAGTCGCCCCAGGAGGGCGGCGAACAGGACCAACAGGCGGGTCTCTCCAGGCGCCAGCAGCGCGTGGCCGCCCTGCTGACGCGGCTCGCCGCCACGGGCCGTTCCTTCCTGCTCTACGATCCCCACAACGAGACGATCTCGCGCTTCATCGCGCTGTTGCTCGACCAATTCGTATCGCTGCTCGCGGACGAGGGACCCTTGACGCTGGGGGTGCAGCCCTTCGAGATCGCCTTCGAAGGCGAGGTCGTGTACCTGAACCGGGATCGCGACCGCAGCCTGGCCTTCCGGCTGTATCGGGACGGCGTGCGTTCGCTGCGCTTCCGGCCCGGCTTCGATTGGGAGGAACTCGCCAAGCTCCTGGAGATCCTCTCGATCCGCTACACGGGCGTGAACCAGCGCGAAGAAGACGTGGTGACGCTGCTTTGGAAGGCGCGCTTCCGCAACCTCGAGGTCGTGTCGGTCGAGGGCATCCTTCCCGACGACGACGAAACGGCCGACGCCGACGCCCGTTGGAGCGACGCGCTGGCGCTGCCGGACGACGTCGACCTGCCGCGGCCCGAGCTGCCCACGCCGATCGGTCCAAGCTGGGTACCCGTGTCGGAGGAAGCCCTCGAGCGGCTGCGCAGCGAGGCCTCCCCCGCCCACGTGCCCGAGGACTGCGTGGCCCTGCTACTGCGGCTGCGCGAGCAGCTCAACGACCCCTCGGCCGGCCTGCTGTTCGCGGAGGTCGCGCACCTGTTCACCGAGGTTCGTGACTTTCTGCTTTCCGAGGATCACGTCTCCGCGCTCAAGAGCTACATCGGATTTCTCTGGGGACTCGCCGGCGAAGAGGCGCCGGCATGGGATCCCGGGCGCCACGGCGAGCTCTACGAGCTGCTCGAGAGCTGCGGCGACCGCCGGGCTGTGCGGCGGCTGCTGCGCTCGGTGCCGGCGCACGAGCGCAAACTCAACCCCGAGCTGCTCGACGTCCTGGATCGGGCCTGCCCCAATCCGTTCGCCGCCGTAGCCGACGCGCTGGAGCAGGAGACGGGTGCAGCCGTGCGGGCCGTCGCCCGGCAGATCCTCGAGCACTACAGCCAGGGTCGGCTCGCCCTGCTCGAAGCGCGCTTCAAAGCAGCCTCGGGCCAGATGGCCTCAGACCTGCTCAGGGTGATAGCGCACTGCGGCGGCGACGCGGCCGCCGAGTTGGTCGCCCGCCAGGCGTCGCATCCCGATCACGCCGTGCAGGACGAGGCGCTGTGGCATCTCCAGAACATGCCCTACTCCGGGGCCGTGGGCCGCGCGTTCTTCGACGCCTTCCGCCGGATGGATCCGGTCCGCCGCGCCCGCGTGCTGGGCATGATCGTCCGCACCGCCGACAAGCGCTTCATCGATCTGCTCGCGGGCTTCGTCTCCGAGCAGGGCCAGGCCCTGAGTGCCGGCGAGGCGGCCCAGATCGGCCAGGTGCTGGGCGAGCTGGGTGGCGAGACGAGCCTGCCGCGCTGGGCCGAATGGCTCGAGCCCACGGGGCTGTTCCGCAAGAGCATCGCCGGAGCGGCCGCGCGGCAGATCGCCGCGGCATTGGCCCTGTCCGAGATCCGCGCCGACGAGGCCCGCACCGTGCTGGAGGCCGCCCTCGAGGCCGCGGAGCCCGAGGTCCAGGAGTGGATCCTCGGCGCGCTCGCCCAGCGGGAACGCAACGCGCCGAGGCGCCCATGAGCCAGGTTGCGACGATGCAACGGGGTCTCGAGAAGGCGCTGCGCCGCGCCAGCCTCGCCGACGATCGCGAGCTGGCCGGACGCGTGCGCGACGACGGCCACCGCCTGGTGTTCTTGCTGAACGGCCTGATCCGGACCAGCCGTCTCTACCACGCCGACAACGCGGCCTTCGACGCCCCCGCCTCGGAGTGTGCCAGCGTGCTGAGCGGGCTGATCGGGCTGCTCGGCGCCGTCCATATCCTGTGCGTCGAGGACAACGTCTACGTGAACGACGTGCGGCTGCGCGTGCGGCCGACCGAGCAGGTCGTGATCGAGGCCTTCGTGGCCGAGCTCCAGCGTCACAAGGTCGGCGGAATCTCCATCCACGGCTGCGTGCTCGCCGAGCAGGTGGAGGCGCTGGCCAGGGCCTTGTCGCAGCCTGCCGGCGAAGCGGGCCGCAGTCGCGCGGTGCTGGCCGAGCGTGTCAGCGCCTCGAAGGAATTCGAGATCACGGGCCGCTATCGCTTCCGCGTCTCGGGCGAGCGCGCCAGCGTGAAGCAGCGTCACGACGACGTGCTGCGGCGGGGCGCGGCTGTGGTCAAGGAAGCGGTCGCGAATCTGGGCGCCAATCGGCTGCCGAACCCGCTGCCTGTGCGGCGCGCCGTCGTGGACCTGGTCGGAAGCCTGCGCGAGAACGTGGGACGCGCCGCGGCGTCGCCGCTGCGGCAGCGACTGGGCAGCGCCGGCGATCAGCATCTGCTCTCCGTCTGCAACCTGTCGCTGCTGCTGGGTCAGGCCCTGGGCCTCTCGGAATCGGCCCTCGGCGACCTTGGCGTCGCGGCGATGCTGCACGACGTGGGCTACGCGCACGGTGGCACCAAAGCCACGCATGCGCGCGATGGGGCGCGGCTGCTGCTCCGCCAGCGCGGTTTCCACGAAGGCAAGATTCGCCGCCTGCGCGTAGTGCTCGAGCACCACCTGCCCACCGGCGCGCAGCAGCTGTCGCTGTTCGCGCGGATCCTGCACATCGCCGACGACTACGACATGCTCACGGCTCCGCGCCCCGGCCAGATGCCCGGCATGCCGCCGCCCACCGCGCAGGGCGCCATGTGGGCAGCCCGCGGCACGATCTACGACAAGGACCTGATGGCGCTGTTCGTACGACTGATGGGCGCCTATCCCCCGGGCAGCCTGCTGCAGCTCTCGAACGGCCGCTGGGTGATGAGCATTTCCGGTGGCCGCGACCAGGAGCGCTTCGCCTGGCCGATCACAGCCCTGATCCAGGAGGCCGATGGCTCGGCTCCTGCCGCGGCCGAAGAGCTGGATCTGTTCGAGCTTCGCTATCGGCTGCGCCCGAAGCGCGTCCTCAACCCCGCGACCAAGGGCCTCGACATCACCTCCGCCCTGGAACGCGCCTTCGCAGAGCCGTAGCCGTTCTCACGTCGCGGACTGCCGGACAGGCCTGATGCGGGGATCGAAAGTCCCCGCCAGCGGACGTGCCCAAGGGCCGCATCGCCATGGGCGTGTCCTGTCGGGAGCAGGTCAGCAATGGCAAGCCAGCGAGCGTCCAAGCGTCGACCGCCAAGGGCCACATCATCGCGATGCGCTCCTCCCTTGGTAGTCGTCGCACCGAGGTCGTCGCCGGGCTCCTGCCCGAGTGGATACGTCTGGCAGGGCCAGTCTCGTCGGCCTTCAGCGCCATGCTCAATCATGGACCGCCACGGACTCGCGGTCCGGGGCCTTGGAACTCGCTAGTGCTAGAGCGAGAACGGCGCCCTCAGGGTCGAGAGCGTCGCGCGCAGGCGCGCTGAGGCGCCCCGCTCGACGGAGCAGGCGAGGCCAAGGGCGGCCAGCGCCCGCTCGGCCGCCGCGGGGTCGGGGGCTGCGAACGAGAGCGACTCGAGACGGCAGCCGGCGGGCGAGTCGGCGGACGGGTGCGTGCTGCCGGCGTCCCATTGGATGAAGAAAGGCGCCATGCCGTCCGCGCCGCGGGTGACCAGCGTACGCCAGGCCAGCCGGCGCCCGTCGGGCCGGAGCCTTGCGCCGGCACGCACCTCGCCGTCGCTGAGGCCGGCGGCAGCCAGCCGCGTCGCCAGCGCGTCGATATCCGGCGTCGACGCCGCCCACATCAGCAGGCGCGGCTCGGCGAACCCGGGGAGCCCGTAGGCGTCGGCCGTGCCCTTCTGGTTCGGGTCCGGCGCGACCAACTCTGCGTACTGGCCCGGCCCGAGCGAGAACAGCGCGTTCCAGGTACCGCGGCCCGGGTGGACGCCCCCGAGCGCCGGACGTACGCCGGTGCGGGCTTCGATGATTCCGATACCCCGTTCGAGATCGGAGATCCCGATCACGATGTGGTCCACGGCATCCCGCGGCGCGCGAGTCTCCGGTCCGGCCAGAACTCGCCGACCGACGGCGGCACCGGCGAGCATCCCCAGCACTTCACGGCGTCGTAGGTGGCGCATGGCGCCGACCATAACACGCGCATGGAATCCCGGGGTTTGGATCCGCCGGGAGGATCCGCAAGCGGTCTACCGGCCGCGGACGACCAGTATCGATGTGGGGCACGCCAGCAACAAGCGTTCGGCGACGTCTTCGCGGGCCCAGCCGCCCGGCTCGCTGATGGCCTCTGCCCCGGCGATCAGAAGGTCGTGGGCGCTGTGCTCGACCTCGGCCAGCACTTCGTCGACCACTAGGCCCTCGCGCACCAGAAGCTCGCGACCGCAGGGCGCCAGCGCCGCGCGCGCGCGCGCCGGCGTCCTCGGGCGGGGCAGGTGCCGCCACGCCACGCTCGGGGGCGTAAGGCAGCGCGACCTCGGAGGCGACATGCAGGAATGTCGCGTGGGCCCCGCTGGCCTGCTCCATTTCGATGGCCGCCTCGACGACCGACCGGCTGGCAGCACCCCCCGAGAGCGCGGCCAGGATGCGCTCGAGCCTGGCGGGCGGGCGCCGCGCCACCAGCACCGACGCGGGCACGCTGCGTACGACCGCAGCCACCCGCGACCCTTTCAGCATCCGCTGCAGGGCGTTGCGACCGGCGGGCGGCACGATCACGAGATGGTAACGGTGGGCGACCACCTCCGCGCGGATCGCCTTCTCCGCAGGGCCAGACTCGGTCTTCGCCTCGAGACTCGCGATGCCCGGCAGCCGCGCGCGAGCCCGGGCAAGGAGCCCGCGGTCCTTCGCCGCGTCCTCGGACGTCGCGAGCAGCACGACGCGGCGTGCAAGTCGCGGCAGCACGAGCGAGGCAAGTTCGAGCGCCCACTCGCCCCGTTGCGACGGATCGACGTAGACAAGGCAGTCCATTTCTGCCACCTACCAGACGATGAGAAGGGTTGGAATCAGGAACAGGATCACGACGAACACGACCAGGGAAGCGGTGCTGGCGGTGGCGCCTCGCGCGATCCGGTCGACCAGCCGCTCGAAGGCGTGCGGCACGAGCATCACGATCGGAAGCGAGAGAAACGTCACGCAGCTGATCAGCACAGCGACGATCCGCACGGCGTCCGGATGCCCGACCAGTGCTCCGGCGAAGAGCGTGTCGATGAACGTGGTGATGTTGGCGCCAAGAATGTACGGGCACACGTTCTCGCGGCGCACGTAGCCCCTAGCCGCGAGCGGCACGAGCAGCGAGAGCGATACCGATACCGACATCGTGAGCGAGGTGACACCCGCCCCGATCAGGAACATCACCCAGGGGCGATAGATGACGCGGCCCGCCAGGGAAACCGGGCTCGGCTTCGACTGCAGGTCGGGCAGCACCCTGTCGAAAACCTTGAACGCGCCGAGGAGGCACAAGATCCCGCCCACGAACAACACGCCCCGCGGCAGCAGCGACGCCAGGAAACCGGTAACCGGAGCATAGCTGGCGGAGATGAATGAGGCCAGCTCACGGCCCTCGAGGCGGAGCCCGGCAAACAGGCCCCGTTCGAGGCCGAGCAGGCCCAGCGCCATGGCCGGAACGTACACGATCGCGGTCGCCACCAGCGCCGCCACGCCGATGTAGGCGCTGCGTTTCTCGGTGCGGCGCTCGCGCAGGTCGTCGAGCAGGCCGATCAC
>JAQBHI010000195.1:0-10196 GCA_032127875.1 Acidobacteriota bacterium
AGCCTTGGGCGACGCCGCGATCGTCCCGCCCTTGCGCTCCTCGGCCTTCCGATGGCCGAGGAGCCCGTGGGCCCAGCGGTCCACGGGCTGCCAATGAAGGGGGTTCGCGAGCAAGAAGATCGTGAGCAACACGCCGGTGAAGACCCACGCGAGGATGCCCAGGACCCTATACAGCCGGCTCGGGTTGGGAGCCGGGACGTGCTCATGGCTCTCGTTCGTCATCGCGAGGCTCCTTCAGTCGTACGCAGGGGTTCAGCGACGGCTCCCTCGAGCCGTGCGAGGGCGATCGCGTAGTCCGCGCGAGTCCGCTCGGTCGCGGTCCGCACCTCCAGCAGGACACGCTCGGCGTCCAGCAGGTCGAGGGAATTGAGGGTTCCAGACACATAGCCGGCTTCGGCCGCGCGCAGGGACTGCTCGGCCTGGATGCCGAGCACATCCCTCAAGAGGTGGAGCTGCTGCCAGGTCAACGTGACCCGCTCCGTCAGCTCTCCCAGCGAACGATCGATGGCCGTCACCACCGCGCGCTTGCCCTCGCCGGCCGCCCGCCTGAGCTCGGCTGCCTCCTCCACGCCCGCCTTCAACCGGCCTCGCCGCAGGGGCAGGTTGATGCTGGCCGAGATCGCGAACACGTCTTTGCCGTTGTCGGGCGGGGGCATGGCGATGCCAGCAGCGTCGCCCCGCGGCCCGACCCGCGTGTAGGCGGCTCCCAGGGTGATATCGGGCTTGTAGTCCCTGCGCGCGATCTCGAGCTGGGTGTCCGCGCGGGCGATCTCGGATTCGCTCTGGAGCATCTCTGGCCGTAGCGCCAGAGCCCGGTCGCGAAGCGCCGCCGGGTCGAGGCTGAGCTCGCCGTACTCGGGAAGGCTGAGGGGCACGACCGACGTCGCCTGCGGCTCGTCACGCAGCGCGTTCAGGGCGGCGACGAGCGTGGCCCGGCGGCTGCCGATATCGAGCAGCCGCGTGTCGTCCCTGGTGATCTCGGCCTGGATCTTGATGACCGCCTGCTGCGTCCCGACGCCGGAGGCGTAGCGTGTGCGAGCGAGCTGCTCGTAGTGGTCGAGGGTGGAACGATCGCTCACAACCACCTGGGACCAGCCGTCGAGGAAGGCAATCTCGTAGAAGAGCCGACGCGTCTGGGTGACGAGATCGAGGCGTTGGCCCTCGATCTCGGCATCCAGCGCATCCGCGCGCTGGAGGGCGGCCTTCTCCTTGAGGCCCAGCTTCCCGAACCACGGGAGCTTCTGGGAGAGCGTCCCCATGAGGGTCTGCGGTCCGACGCGCGTCTCGGGGGTGGACACGTAGGCCGTGGCCCCGAGCATCGGGTCGGGCAAAGCCTTCGCTTGCGGCGCCTGAAGGCGTGCGGCCCGGGCTCGCGCTTCCGCCGCCGCGATCCGAGGATTCCGCTCGAGGACCTGGGTGACGAGGTCGCGCAGGGCCGCGTCGGAGAGGCTCGCCGCCACCCAGCCGCTCGCCGTGGGCCTGGCGGAGCGGGCGGCTTCAGCCCCTGCGACGCCGACCGCGCCTGCCAAGCCGATCGCCGCCACCGCCAGGCCTTGCTTCAGATCACGACGCTTCCTGCGCTTTTCTCGCACGACTCCTCCTCGAGGCCGGCGGCCGCCAACGCGGGCCGCAAACTGCGACTCCAAGCGGGGACTTGTGTAGACGGCTCCCCGCGGGGCGAGAGGAGGAATCAGATCCGGAGGATCAGGTGGGAACTCGAACGAATGGCAGGCGGCGCCTCAACCAGCCGCGCCGCAGCCGCGTGCGCGCAGCCGGGCATCGCGGCGAGTGGGACAAGAACCGCTGAAGGAGCTACGACGTCGGGAGCCGCCAGGCTCTCGAGAACAGGGTTCGTGCTCTGAACGATTCTGCAGGCGTTGCCACATGCGTTCGCACGGAGCGTCGCCCTCGAGTCGCTGGCCGTCGAGCAACAAGAGGCACGCTCGGTATTCGGCGTGACCCGCATCAGGCACTGGCACGAAGCCACGCTGCCACCCAGCAGTGTCAGGGCACACAGACTCGCCACTACCTGCCGGGCCAGCCTCGCCGTGAAACCAGCCATCCACTGGGTCGCCAGACACATCCGCGTTGCAGACATGCTAGATCCGTGCCTTCCGACGAACGCCTCGTCAGCCCCACGCTAACACAGAGCAGTAACGCGTGGGCGGCACAATCTGCGATTCGGCGTCCGCGCCCGCGCAGTTCCTGCCGACCGAGCTCGAATGAAGCCTACGTCCCGCTCGCGACCGCGGTCTCAGCGAGCTGACCCAGCAGGCCCCTGACCGCAGCGGGGTTCTCCAGGCGGAAGCGGGCCAGCGAGTGTCTGTGTCCCACGTGGATCGTCCACGCATCCGAAGACAGACGCTCGAAGAGGTCCTCGTCGGTCCGGTCGTCGCCGATGGCCATGCGGAAGTCGGCGGGCCACAGCGCCTCCATTCGGCTCACGACCTCTCCCTTGTTGGCCCAGGCCAGGCGCACTTCGACCGCCTTCTGGCCGCGAACGGCGCGCAGCTCCGTTTCCGAAAGCAGCTCCTCGAGAGTGGCCAAGAGCTCGTTCGCCAGCCAGTCTCCGAAGTCGGGCTCGCACATGCGATAGTGCCAGACCAGCGAGTACTCCTTCTCTTCCACGAAGCTCCCGGGCGTGCGATCGACGAAGTGATCCAGGACAGGCTGGACGCGGGCCTTCCAGCCCGAGGGCGCGCTCGCATGCAGAGGCGTCCACTGCCTCGACGCCGGATCTCGGACGACGGCGCCGTGCTCGGCTGCGAGCCACAACCCCTCGATCCCGCCGAACCACGTCTCGAGTTGCGGTCGGGGCCGCCCCGAGACCAGCACCACCCGCTGCTCGGGACGCGTGCTGAGCTGCCCGAGGACGCTGCGCAGACCTTCCGGCGGCGTCGCTTCGAGGGGGCGGTTCGCGAAAGCAGCGAGCGTGCCGTCGTAGTCCAGGAACAGCAGGCGCCGTTTTGCCGAGCGGTAGGCCTCGAGGAGTTCCTCCCAGGGCAGCGCGCGGGGCGCCTCGCTCAGCGCACTCAGGCGGGCCGCGGCCGCCTCACGCAGCTCCTGCACGAAGCGGCGACTCCAGGCGTGCGCGTCGTTGCGGAGGACTCGGCCAAACAGCGCCCCCATCCGCTCGCGGCGTTCCTCGGCCGGCATCTCCAGGCCTCGCTCCAGCGCCGCGGCCATGCGCTCTTCGTCGTAGGGGTTCACGAGCAGCGCCTCGCCCATCTCCGCGGCGGCGCCGGCGAATTCGCTCAGCAGCAGCACGCCGGCTTCGCCGCGCTGGCAGGCCACGTACTCCTTGGCCACCAGGTTCATGCCGTCTCGCAGCGGGGACACCCAACACACCTCGGCGGCGGCGTACAGGGCCACCAGCTCAGGCCGCGAAACGCCACGGCGTATGAAGACCACCGGAGTCCAGTGGGGCGTGCCGAACTCCCCGTTGATCTCGCCCACCAGCTCGTTCACTTCCCGGCGGAGTTCGCGATAGCCCTCGATCCTCTCCCGCGAGGGCGGAGCGATCTGGATCAGCACGACCTGGCCATGCAGCGCCGGCGACTTGCGCAGCAGGCGGCGAAACGCACGCAGCCGTTCGGGAATGCCTTTGGTGTAGTCCAGGCGATCGACCGCGAGCAGGATTCGCCGCGCCTTGAACCGCTTTCGCAGGTCGGCCAGGGATTTGCGCACGGCCTTCTTCGCGAGCAGGCGCGTGAAGCTCTCGGGGGCGATGCCGATGGGCAACGCCTCGATGCGCACGAACCTGCCGCTCGCCTGGATCCGGTCCATGCGGCTGTCCAGGCCCAGCACCCGCAGCACCGAGGCACGAAAGTGCTGGAGGTGCCCGTGCGTCTGGAACGCGATCAGGTCGGCCCCGAGCAGCCCGCGCAGCAGCTCCTCCCTCCGAGGCAGGACGCGGAACAGGTTGGGCGACGGAAAGGGGATGTGGAGGAAGAAGCCGATCGTGGTGTCGGGGGCCGCCTCCCGAAGCAGCTGAGGCAGCAGCATCAGGTGGTAGTCGTGCACCCAGACGAGATCCCCGGGCCGCAGCCGCTCGAGCACCGCGTCGCGGAAGCGCCGGTTGGCTTCCACATAAGCGTCCCAACCCTCGGGGTCGAACCTCAGCCGCGAGGGGAACTCGTGGAACAGCGGCCATAGCGTCTGGTTGGCATACCCATAGTAGAACTTCCGGGCCAGCTCGTCCGGGATCTCGATGGCGGCCAGCTGCTGATCCCGCTCCCATCCGGCGAGCAGCTCGCGTCGGGGCGCATCGGCTTGCCCCCCGGACTCGCCCGGCCATCCGATCCACAGCCCGCCCGTCTGCTCGAGAACCGGGCGCATCGCGCTCACCAGACCCCCCGTGCTCGCCTCCGCGCGCCAGCCCTGCTCGGTCCGACGCAGCGTCAGCGGCAGGCGGTTGGAGACGACCACGATCCGCCGCTCCGACACCAAGGGCGGGGATTCCGACTTCGGGAGCATGCCCAATGGTACCATCCGCAGGCATTGTTTTGAGTACAAACCAATGTAATGTATGGTGGACGAGCTCGGGCAGTCGATGAGGAGACCATGGCAGAGCCTTCGATGAACCGACCCCCGCTTCAACGCCGAGGATGGCGCTCAAGCCACGCCGGCGCCGGGCGACGGCTGCTGGCGCTGGCTGCGCTGCTCGGCGTCGTCGCGCCCGCCGTGCTGGGCGCGGAGCCGGCGGACCAAGGCGAGGAATCGGTGGCAGCGGACTCTCCGAGGGCTGCGCTCAGCGACTATCTGAGGCTGTGCCGGGAGGGCGACTACGACTCTGCCGCTCGCTACCTGGCTCTGGGGCCCGCCCAACGAGAGCGCGGCGGCGAGCTGGCCCGCCGGCTGAAGGCCGTCCTGGACCGGCATCTGTGGATCGATCTCGAGACGCTCTCACCGCTGCCCGAGGGAGACGAGTCCGACGAGCTTGCCTCCGGCGTGGAGGAGATCGGCACGATCGCTGCCGCTGGCCGCGAGACGCCTGTGCGGCTCGTCCACGCGTCTGGCCCGGAGTCGGCTGCCTGGGTCTTCTCGCCCGAGACGGTGGCCCGTATCGACCGCTGGTACTCCGCGCTGGGCGACCGCTGGCTTCGCGAGCGTCTGCCCGCTCCTCTGCTGCGGCCCGGGCCTCTGGATCTGGCCTGGTGGCAGTGGGCAGCCCTGCCGATCTTCCTGCTCGTGGCCTGGGGTCTGGGGCGGGTCCTGAGCTGGCTGAGCTTGCGCTTTCTAGCGCGTATGGCCGCGCGAACCAAGGTCGCCTGGGACGATAAGCTCATCGACAACCTGTCGGGGCCCGCTGTCCTGGCGGGCAGCCTCGCCGCTGCCTACCCGCTGACCCGATGGCTCGGCCTGTATGCGCCGGCGGAGGCCTACGCCGCGCGCACGCTGGGCACGCTTGGACTGCTGGCGCTGTTCTGGGCGCTGTGGCGCGGCGTGGGGGTGCTCGGCGAGGCGCTGCGCACGTCGGCGTGGGCCACCGGGAGCAACTCGGCTCAGTCCGCGCTCTCCATCGGAATCCGGCTCGGTCGCGTGGCGGTGTGTGCGCTGGGCGCCGTGGCGATGCTCTCCCGGCTCGGCTACCCCGTCGCGGGCCTGGTGGCGGGGCTCGGACTCGGCGGCCTCGCTTTCGCCCTGGCCGCGCAAAAAACCGTCGAGAACCTGTTCGGTTCTATCTCGCTCGCGATCGACGCTCCGGTCCGGGTGGGTGATTTCGTCAAGGTCGAAGAGTTCGTCGGAACCATCGAGCGCATCGGCCTGCGCTCGACGCGCATCCGAACCCTGGACCGGACGCTGGTCACCATGCCCAACGGCCGTCTCGCCGACATGCGCCTCGAATCCTATTCCGCTCGCGACCGGATGCGCCTCGCCTGCACCATCGGCCTCGTCTACGAGACCACGGCCGCCCAGATGAAGCAGGTCCTGCAGGGACTCGAGGCGGCGCTGCGCGCCCACCCGCTGATCTGGCCGGATGCCGTGGTCGTCCGCTTCAAGGAATTCGGCGCGAGCTCTCTGGACATCGAAGTGATGGCCTGGTTCCAGACGGCGATCTGGTCGGAGTTCCAGCTGGTCCGGCAGGAAGTGCTGCTCCGATTCATGGAAGTGGTGGAGGGCGCGGGCACCAGCTTCGCGTTCCCGACCCGGACGCTGCATGTCGTCAGCGAAGCGCGACAGGAGCAGGGAAGCGCAGCCGAGAAGTGACCCCGAACCCGACTCCAGTCGCGGCCCACGAGCCTTACAAGTGCGACATCCCGTCGGAGGGGGGCTTCTTCTCCTTGCCTGCCAGCTGATCCTCCACGAGGCGCCGGGCGAGGCCGGCTCCGGCGATGCCGAAGGCGATGGCCACCGCCAGCATCACCGCTCCGAAGGACATGGCGAAGGCGGTGAGCACTACGCCCCGCGCGATCCCGATCTGATCCAGTGCCATCGCCGCCGCCAGCACCATGATCAGGATGCGCACGCCACCGGCGAGGAGTCGGGAGCCGGAAAGGTGCGCGTTGACGCCCGCGAGCAGGCACGCCCGCCAGGCGAAGTTCGCAACCAGCAGGCCCGCGAGCAGTATGAACACGCCCACGATCAGGCGGGGTATGAAGCGCACGAAGTCCGAGAACAGCCCCTCCACTCCCTGAAACCCGAGTGCGTCGAGCCCGGAGAGCAGGAAGCCCACGAAGACCAGCCAGAAGACCACCGTTCCCGCGAGGTGGTTGGCGGGCGGAAGATCCGCTCGCTTGAGCAGCTCCGAGGTGCCCGTCCGCTCCGAGAGCCGCTCCACCCGGATCCAGCCCAGGACCTTGCGGGTCAGGAAGCCGAGCAGCAGCGCCAGCAACCAGCCCACCAGCACGATGCTGAGCATGGCGAGGATGCGCGGCAGAAAGGCCCGCGCGGCGCTCGCGTAGTTAGCCCAGGTCTCGCGCAGGATGTCCAGGAATATCTCGGCCATGGCTCAACTCCCTTGTTCGGCCTTCCAGCGCCGGACGAATTGCGGCTTGTGCTTCTCGAACTCCAGGTTGAGCGCCTCCAGGCGCTCTTCCACCGCGGCCGCCTCGCGCCCCGCATTCTCCGAGAGGAATGCGGCCGTCCGCCCGAGGTAGAGCGGCACCAGGGCCCGGATCAGGTGGTCCCGGTGCATGACCTCGCGGTGATGGGCCGCAGCGAACTGAGTCAGGGTCTGGGTCCACAGAGCATCGCCGAAGTCCGGCGCCGAGCCTTCGACCGCGGCCACGCGCTCCGCCTCGGCGAGGGTGTCGGCCTCGAGGATGCGCTCCAGCACGGGCCGCAGGTCCCGGATCCCGCTCCGGAACGACTCCGTGAGCGGCGCCGGGTCGAGCGCGGTCCCCTCCGGGTTCCACAGTGGGCCGTCCGACAGCCGCGCCAGCGGCTGCGATCCCTCCCGGCCCAGCCAATACGACTGGTGCATCTCGAGGCAGGTGAAGAGCGCCCCCACGACCTGCCGGAACAGCTCGGGCAGCCCGGGCCGCTCGGCCGAGGGCGCCTGGACGCGTGGGCCCAGGACGGCCTCGCCGCAGCGGAAGCCGCCCGCGAGCGCGGTCGTCGCCAGCCAGATGTCGACGCCGTAGCTGAGGAACGGACTCGACCAGACGTCCTGGGCGAGGCAATGGCTGGCGAAGCGCAGCGAGCAGGCGAACTCGCTCGAGAGCGGCTCGAGCATCCGGTGTCCGTAGGCGGCCCGGACCAGTGGCCGGGCGAGCTGGGTCACCAGCGGTCCTTCGGTAGGATGGCGCGTGAATGCGGGCGCGACGTAGTCGAACCCGTCTCGGTAGACGGGACGCACCAGCCGCGCCACCCAGTCGGCCCGCAGGCTCGTCACGTCCGGGTCGAAGAGCGCCACGGCCTTGGCGTCGAGCAGCTCCGCGGCGGCGAACAGGGCACGCAGCGTGCCGCCCTTTCCCGGCCGCCCGTGATACGGCGAGCTGATACGGTGCACGGTGCGGAAGGCCTCCGGCGCGACGAGCGTCTCCGATTCCACGAGCGAAGCCCGCCGCACGAGGTCTGGCGTGTTGTCCTCCGAGCCGGCATCGAAGTTGATGAGGACGGTGCGGTCGCGCTTGAAGGGCCCGGTGAAGGCGAGGTGCACCTCGTGCACCACGGCACCCACGGTGGAGGCGTTGTTCAGTGTGGGGACACCGACCACCACGTCCACCTGGCCGGCCGCCATCAGTTGCCGCAACAGGTCGTCGGAGAGCAGGCTTTCCATGCTCAGATCCGGCGCAACTTGAACCAGAAGAAGTCGTAGGGTCCCAGCGTCAGCACGTAGGGAGTCGTGCCGATGCGGGGGAACAGGCTGCGGCCGAACATCTCGACGGGGATGGCTCCGGCCAGGGGACCCGGGTCGAGCTCCACTGCCTGGGCGGTGCTCGACAAGTTGTTGACGACCAGGGCCTGTTCGCGTTCCAGCGTGCGCAGGTATGCGAGCACGCGGTGGTTGGCGGGCTTCAGGAACTCGATGCTGCCGCGGCTGAAGACACGCGTCGACTGGCGGACGCGGATCAGCCGCTTCATCCAGTTGAGCAGCGAGCTGTCGTGGCGCCGTTGCGACTGCACGTTGATCGCCTGATAGCCGTAGACGGGGTTCGAGACGAGCGGGAGATACAGCTGCTCGGGATCGGCCTCGGAGAAGCCCCCGTTCCAGCCTCCCGACCACTGCATGGGCGTGCGCACCCCGTTGCGGTCGCCCTGGAAGATGTTGTCCCCCATCCCGATCTCGTCTCCGTAGTAGAGCACGGGGCTGCCGGGGAGCGACATCAGCATGGCGTTCATCAGCTCGATGCGCCGGCGGTCGTTGTCGAGCAGCGGGGCCAGGCGGCGGCGGATGCCGAGGTTGATGCGCGCCACCGGGTCGCGAGCGTACTCCTGATACATGTAGTCCCGCTCCTCGTCGGTGACCATCTCCAGCGTCAGCTCGTCGTGGTTGCGCAGGAACAGCCCCCACTGGCAGCTCTCCGGAATCGGGGGCGTGCGCTCGATGATTTCGACCAGCGGCTTGCGATCCTCGAGCCGCAGGGCCATGAACATGCGCGGCATGATCGGAAAGTGGAAGGCCATGTGGAACTCGTCCCCATCGGCGAAGTAGGGGCGAACGTCCTCCGGCCACATGTTGGCCTCGGCCAGCAGCATTCTTCCGGGGTAGCTCTCGCTCAGACGGCGACGGAACTCCTTGAGCACCTCGTGGGTCTCGGGGAGGTTCTCGCAGGAGGTCCCTTCCCGCTCGATCAGATAGGGCACAGCGTCCACTCGGAAGCCGTCGACGCCCAGATCCAGCCAGAAGCGCATCACCTCCCACATCTGCTCGCGCACGGCGGGGTTGTCGTAGTTGAGGTCCGGCTGGTGGGAGAAGAAACGGTGCCAGTAGTGGGCCTTGGAGACCGGATCCCAGGCCCAGTTCGAGCGCTCCGTGTCGGTAAAGATGATGCGCACGCCCTTGTAGCTTTCGTCGGTGTCGCTCCACACGTACCAGTCGCGCCGCGGGTTGTCGCGGGAGCTTCGCGCCTCCTGGAACCAGGGATGTTGGTCGGAGGTGTGGTTCATCACGAGCTCGGTGATGACCTTCATGCCCCGCTCGTGGGCGGCGGTCAGGAAGCGACGGAAATCATCGAGCGTCCCGTACTGGGGATGGATGCTCGTGTAGTCCGCGATGTCATAGCCATCGTCACGAAACGGCGACGGGTACATGGGCAGCAGCCACAGGCAGCTGACGCCGAGCTCCTGGAGGTGATCGAGGCGCCCGATCAGCCCGGGCAGATCGCCGATGCCATCGGCATTGCCGTCGCAGTAGGCCTTGACGTGCAGCTCGTAGAAGACGGCGTCCTTGTACCAGAGATCGTCCATGACGTGGCCGTGCCGCCTCAGGCCCCCCTCGAAGAGCGGCGGAGGAACACGGCGCCGAGCGGGGGCAGGCTCAGGTTGAGCGAGAATGGCTGTCCATGCCGGCCCACCGGAGCCGCCTCGACGCCGCCTAGATTACCCCAGCCGGCGCCCCCGTAGGTGGGCGCGTCGCTGTTCAGGACCTCCGCCCAGAAGCCGGCGCCGGGAGCGCCCACACGGTAGGAGTGGCGGGGCTCGGGGGTGAGGTTGAGCACGACCAGGACCTCTTCTCCCGGCTCCCGGCTGCGCCGCATCAGGCTGAGCACGCTGTTCTCGGAGTCGTTGCAGTCGATCCACTGGAAACC
>JAQBHI010000196.1:0-24862 GCA_032127875.1 Acidobacteriota bacterium
CCGATCCCAACGGACCGGATCCTCGCGTATGCTTGGCCCCTCAACCAAGAAGGAGTTTCCCCTGACCCTCGCACCCGCTACGCGCCTTGGACCCTACGAAGTTCTCGCCTCGGTCGGCGCCGGGGGCATGGGCGAGATCTACCGTGCGAAGGACACGCGGCTGGATCGCGAGGTCGCGCTCAAGATCCTCCCGGCCGGCCTCGCGGACAACGAGCAGTTCCGAGCGCGCTTCGAGCGCGAGGCCAAGGCCGTCTCGTCTCTCAACCACCCCCACATCTGCACGCTCCACGACGTGGGACACGAGACACTGGACGGCCGCGACGTTCATTACCTGGTCCTCGAGCTGATCGAGGGCGAGTCGCTGGCCGATCGCCTCGCGAAAGGGCCGCTGCCGATCGAGCTGGTCATCGGCCACGGGATCCAGATCGCCTCCGGGCTCGACGCCGCCCACCGCCACGGCATCGTGCACCGCGACCTGAAGCCCGGCAACATCATGCTGACGAAGTCCGGGGCCAAGCTGCTCGACTTCGGCCTGGCGAAGGCCGAGCACAGCGGCGCCGTCGCCGAGGTCTCGACACTGCCCACCCGGGAAAAGCCGCTCACGGAGCAAGGCACGATCCTGGGGACGTTCCAGTACATGGCGCCCGAGCAGCTCGAGGGCCAGGAGGCCGACGCGCGGACCGACATCTTCGCGCTGGGCGCCGTCCTTCACGAGATGGCCACGGCGCGCAAGGCCTTCGACGGGAAGAGCCGGACCAGCCTGATCGCGGCCATCGTGTCCTCGCACCCGGCGCCGATCTCGACCGTACAGCCGATGTGCCCGCCGGCCCTCGACCACGTCGTCCGGAAGTGCCTGGAGAAGGACCCCGACGATCGTTGGCAGAGCGCCAAGGACGTGATGTCGGAGCTGCAGTGGATCGCCGAAGGCGGATCGCGGGTCGGGGTCCCGATGTCGGTCGCGATTCGGCGCAAGACGCGCGAGCGCATTTCCTGGATCGCCACCGTGATCGCGGTGGCCGCCGCCATCGCCCTCGGCGTCGGCTACATCCGGCGCGCTCCGCAAAGCCCGCCGGTCGTGAAGTTCTTGATCCCGACGGCCGAGGGCCTGAGCGCGGTGGGCTCGCCCCGGGTCTCTCCGGACGGGCGTCTCGTGGCCTTCGACGCCACGGACTCGACCGGCAAGAGGCAGCTCTGGGTCCGCGCCCTGGACGTGGTCGAGCCTCGCCTGATTCCCGGCACCGAGGAGGCTCTTCGGCCTTTCTGGTCGCCGGACAGCCGCTTCCTGGGCTTCGTGTCCGGGGGGAAGTTGAAGAAAGTGGATGTCTCCGGCGGCCCCTCCCAGACGCTTTGCGATGCTCCCACCGGCGCGGACGGCTCGTGGAGCCGGGACGGCGTCATTCTGTTGGATGGGCGTGCGAACGATCCCATCCTCAGGGTCCCCGCCGCCGGCGGCGTCGCGAAGCCCGAGGTCAGCCCCGATCCGCCGAAGGGGGTGACCGGCGTGGGTTGGCCCGAGTTCCTTCCGGACGGCCGCCATTTCCTGTACGTGGCGTTGGCACAGCGGACGGAGAACAGCACGCTCATGGTGGGAAGCCTGGACTCGAAGGAGGCGAAGCCGCTCTTCAAGACCACATCTCGGGTCCAGTACGTACCCCCGGGCTACCTCCTCTACGTGCGGGAGCAGAGTCTCGTCGCCCAGGCCTTCGACCTCGCATCCCTCGCCACCCAGGCAGAGCCGGTCCCCCTCGCCGAAGGCCTCGGGACCGACGCCGTGGGTCTCGCGCACTTCTCGGGCTCGCTCACGGGCGTGCTTGCCTTCCGCGCCGGGGAAACCCGGAGCCGGCAGCTCGTCTGGGTCGACCGGAACGGCAAGGAGCTGGGCGCCGTGGGAGACACGGGCGAGTACGGCGATCTTTGGCCCTCTCCCGATGGCAAGCGCCTCGTCTTCGACATGCCCGAGGGCCGTGCGGGCCGGGCGGACCTCTGGGTCCGCGATCTGGCCCGAGGCGTCACATCACGATTCACGTTTGATGCAGGCAACGACAGTACCCCCGTCTGGTCGCCGGACGGGCGCCGGATCGTTTTCGTCTCCGACCGCAAGGGCGCCGGCGACCTGTACGTGAAAGACGCTTCGGGGGCCGGCGAGGAGGCGCTGCTGCTCGCCACGGAAGAAGAAAAATTCCCGGCCGATTGGTCTCGCGACGGAGCGCACCTCGTCTTCAACAGCCGCGGAACGGAGACGGGTTGGGACGTCTGGGCCCTGCCCATGAAGGGGGAGGGGAAGCCCTTCCCCGTGGTCAAGACAAAGTTCACCGAGCTCGGTGCCAGCCTGTCTCCCAATGGGAAATTCATCGTGTACTTCTCCAACGCGTCGGGACGGAATGAGGTGTACGTGCAGGAGTTCCCCGAGCCCCTGAGCAAATGGCAGATCTCGACGGGCGGAGGAGAGGAGCCGTTCTGGAGGGCCGACGGCCGGGAGCTTTTCTATCTTTCACCTGACTCCCGGGTGATGTCGGTGCCGCTCGAGGCCGGCGCGACGTTCTCGGCGGGAACGCCGCAGGCGCTCTTCCCGGCCCGCCTGCAGCCCGTCCAGTTGAGGGCCCGCTATCGCCCGGCTCCCGACGGCCAGCGCTTCTTGACGCTAGCGCCGCTCGGGCGGGACGCCATTCTACCGACGACGGTCGTCCTGAGCTGGCCCGCGAGCCTGCGCAACTGAAGCCGCCCGGAGAGAACCGGCGGCCGAGCGATCTGGTCTATAGTCAGTCCGCACATCCAAAACCAATGAGAAAGGGGCCGAAAATGCGAAGAATCATTCTCGCGACGTTGCTTCTGGGCTTTCCGGCAGCAGCTGGCGCGGACCATCTCGACGTCATCGAGTTCAAACTCAACGACGGCTGCAGCTTCGACAAGTACATGGCGATCGTGAAGGACTTCAACAGCCAGTGGGGCAGCCAGAACGCTTACACGGCCGAGGTCCTGACCCCGATTCAGAGCCACAACCTCGTGTCGATGTACTGGACCGGCCGCACCAAGGACGCGGCAGCCTTTGGCAAGGCCTGGGACACCTGGCGCAACCAACTGGGGGATCCGAATTCGGTGGCCGCCAAGCTCTGGGCGCGTTTTCAGGGCTGCTCGACCAACTTGTCCCGCCGCGGCTACGACGTCAACTAGCACTCCAGCGCGCGCCGTTTCGAAGGCCGCAGTCGAGGGACGCTGCGACTTGGAGCGAATCGACACATGGATTTCAACTCGATGACGAAGCGAATGTTCGCTGCGGCGGCAGCCGTGTGTCTGACGGCCGGCGGGTTGCCAGCTCAGGAAACCAGTGCTGCGGCGGACACCGTTATTCTGCACGCCAAGGTCTATACGCTGAATGCACGGCAGCCGTGGGCCGAAGCGGTGGCCGTTCGCGGGGAGAAGATCCTGGCCGTTGGATCAGAGAAAGAGATTGCCGCCTATCGTGGCCCTTCCACGAGCGTGATCGACGCCCAGGGACGCATGCTTCTGCCTGGCTTCACCGACACGCACACGCACTTCACCGAAGCTTCATTTCGTCTCCAGCAGGTAAGCCTGGACGACGCGAAAACACTTGCCGAGTATCAAGCGAGGATCAAGGACTACGCAGCCGCCCATCCCAAAGCGCCGTGGATTTTGGGAGGTGGCTGGACGTATCCGGTTTTCGGCGCCGCTGGGCTGCCCGACAAGAAGTACATCGATCAAGTCGTGTCCGATCGTCCAGTCTTCTTGATCGATTATAACGGCCACACGTTCTGGGCGAACAGCAAGGCTCTCCAGATGGCCGGCATCACGCGTGACACTCCCGACCCCCCGAATGGCGAGATCGTGAGAGATCGGAAGACTGGCGAGCCTACGGGAGCATTGAAGGAAACCGCAGCCGGAGATTTGGTAGGCCGCCTCATCCCCAAGCCGACGCGGGAAGAAACGCTTGAAGCGCTGCGGCGAGGCATTCAGTACGCCAATAGCCTGGGCCTGGTTCGCGTTCACAGCGCGGGCGGCGACACGGCGAGCTTAGAGCTGCTGAACCAGTTGCGGCGCGAGAACCAGCTCAGCTTGCGCTTCTACGTGGCCAATTTCATTGATCCTTCGGAACTGACGACCGCAGCCATCAATGAAATGGAGCAAGCCCGCCAAAGCTATCACGACGAGTGGCTCGACGCCGGCACATGCAAGTTCATGCTCGATGGATTGATCGAAACGCACACCGCCACGATGCTGGCGCCGTACGCCAACGATCCGAGCAGCGGGCCCATCAACTGGGACCCTGTGAAATACCAGCAGGCTGTGCTGGAAGTGGACCGGCGCGGGTTTCAAATATTCACGCATGCGATCGGCGACCGCGCGATCCGCATTGCGCTGGATACCTTTCGGCAGATGCGTTACGCGAACAACCATTTTGACGCGCGGGTCCGCATCGAACATATCGAAGACCCCAGCGCCGACGATATTCCCCGTTTCGGCGAATTGGGTGTGATCGCCAGCATGCAGCCCCTGCACGCCTATCCAAACGACAGCATGCTGCAGGTATGGTCTGCCAACGTCGGCCCCGAACGCGCCAAACAGGCTTTCCCCTGGCTCAGCATCCTGTCGGGTGGCGGCCATTTGTCCTTCGGCAGCGATTGGCCGGTGGTGACTTTGAACCCGTGGCCCGCCCTGCAGTTCCTCCTCACGCGCGAAACCACCGAGGGCACCCCTGCCGGGGGCTGGCATCCTCAAGAGAGGCTTTCGATTGCACAGGCGATTGACGGCTATACGTTGGGCGGTGCCTTTGCCGGCCGTCGGGAGAAGACGGAAGGCGCGCTCGAACCTGGCAAATTGGCTGACATGATTCTAGTTTCGCAAGATCTCTTTCGAACCGACACCCAAAAGATCGGCCAGACGAAGGTGTTGATCACGATGGTGGCTGGAAAGGTGGTTTACCGATCGCCCGATTGGAAGTAGCGCCAGCACGTCGTCGGCAGCCGCCTCCAGCAGCCTGCTAGTGGACGGATCGTGCGTCCAGGACCTCACGCACCTTGCGCGCGAGAGCCGCAGGCGAGAACGGCTTGGGGAGGAAGGCGGCGTCCCGCTCGAGCATGTCGTCGGGGGCGGCGTCGGTGTCGGCGTGGCCTGACACGAAGAGCACCTTCGCCTCGAACCCGCCCTTGGCCAGGCGCCGGGCCAGTTCGGGGCCGGTCATGTCGGGCATCGCGACCTCCGCGACCACCAGCTGGACCGGAGGATCGGGCCGCGCACAAAGGAGCAGGGCTTCCGCTCCCTGGCTCGCCTCGAGCACGGTATACCCCTGCGCCTCCAGGATCTCACGAGCCACCAGCCGGACCGCCTCGTGCTGCTCCACCAGCAGGACCGTCTCGGAGCCCCGCGGTGCGTGCTCGTCCATCGAAGCCGCCCGAAGCGCTTCGGGGGGCAGTGACAGCGGCCGCCCGCGGCTGAAGGCGAGAAGCTGGTGGGTCAGGGCGGTCGCACGCTCCGCGGCGCTCAGCAGCTCCTCGAGGTGCCGCCGCAGAGGCTCTTCGGATCCGAGCTGCTTGCGGGCCAACTCCCCGCGGCTGGTGATGACCGTGAGCAGGTTGCTGAAGTCCTGGGCCGCACTGCCGGCGAGCCTTCGGACGGCCTCGAGCTTGTCCGAGCGCCGAAGCCGGAGCTCGAGGTCCCGGGCTTTCGTGACGTCGCGAAAGCACCAGACCCGCCCCTTGGCCTGCCCCTCCTGACGGAGCGGGACCGAATAGCGTTCGAAGATCCGGCCGTCCTTGAACGCCAGCTCATCGAAGGCTTCCGCTTCCGGGTGGGAGTAGAGCTCCTGCACCTTGCTCAGGAACTGCTGCGGCTGCTTGAGCTGGTCGAGAACGTGGGCCAGCAGGGGGATGTCGTCCCGCATGCTGAGCATTGGCTCTGGGATTCGCCAGAGCTGCGCGAAGCGCTCGTTGAAGGAGACGACACGCCCTCGATGGTCCACGACCAGGATGCCGTCCGCGGTGGAGTCCAGGGTCGCACGCAGGATCGCGACCGTGCTCTTCAGCTCATCCTCCGCGCTCTTGCGTTCCAGGGCGGCCACAACCTGGCGCGCCACGAAGCTCAGGATCTCCTTCTCCCGCTCGCCATACATGGCGGTCTCCGGACGCGCCCGAACCACCAGGGCGCCCAGGGTCCTCTCTCCCGCCTTCAAGGGGACGCCCAGCCAGCTCCCGGAAGGAACGCCCGACGCGTCGGGGTCGGCGGAAGTCAACAGGGGCTGGCCCGTCCGCAGGACCTGCTGCGTCCAGTCGTCCGCGAGTTGTCGCAATGGACCCGCCAGCCTCGCGTCGCCCGCGAAATAGGCACAGCTCAGCGTGCCCTCCTCGTCGCTAAGCACCACGCAGAAGCTGCACGCGGCCATCAGGTCGTGGAGAGCGGCTTCTATCTCGGTATAGAGGTCGGGCAGGTCGAGCGAGCCTTGGGCTCTCTCGGCGATGCGATACAACGCGGCCTGAGCAGCCTCCGCGCGCTTGCGCTCCGAGATGTCCCTGACCACCCCCGTGAAGGTGTGAGCGCCCTTTCCTCTGGACTCTGCGAAGGAGATCTCCACCGGAATCTCGCGGCCGCTCCTGTGACGGGCCACGAGCTCCACGGCGCGCCAGTCGAGATGCCGGCGCCCGGTGTCGACGTAGCGTGCCAGGGACGCCTCGTGACGCTGCCGCAGGTGATCGGGCATCACCATGGTGAGGCTGCGGCCCAGCATCTCCGAGGCGGTGTAGCCGAACATCCTCGAAGCGCTCTCGTTGACGAAGAGAATCTGGCTATGCCTGTCTATGGTGATGACGGCGTCGGCGACTGTCTCGGCCAGGATCGAGCCCGGCCCCGTCGGGGCCCGAGCACCGGCTGGAGGCCGGCGGCGGGACTGCGAAGGCACGGGCGTCCGTCTCTTGGGCACGCTGGCCACGGCTGATTCGGCCTCGCTCGGGTGATTGGCCAACACCCTACGCCTCCGGTGCGGCCGGGTCAAACGCTCCCGCCTGAAGCTGTTCCTGCTTGGGTCCCAGTCGGGTCGCGAGGCTGGGGCCTGCTGCGCTAGCCGCCGCCGAAGATCTTCTTCAGCCGGCGCTGCAGCTTCTCGGTGTCGGCGGCGCGCACGATGAGCGAGAGCTTCACGCGCCACTCCTTCACGCTGTGCTCTCCGACCGCGAGCGGCAGGTACGGGCCTCCGTCCCCGATGCCGAAGTCGGTGCCGTCCTGGAAGTGCGCCCAGCGATACTGAAGGGCGGCGTCGAACTTCAGAGAGTTCGTGTTGTAGCCGGTCCCGGCCGCGAGCATCACGTAGTTCACGGGATCGCGCGTGTACGCGCTGCGCGGACCTTGGGGCTCCAATGCGACCCCGAAGCGCAGCGGCACGACGAAGCCCTCGCCGTGGAAGAGGCACTCGGCTCCGGCGTTGGCCGAGAGCGTGTCCCGCGTCCCCGAGAGGGCCTTCGGCAAACCGTCGAAGAGACTGATCGTCGGGCCACCCTTCGGCGTGAAGAGCGTTTCGGTCCACTGATCCCACGTCAGGTCGAAGGCGACGGTCCAAGCAGGCGTGGGGCGCCAGGCAGCCCCGGCACCGAAGGCCTGCGGCAGACGCACCTCGCCCTCGGCCAGCGCTCCCGGAGGCTGCGGGTCGCGGCTGGTCTGACCCCGGGTATTGGCCGAGAAGTCGCCGCGGAGCGGGCTTTGATATACGAGCCCCACACTCCAACGCGGGTATGTGAACATCAGGCCCAGGCCCAAACCGTGCCCGTCGAGGTGGTTTGCCCCGCTCTCCATCGCGAAGAGCGGCGGGCCGGGTGCCTCGAGAGGCGTCAGGCTGACGGCCGCGTTCTCCCTCCAGTCGCCCCGCCACTGGTTGAAGCTAGCGCCGATCGCGACGCGTGGCGTGAGTTTGACGGCCCCCGCGATCGATACCACGTCGATGCCGCCCACCGTGTCCAGGTTCAGGTCGACACGCAGCGGTGGCGGCCCGTCGGGGCCGGTCGGCGTCGCGATCGTGACGTTGTTCTGCCGGAAGTCGAGGGTGTAGAGACGCCGCCAGGCCGCTTGAAACGTGACCGGCTTGCCGAAGAAGGTCGCGGGCAGGGCCAGGCTCGCGAAATCGAGGTGCGTGCTGCTATAGGCCGCGGTCATCGGCGTGAAGACCGCGAGATCGTCGCGGGTCCGGTAGCCCGCGAAGCCAACCGACTGGCCGAGCGTTGTGGTGACGACGGAAAGCTCGGGCTTGCGAAGTTGCCCGAGACCCGCCGGGTTCCAGGAGGCGGCCGTGCCGTCGTCGGAGATGCCGATGAAGGCGTTGGCCATGCCGGCGGCGCGCGCGCCCGAGCCGGTGCGGGTGAAGACGTTGCCGGTCTGGGCCTCCGCCTCGAAACAGACGCATAGCAACGCCGCGAGCAGCAGGCCGGTCACGCGCACGGTCGTAGTATAACGGCAGCGTGCAGCCGCTCCCCGACCGCCGCGGCGACGTGCTTTGGGGAGCACTCGCGGCCGCTTTCCTGGTGGCTCAGCAAGTCACGGGCAAGGCGACGCGCGATGCGCTCTTCCTCTCGAATCATCCGGCGACGGCGCTGCCCTTGGTAATGATGGGCTCGGCGCTGCTCTCCGTCGTCGTCGCCATCGTCGTCGGCCGGCTGCTCACGACGCGCACGCCGCGCCAGGTGGTGCCGGCGCTGGTCGGGCTCAACGCCGCCCTGCTACTCGCGAGCTTCGTGATCACGCAATCAGCCCCGCGCCTGGCCTCGGTGCTCGTCTACCTCCAGATCGCTGCCACTGGCGGAACGCTGCTCTCGGGCTACTGGTCGGTCGTCAACGAGCGCTTCGATCCCTGGACGGCCAAGCACGTCGTCAACCACCTCACGCTCGGCGCCTCGCTCGGCGGCGTCATCGGCGGCGTGCTGGCGTTCGCCGTCGCCGGCACGATTCCGGTTGCGACGATGCTGCTGCTCACCGCAGCCATTGATGTGGCCGCGGTCGTCGCAATCGTCCGTTTCGCCGGCGACGCCCCGGCCGTGCCGGCGCCGCCGGCCAGTGCCAACACGCTGCCTTTCGCCACGCTGCGCTCGGTCCCCTATCTGCAGTTGCTCGCGCTGCTCGTGGCCCTGGGCGCCGTCGCCGCGGCCGTGCTCGACTACGTGCTGAAGTCGCGCGCGGCCGCCTCGCTGGCGCCGGGCCCGGAGCTGATGTCGTTCTTCGCCGCCTATCAGACGGCCATGGGCCTGCTCGCGCTGCTCGGCCAGACGCTCCTGGTGCGCCCGACACTTCAGGGTCTCGGGCTGGCTGGGACGGTCGCCCTCCGGCCGCTCGTGGTCGCGCTCGCCGCGATCATCGGCCTGGTCGATCTGCGCCTGTGGAGTGCGGCGCTGGGCCGCGGTTGCCACGACGTGCTCTCGAACTCGCTGTTCCGCTCCGGCTATGAGCTCCTGTACACGCCGCTGCCCGACGCGGAGAAGCGCGCCACGAAGCAGCTCGTCGACGTGGGCTTCGACAAGTTGGGGGCGCTCTTGGGCGGCGCCGCGACGCTTACGGCCCTGCGCGTGCTCGACACGCCCGAGCGGGCGCTGCTGTGCCTCGCCGTTGGCCTCAGCATCGTGGCGATGAGCCTCACGCCGCGGCTCCACCGCGGCTACGTGACGACGCTGGCGGCGGCGTTGCGGGCCGGCAAGGTCCGCCTCGAGCTGGAGGATGTCACGGACTCGACGACGCGCCTGACGATGGTGGAGGCGCACCTGACACCGGCGCGCACGCCACGGCCCGCCCGGGTCGACACCGCGTCGGACCCGCTACTACGCGCGATCGCCGAGCTGCGCTCCGAGGACGCCGAACGCATCCGTGGCGTGCTCGCGCGCCCCGAAGCCATGGATCCCGGAGTGGTTTCGCATCTGGTGCCGCTGCTCGGCCGCAGCGATGTGTATCTCGACGTGCTGCGGGCGCTGCGCAAGCTGGCGCCGCAGTACGCGGGACAACTCCTCGACACGCTGCTCGACAGCGGTGCCGACCCCGTGGTGCGTCGTCGCCTGCCGCGGATCCTCATGGCGGCACCGAGTCCGCGCGGGGTCGAGGGCTTGCTTCGGGGTATCGACGAGCCGTTGTTCGAGGTTCGCGCGGCCTCGGCCGTCGCACTCGCGGGCATCGCCGCCCGCAACCCCGAGCTGCACCTGCCCGCGGCCACGATCTTCGCCGCGGTGCGCCGGGAGTTGGGGGCCGAGCCCGCGGACACGCGCCCCGCGCCGGATGGCGAGGCGCGCCTCGAGCACGTGTTCCGGCTGCTCTCCCTGGTCCTGGAGCGCGAGCCCCTGCGGATCGCCGAGCGTGCCGTCCGCGGCAGCGACGCCTCGCTCAAGGGCACGGCGCTCGAATACCTGGAGAACGTCCTGCCCCGCGAGCTCAGACCCGACTTCCTGCGCTTCGTCGGTGTGGCCCAGGCGCCGCGGAGCCGAGCCCCCGAGGCGGTCTATACCGACTTGATGAAATCCGACAGCGGTGGCGCGGCTCGCGATCGTCTGAAACGGCGCGCGCTCAGGCGGCGCGATTGAGCCAATCGCGCAGGGCGACGACGAGCTCCTCCGCACTGGCATGCCGGCCCTCGGGCGTCTTCGCGAGCAGCCGATGGATGATGCTGTCGAGCTCGGCGGGGATCCCCACGCGCAACTGCGAGGGAGGAGTGGCCGGCTCGCTGCATTGCTTCTTGAGGATCGCGAAGGCGGTCTCTCCGCTGAACGGACGCTGGCCGGTCAGCAGTTCGTAGAAGACCGTTCCCAAGGAATAAAGGTCGCTGCGCGGCTCTGCGCCGTGGCCCTCGATGATCTCCGGCGCGACATAGTCCGGCGTTCCGAGAAAGGCGCCGGTGGCGGTGATGCCCTCGAAGCGGCGCGCCCGCGCAATCCCGAAGTCCATGACCTTGGCCGTGCCGTCGGGCAGCAGCATGATGTTCGACGGCTTGAGGTCGCGGTGGACGACGTGCTTGGTGTGCGCAAAGTCGAGCGCCTCGGCCACCTGGGCGACGATGGCCGTCGCAGTGCGGGGCTCGACGCCACCCGCTTCCCGGATGAAGGCCTGGAGCGTCTGGCCCCGCAGCAGCTCCATGGTGAAGTAGGGAACCTCTTCCACGTTGCCACGCCCGAGGATGCGCACGATGTTCGGGTGGTTGAGGGTCCGACCGATCTCGGCCTCGCGCAAGAAGCGCTCGCGGAAGTCGGCGTCGTCGAGAAAGCTCGCGAGCGGCCGTTTCAAGGCGGACAGCTCGCCGTTCCGCTCCGCCTTGTAGACGGAAGCCATGCCGCCCCGACCGAGCACCTCGATCAGCCGGAACTCGCCAAACCACTCCTGGCCCTGCGCGTCGCGCTGCGCCCCGGGATTCGCGTGGCCGGACGGCGTCGCTTTCGCGAAAGCCGCGGGCGTCGCCGACCAGACTGGAGCCTGGGTCGCGGGCTTGCGTAACGCCATCCAGGCCACCACGGCGACGAGCGCGAGCGCGACGACGCCGAAGGCCACGACGCCCGTGCCGGCGCCGCTCGGCGTAGCCGTGCGCATCTTCAGCGTCGCGTAGAAGGCGACGCTCCCGACGGCGGGCACGTCCACCTCGCGCACCACGTCGTCGTAGCCCGCGAGCGTGAGGCGGACGCGGTGGCGCCCGGGCCGGAGCTTAGTCTTCACGAGCCGGCCCGTCTCCTGGTCGGTGGAGCCGATCGGCTCGTCATCCAGGTAGGTCACGGCGCCCGGAGGCTCCGAGACGACCTCGACCGCGCCCGAAGCACCCGCCGCGGGAAGCCCGGACGACGGCTCCAGTGTCACGTGCGCGGGCGCGGCTGTCGCCCGTGGTCCGGCCGAGGGGGCCACCACGAGGCTCGGCGGCGGAGTCGAGCGTGCGGTCGGCGCCGGCAGCGTCGCAGGGGTCGTCACCTCTGGCGGCGCCACGCTCGGCGCGACAATCGAGGGCGGGGGCGACGGTATGGGCGGCGGAGCCGCGGCAAGCGTCGGCGGTGGGAGTCGCGGCGGCGCGACCGCGCTCTCGAGCCGCGCCTCGAGCTGGCGCCGCTCCTCGGCCGGCTCGCGGTTCCTCGCGGCCGAAGCCTGCAGCGTTTCGCGCGCGGCGTCGAACTCGCCAAGGGCGAGATAGGCCTCGCTCAGGCGCAGGTACGGGAAGTAGCGCGCCTGGATGTTCGTGCCGTAGGTGACGATGTTGCGGCCGGGCTCGGGGCGCTGCGCGATGGCCCGCTTCAGGCTCTCGACCGCGCGCTGATTGTCGCCGCGCGCCAGCGCCTCCACGCCGATCCGGTAGGCTTCGTGCCACTCCTCGGCGAAGGCAGTGCCCGCGGCGAGGAACATGGTCATCGTGAGCGCTGCGGTCGCGCGATTGCCTGTACCGAACACTGGCCGAATTGTATCGCCTCCTCTTGGGCTAGAGTCGTGAGCCAAGCGAAACCAATCAAGCATGCGAGCATCAACGACGCGCCGATCCGCGCGGACCAGCGGCGGCTCCTCAGCCCAGCGTGACCTGGAAGACGCTGCCGCCGCCGTCTCGCGGCAGGCAGCGCGCGTCGCCGCCGTGCGCGCGCGCGATCTGGCGTACGAGCGCCAGGCCCAGGCCGTAGCCTTCGCCCGTCTCCGGGCTGCCCGCGGGCCTGTAGAACGGCTCGAAGATCCGTTCGCGCTCCGACTCGCCCACGCCCCGGCCGCGGTCCGCGACCTCGAGGCGGGCGCCGCCTCCCGCGAGCGTCGCAACCCGCGCCTCGATCGCCGTGCCGCCTCCGTGACGCCGGGCGTTGTCGAGCAGGTTGCGCACCAGGCGACGCAGCAGGCGCGCATCGCCCCTGACGATGGCCGCATCTCCGCTCGCCTCGAGAGCCACGCGCGCCGCTTCCTCGGCCACGAGCGCCAGCACGTCCACGTGCTCCGAGCGAGCGGCCCCCAGGGCCTCGACGCGGCTCGTCTCGAGCAGCTCGCCGATCAGGCCGTCCAGCTCGGCGATGTCGTGGGCGGCGCCGGTCTTGAGTGCTTCGTCGCCGGCCAGCATCTCGAGGGACACGCGCAGCCGCGCGAGGGGCGAGCGCAGTTCGTGGGATGCGAAGGCCAGCATGCGGCGCTGCGAGCCGACGAGATCCTCGATCCGCCCGGCGGCGCGGTTGAAGCTCTCGGCGAGCCCCGCGATCTCGTCGCGGCCTTCGACGGCGACGCGCGCGCTCAGCTCGCCGTGGCCCAACTCCTCGACCCCGTGACGCAGCCGTTCGAGGCGGCCGGTCAGCCGGCGCGTGAGCGGCCACGCGCCCACGGCGACCGCAAGGGCCAGCAGGCCGAGCAGACCCAAGAAGAACGCGTGGGCCTGGACCGGTCCGTGGGGACGGCGGGCTGCCAGGAAGCGTCCATCGGGAAGGCGCAGCGTGATCGTGAGGCCGCGGCCGCGCCCGCGAACCCAGCGTGTCGGTCCTGGCCCGGACGACGGCGGCGGCAGCACGCGGCCGACGCCGGCGAGCCACGTGCCGTCGGGGGCGAAGACGGCCACGTCGAGCGCCAAGGGCTTGCCGAGCCGGGCCACGGCCGCCTGCAGCTCTGCAGTCGGCCGATCGGGCCCTGGGAGCAGGCCGGCGAGGGTCTCGGCGAGGCCGGCCTGCAGGTCGTGCTCGGCGTCGGCTGCGGGGGAGAAGAACCACGCGGTCGAGACGAGCAGCGTGAACAACACCAGAACCGCCACGACCGTGAGCCAGATCTGGTGAGAGAGGCGCCGCATCAGTCGGCGTCCTGCTTCTTCGCGAACACGTAGCCGGCGCCCCGCACCGTGAGGATGCGCCGCGGCCGCTTCGGGTCGTCTTCGATGGCGGCCCGCAGCCGCGACATGTGGACGTCGATCGAGCGGTCGAAGGCCTCGAGGGCGTCGCCGCGCACGCGCTCCATGAGCGCCTCGCGGCTCAGCACGCGTCCCGCCGACTGCGCGAGGACGAGCAGCAGGTCGAACTGGTACGAGGTGATGGAGCGCTCCTCGCCGTCGACCCTGACGACACGCGCGTCGCGGTCGATCTCGAGGCGGCCGAATCGCATCGCGACGCTGCGCCCCGCTTCGGGTCGTCGGCGCCGCAGGATCGCGCGCAGCCGAGCCAGCAGCTCGCGGGGATTGAAGGGCTTGGCCAGGTAGTCGTCGGCGCCGAGCTCCAGGCCGACGATCCGGTCCTCGTCCTGGCCGCGTGCCGTCAGCATCAGGATCGGAACGCCCGAGTTGGCGCGGATCTGTTGGCACACCGTGAAGCCGTCGCCGTCGGGCAGCATCACGTCGAGGAGAACCGCGTCGAACACGCCCGCCGCGAGCTGCCTGTGGCCCTCGGCCGCCGTGGGCGCCGCGTGGACCTGGTAGCCGGAGGGCTTCAGGTAGTCGGTGAGGAGCCCCGCGAGGGCCGCGTCGTCGTCGATCAGCAGGATGCGCTCGGCCATCGCGGGGATCGTACTCCCTTCGCTCAGTGGCCGTGCATGCGGTTCGCCCACTCCAGCAACTCGGCGCGCTGTTCGGGCTTCAGCACGGAGGCGAAGTCGCCGGCGGCCGAAACTGCTGCCCGCGACGCCTCGTCGGCGAGCTCGAGCCCGTCCTGCCGCAGTCGCTCCAACTCCTGGCGATCGACTTCCGGCTTGGCGAACTCGCGGACGAGCGCCGCGCGGAGTTCGCGGTGCCGTTCCGCCAGGGGCTGCAGCTCGTCCACCAGCCGATCGCTGATGCGTCGCGCCTCCTGCTTCTGCTCCTGCGTCCCGTCCACAGTGCGCAACACCCACTCCGTGGCCATCCCGGCCTTGTCCTTTGCCTGTTCCGGATCGCCCAGCCGGAAGGCGAAGCCGTGGTGTCCGCCGAAGCCGCCCGCGCCGCGATGGAACGCCATCACCCGCGGCGACATCGTGAAAACCGCCGCCGCGGCCGCCAGTGCGCCGCCGCCCCACCAGAATGCCCGTCTCGACCAAGTCTTGCTCATGCCGACCTCCTTCGTTCCCAAGATGGGCCGGGAGGCTTGCGCGCATATGTCGGGAGGATGAAGAAACGTAAAGGTGCGCGCCGCGCAACCGATTCGCGCGCACTGGGTGTCGACCGCCCCCGCTCAGGTCAACGCCGCTTTCAGCGCGGCGTGGCGCCGGCTCGTATCTTGTCGATCTGCTCTCCGGCGTGGTCGAAATGGGGATCTGCGGTGAGCGCCCGCCGATAGCACCTCAAGGCTTCCCGCGGTCATGTAAAGCCGGCGTCAGCACTCGTGGACGAACAACCGTCGACTACGTCCAGGAAGTCGTCCTGTCCAAGTCGTAGCCTTGGGCCACGCGGGCGGCGACTTCGGCAAACTCCTCTCTAGAGCGCTCCCGCATGGCGCGCGGGCCATGATGCGGATGCTCCAGTGCTTCGGTTCCTCTTGACTGGAAGCAGTGGCGGCTCTAGCTTGTACTCGGATCTTCTTGATCCGTGGCTAGGAGGTGTCTGATGCCGCGAAGCTTGGCGCTTGCCAGCCTGGCCGCCTTGGGCATGGCGTGCGCGGAGGATTCCAAGAGTTCCGCTGGCTTCTACCTTCCTGACGGCGATCCCGTCAAGGGTCAGGCGGTTTTCGTCTCGATGAGGTGCAACGCGTGCCACAGCGTGGCCGGCGTCGATCTGCCCGCGCCTGTGGCCGAGCCTCCCGTTTCGGTCGAATTGGGGGGCGAGGTACCCCATGTGAAAACCGACGGCGAGCTGGCCGGCTCCATCATCGCCCCCTCGCACCGGCTCCGCTCGCACGCCGCGAACGCCAAGAGCGGACAACTCTCACGCATGGGCGACTTCAGCGAGGCGATGAGCGTGCGTGAACTCATCGATCTCGTGGCGTTCCTGCAATCACACTACAAGGTCGTCGTCCCGCCGCCCACACCCATGAGGTGACCCCACAAGTGGCCAGACGTTCTCGGTCGTCAAGCAGGAGATACATCATGATCATGAAGAGACTCGCTGCCTTTCTGGGAATGGCCGTTCTCGCCGTGGCCAGCCAGGCGCCCGCATCCGCAGCAGAGCACGCGGCAGTGGGAGCTGCCAAGTGCAGCAAGATGTGCCACAAGGTTCAGTTCGAATCGTGGGCAAAGTCCAAGCACGCCTTGGCGGACAAGCCGGCCGACTGCGAGGCGTGCCACGGCAATGGTGCCGACTACATGAAGCTCAGCGTCATGAAGGATCCGGCCAAGGCCACGGCCGCCGGCCTCATCGCGAAGCCGGAAAAGGCTTCGTGCCTGAAGTGCCACAAGCCGGACGAGATCAAGGACGACATGCTCGCGAAGGTCCACGACCATAAGGCCAAGCCCTAGTCGAGCGCGAACCGCCGGGGCGGCTACGTCCCCGGCTGCTGCAGGGACCAGAGGTAGTGATTGAGGTTGCGGATCGCAGCGGCGACCGTCGCCTCCTCCGCACCCTTCGTCGCCTTGAAAGCGTCGCCCCAGGCTGGCATGTCCGCCGTCCCGTGCGCGCGCACGAGCTCCCCGTTCGTGATGATCCGTCCGACGCGCTGATACGGGTACTTCCCGCCGGCACGGGACGAAAGCGTCGTGAGGTCGGGGACAGGCACCCGCAGGTCGTTCGCGAGCGGCCCGTCCCCGCGAGCGCTCGGCCCGTGGCAGGAGACGCAGTAACGTCCGAAGGTGAGCTGTCCCTTTGCCGCTGCTGCCGCATCGATCTTGAGGTCGGCGGCGCCGACCAGCCCCGGCTCGATTAGAAGGCCCGCACCGATAACCCACGCAAGCGGCCAATTGAGACGCATCGAAGTCCTCCTACAGCAATCATAGCCCTGGACCGCTAAGCAACGGCAACCATCGCGGCGATCTCTCGAAGCTGCGACGCTGCGGAGCAAAGAACCGGAGGGGGAAGCCCTGCCAATGCCCAGCGATGCGGAACAAGCGACGTTGTCGGCTGCTCGGCGGGAGGTCTACAGCACCGTGCCTCCTCCGCACCCTTCGTCGCCTTGAAAGCGTCGCCCCAGGCTGGCATGTCCGCCGTCCCGTGCGCGCGCACGAGTTCTCCGTTCGTGATGATCTGCCCGACGCGCGGATACGGGTACTTCCCGCCTGCACGGGACGAGAGCGTCGTGAGGTTGGGGACAGGCGCCCGCAGGTCGTTCGCGAGCGCCCGTCCCGCGAGCGCTCGGCCCGTGGCTGAACACCTCAACCGACACCCAACCCCACGCTCACGCCCACGGCATAGAGAAGGAACGCGTGCAGGGTGAAGGACTGGGCCGGGATCAGCGCGGAGGTCTCTTCGGGGTGGCGGAGCACGCGGCGAGCCGCGGCTACTGCGTAGGGCAGGCCGAGGAATCCGAGCCAGACGGGAAACGGCGCCCCTGCGGAGGGCAGGAACGCGAGACCGACGAACGCCACGCCCAGGAGCACGGCGAAGGCTCGGCTCGCGCGCGGCCGGCCGAGGCGAACCACCAGCGTTCGCTTGCCCGCTGACGCGTCGGCTCTCGCGTCGGGAAACTCGTTGACCCAGAGGAAGGCGGCGATGAGCAGCCCGAGAGGAAGAGAAACGAGGATGACGATCTGGTCGACGCTTCCCCGTTGCACGAGGAAGGCGCCGGCGGCGATGAGCGGGCCATAGCAGAGGGCCACCGCGAGCTCTCCGAGACCTCGGTACGACAAGGCCACGGGCGGGGCGTGATAGAAGAAGGCACAGGCCACTCCGAATACGCCCAGCCACAGGACGTCGCTTTCCCGCCAGAGCACGATGGCGAGGCCCGCGGCCGCGCCCAGCGCGTAGGAGGCGACGGCCACCCCCACGTTCTGCCCGCGCGTGAGCAGGCCGTCCACGAGGACGCGCTTGCCGCCAGAGAAGGGGCTCCGGTCCTCGGGAAGGACGGCGAGGTCGGTGCCGGAGTCGAAGTCGACGAGTTCGCCCGAGGCGTTCTTGGCCACCTCGAGGAGGAAGATCCCGAGGGCGGTCACCGCCAGCCAAGTCCACGAGAGAGGTCCCTCCCGGGCCGCGGCGGCGGTCCCTACCAGCAGCGACGCGACCGAGGCGAGGGTGATCCTGGGATCGGCGAGGCGCCAGATCCCCACGCCCAGGTGCCCGGCGACCGCGCCGTCGGCCCCGACCGTGTTCGTCTCGATGGCTTTCAATGAGGACCTCCTTCGTCGGTCGAGAAAACTCCATTCTGGCAAATCGGTCCTTCGTAGGCCCTCCAAGGACCGTGTAGGGCTTGCAAGTTCATCGCAGTACCTGGACGCGAACGCAAGCCTTGCGCGCGGGTAGGATGAGCGCAGGCCTGTTTCCCCTTGGGAGCGCGCCCGGGCGCTTCGGCCGCGGCACGCAACATTGGCGCACTTCGTGCAGCGCCTCCCTCCGGGGGCGGCCCCTTGTGCCCCACGGCATTTCTGACCCCCGGAGGAACCATGACCCTAGTCGAAACCATCGAGACGGCAGAACCGGTCCCGCCGAAGACGCGTCACAAGTCGTTCACGTACCGGACCTCTGCGGAGTGGACGTCCGGGCGCTCCGGCGCTCTGGGCGCTGCGGGAAAGCCCACGCTTCCGGTATCGAGCCCTCCTGAATTCAAGGGCGAGGCGGGGCGATGGACGCCGGAAGACCTGTTCGTCGCCGCCATCGACCTCTGCACGATGACGACCTTCGTCCACTTCGCGGAACGCCAGCACCTTCCGCTGCGGGCCTACCGCAGCGAGGCGGAGGGCCTTCTCGAGTTCGTGGACGACGGCTTCCGCTTCACGCGGGTGGTGCTGCGGCCCACGATCGTCCTGGGCGATGAGGCGGCGGTGGAGCCCGCGGCGCAGGCCATGCGGGACGCGCACGCGGCGTGCCTCATCGGCCGCTCCGTGCGCGCCGAGGTGGTGGTCGAGCCGCGTCTCGAGGTCTCGAAGGCCACCGGAGCCTGACCGGCACAGCCCCGAGGCCGAAGACCGCCACGCAGCCGACGGAGCGCAAGATCGCGTCAATCGAAGAACACGGACAGAAGGGTCTGTGTTGGTCCTCGGCGCCTCAGGCTCTCGCTGAAGGACGAGATCGCGAGCGCCTGCGTCTTGCCGCTTTCGGGATCGTGCGACTGCAGTTGGCCCTGAGGTCCCCGGAACAGTAGGCGCCCGTCGGGGCCCACGTCGAAGTTCTCCGTTCAACGCCCTTGAGGTTGGAGAAGTAGGCGAGGCGAGATCCGTCGGGGGAATGGACGGCGTCGAGCTGGTATCGGGCGGGGTCGGTGGTCACCCGCGCGGGGCTTCGCGGCCCCGGCCCTGGGGTCAGCGCCGCGGCCGCCAGCAGCGGGGCGAGCGGCCCCGCCGCGCTCAACGCTTGCCCTGGAGCATCTTCTCGCGCGTCGACCGGAACTCGTTGCCGGGCGCCCACTCCGGGTACTTGTCTGCGTTCGCCACCCGGTAGCCGACGCCCAGGTAGAACTCGCAGTCCTGGACGGCGCCGCTCGTGATCCAGTCGCTCTTGATGTCGTCCTGGGGCGAGTGGTAGTACTTCTCGGTGTACTCGTCGCGCTTCTGCTGGCCCCAGCCCTGCGGCCGGCCTTCGTAGTCGACCCCGGCGCCCGCGTTCAGCGCGGGCACGCCCTGCTTCGCGAAGTTGAAGTGGTCGGAGCGGTAGTAGCCGCCCTTCTCGGGCTCCGTCTCCGGCTTGATCACGCGTCCCTGCGCGGCGGCCACCTCGCGCGCCACCGCGTCGAGGTCGGAGGCGCCCCAGCCCACGATCTCCACGTCCTTGGTGCTGCCGTACATGTTGATCACGTCCATGTTGACGTTGGCCACCGTCTTGGCCAGCGGGTAGAGCGGCGTCACCGAGTAGTACTGCGAGCCGAGCAGGCCCTGCTCCTCGGCGCTCACGAACAGGAACAGGATCGAACGCCGGGGCGCCGGCTTGGCCTGCATGAAGGCGCGCGCCACCTCGAGCAGGCCGGCCGTGCCGCTCGCGTTGTCGAGCGCGCCGTTGTAGATTGCGTCGCCCTTCACCGGCTCGCCGACGCCGAAGTGGTCCCAGTGCGCGGTGTAGGCGACGTACTCGTCGCGCAGGGCCGGGTCGCTGCCGGGCAGCTTGGCCACCACGTTCTTCGAGTCGATGGTCCGCAGCTTGTTCTCGATCTTCATCGAGGCGCCGACTCCGAACGACACCGGGTGGAAGTCGCGGGTTGCTGCCTTCCGCTTGAGCGCGTCGAAGTCCTGGCCCGCCAGCACGAAGAGAGCCTTCGCCTTGTCGAGCGTGACCCAGCCCTCGAGGTCTGCGCGCCCCATGTTCTTGTCGGGCGTTACGAGGTCGAATTGCTCCGCCGTCTTTCCTTGCACGACCGAGAACGGGTAGCCGGCCGGGCCGGTCTCGTGGATCAAGATCACGGCCGCGGCCCCCCGGCGCGCCCCTTCCTCGTACTTGTACGTCCAGCGCCCGTAGTAGGTCATGGCCTTGCCGCCGAAGAGCTTCGGATCGAGCGCCCTCGGGTCCTTCGGATCGGGGACGGGCGGGTCGTTCACCAGCATCAGCAGCGTCTTGCCCTTGGTGTCGACGCCCTTGTAGTCGTCCCATCGGAACTCCGGCGCCTCGACGCCGTAGCCGACGAAAACGACCTCGGAGTCGTCGATCCTCGCCGAGTCGGCCACGTGCTTGGTCCACACGACCGCATCGTCGCGCCAGGCGAGCTCGAGCTTCTTCTCGCCCTTGGCGAAGGTGAGCGGGCTAGCCGGCACCCCGGTGATTCCGACGAGCGGCACCTTCTGGACGTACGTGCCGTCGGGGTTGCCCGGCTGCAGGCCGATCTTCTTCACCTGCTCGATCAGGTAGGCGACCGTCTTCTCCTCGCCGGCCGTCCCGGGCGCGCGGCCCTCAAAGGCGTCGGAGGCCAGGACTTCGATGTGGTCCATGAGGGCCTTGCCGTCGATCGCGGCCGGCTTCGGGGCCGGCCTCGCCTGGGCGAGCGCGAGCACGGCCGGCAGAAGGGCGAGCAGCGTCAGCGTCTGGATCTTCTTCATGAGGACACCTTCCAAAAAAGGGAAAAGGGGGGCGGCGCATCCGGATGCACGGCCAGCCCGAGTGTACCGCAGCCCGGCGGCCGAGCCGACTGAGCCTCTTGTTTGGCCACGCGCTTTCCTTCTTGACGGGGTGAAGCTCCCCGCCTTCGGTTAACCGCGCCGCCATCCTCCGATGATTCCAACGCTCAAGTACGTGAGGGCAAGCAGTAGCGGCCAAGCACGCATACTGAGCGGCCGGAGAAGCCAGGAGTCGAATGCCGCTCGCCTCGCAGAGGTGGTGCGGGTGCCGCTGGACGCCGAAGGACGGGAGATCGGAATCACGGGCTGAGGGCGCTACCGCCCAAGCAGGTCCTTCTGCCGATTGCCTTTTGACAGGCCCGTCGCGAGGGGGGTAGCGTCTGCATCCAAGGTCGACAAGGAGCCTTGGGAGGCACGAATCGCTCTTCGGATGGGTGGTGGGAGAGTTGGGGGGGACGGAAGCCCATCCCTCTGAGTTTCGTCGCCGTTGCCGTGGATAGAACCGCCTGTGGCCGATCCGCACCCCGACGTCAAGGCCCGGCGCTGAGCCACGGACGCCGCAACGCACGAGTTCGGGTGACGGCTTGGACTCCCGCTGCGGGGGAGGATCCGGGAAGAGGTGGCGAATGGCGTGGGGCGTGCTGGTGGCGGGTCTGTTGGTGGCCGGCGCAGCAGGGCCGGCGGGAGATACGCGCGTGCGATTCGCGCAGTTCAACGTGTTCGAGCTCGGCCGGGACAAGCTCGACGCGGTGGACGCCCAGGGCCGCGGCAGCCACCCGCAGTTGCGCAAGGCCGCCGAGATCGTCCAGCGGGTGCAGCCGGACGTGCTGCTGCTGAACGAGATCGACGCAGGCGATGGCCCCGCGCGCCTGTTCCTCGAGCGCTACCTTGCGGTTCCGCAGAACGGCCAGGCGGCCCTCGACTACCCGTACGTCTTCCAGGCGCCGGTCAACACGGGCGTCCCCAGCGGCCTCGACCTGGACAACGACGGGAAGAGCGACGGGCCGGCCGACGCGTACGGCTTCGGCCGCTACCCCGGCCAATACGGCATGGCGCTCATGAGCCGCTATCCGCTGGCCACGGGCGCCGTGCGCACGTTCCAGAAGCTGCTGTGGCGAGACGTGCCGGGGGCGCTGCTGCCGGACGGCGCCGGCGGTCGGCCGGCGTGGTACTCCCCCGCCGAGGTCGCAGTGCTCCGCCTGTCGAGCAAGAGCCATTGGGATGTCCCGCTCCGCATCGGCAGCAAGCTCGTCCACGTGATTGCCGCGCACCCGACGCCGATCGTCTTCGACGGGCCCGAGGACTGGAACGGCCGCCGCAACTTCGACGAGATACGGCTGCTCGCCGACTACGTGAGCGGCGGCGAGAAGGCGGCGTACATTCCGGACGACGCCGGACGGCGTGGCGGCCTCGCCGCGGGCGAATTGTGCGTCGTCATGGGCGACATGAACGCGGATCCCGACGCTGAGGCGCCGTACGGCCAACCGGCGATCCGGCAACTGCTTGCACACCCGCGGCTCCAGGACCCGCGGCCGAAGAGCCCGGGGGCCGCGGCCTCGAACCCGCGCTCCTCCAGGCCCGACGAGACCACGACCGTCGGCTTCGGCCGCGCCGACTACGTGCTGCCGTCGGTCGGGCTCAAGATCGTCGGCAGCGGCATCTTCTGGCCAGCCGCGGGCGACCCGCTCGCGGCACTCGTGTCCGACCCGGATCCCGCGAGCGACCACCACCTGGCCTGGGTGGACGTCTCGGTGCCGGCTGGCGGGCGCTGAGGACGACCGCGAGGGCGCGCCGTAGTTTGGAGCCGACGGTGCGACTTGAACCCACGACCTGCTCAAGGAGCCTTGGGAGGCACGAATCGCTTCTCTCGGCCGGACCAGGGACCACGCCGGAGCCTTCGGATGGGTGGTGGGAGAGTTGGGGAGGGACGGCAAGCCTTTTCCTTGGCCCCCCGTCGCCCTCGCCGCAGATAGAACTGCCTGTCGTTTCGTTTGAAGAATGGGGTCGAAGAGGACGTCGCCCACGGACCGTGCTTCCGCCGCGTGATCGCGATCCAGCCGCCGCGCGCGGTCCGGATCTGGTTGCGGCTGGGCCTCTAGGCGGGGGTGGACGCGCTGTCTACAATGCCAGCGTGGTCCTACCGGTGCTGCTCGCGATCGTGTTCACGGCCGCGCCCACGATGAGCGGCCAGGGCGCCGCGCTCGTCGGTGCGCCCTCTCCGGAGTGGCCTGCGCGCCAGTGGGTCCAGGGCGGCCCGCTGCAGCTCGCCGATCTCCGCGGCAAGGTCGTGCTGCTGCGATTCTTCATGGACGCGGGTTGCCCGTACTGCAGCGCGACCGCTCCCGCGCTAACGGCGCTGCACGAGGAGTTCGGGCCGCGCGGGTTGGTGGTGATCGGCATGTACACGCCCAAGCCGCGGCCGCGGCCAACCACGGTCGAGGAGGTCCGGAAACACGCGGCCGCTTATGGTTTCGAGTTCCCGGTCGCCGTCGACGACGACTGGTCGGCGTTGCGCCGTCTGTGGCTCGACCGCGTCCCGGGGGCGGCCTTCACGTCGTCGTCGCTGCTCATCGATCGCCGGGGAGTGGTGAGGCACGTGCACCCCGGTGGCATCTACTCGCCGAACGCAGAGGACGCGAGCGCACGCCGTGACTACGACGCGCTTCGATCCGCGATCGAGCGCGCGCTCGCGGCGCACTGATGCCTGCCTAGAGGCGAGAACGGTCTTGCCGAAGCGCCGCCAGGCGGGTTCGCGCTCGAGTAGGACGTGGTTCTGGGACTCGAGCTCGATCAACTCGGCGCCCGGGATCCCGTACGCCAGCAAACGATAGGCGTTTTCATCCGCGGCAACGGCTATCCGCGGAATGCCGGGTGCCAAGTGGGCAAATCCTCTCGTCTCAACAACGAATGGCGGAAGCGGGTGGGAATCGAACCCACCGTCCGCCGCGCTAGCGACGGACCAGACGGCTTTGAAGGCCGCGCGAGTCACCAGACCCGAACTGCTTCCAGACTCACGAGTCGCAGCGTCGATGGTACTGCGGATCGGTGGCCTGCCTAGAACGCGCCCTCGTCGGCCGACGGGCCGTAGATCGACGGCACGGGCACGTCGTTGAGGCGCAGGTAGATGCCGAGCTGGGCGCGGTGATGGATGCAGTGGCTGAGCACGAAGCTGCGAAGTACCGCGATCTTCGGCAAGGTGAAGACCGTCTTGCCCCCGTTCAGCAGCGTCCACGGCTTCATGAATTCCGCGTCGCTGGTGGCTGCGATCGTCGCCTTCGCCGCTTTCACATGGCCGTCAAAGGTGTCGAGCAGTGCCTGGCGCGAGATCATCACCGCGCCCGTCTGGGGCTCTTTGCCCGGCGGGTGCACGTCCAGAGACTCCTCTTGCAACGTCGGGCCCACCCAGCTCGGAAGCTCGGCCAGGTGGCCCGCGAGCCGGCCCAGCGCCATCGACTTCGGATGCGGGCGAAACTCGCCGCGGTCCTCGGGCACGCGTTCCAGCGTCTTGCGCGTGTTCGCCATCTCGTGATTGAACTCGGGTAGGATGGCAGCGCTCAGGCTCATCGTTTCCTCCATGATTCGCCCCACCGGCATCGTATCCCAGAGTCCGTCATAGCGGCCGGAGCCAGGAGGCCAGCCTGCTAGACTTGCCTCGATGAATCCGGTCGAGACACGCCTTCGCGAGCTGCTGGCCCGGCGCATCGTGGTCATCGACGGTGCGATGGGCACGATGATCCAGCGCGAGAAACTGGGCGAGGCCGAGTTCCGCGGGGTCGAGTTCGAGGACCATCCGAGCGACCTCAAGGGCTTCTCGGACCTGCTCTCGCTCACCCAGCCCGCGATCATCGAGAAGATCCACCGGCTCTACCTCGAGGCCGGCGCCGACATC
>JAQBHI010000197.1:0-19744 GCA_032127875.1 Acidobacteriota bacterium
CGATCCGCTATCCAGGCGAGGTGCATGCGACATGAGAAGACCATCGGTAAGCCGTGTGCCGGAAATCGGCACGCACGGTTTGAAAGGGGGGATCAGGAACCCGGGCTCGCAAGAGCACCGCGCCTGATCCCTACCAATGCGAAAGCTCGGCAGGATCCTCGTCGCGTCGTGTGTGCCGCTTCTAGCCTCGAACGCCTCCGCGCAGACGAGGGTAGAGGCGAAGGGTCAAGGGAGCTTGAGCCATGCTGGGCAGGCCGAGACCTTGAGTTCGGCCAGCCTCGAGCTGGGCCTGACCGGGGAGCTCAGCCTGCAGTTGCAGGGGAGCGCCGCTGCCTTCAGTTTCCGGGGGCGTTGGTCGGGCTCTGGCACCGACGCGGTGCGGCTGAGCGTCAGTGACGCCCTGGGAGACGCCCGTGCCAACGGGGCCGGAACCGCGACCATCCGTGCGGGCGAGCTCATCCATCTCGACTTGAGCGGCACATCCAGGTCGGGCCGTTTCGTGGCGGTGTTCGACGCGCTCGCGCCGGCCGAGACGCCCCTGGTTGAAAACCCCAGCGGCTTCAGCCTCGATCAGAACGCGACCGGCAGCGGCTCGCTCAAGCCCTCGCGCGCCAAGGCTGAGGACCTCAAGAAGCTGCACGTGATCCTGGAGAAGAACGGCGCCGGGCAGGTTACGCTCTGGGGCGCCCGAAGCAGCACGCTCGTGGGGCGCTGGAAGAACGTGGGCCGCGACCACTACGAGCTCGAAGTGACCACGGGCTTCGGCAGCGACAAGACGCGCGCCAGCCTGCGCATCTACCTGCAGCGCGGCCGCGTCAACATCGTCGAGGGCGCCGGCTCCTCGCCGGGCACGGGCGGAGACTTCACGCTGCGCTTCGACGCCGGCCGCTAGCGCTACTTCTCGAGAACTCCCACCGGGCAGCTGACGCCCGTGCCGCCGATGCCGCAGTAGCCGCTCGGGTTCTTCGCGAGGTACTGCTGGTGGTAGTCCTCGGCGTAGTAGAACTCGGGCGCCGCCAGGACTTCGGTCGTGACCTTCGGGAAGCCCGCGGCCGACAGCTGCTCCTGGTAGGCGTCACGCGAGGCCTCGGCGGCGCGCCGCTGAGCGTCATCGTAGATGTAGATCGCGGAGCGGTACTGTGTGCCGGCGTCGTTGCCTTGCCGCATGCCCTGGGTCGGGTCGTGGCTCTCCCAGAAGATCCTCAGCAGCTCATCGTAGGAGATCAGCTTCGGGTCGAAAGCCACCAGCACCACCTCGGCATGCCCGGTCCGCCCGGTGCAGGTCTCCTCGTAGCTCGGGTTCGGTGTGAGACCACCGGCGTAGCCGACCGCGGTGCTGTAGACGCCGGGCGTCTGCCAGAACTTTCGCTCGGCGCCCCAGAAGCAGCCCAGGCCAAACAGGGCGGTCTGCATGCCCGGGAAGGGCCCTGTGAGCGGATGGCCGTTCACGAAGTGCCGCTCGGGCACCGCCATGGGGGCCGCTCGGCCGGGAAGTGCTGTCTTGGTCGTTGGCAGGTTCAGCTTGAAGAGGCTCGTGGGAAACATACGCCTAGGATAACGCGCCAGGCCCGCCTTCATTCCTAGCGCTTCCGACGAGCGCCGCGAAGGCGGGCTCCGCGCGCAGTCCCTGGAACTCCGGCTCGATCCGCGCGCGCGCCACCGTGAAGCGGCGTCGCACCCGGGCCGCCTTCTCGAGGAAGACCAGGGCCTCCTCCGTTTCTCCACGCAGCGCGTGCACCGCTGCCGCGTAGTAGCGCGTGAAGGGATCGTCCGCGCCGAGCCGAACGCGCTCGTCGAAGGCGCCCAGGGCGGCGTCGAAGGCCTTGGCTGCCTCGAGCTCCTGGCCCAGCGCCCGCAGCGCGGCGCCACGTCGCATCTGCAGTTCGATGGAGATGCGCCCGCGCAGCGCGTGCTCGGCCCGCTCGATGAAGGCGAGCTCCCGGTCGAAGTGGGCGAGCGCCTCGTCGGGCCGGTCCTGCAAAGCGGCGAGATGACCCAGCCGCATGTAGGCGCCCACGATGCGGATGCCCCCCTGCCCCGAGAGGAAAGCCTCCTGAAGTTCCACGGCCCGCTGGGCCGCCGTCTCCGCGCGCTGAAACTGCCGCAGCAGCGCCGCGCAATGCGAGAGCTGGAGGGCCCACCAGCCTCCTCGCGGGTTGCTGGTGAGGGCCCGATCGAAAAACTCGGCAGCCCTCTGGAACTCGGCTCGGCCGACGAAAATGGCCCGGCCCATCGATCCCAGGGCGCCGGCGTCTTCCGGGTCGAGGCTGAGCGCTCTGTCCACCGCCTGGATGCCTTCCTCCTCACGGCCCAGGGACACCAGCACCCAGCCCATCTCGCGCCACGCGCGCAGCAGGTCGGGTTTCAGCTCGATGGCGCGTCGCAGGCTTCCCAGCGAGCGCTCGTACAACTCGCGCACGGCCAGGTAGTCAGCCTTGCTGGCCAGCGCGGAGCCGAGCTCGACGTGGGCACGCGCGTACGACGGGTCGAGGCGCACCGCCCGCTCGAACAGCAGCACCGCACGATCGAGCCCCTCGAAGCTCTCCACGCGGACGTTGATCAGCCCGCGCGTGAAGGCCTCATAGGCCTCGACCACGTGCGTCTCGTCGTCGCCCAGACGCTCGCCGGGCTGCAAGCCGAGGCGAAGGCTGTCGGAGAGTTCGCACACGATCCGGTCCTGCAACTCGAAGATCGCGCTGAGCGTCCCGTCCAGTTTCACGGTCCGCAGCACCGCGCTGGTGGCGACCTCGAGCAACTCGGCCGTGATGCGCACCGATTCGCCCGCGCGCTGAAATCCACCGGAGAGCACCCAGCGCGCGCCCAGCGCGCGACCCACGCGCGTGGCCAGCCCGAGATTGTCCTGCTCGCTGGCGCCCAACCCTCGCAGGCTTTCGTGGACGCGCGCGCGCGTGATCACGGCGATGCCCTCGACGCCTTGCAGGTCGGCCGTCACCGTCTCGGCGATGCCGGTGCCGATCCAGTCGTCCTCGCCGTTCCTGGTGATGTTGTGGAAGCCCAGCACCGCCACGGCCCGTGAAGGGCGCGCGGCAGGAACAGCGGCGGGCGAGCTCCCCAGGCGCAGGCCGCGCAGATCGTCGGCGGCCTCACGCATGCTGGGGTAGCGCTGCTCGCGGTCCTTGGCCAGCATCCGGTGCAGGATCTTCTCCAGATCCCCGATCCGCGCCTCGGCCCGATGCGGCACCAGCGGCGGGATCTCGCCGTTCAGGGTGGCGTCGAGGGTCAGCGCCGCGTTGGCGCGGGCAAAGGGCGAGCGCCCGGAGACCAGCTCGAAGAGCACGGCGCCCAGCGAGAAGATGTCGGCGCGGCCGTCCACGTCCAGGCCGCGCGCCTGCTCCGGCGCCATGTACGCGAGCGTGCCGAGCAGGCTGCCGCGCTCGGCTTCGCGCCCCGGTTCGCGCGTCCAGGTGGTATCCAACTCGCCCGGCAGGGCGCACTGCTGCGCCAGGCCGAAGTCGAGCACCTTGACGCGGCCGCTGTCGGTGAGCGACAGGTTGGTCGGTTTCACGTCGCGATGCACGATGCCCCGCGCGTGCGCCTCTGCGAGCGCATCGGCGACCTGCAGGCCGAGTTCGAGGACGCGCTCGAGCGAGAGCTCCCCGCGGCGGGCCAGCTCCGCGAAGCTCTCGCCGGCCACGTACTCCATCGCGATGAAGCGCACCAGACCGCCGTTGCGCTCGACCTCGTCGATCTCGTAGACGACGGCGATGTGGGGATGGTTCAGGGCCGAGGCGGCGCGCGCCTCGGCCAGCAGCCGTTTCATGGACCCGTGGTCGCGGGCCCGTTCGGCGCGCAGCATCTTGAGCGCGACCGGCCGGTGCAGGCGCAGATCCTCGGCCAGAAACACCTCGCCCATCCCGCCTTCACCCAGGCGCCGCACCACGCGGTAGTGGGAAAGCGTCTCGCCGATCATCGCGAAGCCATTATCGCACCCTATACTCCAGGCCATGTCCCGCGTGCGCATCAAGGGCAGCGTCCTCAAGTCGCGCCTCGCGTTCGTCGAGGACCTCGCGCAGGCTCCCGGGGTCGAGCGCGTGCTCGGACGCTTGTCGACACTGGAGCGGGCCGAGCTGGGCGGCCTGCTCGCCAGCAAGTGGTATCCGTTCGAGCTGGGCCAGCATTTCGACGAGGCGATCGTCGCGGAGCTGGGTCGGGGCAAGGCGGCTTTCTTCGAACAGCTCGGCGTCGCCTCGGCGGACAAGAACCTGACGGGAGTTCACAAGCAGTTCCTGGTCGCGGGCGACCCGCATGCGTTTCTCAAGCGCACCCCTATGATCTATTCCTTTTACTACGACAAGGGCCGTCGCGAATACCAGAGGACCGGGCCAAACGAGGCCCTGCTTACGACCCACGACGCCGAGACCTTCAGCGTTCCCGATTGCGCCACGGTCGTGGGCTGGCACCGCCGAGCGCTCGAGATGTGCGGCGCCAAACACCCGAAGGTCGTCGAGGAAGAGTGTCGGGCTCGCGGTGGCGAGGTGTGCCGCTACCGGGTCTCCTGGTCCTGAGGCCAGGGACCTGGCCGCCCAGCGCCTTCATCAGCCTGTCGCGGTCGTTCCGCCCGACTGCGACGCTGGCGCCGCTGCGGAGCAGCACCTCTAGTCGCCGTGGAAGAGCGGCTGCACCTGCTTGACCGCGTCGCTGTTCAGCATGCCGCTGCGATGGACGCGGATGAAGCGCCGGGGGTCGAGCCGGCTCGATGCCGGTCATGGTTTCACGCGGAGCGTGGATAATGCGTGGCGTGATGGATCGCGGCGAGCGTTACGCCATCGTGGGTACGGGACCCGGCGGCGTGTGCGCGGCCCGCTGGCTGTCGGACCAGGGCCTCTCGTTCGACCTCCTCGAGCGCCACCCGGACGTGGGTGGGATCTGGGACATCGCATCCCCGGATTCGCCGCTGTATGACAAGACGACGTCCAGCGCGAGGGTGACGTGTCGTCGCTGTTCCTGAACCTGGCGCATCGATGCACGTGCGAGAGGCAATCCGTCATCTCGGCTAGGCTTCGGGGCTTCAAGCCATTGAATTATGAACCGCAGCAGGGCCGGAGCCGTACAATCCCACGGGAGATTCCAAGATAGTGACACGCAACAAGAAGATCGCGATCTTCGTAGCCGTTCTGGTTTCGGGTTCGGCCGGGGGCTGGTATTTCACGCACCGCGGGCCGAAGCCGACCGAAGTGCAGGTCGAGAAGGTCGCTCGCGCCGACCTGCATGCCAAAGTCTCGGCCAACGGCAAGGTCCAGGCCCAGCGCAAGGTCGACATCTCCGCCACCATTCCGGGCCAGGTCACGCACATCGCGGTAAAGGAGGGCGACGCGGTGAAGAAGGGGCAGTTGCTGCTGCAGCTCGACCCCGTCAACAGCCGCAGCACGGCGAAGAGCAGCCAGGCCTCGCTGCTGGCCCTGCAGCGCGAGGCCGATTCGGCGCGCGCCAGCGCCGGGCAGGCCAAGGCCGACTTCGAGCGCGCCGAGCAGAACCGCGAGGCGGGCATCATCCCCGAGGCCGACCTGGACCGGGCGCGCACGGCGCTCGCGACCTCGCTCGCGTCGGCCGCATCGGCCGAGCGTCGCGTCGAGCAGGCGCGGGCCAACCTCGAAGGTGCTCAGGACCAGCTCTCGAAGACCACGGTGCGGGCGCCCATCGACGGCATCGTGACCGCCAAGCGCGTCGAGGAAGGCGAGGTGGCGGTCGTGGGCGTGCTGAACCAGCCGGGCACCGTGCTGCTCCAGGTCTCCGACATGTCGATCGTCGAGACCGAGATGGAGGTGGACGAGACCTCGATCCCGTCGGTGAAGCTCGAGCAGGAGGCGCTGATCCGGATCGACGCCTATCCGAACCAGACCTTCCACGGCATCGTCACGGAAGTGGGCAGCAGCCCGATCGTGAAGAACAGTGCCACGAGCAACGAGGCGATCAAGTTCAAGGTGAAGATCCAGATCAAGGATCCGCCGGAGGGCATCAAGCCCGGGCTGTCCGTGCAAGCTGACATCCTCACCGGGTTCGTCGCGCAGGCCATCGTGGTCCCGATCCAGGCGCTGGTGGTGCGCGACCTGGAGCGCAAGCCGGGCGAGACGCTGAAGCCGGGTGCGCCGCGTGACGAAGAGGGCGTCTACCTGATGGAGAAGGACAAGGCCCGCTTCGTCAAGGTGAAGACCGGCCTGCTGGGCGAGCTGTCTCTCGAGGTGCTCTCGGGGCTCTCGGGTGGCGAGACGGTGATCACCGGCCCCTTCAAGGCGTTGCGCAGCCTCAAGCCCGACGATCCCGTGAAGCTGGAAGAAAAGAAGAAAGACGCCCCGGAGGAGAAAAAGTAGAAATGGCGGCCTCCAGACCAGGCCCCCCCCGATCCTGACTATGCCCTGGACGGAGTTGTTCTCGGAGGCCATGCGCGCGATGCGCGCGAACCGGATGCGGAGCTTTCTCACGCTGCTGGGGATGATCATCGGCGTGGCGACGCTGGTGGGTGTGGTGTCCGTGATTTCGGGCCTCAACGGCTTCGTGCAGGAGAAGGTGATCCAGTTGGCGCCGGACGTTTACGTCGTCACGAAATTCGGGATCATCCGCTCGCGTGAGGAGTTCCTGGATGCCCTGAAGCGCAAGAACCTGGACTGGAACGACTACGTCACCGCCTCGCGCACGCTCAAGCTCGCGGACGGCGTGGCGGCGCAGGCGAACGGGAACACCACCGTCAAGTTCCGCGATCGCAAGCTGAGCGGCGTCCAGGTGCAGGGCACCACGGCCAACTTCGGGCCCATGCTGCGCCTGGATATCATCGCGGGCCGGTACTTCACAGCGATGGAAGACGAGAGGGCGCAGGCCGTCACGATCATCGGCGCCGACGTAAAGGACGAGGTGTTTCAGCAGCTCGACCCGGTCGGTCGCGAGATCCTGGTGAACGGCGCGCCCTACCGCGTGATCGGCGTTCTCGAGAAGCAGGGCCGCACGCTGGGGGAGGAGCGCGACAAAAAAGTCTTCATCCCGATCCGGTCCTTCCGCCACGTCTTTGGCGCGCGCGAGTCGATCGACCTGCTGATCAAGGCGAGCGGAGGCGTCGCCGGGCTCCAGGCCTCGGTGGACGAGGTGCGGGCGGTGATCCGTGCGCTCCGGCATACCAGCTTCCGGGCCCCGGACCCGTTCGGCGTCGTCACCGCCGAGGCGCTGCAGGTGCTGTGGCGGCAGATCTCGGCCGCGGCCTTCATTCTGACGCTGTTGATCGCCTCGGTCTCGCTCGGCGTGGGCGGGATCGTGATCATGAACATCATGCTGGTGTCCGTGGCCGAGCGCACGCAGGAGATCGGCGTGCGCAGGGCGATGGGCGCGCGCAAGCGTGACATCCGCCGCCAGTTTCTGCTGGAGGCCGCGCTGCTTTCGATGCTGGGCGGCGTGGTCGGCGTGCTGTTCGGCGCCCTCGCGGCGCTCGGCGTGCGCGGCCTGCTGGACTTCCCGGCGAGCGTCACGCCGCCCACGGTGATCATGGGCCTGCTGTTGTCCGTGGTGGTGGGGCTGATCGCGGGCTACTGGCCCGCGCGCAGCGCCTCGAACCTGGCCGTGGTCGATGCCTTGCGGTCCGACTGATGGCCCGCGCCCGCTTCCGCATCAACTGGTCCGAGAACATGGGCTTCGCGCTGGTGGCGATGCGCACGCAGAAGCTGCGCAGCTTCCTGACGCTGCTCGGGGTGATGGCGGGTGTTGCGACCGTGATCATGATGGTCAGCTTCGTGGTGGGTTTCAACAACACGATCACCGCAGCGTTCACGTCCTTCGGCGCGCACCTGGTCCAGTTCCAGAAGTTCGAGCCGCGCTTTGGCCCCGACGACGCACGCGAGGAAGAGCGCAACCGTCGCGATCTGACCATCGAGGACGCGCAGGCGCTCAAGCGCCTGGCGACGCTGGCTGCGGCCGTTTCCGCGGAACGCTACATCTTCGGCAACATCCCGATCCGCGCTGGCCGCGAAGAGGCGAATAACCCGATCCTGCTCGCCGCGACGCCCGACTACTCGGTGGCGAACACCCACTACATCCAGGATGGCCGCTTCTTCACCGACGCCGACGTGACGCACGCCGCCCACGTCTGCGTGATTGGAACCGACGTGGCGGACGCGCTCTACCCGCTGCGCGATCCGATCGACCAGGAGTTGACCCTGGGCGGGCAGGCGTATCGCGTCATCGGCCTGTTCGAGAAGAAGGGCTCGGCCTTCGGCGGCAGCAACGACAACTTCGTCGCGATCCCCATCTCCACCTTCGACCAGCAGTTCCCCGAGGTCAAGAACGGCGGCGGCGACACCATTCACATTGCCACCGTCCCGCGCCGGGCGGAGGACTTCCACGCGCTGATCGAGCAGGAGACCGCAATCCTGCGCTCACGCCGCGGCCTGCGTCCGAACCAGGAAAACGACTTCGCGACCTTCACCAGCGAGGGACTGCTGCGCAACTTCCAGCAGATCACCGGTGGCGTCGCCGCGGCCATGATCGTGATCGCCGGCATCGCGCTGCTGGTGGGCGGCGTCGGGGTCATGAACATCATGCTCGTCAACGTCACGCAGCGGACGCGTGAGATCGGCCTGCGCAAGGCGCTCGGGGCCCGCCGCAAGGACATCGCGACGCAGTTCCTGGTGGAGGCCGTCACGCTCACCGGTGTCGGGGGCGCGCTGGGCGTCAGCTTCGGCCTGGGGGCTGCGCTGTTCGCCAAGTTCGCCTTCGACTTCGACGCCGCGACGCCCGCCTGGTCGGTGGCCCTGGGCCTCGGCGTGTCCACGGCCGTTGGCTTGATCTTCGGCATGTGGCCGGCGCTGAAGGCCGCGCGCCAGGACCCGATCGAAGCGCTACGCTACGAATAGCGGTGCTCCAGGCGGCGTAGAATCGCGACGGACGAGTCCGATGGCGCGCCCAAGACTGCGTCTCAACGTACTCGAGAACATGGGCTTCACGGACGCCGACCTGCTTCATGCAGCCCAGGTCTGCGTGATCGGAGTCGACGTGGCCGAGGCGCTCTACCCGCTGCGCGACCCGATCGACCAGGAGTTGAGCCTCGGAGGCCGCGCCTACCGGGTGATCGGGCTCTTCGAGAAGAAGGCCTCGGGGTTTGGCGGCAGCCACAACAACCAGGTCGCGATCCCGCTCACGAGCTTCGACCAGCAGTTTCCTGAGGTGAAGAACAGCGACGGCGAAAACCTCTACATCGCCACGGTTCCGCGCCGCAGCGAGGACTTCTCGGCCCTGATCGAGCAGGAGACCGCGATCGTGCGCGCTCGGCGCGGCCTGCGCCCGAACCAGGAAAACGACTTCGCGGTCTTCACCAGCCAGGGCATGCTGCGCAGCTTCCAGCAGATCACGGGCGGTGTGGCGGCCGCCATGATCGTGATCGCCGGCATCGCGCTGCTGGTGGGCGGCGTCGGGGTCATGAACATCATGCTCGTGAACGTCACGCAGCGGACCCGCGAGATCGGCCTGCGCAAGGCGCTGGGCGCGCGGCGCCGGGACATCGCGCTGCAGTTCCTGGTCGAGGCCGTGACGCTCACCGGCGTCGGCGGCGCGCTGGGCGTCGCCTTTGGCCTCGGGGGTGCGCTCTTCGCCAGGTTCGCCTTCGACTTCAACGCCGCGACGCCCGCCTGGTGGGTGGCCCTGGGCCTCGGCGTCTCCACGGCCGTGGGCCTGCTGTTCGGCATGTGGCCGGCCTTGAAGGCGGCCCGCCAGGACCCGATCGAAGCCCTGCGCTACGAGTGAGAACCGGGCGAAAGCGCCGTACAATCCCGCCATCCGTTGGACAAGGAGGCGTGTCATGGGATTTCGTCTCGCCCTTTCGAGCGCGTTCGTGCTCGCCGCCACGGGAGCCTTCGCACAGGCGAACCACAAGCACTACGAAGCATCACCGGAGACGCTGAAGCCGGCGCCCTCGGGGGCGCTCGCGCCGCGCCTGCAGAGCCTGGGAAGCTACGCCTTCCCGGTCACGACCCGGGTGAAGCGTGCGCAGCTGTTCGTGAACCAGGGCGTGAACCTCGCTTATGCCTTCAACCACGCCGAGGCCGGCCGGTCCTTCCGTGAGGCGGCGCGCCTGGATCCGAGCTGTGCGATGGCCATCTGGGGTCAGGCCTACGTGCTGGGTCCCAACATCAACGTGCCGATGAGTCCCGACGACGAGCCCCTGGCTCACGAGCTGGCGCAGAAGGCGCTCTCGATGAAGGCCAGGGTGACGCCCCGCGAGCGCGCCTACATCGGAGCGCTGGCGACACGCTACACGGGCAAGAAGCAAGACCGCGCCGCCGGAGACAAGGCCTTCGCCGAGGCGATGCGTGGCGTCTCGAAGCGCTACCCGAACGACCTCGACGCCGCCACGATCTTCGCCGAGTCGCTGATGGACCTTCGCCCGTGGGGCTATTGGACGCCCGACGGTCAGCCGACCGAGGGCACGCTCGACGCGCAGCAAGCACTCGAGTCCGTGATGGCGCGGAACAAGAACCATCCCGGTGCAAACCATCTCTGGATTCACCTGGTCGAGGCGACCACGACACCCGAGCGGGCCGAAGCCTCGGCGGATCGGTTACGGGGTCTTGTGCCCGGGGCCGGTCACATGGTGCACATGCCGGCGCACATCTACGTCCGGGTCGGCCGCTACGCCGACGCCTCGACCGCCAACGAGCAGGCGATCGACGCCGACGAGGACTACATCGCCCAGTGCCGTGCCCAGGGCATCTACCCGATGGCCTACTATCCGCACAACCTGCATTTCCTGTGGTGGGCCGCGAGCTCCGAGGGCCGCAGCAAGGTCGCCCTGGATGCCGCGCGCAGGGCCGCCGGCCAGGTGAGCGACGAGATGCTGGCGAATCTGCCGATGCTGGCCGGCTTCCGTGTCGTCCCCTATTTCGCGCTCACGCGCTTCGGGCAGTGGGACGCGATGCTGGCCGAGCCCGACCCCGGCGACAAGCAGGCCTTCCTGAAGGGCATCTGGCACTACTCGCGAGGCGTCTCCTTCGCCGGCAAGGGGCAGTTGGAAGATGCCGAGAAGGAGCTTTTCGCACTGCAGGCGCTGCTCGGCGATGCCTCGCTCGAGAACCCGCTGTTCTCGCCCAACACCGGGATCTCGATCCTCTCGATCGCGCCCGAGGCGCTGGCGGGCGACATCGCGGGCAAGCGCAAGGAGTACGACAGGGCGATCGCGCATCTCGAGCGCGCCGTGCGTCTTCAGGACGGTCTCGTGTACACCGAGCCCTCGGAGTGGCACTACCCGCCGCGGCTGCTGCTCGGGGCCCTGCTGCTCGAAGCCGGAAGACCCCGCGAGGCCGAGATCGTCTATTGGGAAGACCTGAAGCGAAACCGCGAGAACGCCTGGTCGCTGATCGGCCTGGCGCAGGCGCTGAAGGCCCAGAACAAGGATGCCGCAGCCATCGACGCCCGCTTCCAGAGGGCCTGGGCCCGCGCCGACACGCCGCTCACCGCCTCGCGCTTCTGAAATAGTCGGCGCAGCCCGGTAGACCGACGCCATGCGCCCGGGCAGCGGGCCGCGCTTCGCCCGTTTTGCCCCAAGAGCCGTGCTGGTGGCTGCCTGGCAATGCATCACTGGCAATGCATCATCGCTTGGTGCATAATGCCGCATCGAGTGCGGCATCACATCAAGGGAGGCGAGCCGATGAATCCGATCACGGTCCGTAACCTGCCCCCGAAGGTCGCCAAGGCCATCCGCGACAAGGCCAGGCAGGAGCGACTGAGCATGAACAAGGCGGTGGTCAAGCTCCTGGAGGAGGCCACCGGAGGCGAACAGGCCAGCGGCAGGCTGATCCACCACGACCTGGACCGTTTCTTCGGGACCTGGACGAAGGAGCAGGCCAACGCCTTCGACCGGACCCTGCGCCAGCAACGGCAGGTCGAGCCGGGAATGTGGAAGTGAGCCGCCTGCTCATCGACACCTCGGCCTACGCGGCGATGCGACGGGGCGACGAGAGGTTGCTCGCGCCCCTCCGCGAGGCTTCCCAGGCGTTCCTGACGCCTGTGGTCCTCGGTGAATTGCTCTTTGGCTTCCTGGGCGGCGGTCTCGGGCTCGTGAATCGGAGCCGGCTCCGCGAGTTCCTGGAGTCGCCGCGCGTCGGCGTCCTGGCGATCGACGAAGACACCGCGGAGCGCTACGCGGTGATTCGTGACTACCTGCGTGAGCATCGCAAGCCGATACCGGTCAACGACCTTTGGATCGCAGCCTCGGCGGCTCAGCATGGCTTGCGGCTGCTCACCCTGGACGAAAACTTCAAGCACGTACCGCAGGTCCTCGTCGAGTACTTCCAGCCCCGGCCCTGAAGCAGCTCGTCCGCAGTCGCCATCTACCCCTGTTTCCGGCGCAAAGGTTGGAGGTAGCCAGACGGTTTGGACGAACGGGCTGTCGTGAAGGCGCGCCTCCTTCGAGGGGCTGGGGTGTAGGATTGCGGCAACCGGTCGGCCAAGGAGGCCACTCATGAGCCATCCCAGAACTGTTCACGCCGTCATGCTGCTCGCCGTATGCGTAGCTTTGGCAAGCGCCTGCTCGAAGCCGGCCCCACCGCCGCCGCAGCCAGCGCAAGCCGCGCCGCCTCCTCAGGCGGCAGCCCCGCCGGCTGCGCCCGTCGCCGCTCCGGCGCCGGCAGCGCTGGGCAGCGCGCAGTACGCCGCCAACCCGCAGATCCGCTGTGACGTTCTCGAGGCCAAGCGCGTCAGCGGCAACGCGCTCCTGGTGCGGTGGCGAGTCGTGCATACCGGCTTCGACCCACAAGTCAGCTACACCTTCGACTGGAAGGACATCTACTACATCGATCCGGCAGAGAACAAGAAGTACAGCCACTTGACCGACTCCGAAGGCGAGCGGATTCTCGATGCCAAGTGGGGCAGCATGAGGCCCGGCGACCAATGGCTGAGCTGGGCCAAGTTCCCAGCGCCCCCGACGACGTCGACCAAGGTCAGCCTTAGCCTCGGCAACTTCGCCCCGTTCGAGGACGTGCCGGTCGCGCCGTGAGCGCGCTCGCGCCGGCCGCCGCAGCTCTCGTCCTGCTGTTCGTTGTGGATGGCCGGTACCAGCCTGAGGATCCGATCCCGCCCGGGGCCACGGCCAAGATCCTGTCCCTCTCCGGCAAGGTGCTGGAGCTGCGCGGACTCGCGTCGGGCGTCGCCGGCAAGGTCTCGCCCGTCGAGGCGGCCCTCAGGGACCTGGGCGCCAAGGTCACGGAGATGGAGATCCGCATCGAGCTGTCGGCCGACGTGCTCTTCGACTTCGACAAAGCGGATCTCCGCGCCGAGGCGACGCCCGCGCTCGAGAAGGTGATCGCGGTGTTCGGCGCCTATCCCGCAGCCGTCGGCACGATCGAGGGCCACACCGACAGCAAGGGCGACGAGCGTTACAACCAGCAGCTGTCCGAGCGCCGCGCGGCTTCGGTGCGCAGCTGGCTGCTCGGCCACGGGGCCGGAAATCCGATGACGACGCACGGCTGGGGCGAGACCAGGCCCGTGGCACCCAACGCCAAGCCCGACGGTGGCGACGACCCGGACGGGCGCCAGAAGAACCGCCGCGTCGAGATCACGCTCAAGAGGGGCTGAGCAGGAACGCCAGCATGAAGCTTCCCGAGCGCATCGCCGTCGTTCTCGCGCCGCACCTGGGCGAACAATCCGCCGACACCGTGGCCCGCCACGTCTGCGCCAAGTACGCCGTGGAGGAGAACGCGTCTGCCGAGCAGATCGGGCAGGTCGTGGACTTTCTGCGGCGCGGCCTGGTCGCCTACGTCGGCGCGGACAAGGCGAAAGACCTGGCAGCCGAGTGTGCCAGGCTGACGGAGTCTGAATGAGTGCTTTCGCCGCCCGCCGCGCCGCCTTCCGGCAACTGCACGAAAGCGGCTGCTTCGTAATTCCGAACCCGTGGGACGTGGGCACGGCGCGCTACCTGCAGCATCTTGGCTTCAAGGCGCTGGCTACGACCAGCTCCGGCTTCTCCTTTTCGCGCGGCCTTTCCGACGGCGACGGCTCCGTGTCGCGGGAGGCCGCCCTCGGCCACATCGGGGAGATCGTCGCGGCCACTCAGGTGCCCGTCAACGCCGACTTCGAGTCGGGCTACGCGCGCGACGCTGCGGGTGTGGGAGAGAGCGTGCGACTGTGCGTGGAGACCGGCGTCTCCGGCCTTTCGATCGAGGACTCCACCGGCGATCCTGCCCAACCCCTCTTCGATCTGCCCGTTGCAGTCGAGCGCGTCAAGGCGGCGCGGGAGGCCATCGACGCCTCGGGCGCCGATGTGCTGCTCACCGCGCGCGCCGAATGCTTTCTGGTGGGCCACGCGCAGCCGCTCGACGAGTCGCTCCGCCGCTTGCGGGCCTACGCCGAGGCCGGCGCCGACGTGCTCTACGCGCCGGGTCCGCGCGAGCGTGGCGACATCCAGGCGATCGTCACAGCCGTCGCTCCCAAGCCGGTCAACGTCCTGATGGGCGCCAACGTCGGCCTCACGCTCTCCGACCTGACCGCGCTGGGGGTGCGTCGCGTCAGCGTAGGCTCGTCGCTCTCGCGCGCCGCCTGGACCGGTTTCGTCCGCGCGGCGAAGGCGATCGCACACAGTGGCAGCTTCGCGGGCTTCGAGGGCCTGGTTCCCTACGCCGAGCTGAACGGCTTCTTCCGAGAGGACGCCAGGCGTCGCTAGCTCCGGTCTACCCCTGACGCGCCTCGAAGCGTCGCATGTCCTTTTGCGCGCGGTAGCTGGCGGGGTCGATGACGAAGCCCGCCGCGGCCACGGCGCTCTCGGTGTCGCGGTTGGGATGGCAGCCGCCGGTGAACCAGGTCCACGCCGGCTGGGTGCGATCCTGGAGCCAGGCGGCGACGCGGCCCTTCGAGCGGACGTGCTCCAGCATCCGCAGCGCGCCGCCCGCCTTCAGCACGCGCCGCACCTCGCCGAAGCCGCGCGGCGCGTCGGCCACGCTGCAGAAGACCAGGCCGCTCACCACGGCGTCGAAGCTACCGGTGCCAAAGGGCAGCGCCTCGGCGCGAGCCTGGACCAGCGGCACGCCCGGGGCCCGGCGTCGCGCCTTCTGGAGAGCCGGGAGGCAGGGATCCACGCCGATCGCGCGCACGCCGCTTCCGAAGAGCGGGAGGTTGCGGCCGGTGCCGCAACCCAGGTCGAGCACGCGACCGCCAGCGACACCGGCGGCGAGCCACGCGCGCCAGCGCCCAAGGCCGGTCCTCTCGACGAGCGCCATCCCGATGTCGTAAAGCCACGGGATCTGCTCGACGCCGCGCATGCTCTTGACTAGCTCCTCCGCTCCGACCCGCGTTTCGACGCGTTCCTGCGCAAGGTCGGGCTCAAGAAGTAGCGACGCTCAAGGCTCCAGGGTCCAGGGCCGCTCCCACCACTCGAGCGGCCGCTGGGCAGCCAGCAAAGGGTATTGCAGCCGCTGCAACTCGATCACCTGCCGAACCTTCTCCCGAAGCGAGAGCGCCTGTCGTTCGGCGCGCAGCGAGTCTTTGCCAGCGCGGAGCGCGGCCAGCAACTCGGGCGTGGGGCGCGCCCGTGCTTCAGAGTGCGATGCCATGACGATTCAGGATCTCATCGAGCCTGGCGCGATTCAAGCCAGGAGACTCGACGAGCATCGCTGCACGCTCTCGTCGCTTGGCGGTCCGGGCTTCCGGCAGGAGGTAGAGCGCCGCCAGATACTCCGGCGCGACGACTCGAACGGGGACCCCCTCGTATTCCAGCGATCGGGCCGTTGAAATCGCCTCGTCCGCCAGGCTATCTGGGGAAGGAATGAACTGAGTCGGCAGGCCCTCGATCACAACGTGTTCGTCTTGCCTGGGGTAGCCACGCCTGGCCGCCCACTCGTAGATCGACCCCAGGCTGAGGATCGTACCGTGGGCGGGCGGCAGAAACACCAGGACATCCAGGTCCTAGGTGGGCACCGGTTCGGCCCAGAAGACCACGGCCATGGCCCCGGCCACCGCGTAGTCCTCTATCACGCCCTCGTCCTTCATCGAGTTGAGCGCGCGCAGGGCGTCAGGGAATGGCATCGAGGTTCACTCACGTCATTCTACGACAGCCTTGGCCTGCGCTTCGCCGCGACCCGTGGGGTCCCACAACCACCGTGCTACTAGCGGACGAAATGCAGAGCGAGTTGGGCCCCGTTCCGCGCATACGAGTGCTATGAGCCGAGCATGCCAGGGGACGCGGTACCACGACCCGACCGCTGTTGCGCCTCGCGGCTCGACGGCTTTAAGGCCGCAAACTGCGACCTTAAAGACCAGGAGTGCGCGGACTTGAGGTCGCAATCTGCGACTTCAAGATCGCGACGCCGGCACGTTCAGCCCGAGAGTCGGCGGAGCAGTTCAGCGGCCGAGATTACCTCACCGCGGTCCGCCTCGGCGAGCTCGGCTTCTTCGGCTGCCGTCAACTCGAATCCGGCGTCGGCATCGCCGGCGATGACAGTCACCCGGGACCCTTCCGGCAACTGCACCCCCTCGTCCGGCCGCGACGCCCGCGTCGGCACCGTGGACAAGTTCCAGGGCCAGGAAGGCGCTGTCGTCATCTTCTCTATGGCGACCTCGTCCCCAGAGGATGCCCCGCGCAACGCGGAGTTCCTCTACTCTCGCCACCGCCTCAACGTGGCGATCTCCCGCGCTCGCGCCACGGCCGTCCTGATCTGCAGCCGGACCTGCTGCGGCTGCGGTGCCGGAATCCGGAGCAGATGCGGTTGGCCAATGCGTTTTGTCAGCTATTGGAGGTGGCGAGCGCGCGCCGATGAGCTTAGCGCGAAGATCGGCGGCCGGGCCGGCGCCCACTGCGCAACCTGCGCCGCATTTCTGCGGTCGTGAGGCCGCTTCCCACGGGATAGAGCCGGCGCGAGCGTTCGATGAGGGCACGGAACTCGGGATCGTTGCTCACGGCGAGGTTCTCGACGTCGGTCTGCGGACCAATCGGCGTCAAGGCTGCCATAGGGCGCCCCTTGCGTGTCACGACCAGCGTCTCGTGGCGAGCCTCCCTCGCGTACTTGAAAAACGATTTCGTCGCCTCGCCCATCTCGATCGGCTTCATCGGGAAGGCTCTTCCATCACGTCATCCTCCAGGCCCCGTTGCTACGAGAGCCAGTCCTCGGCTCGCAGGCCAACGATGCTCCCGTCCAACAGGCCTTGATCGTTCGTGACGAGAACGGCATCGAGATCCAGGGCAGTGCAAGCGATCAGCAGGTCGAAGTCACTCTTCACCAGGCCACGGGATTCGAGACTGGCCCGCAACGCGCCGTAGCGCTCGATCACACCGTCGGTGAGCGAGAGGGTAGCAATCGACTGTCGAAGCGCAGCGATCCTCTGAAGGTTGTCCTCGCGGCGTTTGGACTTGTTTGCTCCGAACAGGAGTTCGGCCACCGCCACCATCGGAATGCCAACCTCCTCTCCCGGGACCGTCTCAAGATGCGCGCGCACTCCTCCGACGCCATTCAACGCCGCGATGGCGATGTTGGCATCGAGGACGTATCTCACAGCTCGGCGACCGTACGCCGTCCGCCCTGGCGACGCGCGTCGGCCAGAAGCGCCAGGATCTCCTCCGTCGTCTCGCCGGCCCAGGGGCCGAGCTCTGCGAACAGCTCGGCGGCGGACCGACCGCTTGGGGGATCAGGCACGGCGCGCACCTCGACGGTGAGGCCGCCAAGCCGCGCGCGCACCGGATGGCTCGGGTCTCGCTTCAACTGCTCCACGACTTCCTCGATGGTCTTCGCCACGGGGCACCGCCCTCTTCCTCTAGAGTTTACGGCAGATGGCCCGGAACCCCCTCGCTGTGGACCCCATCGGGCTGAAATCTTCGCGGCCCGTCCGTACAGGACAGGTCCGCGAGTTCGAGCGCGAGTTGCGCACGGTCCTCGTGCCTATATCGAAAGGCGGAGAGGTGAGGCAGGCGAACGGGCCGGTATTCTTCTAAGATCTAGCCACTCCCTCGAGAGTGCAAGGACCACCCGATTTTGCCCCTCGACCACCGCCGCGCGGTCGCAGAGTGAAGAACACGGAACAGTCGGTCTTCGACCGCCTCTCCGCCGATCCGAAGGCAGACGGTGAATGGGACATGCTGGTCCTGGCCGCGCTCTCGGGGCCGGTTGCCGTTCAAGGCCTTCTCGACAGCGATTCGCGGCCGGAAAAGTCAGCAGCCGTCCCAGTCGACATCTCCGTCAAGAAACCGCTCGGCGCCTACCTCAAGAGCATCAGCGTCGAAGGCTTCCGCGGAATCGGCGAAAGCAAGACCCTGGAGCTGCCCCCCGGCCCTGGCCTCACGCTCGTCGTCGGCCGCAACGGATCGGGCAAGAGCAGCTTCGCCGAGGCGCTCGAGCTGCTCGTCACCGGCGACACCTACCGCTGGCGGAAGCCGCGGTCGCAGGTCTGGCGCGAGGGCTGGCGCAATCTGCACCACATGCCTGCGGCCATCCAGGCCGAGTTCCACATCGAAGGCGAGAAGGGAACCACCGTCGCTGCCACGAGTTGGAAGGACGACGCCGACCTCGACGCTGCCGAGACGTTCGCGCAGGTCCACGGCAAGCCGCGCACGGAGCTGGCCGCGCTCGGTTGGAAGCAAGCGCTCGCGACCTACCGGCCCTTCCTTTCGTACAACGAGCTGGGCTCCATGCTGGACGAGGGGCCATCGAAGCTCTTCGACGCGCTCTCGGCCATCCTGGGTCTCGAGGAGCTGACGCAGGCGGCGGACACGCTAGCCGAAGAGCGCAAGAAGCGCGAGAGACTCCACAAGGAAGCGGGGGAGAAGCGCGCCGAGATTCTCGGCCTGCTGCCAGCCATGGACGACGACCGCGCGCGCACGCTCGTCGCCGCCATCGAGAAGAAAGACTGGGGATTGGGCGCGGTCGAGGCGGCGCTGGCGAAGGCCGCCAGTGGGAGTGGTGTCGACAGCGGGGAGCAGATCCTCCGCCAGCTTGCCATCCTTCAGGCGCCGCAGCCCGAGGCCGTCGCGGCCGTGGTCCGCGAGCTGCGCGAGGCGGAGGCGCGTGTGACCGCTTCAGCCGGCACGCTCGCCGCGCGCTCGAAGGATCTGGCCGAGATCCTCGACCAGGCCCTGCGGTTTCACAAGAAGCACGGCGACGCGGACTGCCCGGTCTGCGGCAAACCGGAAGCGCTCGACGCCAAGTGGCACGATCACCAGGCCAAGGAGATCGAGCAGCTCCGTGGGAAAGCGCGCGAAGCGACCGAAGCCCATCGCGCTGCCGACGAAGCGCGGAGGAAGGCGCTGGCACTCCCGTCGCCGCAACCCGAAGCCCTCGCCCGCGCCTCAGAGGCTGGCCTCGACGCGTACGCCACCACGATGGCGCTCGAGACCTGGCGCGCCGGCCTCACGGCAAGCACAGACCTCGGCGCGCTGGCTGAACACATCGAGGGAACCGCCGGCAAACTCGAAGCCGCCACCACCGCCCTCCGTACCGCAGCGACCGCCGAGCTCCAGCGCCGCGAAGACCGCTGGAAGCCCGTTGTCCCGCCGCTGGCCGCCTGGCTCGACCAGGCCAGGAAGGCGCAGAAGGGTGACGCAGCGGTCAAGCCCCTCAAGGCCGCCGAAAAGTGGCTGAAGGACGCGGCCGAGAACATCCGAAACGAGCGCTTCGCTCCGATCAAGCAGAAGGCCCAGCAGATCTGGAACCAGCTCCGCCTGCAGAGCAACGTCTCGCTCGAAGACATCCGCCTCACGGGCACCGCCACCAAGCGCCAGGTCGAGCTCGACGTCACGGTGGACGGCACCGCCGGCGCAGCCCTGGGCGTGATGAGC
>JAQBHI010000198.1:0-4102 GCA_032127875.1 Acidobacteriota bacterium
CCGGATCAGTTCATGCGCAGGACCGCCCAGGGTTGGGAGGCGATCGGCGCCGAGCGCGCGCTCGCCGACGTGGAATCGCTGGCGCTGGCGCTGCGTGAGCTGGGGGTCGGGCGCGGCGATCGTGTCGCTCTGCTCTCGGAGAACCGCTACGAGTGGGCGCTGACCGACCTGGCGGTGCTGGGGCTGGGCGCGGTGACGGTACCGCTCTACCCGACGCTCATCGCGCCGCAGATCCGCGGGCTGCTCGAGGATTGCGAACCGAAGTTGCTCGTGGTGTCGACCCCCGCCCAGCTCGAGAAGGCGCGGGCCGCCGCAGCCGGGCTCGCGTCCATCCAGGCGCTCATCGTCATGGATCCCGCGTCCGCGACCGAGACCCAGGACGGACGGCCGCTGGCCGGCCTGATCGAGCGCGGCGCGGCCCTCCGTCGCTCCGACCCGGGCGCGTTCGCCAAGGCGGCGGCGGCGGTACGCCCGGACGACCTCGCAACCATCATCTACACCTCGGGGACCACCGGCGAACCCAAGGGGGCGATGCTCACGCACGGGAACATCGCCTCCAACGTGGAAGCGGCGCTCCGGGTGCTCCGCTACGAGGCCAGCGATCTCCACCTGTCGTTCCTCCCGCTCTGCCACATCTTCGAGCGCATGGCGGGCTTCTACAGCGTCATCTCCTGCGGGGCCGGCATCGCCTACGCCGAGAGCATCGAGACGGTCGGCGTGGACGCGATGGCGGTGCGCCCGACCATCATGACCGCGGTACCCCGTTTCTTCGAGAAGGTGCACGCCCGGGTCATCGCCGGTGGAGCGGAGCAGGCGCCCGCGGTGCGGGCGCTGTTCGCCTGGGGCCTGGCCCGGGGCATCGAGAAGGCACGGGCGCACTACGGCCGGCGCAGACTGTCGCCGGTCGCCGCGCTGATGCTGCCGCTGGCGGATCGTCTCGTCATGTCGAAGATCCGCGCCCGCATGGGCGGGCGGTTGCGATTCTGCGTCTCGGGAAGCGCGCCGCTCTCACCGACGGTGATGGAGTTCTTCTACGCCATCGGCATCCCGATCATCGAGGGTTACGGGCTCACCGAGACCTCGCCGGTCATCACCGTCAACCCGCTCGGCCGCGAGAAGCCCGGCACGGTCGGGCTGCCGATCCCGGGGGTCGAGGTGCGGATCGGCGATCAGGGCGAGATCCTCACGCGCGGGCCGCACGTGATGCTCGGTTACTACCGCAATGAAGCCGCCACCCGGGAGGTGCTGCGCGACGGCTGGTTCCACACCGGCGATATCGGCCACCTCGACGAGGAGGGCTATCTCGTCATCACCGACCGCCTCAAGGATCTGCTGGTGCTGGCGGCCGGGAAGAAAGTGGCGCCGCAGCCGCTCGAGAAGCGGCTGAAGGCCAGCCCGTGGGTGGCCGAAACCGTCATGCTCGGCGACCGGCGGCCCTACGTCACCTGCCTGATCGTTCCCGACTTCGCGGCGGTCGAAGCCGAGGCGAGAGTCCGCGGCTGGACGACCGCTCCGCGGCGGGCACTGCTCGATCGCCCCGAGGTCCAGGCCCTGTTCCAGGCCGAGGTGGACCGGCTGAACGCGGATCTCGCCCCATTCGAGCAGACCAAGCGGTTCCTGCTCCTGGATCGCGAGCTGAGCCAGGAGGCGGGCGAGCTGACCCCGACGCTCAAGGTGAAGCGCAAGGTGGTGATGGAACGCATGGCAGGGGAGATCGAGGCGCTCTACGCGCGCCCACGCGAGGCGGCCCGGGCCTAGCATCGCCCGGGGTCGTCGCGCCCGCCTACTTCAGCGCTTCCGCCAGCTCCTCCCGCACCAGCGCCGGCGGGAGCGAGCCACGCTGCAGCAGCGCGGCGTGGAACTCGTACAGATCGAACCGGCTCCCGAGCCGGTGTTCGGTCTCCGCCCGGATGGCGAGCAGCTCGAGCTTGCCCACCAGATAGCTCATCGGCTGGGTGGGTGTGAGCGTGTAGCGCTTGACCTCGGCGACGGCGTTCACGCGTTCGACCATCGCCTGCTCGCGCAGGTAATCCACCGCCTGCATGAACGTCACCTGGCCGGTGTGGAGCCCCACGTCCAGCACGACGCGGCAAGCGCGCCACAACAGATCCTTCAACTGATAGAGCCGCGTAAGCGGGTCGAGATAGAAGCCCTGCTCGTGCATCAACTCCTCGCAGTAGAGCGCCCAGCCCTCGGCGAACAGGTTGCTGTCCGCCAGCCGTCGCAGTCGCGAACCCGTCAGATTGGCATGTCCGAGCTGGAGGTGATGCCCAGGGTACGACTCGTGGACCGTGGTGAGGGCGAGCCCCGCGTAGTTGTGGCCTTCGAGCTGCTGTTGCTGCTCCTCCTTGCGCCGCGTCAGGTCGATCGGGGTCACGTAGAAGAATCCCGTCTGGTCCTCATCGAAGGGACCGGGCGGAAGGTAGGCGGCATAGGGGACCACCGAGCGCTCGAAGACCGGGGTATCGATCACCTGGAGCTTCTCCCCCGCGGCGATCGGCGCGATGTGCTGCTCGACCACGAAGCGGCGGGCCCGGTCGGTCTCGGCCTGGTAGGCCTCCTTGAGCTTGAGCGGCTCGGGATGCCGGCGCTTCGTGTCGCCGATCAACTCCTGCCAGGTGCGCGAGGAATCGATGCGCCGGGCCTCGTCCTCGAGCAGCACGCGGGTCTTCGCGACCTGCTCCTCGCCCAGCGCCGCGAGCGAGGTGCAGTCCATGCCGAGCAGGTGCTCGCGCTCCAGCTTGTAGTTCATCCAGCGTTCGCCGATCGCGAACGTGCCCTCGGCGCGCGGCTTCAAGTCACGCTCCATCCAGTCGTGGAATTTCAGGAAGCCCGAGCGCGCGCGATTGCCCGCGTGCTCCAGGCGCTCGGCTTCGCCCGGGAACTGGCGCAGCAGCGTGCGCACCACCTCGTCCACGAATGTCGGCCCGTGCGCCGCCATCTCGAGACTCGAGGCAAGCAGCACCGGCGGCACCTTGTGCAGGTTCGGCTTCACCGATTCCAGGTACTCGGGAATCGCCATGAGCCGCGCGACCGCCGCTTCCTTGCGCTCGTCGAGCGGCGCGAACGAGCGCGCGAGCAGCAGGTGGACGGCGTTGTAGGCGCGGTCCAGGAACAGCCCCGGATTCTTCTGCGGGACCTTCACTTCTTCGAGGTCGGCGCGCAGCGAAGCGATGCGCGAGCGCAGGAGCGCGAAGTCCACTCGCGGCTCGAGCGGCAGCTCATCCCACGGCACCGACGCCACCAGCCGCTGGTCCAGGTCCCGCAACCATGCCGCACGGCTCTTCAACCCGTCGGGCGAGTCGTCCGGCATGAGGTGGTCGTAGTCGTGGATGCCGGCCTCGGTGGCGGCGACCGGGTGGTGCTTCATGAAGAGTTCGACGAACTCCTCACTGAGCGCCGTGAACGTGCGGATCGTCTCGATCATGCGTGTGCGGGCCTGGGGTCCGGGGAGAGCGCGCGGGGGGGTCGCGCAGGGCGTGGAAACCCCATCATCCTATCGGCTTCGCGGACCCGCGGCTTGACCCCGGTCGCGGCCCGGCCAACACATCGGGCGGGCCCGGAACCTGCCGGACCCGCCCGTCGAAGCAACTGTGGATTCAGGGCTTGGAGACGTTCGCGGCCTGCTTGCCCTTGGGGCCCGAGACGAGATCGAATTCGACTCGGTCGCCCTCCGCGAGACTGCGGAATCCATCCGTGGTGATGGCGCTGAAGTGGACGAAAACGTCCTCTCCGGTGTCGGACGCGATGAATCCGAAGCCTTTGGCGTCGTTGAACCACTTGACCGAACCGCCGACGCGTCCCTCGGAAGGGCCTGTCGGGGCCGCGGTGCGAGTCGTGCGGGGAGCACCGGATCCGCGACCGCCACCGTGACCACCCCCGTGACCACCGCCGTAGCCGCCACCGCCGCCACCGCCGCCGCCACCGCCGCCACCGCCGCCGCCGCCGCCCATGCCCTTCGCCGCATTGAAGCAGTCGCGGCACAGCACCGGGCGGCCCGAGGTGGGCATGAATGGCACTTCGGTGTCGCGACCACACTGCGAGCAGGTTGCCGGGTACATCTGCTTCTCGGACCGTCCGTAGCCACCACCACCGCCACCGC
>JAQBHI010000199.1:0-2940 GCA_032127875.1 Acidobacteriota bacterium
GCTCTCCATCGACGACAGCGACGTGAGCTCCTGGCAGGACATCAAGACCGCGGTCGAGCGCGCCAGCCGCGAGGAACGCGCGGCGCGCTTTTGCGTGCGCCGCGCGAACGCTCAGGACCTGCTGACCATCGCCGTCGTGCCCGCACGGCGCCCCGTGGCCGACTACGGGCTGGCACTGCGCCAGGCCGAGTACGTCTATCGTTCCGAGAACTTCGGCGAAGCGCTGGTCTTCGGGGCGCGCTACTCCTTGCGCTTCCTCGAGGACTCCTGGCTGACCCTCAAGCGCATGCTGACGAGTGACGTCTCGCCCAAGAACGTGGGCGGCATCATCACCATCAGCGCAGTCTCCTACAGCCTGACCGAGGCCGGCTGGATCAAGTTCTTCTTCTTCCTGTGCCTGATCAGCATCAACCTGGCCTTCCTGAACGTCCTGCCGATTCCGGTGCTGGACGGCGGGCACCTGTTCTTCCTGATCATCGAGAAGCTCAAGGGCTCGCCGGTCTCGAACCGCGTGCTCGGCACGAGCCAGGCGGTGGGCGTGGTACTGCTGCTCTCGCTCATGGTCTACGTGACCTACAACGATCTCGTGCGCTGGGTGTTTCGGCCGTAGCAGCGCGCATGCTGGCCTACGGGCGTCTCCTGCGACTGTCACTCGCGCCCTCGGCCGCGGCCGACATCGCGGCCGGAGTCGTGCTGGCTGCCGGCTTGTGGCCGGCGAACTCCAAGCCCTGGCTGCTGATGCTCGCCTCGCTGTGCGTCTATCACGGCGGCATGGCCTTGAACGACTGGGCGGACCGGAAGGAGGACGCCCGCAGTCGGCCCGCGCGCCCGATCCCGAGTGGCGCGATCGCCGCGCGCAGCGCCTTGGCCCTGGCGCTGACCCTGCTGCTCTCCGGCCCCCTGCTCGCGTACCAGGTTTCGCCGCGCTGCGCCCTCTTGCTGGGATCCGTGTCGGCCCTGGCTACGGTCTACGACCTCGTCGGGCGGGGTCCCTGGTTGGGCCCGCTCCTGCTGGCGGGCTGTCGAGCGGGAAACCTGAGCACCGGAATCCTGCTGAGTATCGAGTTGCGCGAGTTCGCCGCGTCGCGTCTTGTTCACATCGTGGCCCTGTACGCACTCTACGTCTTCTGCGTCTCGCGCCTGGCCCGGCTAGAGGATGCGCCCGATCTGTTCTGGACCAGGAGTCGCCCGCGTCTCGCCCTCGGCCTTGCGGGCACCGTGCTCGTGCTCGTCGGCCTCCCCGACCTGATCTTGCTGTGGCGCGGCCCCGACTTGCGCCACTTCCCGGGCATCGAGCCCACGGCCGCGTACGTCGCGGCCGGCATCGCCCTCGCCGGAGCATTCGGGCTGCTGCTGCTGAGCCTGAAGCCGGATCGGTGGAGCCAAGGTGACGTGATGGCCGCAGTCGGCATGGCACTCCGCCGCCTGCTGGTCGCCACCGCCGCCATCGCTGCGCAGGCCGGCACCCGCGATGGATTGTGGGTGGCCGCCGCGATCCTGTGCGGCTATCCGCTGAGCCATCTCCTGCGGCGCGTCTTCCCGCCGACCTAAGCTAGAGTTTCGCCCTTCTTGGAGGGCGAGGGTCGTGAGACTGGCGGCGTAGGGAGTCCCATTTTTAAGAATCGCCTCGGAGAATCTTGGCGCGGCGGGGAGAGGAGGCAAGTCGCACGCTCCACCCCCGATGGTTGTCGGTGTGAAGAAGAAACAACACCGAAGGGGGAGCGTGCGCGATCAGTATATCCCCGCCTCGCTCCAGGGCATTCTCACCTCGTTCAGCGGCTGCTTCACGCGGCCCAGCTTCGAGAACTTCGTCGCGCTGGTCTCGGGTTGGATCCTGTGCCAGGGGCGACACTGCATCTCGCGGGTGATCCAGGTCGGTGGCGGACGCGGGCGAACGAAGCACTTCGCATCGCTGTACCGTTTCCTCTCCCGTGCTCGCTGGAGCGGCGATGCGCTGGGCCACGCGCTCTTCCAGCAGCTCTTGCGCTGGCTGCCCAAGGACATCGAGGCCGTGGTCGACGATACCCTCTGCCACCGCAGCGGCCCGCACATCTTCGGAGCCGGGATGCACCACGATGCATCCCGCTCGACCTACGGCAAGCAGAGCTCGGCGGGAAGGCTGGCGTTCTTCGCCTTCGGGCAGAGCTGGGTCGTGCTGGCCATCCGTCTCCCGCTGCCTTGGGAGCGCTTGCGGGGCATGGCCATCCCGATCCTGTTCCGGCTCTATCGACCCAAGCGCCGTTGTGCGGAGAATCAGTACCAGAAGCGCACCGAGCTCGGGGTGGAGCTCGTCGAGCTCCTGGAGTCCTGGATTCCCGAGGGATCCAGGCTGTTCCTGACGGCTGACAGCGAGTACGCCTGCAAGACCCTGGTGCCCCGGCTGAGCAAGACGACGACCTTCGTCGGGCCGATGCACATGGACGCATCCCTGTACGAGCCGGCCAGCAGCTACTCGGGAGTCGGTCGTCCCCGCAAGAAGGGCAAGCGCCTCTCCTCTCCCCGTCGGCTCGCCGCTGACGCTGCCGTGCCCTGGGAGCGCGTGACGGTTCGCGTCTACGGGCGCAAGGTCGAGGTCCTGACCAAGACCTGCGCGTGTCTCTGGTACACGGTCAGCGGCACGCGCTTGGTGAAGATGGTCGTCACGCGCGATCCACGCGGCCGGATCGAGGATCGAGCCTACTTCGCCACCAACCCGGGCATGCCGGTCGAGGAGCTCCTGCAGAGGTTCTCGCGGCGTTGGACCATCGAGGTCTGCTTCCGCGACGCCAAGCAACACCTGGGGCTGGAAGATCCGCAGAACGGCTGGGGCCGTCGGAAGAGCTCTGCGCGTCGCCCACCGAAGCGTCCCGGTCCGCAGCCGCGCGGCAGACGAGGCGAGATGGCCACACGTCACACGCTGCCGATCGCCTTCGTGTCCTACGCCATCGTCGCGCTCTGGTA
>JAQBHI010000200.1:0-5310 GCA_032127875.1 Acidobacteriota bacterium
GTTCCTCGGCCCAGGCGCCGGGCCCGAGCTGCTGTTCCAAGCCGCCCGCGGGTGCGGCATCCAGATCCGCCACCTGCGGCCCGCGGCCGAGAGCCTCGAGGACGTGTTCCTGCGCGCCCTCGGCCACGAGGTTCATAGCTAGGCGTGCCGATCTACGAACAGAGTTACCGCCGTTGGGAAGCGCGCGGGCCGCTGCGCTCGGTGCGTTTCTGGCCGATCACGCGCGAGGCCCTCGCGCTGATCCTCGCGAAGCGCGCCTTTCTCGGGCTGCTGGTCCTGGCCTGGCTGCCCTTCGTCTTCCGGGTCATCCAGGTCTACGTCGTCACGCGCTTTCCCGAAGCGGGCCGCGTGCTACCGGTGGACGGCCGGCTCTTCGGCCATTTCCTCAACCAGCAGGTCGGGCTCAGCTTGCTGCTTTCCATCTTTGGCGGGGCCGGGCTGATCGCGAACGACCTGCGCACCGGAGCGATCTTGGTCTACCTGTCGCGTCCGCTCACGCGCCGCGACTACGTCACCGGCAAGCTGAGCGTCCTGATGCTGCTCAACTACTCGGCGACGCTGCTGCCCGGCATGGCGCTGTACGCCATCTCGCTGGGCCTGGCGCCGGAGCTGTTTCTCAAGTGGAGCCTCGCCTGGATCGCCCCGATGATCTTGCTGTACGCGACGATCCTGGCCCTGGCCGTGAGTCTGGTCGCGCTGGCGACCTCGTCGCTGTCGCACAGCGCCCGCGTCTCGGGCCTCGCCTTCGCGGGTCTGATCGTGGGCCTCGAGATCGTACGCGGCGTGCTGGTCGGGATCCTGGATCGCCCCGAGGCCCAGGTGCTGTCGCTTCAGAACTGCCTGCGAATGGTCGGCAATCTGCTTTTCGGGATCGCGGAGCAGGGCAGCGCCGTGCCGGCGGCCTACCCACCCCTGGTGCTCGTTGCCGTTGCCGCGGGCTGCCTCGCGATCCTGCGCTCGCGCGTCCGCGCAGTGGAGATCGTGCGGTGAGCACAGCCACCCTCGAGTTCCTCCGAGCCTCGCGCTGGTACGGGCCCGTGATCGCAATCAACGACGTGAGCTGTGCCGTCGGTCCGGGGGTCACCGGGCTGTTGGGCCCCAACGGCGCGGGAAAGTCGACGTTCCTCAAGCTGGCGGCCGGCCAGCTAGCGCCCAACCAGGGCGAGGTCCGCTTGCTCGGTCGGAGCGCGTGGGGTTCGCCGGAGGTCTTCCATCATGTCGGCCTGTGTCCCGAGGCCGACGCATTCTGGCAGGCCATGAGCGGCGTCCAGTTCGTCGCTTCGCTCTTGCGGCTGTCGGGCTTCGACGAGACCGAGTGCCAGCACCGCGCCGAGAGCGCTCTCGAGCAGATGGACCTGATCGCCGCGAAGGACCGCAAGATCGGCGGCTACAGCAAGGGCATGCGCCAGCGCGTGAAGCTGGCCCAGGCGCTCGCCCACGATCCCGACGTGCTGCTACTCGACGAGCCCGTCACGGGCATGGATCCCGTCAACCGCCGGCGCGTCGTGGAGCTCGTGAAGCGGCTCGGCAAGCAGGGCAAGACGATCGTCGTGTCGAGCCACATTCTCCACGAGGTCGAGGCTATGACGCGACGCGTGCTGCTCATCCACAACGGGCGGGTGCTGGCCGAGGGCGATGTCCGCGAGATTCGCGATCTCATGGACGAACATCCGCACACCGTCTCGATCCGCGCCGCGGATCCGCGCGCGTTGGCGCGTGCCGTGGTGGGCCTGCCGAGCGTCGTTTCGATGAGCTTCGGGCCCGAGGGCGAGTGGCTCACCATTCAGACGGCGCGCCCCGACGAGTTCTACGGCGCGCTGCAGGAGGTCGCCGTAGAGGCGCGCATCGCGGAGATGTACTCGCCCGACGAGAACCTCGAATCGGTGTTTCGTTACCTGGTGGCGCGGTGAGCCGCGATCAGGGCCGGCCGCTGCCGATGCTTGCGGGCGCGCGGGCGATTTTCCGGCTGTCCTTCGACAACCTGATCTGGAGCCGGCGCAGCCTGCTGATGGGCCTCCTGCTGTGCCTGCCGGTGGGCTTCGCGCTCTTGTACCGCGCTGTGCTGATCGCGAAGCTGCCGGCACGGCTTTCGGGCTACGATCTCTACGGCACGATCGTGGCGATCTACTACATCCGCAACCTGGTGCCGCTGGCCGCGCTCTTCTACGCCACGGCCTTGATCGCCGACGAGGTCGAAGGCCGCACCATCACCTACCTGTTCACGCGACCGATCCCGCGGGCCTCCATCCTGCTCGGCAAGTTCGCGACCTACGTCGCCACGACGCTGGCTCTGGCGCTGCCCTCGACCGTGCTCACGTTCTTCCTGCTCACCACCGCGCAGGGCTTCGGGGGCGCCGCGGCGAGTGGTGCCGAGTTGTTGCGCGACGTACTTGCGATCGCCGTGGGTCTCGTCGTCTACGGCTCGCTCTTCACGCTGCTCGGCGTCCTGCTCAAGCGGCCCGTGATCCCCGGACTGCTGTTCCTGTTCGTCTGGGAGCTGGTCGCGAACCTGCCCGGGTATCTTCCGCGTTTCACCATCACGGCCTGGCTGCGTTCGCTGGTCGGCCACCGGCCAGCCGAAGAAGGACTCTCGCAACTGTTCTCGCAGCAGGCGCTGCCGGCCATGCTCAGCCTCGGCGTTCTGGCGGCGCTCAGCGCCGTGTTCCTGGCCCTGGCGCTCCGGATCTTTTCGGAGCGCGAGTACGTACTGGACCAGTAGCGCTAGACTCGCGTCAGGGGGTCGCTCGATGTCGCGTAGTCGGATTCTGGCCTTCGCGTCTCTCGGAATCGTGGCGCTCGGCGCGGCCGTCGCCGTGGGCGCGCTCGTCAGCTCGTCCGCCCGCAGCGGCGCGGGCCCGCTTCCGGCCGCGGGCCTCGTGCTCCCGGCGGACACGAGCTTTCTCGTCGGCATCGACGTGAAGCGGCTTACCGCCAGTGCTCTTTACCAAACGCAGGCTGCGGCCCGCGCCGCGGCACGCCCCGAAGCCGTCAAGGAACTCGAACAGAGCACGGGCCTCCGTCTCGAGCGCGATCTCGACCTCGTGATACTGGCAGGCTCCAAGGTGAAGCGCGGCGTCGCGCTCGGCTTCGGCCAGTTCGACGAGGACGAGCTCTCGCGAGCCATCGCAGCCAGGCCCGGCGTCAGCGTGGACAAGCTGGGCGGAGCCACGCTCTACGCCTTCGAGACAGGTGCAGCGCAGGGCGCCCGGGCCGTCGCGCTCCTGGACGAGCGGACGATCCTGCTCGGCGACGTGGAGCAGGTGCGCGAGGCGCTCACGGCCCATGGCCGGGGAGCCAAGCCGCTGCAGTCGAACCCCACGCTGCTCGCCCTGCTCGCCCGCGTGAAGCCGGGCGCGGCCTTCTGGATGGTGGGAGATCAGAGCCTGCTCTCGAGTTTGTCTGCCACGTTGCCCTCGCCGGGCGGCTCGGGTGCGAGTCTCACGCTGCCCTCGCTCCAGGGCCTGGTCGTGACGGGCGACGTAGAGGCGAACGTTTGGGTCCACTTTATCGGTGACACGGCGGACGCAGCCGCCGCGAAGAACCTCGCTGACCTGCTGCGAGGCTTCGTCGCGATCTTCGCCTTGCAGGCGAGCCAGAAGCCGGAGCTCGCGGGACTGAGCCCCGCCTTCAGCGTGACCCAGAACGCGAGCCAGGTACTCGTCGATGTGCGGATTGCCCCCGAGGCGCTCGCCCATCTCGCCGCGAAATCGGCCCCCGGGGCCGCGAGCGCCGCCCGGCCGTGAATTCCGAGGATCTGCTCGGCTCGCTGCTGCGAGGCGCGCTCATGGGCCGTGGCAAGAGCTCCAGCCGGACCGTCCGCGCGATCACACACTCTCATCCGCAATCGCTGATTCGGCTGCGGCACATCGTCGGCGCCGCGGCGGTGGCGTGGGGGATGTACGAAGCCCACCAGGCCAGGAGCAGCGGCGGATCTGCATCCGGGGCGCCTGTGCCGGTGCCCGCCGTGCCGCCCCCGCGGCCAAGCGTGCCGCCAGCGCGGCCGCCGGCGCCACCGGGCTTGCCCCCCGAGATCGCACGCGCGATCCGGCTGCTGATCTCGGCTTCGCGCGCCGACGGCGAGCTTTCGCCCGAGGAGGGCCAGAAGATCGCGCGTCTCGCGAGCGAGGCGGGCCCCGCCGCCGAGGCGCTGGTTCGCGCCGAGTTGCAAAGTCCGCGGCCGCTCGACGAGATCGTCGCGAGTGTCGACGAACCGGGGCAGCAGGCTGAGCTGTACGCGCTCGCTTTTACGTTGCTGCGCGCCGACGAGAGCGTGAACGGCGCCGAGCGCATCTACCTGGCGCAGCTCGCTCACCGGCTCGGGCTCGACGCCGCCACGGCAGAGCGCCTCGAGCAGGAGGCCGTGGCCAGCATCGATAAGGAGGAAGGACCGGATGCCTGACGCTCAGTGGTACATGGCCATCGGGGGCCACCAGATCGGGCCGGTCGCCGAGGCCGAGATCCTCTCGAACCTGCAAAATAACAGCGCCTCGGGAGACACGCTCGTGTTCACGACGGGGATGACGGACTGGACGCCGCTCAGGGCCGTCCCGAAGTTAGCCGCGTATCTGAAGACACCGATCGCGCCGCCTCCGCCGACACCGGGCCGCCATGCCCATGAGATCGATTTCCAGATCCATGGCAGCGAGATGCAGTTCGTCGAGGTGGAGCTCGACCCGGGCGAGAGCGCCATCGCCGAGGCCGGCGTGATGATGTACATGACGCGCGGCATCGAGCTCGAGACGATCTTCGGAGACGGCAGCGGCAAGAGTGGCGGCGGTGTGTGGGGCGCGCTGCTGGGCGCGGGCAAGCGCGTGCTCACAGGCGAGAGCCTGTTCATGACCGTGTTCACGAACGCCGGCCAGGGCAAGCAGCGGGTGGCCTTCGCCGCGCCTTATGCCGGCAAGATCCTCGCGATGGACCTGCCGAGTCTTGGCGGCGAGCTGATCTGCCAGAAGGACTCGTTCCTGTGCGCGGCCCGCGGCGTCTCCATCGGGATCGCCTTCCAGAAGAAGCTGGGCGTCGGCCTGTTCGGCGGCGAAGGCTTCATCATGCAAAGGCTCCAGGGCGACGGGCTCGCCTTCGTCCACGCGGGCGGCACGGTCCATGCCATCGAGCTGAAGGCGGGTGAAGACCTTCGCGTCGACACGGGCTGCCTGGTCGCGCTGCAGCCCACAGTGCGCTACGAGATCGAGTTCGTGGGCAAGGTGAAGACCGCCCTGTTCGGCGGCGAGGGGCTCTTCTTTGCGAGGCTGCACGGTCCCGGCCGTGTCTGGCTACAGTCGTTGCCGCTGTCGCGGCTCGCCGATCGCA
>JAQBHI010000201.1:0-37210 GCA_032127875.1 Acidobacteriota bacterium
CGCTGGAGTCAATCGAGCGTCCCGCTGCGCAGCAGACTTGGGTGGCGGAGTCGATCCAGCGCGCGACAATCGGGGCCCGAGCCGTCGCACGCGGGCAAGCGAAGCCGACGGCTTTTCTGCTTGACACGCCGTGAAGCCACAACTTATGGTGTACCGGGGATGGACAAGCCCAAGGATTTTTACTGCGTGCTTGGCGTGGCGCGGAACGCTTCGACGGCCGCCATCAAGCGCGCCTACCGCCGCCTAGCGAAGCAGTACAATCCCGATTCCGCCCCCAGCCCCTCGGTCGAGGCGCTTCAGCAACTGCAGCAGGCCTACGACACGCTGGCCGACGCCGAGCGCCGCCAGCGTTATGACGAGACGCTGGTCACACAGGCGGATCGCTTCGAGCCACTCGCCTGGTCCTTCGTCCGCAGCCCCGCGGCCGGGGATCTGCGCCGGCCCATCCGCCCCGGCAGCCTGTCAGGCGAAATCCTGCTGACCGCCACGGAGGCCGCGGCGGGGGGAGTTCTGCCTCTCGACCTGCCGCTGCGTGGCCCATGCCCCGCCTGCCAGGGAACCGGCGGGCCGATCTTTGATTGCTATCGTTGCGCCGGCGAAGGCATGGTCGAGCGGCGCCTTCCGGTCCCACTGAGGATCCCCGCAGGGGTGCGCGACGGAGCCGTTTTTCAGGTCACGCTCGACGACCCTGGCGTCGTCTCCGTGCTGCTCACCGTGCACCTTCGACCTCTGTAGCGCCATCCCGGGATGTCTCGCCGTCGGCTCGCGCTTTGCGGCTCGTGCCTCGTCGACCGATAATCGCCGCGCATGGACGAAGCGGGCATCCGTCAGATCGCGGCGGCGAGCATCGCTCTCAAGCAGCGCTTCTTCGACGAGAACGCCCGGGTCCTGCTCGAGGTCGGGCAACGCATCACGGAATGCCTGCGTTCTGGCGGCAAGGTGCTCACTTTCGGCAACGGCGGCTCCGCCGCCGACGCGCAACACTTCGCCGGAGAGTTGGTCGGCCGCTTCCTGCGGGAGCGGCCGGGGCTGCCCGCGCTTGCCCTCACCACCGACCCGTCGGTGATCACGGCGATCGGGAACGACATGGGGTTCGACGCCATCTTCCGGCGCCAACTCGAGGCACACGGACGCCCCGGCGACGTGGCGGTGGGCATCAGCACCTCGGGCCGCTCGCCCAACGTGGTCGAGGCGCTGCGTGTCGCCCGTAACCGAGGCCTGCTCACGGTTGGTCTGAGCGGCGGCGGGGGTGGACGGCTGGGCGGGCTCGTCCACTACCTCATCGACGTGCCGAGCCACGAGACGCCCCGCATACAAGAGGTCCACGGGATGGTCATCCACATCCTCTGCCAGCTCGTCGAAGAGGCGATGACGCGTTGAAGACCGGCCGTCGACGTCCCGGCTCGCTCCCCCCCCTGGAGCTCGACGGGGTAAGTACCTACCCGCTGGCCAAGCGCAAGAGCCAGGTGACTCTCAAAGACTTCGCCCGCCCGCATCGGCCTGGCTCTCGCATGGCGGAGTTCCTCGACTCGCTGCCGCGCATTCTCGGGTCCCAGACGCTACGGGCCTTGGCTGCGGACGTGCGGCGGGGCCGGACGCGGCGCAAGCCGCTGCTGTGGGGCCTGGGAGCTCACGTGCTGAAGGTGGGCCTGTCGCCGATCGTCATCGACCTGATGGAGCGCGATTTCGTCACCGGCATCGCGCTGAACGGCGCCGGCATCGTCCACGACTTCGAGCTGGCGGTCGCGGGGCAGACCTCCGAGGACGTGGCCGAGGGACTCGGCTCGGGCGCGTTCGGGATGGCGCGCGAAACCGGGCTCGAGATCAACCGCGCGATGCTCGAGGGCGATCGCGACGGCCTTGGCCTCGGCGCCGCCGTCGGGCGCTATCTCGCCGAGCGACGGCCGAAGCATCTGGGTGTCAGCCTGCTTGCGGCTGCCTGGCGGCTCGGGTTGCCGGCGAGCGTGCACGTCGCCATCGGCACCGACATCGTTCACATGCACCCGGCCTGCGACCCCGCCAGCCTGGGTCGCACGAGCCACCTCGACTTCCGCAGCTTTGCCGCGCAGGTCGCGCGCCTGGGCGGCGGCGGCGTCTACCTGAACGTCGGCTCGGCGGTGCTGTTGCCCGAGGTGTTCCTGAAGGCCGTGACGCTCGCACGCAACCTGGGTCACGAACTGAGCGATTTTGCCACCGCCAACCTCGACTTCATCCAGTCCTATCGACCGAACGCGAACGTGGTCTCGCGCCCGACGCGAGGCGTCGGGCGCGGCTACAGCCTCACGGGCCACCACGAGATCCTGATTCCGCTCCTGGCCGCGTCGCTGCTCGAGAGCGACGCGCGTCGGCCGCGTCGCTAGCTTTTCGATGCCCGACGCGCGCCCTCGCCGCGCTCGGCGGGGCGGCGATCCTGGCCTTTGGGTTCGGTCGTACGTCCGGGATCGTGTGGCTCGTGGTCGCGGCAAAGCCCCTGCCGGCGCTTTGCCTCGCCGCGTGGGTGGCCCTTCGCCCGGCGAGCGTAGGCAAGCCGGCGATCGCCGGAGGCCTCGCGCTCTCGGCGCTCGGCGACGTGCTGCTCGAGGGCCACGGCACGCAATTCTTTCTGGCGGGCATGATCGCCTTTGCCCTGGCCCATGCTGCCTACGTGCTTGGCTTTCTCGCGCGCTCGCGCGAGCCGCGCCTGCTGGCGCTCGTGCCCTTCGCCGCCTGGGGGGTTGCAATGTTCGCCGCGATCCAGCCGGGCCTGGGCCCTCTCGTGGTTCCGGTGGCGCTCTACGCGCTGCTGCTCACGGCGATGATGTGGCGCGCGAGCGCCGTGTCGCTGGCCAGCGGGGCGTGGACCGTCGCGATCGGCGCCGCGTTGTTCGGGGCCTCGGACACGCTGATCGCGCTGGTTCGCTTTCGCGGCGAGATTCCAGGCGCGTCCTGGCTGATCATGACCCTCTACTGGGTCGGCCAGTTCGGAATCGCCGCCTCGTCGGGCTCCGGTTCGATCAGTGCGAAAGCGCCTCGCTGAGCACGCGCTGAGCGCTCTCCAGTGGATAGTCGAGGCCAAGCAAGGCACTGAGAGTCGGAGCGATGTCCTCCGGCCCGCAGGCCTGCTCGTAGCGCCCGGCCAGGATCCCGGCGCCCAGGAAAGCCACAGGCACATGACGGTCGTGGTCCGCGACCGTGCCATGTCCCGTCCCGCCCGGGTAGTCGTCGACGTATACGTAGGGCTTCAGCCGGGCGATGACGTGCGGGCTGCGCGGTTCGAAGAACGAGTTACGGAAGAAGGCGAAGTCCGGATCGTCAGATGGCGGATCAGCCAGCAGCCGGGCGTGCGTGTAGACGCGCTCGACCAGCCCTGAGGCCAGCAGGGCCGTTTCGATCGTGGCCTCGACGTCGCTTCGCTTCAGTCCCTGGGCGCGGATCTCGTCCAGATCCAGGTAGAAGTTCGGGACGTCGGCCTCGGCGATCAGGTTCGGTGCTCCCGCAAAGCGCCGCTCGAGCGCCTTACGGACGCGGGCCTCGAGGGCTGCGGGTTTCTCCCGGTGCGCCGCCTTGCCCTGCTGCTGGAGAACCTCGACGAGCGGCATCACGCCGTGGTCGGCCGAGAGGCCGAACAAGACCCGCCCTGCTCCCACCCGCTCGTCGACCTCGCTCAGCAGCCGCCCGAGGACCAGGTCGAGGCGCAGCATCTGGTCCATCAACTCCTGGCTGTCGGGGCCATAGCTGTGGCCGATGTAGTCGGTCGTGGAGAAGCCGACCGCCAGGATGTCGGTGGCTTCGTCTTGGCCGAGGCCGTGCTCCGTGATCGCGCGCAGCGCCAAGTCGAGGGTCAACTCGTCGGCGAAGGGAGTGCTGCGCAGCTCGTCGTAGAACTTCTCCGTCCTGGGCTGGCCGGAGATGTCGTGGGGAAAGGTCGTGGCGAGGCGATCCGACTCGCCCTCGACGGCGTCGGGGCCGGCGTATTCTTCGTAGATCGCGGTATCCGGGCGCAGCCGCGTCCAGGGCTTTCCGAAGAGCGCGTCGACGTGGCCCTCGGCGTTCCAGGCATCGATCCAGGCAGGCGCGCTGCGCGCGTAGTAGGTGCTGGTGATGAAGCGGCCCTGGGCCGCCTCGTACCAGTAGGCAGCGTCGGCCCGCCGTCCCGCCATCAGGATCGCCGCGCGATCCTTGAGCGCAACACCCACAACCTTCGACTCGGGCGAGCCCTTCTTCAGCACGTCGCCTAGCGTCACGCCGATGAGGTTTGCGGGCGAGGCGCCGCGACCCTTGCCGCCGACCGGGGACTGGGCGATATCTTCGACGACGTTCACTTCCCGTTTCAGAAGGGAGTCGTACCATGCATTCGCGACGATGCCGTTGTCGCGGGCATGCCGGCCCGAAAGCAGTGCCGCATGGCCCGGGCCCGTCTCGGTATTCGAGTGGCGGTAGCGGGCGTTCGAGAACACAGCGCCGTGTTCCAGCAGCGTCTTGAATCCGCCGCTGAAAAGCGGAGCAAAGCGTGTCAGGTAGTCGAAGCGCATCTGGTCCACGGAGACGAACAGCAGCAGGCGCGGTCTTTGCGAGATGGGCGCCAGCGCGAGTTCTTTCGCGTGGCCCGGGGCGCTCGCGCAGGCGAGCACGGCGGCGAGAACGTGAAGACCCAGTCGGCGAGCTCCCGTTCGGGGTGCGCGTCGTCTTGAACTCAGTAGCACTCGACCTCTCTTGCCGGCGCCGAGTCTAGCGCACGGGCCCGCTCAGCGCGCGGCCGAGCGCCTGGCGCCCGCTTTCGGCAGCAGCTCCGCGAGGAACTGGCCCGTGTACGAGTCGCGGACGGCGGCCACTTGCTCGGGCGTTCCGGTGGCCACCAGCGCGCCGCCGCCGCTGCCGCCCTCGGGCCCGATGTCGATCACGTAGTCGGCGGTCTTGATCACGTCCAGGTTGTGTTCGATGACCACGACGCTGTTGCCGCCCTCGACGAGCCGGTCGAGTACGCGTAGCAGCTTCTTGATTTCGTCGAAATGCAGGCCGGTCGTGGGCTCGTCGAGGATGTAGAGGGTGCGCCCCGTGGAGCGCTTGGACAGCTCGCGCGAGAGCTTGACGCGCTGCGCCTCGCCGCCCGAGAGCGTCGGCGAGGACTGCCCGAGGGCGATGTAGCCGAGGCCCACGTCGGCCAGCGTTTCCAGGGCCCGGCGGATCTGCGGGTGGTTCTTGAAAGTCACCAGCGCCTCGTCGACGGTGAGGTCGAGGACGTCGGCTATCGACAGGCCGTTCAGCTTCACCTGCAGCGTCGCCTCATTGAAGCGCTTGCCCAGGCAGGTCTCGCACGGCACGTACACGTCGGCGAGGAAATGCATCTCGACGCGCTTGACGCCGTCGCCCTCGCAGGCCTCGCAGCGGCCGCCCTTGACGTTGAAACTGAAGCGCCCTGGCGTGTAGCCGTGCATGCGAGCCTCGGGGAGCAGCGCGAAGAAATCGCGGATCAGGTCGAACAGCTTGGTGTAAGTGGCCGGGTTGGAGCGCGGCGTGCGCCCGATCGGGCTCTGATCGATGTCGATCACCTTGTCGATCTCGTGCAGCCCGGCGATTCCGGCGTGGGCCCCGACCGCGAGCTCGCTGCCGTGAAGCGCCCGCGCTACGGCCGGATACAGGATCTGGTTCACGAGCGTGCTCTTGCCGGCCCCCGAGACGCCCGTCACGCACACGAAGGCGCCCAGCGGGAACTCGACGTCCACGTTCTTCAGGTTGTTCTCGCATGCGCCCTTCACCACGATCCTGCGGCCATCGCCCTTGCGACGCGCGGTGGGGATCTCGATCGAGAGCTCGCCGCTCATGTAGCGGCCGGTCAGGCTCTGCTTCGATCTCAGGATCTGCGCGGGCGTGCCCGCTGCCACCACTTCGCCGCCGTGGCGTCCGGCCCCAGGTCCGAAGTCGATGATCCAGTCCGCCTGCAGCATCGCCTCGTGGTCGTGCTCGACGACCACGACGCTGTTGCCTATGTCGCGCAAGTGCTTGAGGGCAGAGAGCAGCTTCTTGTTGTCGCGCTGGTGCAGGCCGATCGACGGCTCGTCGAGCACGTAGATGACGCCAGTCAACTCGGAGCCGATCTGCGACGCGAGGCGGATGCGCTGGCCCTCGCCACCCGAGAGCGAGGGTGCGGGTCGATCCAGCGTCAGGTAGCTGAGGCCGACATCCAGCAGGAAGCGCAACCGCGAGCGAATTTCCTTCAGAAGCTCGACCGCGATCTTCGCCTCGGCGCCTTGGAGCTCGAGGCGCTCGAAGAAGGCAAAGGCATCCGCCACGGAACAGGCGGCGACCTCGGCGATGTTCCTGCCGGCGATCTTCACGCCCAGCGTTTCGGCGCGCACGCGCCTCCCGCCGCAGGCGGAGCAGGGCCGGTTCGAGAGGAACTTCTGGTAGTACTGGCGCATGTCCTCGGAGTGCGTCTCGCGCATGCGACGCATCATCGAGTTGATGGCGCCCTCGTAGCGCATCTTGAACGCGCCGGTGCCCCAGGAGCCCTTCACCTGGATGCGCACGCGCTCGTCGCCGGTGCCGTGGAGCAGCACCTTGCGATGCGCGGCGCTCAGTCCCTTCCAGGGCGTGTTGAGGTCGATGCCGCGTTCGCGCGCCACCGCGCGCACGATGTCCGTGCCCCAGGAAGTGCCCTCGCCGACGGCGCCGAGCGGCTTCACGGCGCCCTCGTTGACCGACAGCTCCGGATTCGGCACCACCAACTCGGGATCCATCTCCATGCGCGTGCCGAGGCCTGAACACTCGGGGCACATGCCCTGTGGGGAGTTGAAGGAAAAGAGCTGCGGGGAAGGCTCCGGGAAGGAGATTCCGCAGTGATGGCAGGCACGATGCTGCGACATCACCTTCTCGGGCTGGCCCGCGGGCGCCACCACAACGATGCCGCCGCCGAAACGCAGCGCCGTCTCCACCGAGTCATACAGGCGCTGCTTGATGCCGGGCTTGGCGACGAGCCGGTCCACGACAGCGTCGATCGTGTGCTTCTTCTTCTTGTCGGGGCGGATCTCGTCCTCGAGGCCGAGCACGACGCCGTCGACGCGGACGCGAGCGAAGCCGGCCTTGCGGACCTGGTCGAAGACGTCGCGGTGCTCCCCCTTGCGCTCTTTCACGAGCGGCGCCAGGACCAGGAACTTGGTGCCTTCGGCGAGTCCGGCGATCTCGCTCACGATCTGCTGGGAGGACTGCTGCGAGACGGCGCGGCCGCAGTTGTAGCAGGCGAGGCGACCGACGCGGGCCCACAACACGCGCAGGTAGTCGTGGATCTCGGTCACCGTGCCCACGGTGGAGCGCGGGTTGCCCGAGGCCGCCTTCTGCTCGATCGAGATGGTGGGGGCGAGGCCACGAATCGAGTCGTAGACCGGCTTGTCCATCTGGCCCAGGAACTGGCGCGCGTAGGCGTTCAGGCTCTCGATGTAGCGGCGCTGGCCTTCGGCGTAGAGCGTGTCGAAGGCGAGGCTCGACTTGCCCGAGCCCGACGGGCCCGTGATCACCACCAGCTTCTTCTTCGGGATCTCGACAGTGACGTTCTTGAGATTGTGCTGACGCGCGCCGGTGATGACGATGCGATCGAGTTCCATGGAACGGCCAAGCCTCGCTCCGCGGCCCGGGTGCGTGCTGCGCCCGGCCGAACCTTCGATGTTAGTCGGGAAGCGCCGCCGGGTCGAGTGCCATGAAGGCCGTGAACTACACCGCAGCCTGCGCCGGGGGCGCTAGCGCGTGACCCGGTAGATGTTGGCCGCGCTCATCTCGCTTCGGCTGAGCGCATCTCCGATCGCATAGGCCGCGCCCGTAAGGCTGCTTGCGCCATAGTGTGCGCTATCATCCGAAGGGTGGCGACGAACCTCTTCGGTCTCGAGCGCGCCGCTCTCGAGGCCCTTCTCGAAAACTCAGGCGAGCCGTGCTTCAGGGCCAGGCAGATCTACGCGTGGCTCTATCACGAGCGCGCTCGGAGCCTGGCCGCGATGACCAATCTCGGCAAGCCGCTGCGGGCGAGGCTCGCCGAGGCTTTCACGCTGCGCTGGCCTGACGTCGCCGAGCGCCAGCACTCGACGGACGGAACGGCGAAGTTCCTGTTTCGCCTCGACGATGGTGCCAGCATCGAGAGCGTCTACATTCCCGAAGTGCGGCGCCGGACGATCTGCATCTCGACACAGGCCGGGTGTCCGCTGAAGTGCGCCTTCTGCCTCACGGGCATCGCCGGCTACCAGCGCAATCTCAGGACCTGGGAGATCCTCGGCCAGGTGGCGACGGTGATGGCCGAGGCCCGCGAGATCGACCCATCGGGCGCGGAAGGCCGGGCCTGGAACATCGTGGTGATGGGCATGGGAGAACCGCTTCTCAACTACGAAGCAACCGTCTCTGCGCTACGCATCCTGATGGACCCCGAAGCCTTCGCCATCACGCCCAAGCGGCTCACGCTCTCGACCGTAGGCATCCTGCCGGCACTCGAGAAGCTGATGGCCGAACCCGTGCGCCCCAACCTCGCGATAAGCCTCCACGCGCCGAACGCCAAGCTGCGTCGCGAGCTGATGCCGATCGAGGAGAAGTACCGGATGGAGGACGTGATCGAGGCGGCGAGCCGCTATCCAATTCCGCGCGGCGGCCTGGTGACGTATGAGTACGTGATGCTACGCGACGTGAACGATCGCCCATCCCACGCGCGCGAGCTGGCGCGCCTATTGAAAGGCAGTCGCTCCAAAGTGAACCTGATCCCGCTCAACCCGGCGCCCGAGATCCCCTTCGGCGCGCCGAGCAGAGCCTCTGTCGACGCCTTCTGCCGTATCCTGGCCGCGGCCGAGGTGACCGTCTCCGTCAGGCGCCCGCGCGGCCAGGACATTCTCGCAGCCTGCGGCCAGCTGCACCTCAAGAAGGCGCCTGCGCGAGCGCCCGTGGGCGTCCCCTGAGGCTTCGCTTTCCGTTTCGCCTGAAGCTCCTGCTGGTGTTGCTGGGGGCGTGTTTCATCCTGTTCCCGGCCCTGGGCGGAGCCTCTCTCGAGCGCGCCGAGATCTACTTTCTCGACGGGGCGCGGGCCATGGTCGAGACCGGGGATTGGCTGGTCCCTCACTACCAGTCTCGAGCGTTCTTCGACAAGCCACCGCTCACGTACTGGCTGATGGCGCTGTGTTTCGAGGGGTTCGGTGTGAGCAAGGGCGCCGGGCGCCTCGTGCCGGCCCTGGCCGCGCTGCTCCTGCTGCTGGCCACGTTCTGGCTGGGTCGCTTGCTGTTCGATCGGCGCACCGGACTCGCGGCCACCATCATTCTCGCCACCTCGGTGGGCTTCATGAGCTTCGGGCGCGTGGCGATGTCGGACATGCTGCTGGCCTTCCTCTCGACACTGGCCGTGGCCTTGGGCGTGAAGCTGCGCGCTGGCTCCGCGCCCTGGGCGTTGCCGGCTCTCGGCGTCGTGCTGGGACTGGGCTTCCTGAACAAGGGGCCGATCGCTCTCCTGTTGCCCGGCCTCGGTCTTGCTGTGCTGGCATGGCCGTGGAAGCGGGAGCGGCTCCCCAGGCCGCGCCTTCTGGCGAGCGCGCTGTTTCTCTTCGTGGTGCTCGGCTTAGCGTGGTTCGCGGCCATCTATGCGCGCCTGGGCGCCGAACCGCTCGTCCACTTCTTCGTGCGAGAGAACCTGGAGCGGTTTGCCGCCTCGACCTACGACTCGGGCCAGCCCCCGTTCTTCTACGTGGGCGCCTACCTGAGCGTCGGGGCGCCCTGGTCGGTCTTCTTCGCGCTGGCCGCCGCCCGTGTGCTGCGGCCACCAGACGTCGTCGTGCCCGGCGCAGCGGCTGCACGCTTTCTGCTGCTGTGGCTCGCGCTCATGCTCGTACCGCTGAGCCTCGCGCGCGGGAAGATCGACTACTACCTGCTGCCGCTGCTGCCAGCCTTCTCGCTCGTGCTCGGACGGCACTTCGCGCAACCTCGCTGGGGTCGCCTCGACCGCCTCTGGGCAGCCGTGTCTGTGTCCCTCGGCGCCGCAGCCCTCGCGCTAGTGCCACTGGTGCTGCAGCAGATTCCGGACGGATGGATCTCGCCCGCGCGGCGGCTTGTCCTCCTCGCGGTGGCTGCCCTTGGCGCCTTGGCACTCTTGGCTACGGCGCGCCATGCATCTCCGCGCCGCACGCTTTCCGCCCTGGCGGCGGTCTCCGGCGCGGTTGCGATCGCCGTCGCCACGCTTCTGGTGCCCGGCTTCGTCGCGGCCCAGCCCAACCGCGACGTCGTGGCGAGGGTCGAGCGTGAGCTTGCCCGCAGGCGGGAGGTCGGGATCGTCTCTTGCCAGGATCCCGCGCGCGTCCAGAGAGACATCCTGTTCTTCACGCGCCATGCAGTCGTCGAACGTTGCGACTTGTGGGCGGTCGTCTCGGGGCGTCGCCCCGTGCTGCTACTGCTCCAGGAGGGCGAATACCAGTCGCTGCAGCGCGCGCCCAGGCTGCGTCTCGTGTCAATCCATGACTACGTGCCGTCGGCTTCGTTGTCGCTCGACAAGCTGGACCGCGCGCAGGCGGCCCGCTTCTTCCTCGTCGCCAACTATCCTGGACCGCGCTACCGAGAGCCCGAGGGGGGTCCGTCCCAGAAACACAAGGAGCGCATGAAACTGCTTCGCCAGAAAAAGCGAAAGCGAAAGGGCTAGGCCAATTCCGTGAGCGCCTCGGCGGCGGCCGCGACCGTCTCGTCGATGTCCTTCTCGGTGTGGGCGAGCGAGACGAAGGCGGCCTCGTATTGCCCCGGGGGGAAGTAGATGCCGCGTTCCAGGAGCGCGTGGAAGAAGCGCGCGAAGCGCCTGGTGTCCGAGCTCTTGGCCGATGCGAAGTCGGTCACCGGCCCGCGGCAGAAAAAAGCCGTCAGCATCGAGCCCACGCGGTTGACCGTGAGCATCACCCCGGCCGCCTGGGCCGCCCGCGCCAACCCTACCTGCAGGCGCACGGACAGCGCGTCGAGATGTTCGTAGGCGCCGGGTCGCTGCAGCGCATCCAGGGCGGCGCAGCCGGCCGCCATCGCGAGCGGATTTCCCGCGAGCGTGCCGGCCTGGTAGACCTTGCCGAGCGGCGCCACGTGATCCATGAGTTCCGCGCGACCGCCGTAGGCGGCGACAGGTAACCCGCCGCCGATGATCTTACCCAGGCAGGTCAGGTCGGGCGAGATCCCGTAGAGTTGCTGGGCGCCGCCCAGCGCGACGCGGAAACCGGTCATGACTTCGTCGAACACCAGCAGGGCGCGGCAGCGCTTGGTTATCTCGCGCAGCGCCTGCAGGTAGCCGTCGTGGGGGCCGACACAGCCCATGTTCCCTGCGACGGGCTCGACGATCACCGCAGCTAGGTCGTCGGCGTGCGGGGCGACGACGCGTTCCGCGGCGGCGATGTCGTTGAAGGGCGCCGTCAGCGTGTCGGCCGCCGTGCCTTCGGTGACGCCCGGCGAGCCTGGAATTCCGAGCGTCGCGACGCCGGAGCCCGCCGCCACCAGCAGGCTGTCGGCGTGCCCGTGATAGCAGCCTTCGAACTTGAGGATCTTGCGCCGGCCCGTGACGCCGCGCGCGAGGCGCAGCGCGCTCATCGTGGCCTCCGTCCCGGAGCAGACGAAGCGCACCTTCTCGAGGCTCGGCACCAGTCGCACGACGCGGTCGGCCAGCTCCACCTCGGCGGCGCACGGCGCGCCGAAGGACGTGCCGCGATCCGCGGCCTCCTTGATCGCTTCGAGAATCGGCGGGTAGGCGTGGCCATGGATCATCGGGCCCCAGGAGCCGACGTAGTCGATGTAGGGCTTGCCGTCGGCGTCCCACATCCGGCTGCCCTCGGCCTTGCGGATGAACAGCGGCGTGCCCCCTACCGCCTTGAAGGCGCGGACCGGGGAGTTGACGCCGCCGGGGATGAGCTTCAGCGCACGTTCGAACAGCGCTTCGGACTGGGTCATGGGCGCGAGCCTACCAGATCGGCGCTCGCTGCCAAGCTCACCGCGTCCAGCGGGCGAAGTCCTTCGCGTGGTAGCTGAGGATGATCTCGGCGCCGGCCCGGCGGATCGAGGTGAGTGTTTCGAGGACGATGCGCTTCTCGTCGATCCAGCCCTTCTGCGCTGCAGCCTTCACCATCGCGTATTCGCCGGACACGTTGTAGGCCGCGACCGGCACCTCGACGCTCTCGCGCACGGCCCGGATCACGTCGAGATAGGGTAGCGCGGGCTTGACCATCACGATGTCCGCGCCCTCGGCGACATCGAGGCGCACTTCCCTGAGCGCCTCTCGCAGGTTGGCCGGGTCCATCTGGTAGCCGCGGCGGTCGCCGAACTGCGGGGCCGAGTCGGCGGCCTCTCGGAACGGGCCGTAGAAGGCGGACGCGTACTTCGCGGCGTAGGAAAGAATCGCGGTGTCGGCAAAGCCGGCCCCATCGAGGGCCTGCCGGATCGCGCCGACCCGGCCGTCCATCATGTCCGACGGGGCCACGACGTGAGCCCCCGCCCGGACATGCGACAAGGCCATTCTGGCCAGCAACTGGAGCGTCGGATCGTTGCGCACCTCGTCGCCCTCGACGACGCCGCAGTGGCCGTGCGAGGTGTACTCGCACAGGCACACGTCCGTGATCACGAGAAGCTCGCGGCAGTTGGCGCGGATCGCCCGCGTCGCCTCCTGCACGACGCCGTCCTCGGCGTAGCCCTCGCTGCCGAAGGGGTCTTTGCCTTTCGGCAGGCCGAAGAGGATGACGCCGGCGATGCCGAGCGACTCGACCTCACGGGCCTCCCGCGCGGCCTCGTCGGCCGAGAGCTGGAAGCAGCCGGGGAGCGACGGGATCTCCCGGCGGTAGCCCGAACCCGGGGCGACGAAAAGCGGATAGATGAGTTGCTCGGGAGACACCCGAGTCTCCCGCACGAGGGCCCGCAGGCGCTCGCCGCGGCGCAGGCGGCGCGGCCGCTCAGCCGGGAAAGGCACTGCTATGCAGCTCCCTCGGTCGCTGCCAACAACAACAGCGCGCGCGGCCAATCGGGGAACATTAGCTGCTGGGAGCCAGGACCGCCGCGGCAGAGCGGGATTCGCTCCCGCGGAGCCGCGCGGGGGGGCTGGGGGGCGCGGCGCGAGCGCCCCCCAGCTTGCAGCGACGACGACAAGTGTTTTCCAGGGACGTCACTCGTCGTCGTCGCCAAAGAAGAACTGGTGGGAGCACTTCTTGGAACAGAAGTTCCTGCCGAAGTCTCGGACGGCGCAGTTGTCACAGGCCCACTTGAAGCAGATCGGGCACTTGTGGAACCGGATCTCCTCGTCGCCGACCTTGCAATTCACGCATTCCATGGCATTTCCCGGGGGGGCCGTCGACTTCCGGGAGTATAGCATCCGTAGTAGACTGAGGCTCGGGTTGGTCGTTCCCGCGAGGGGCCCGTGCTGTCCTGGTCGTGGCGGTGTAGCTCAGCTGGTTAGAGCACGCGGCTCATATCCGCGGCGTCCGGGGTTCGAGTCCCTGCACCGCCACCATATTCCCCCTCGGAGGCGTATTAGAGAGTCGAATGCGAATGACGGCACTCCAGGTTGCACTTCGGCGGTCCTTGCGGGATCTCGCTACGCCTCGCGCAGGCGAGACGTTGCTGTGCGCGCTCTCCGGCGGGCCAGACTCCGTGGCGCTCGTCCATGCCCTCGCCCTGGCCGCGCCCCGTATGGGCTTTCGAGTGAGCGCAGCCCACCTCGACCATGGCCTGCGTCCGGATTCCGGGCAGGACGCGCAGTTCTGCCGGAACCTCTGCGAGCGTCTCGGCGTCTCACTTCACATGGGCAGCGCCGATGTCCGGCGACGCGCGCGTCGCGACGGCCAGGGTCTCGAAAGCGCGGCCCGAGAAGAGCGCTACGCCTTCCTGGGAGGTGTGGCGCTCAGCCAGGGCGCGGTGGCCATCGCTGTGGCGCACACCCGCGACGACCAGGCCGAGACGCTGCTGCTCCGGCTGCTGCGCGGCTCGGGAAGCGTCGGGCTCGGCGCAATGCGCGCGCGGCGCGGTCGGCTGATCCGCCCGCTGCTCGGCGTTTCCCGCGTCCAGGTGCTCGAGCATCTGGCCAGCCACAGCCTGACGTGGCGCGAGGACCCGAGCAATGCCGATCTGTCGCTGCTTCGCAACCGGGTCCGCCACGAGTTGCTGCCGCAACTCGAGGCGCGCTTCAACCCGAACCTGCGCCGCACGCTCGCCCGGACAGCCGCGATCCTGGCTGAGGACGCCGCCTTCCTCGGGGCGCAGGCCAAGGTGCTCTACCGCTCGTCCGCCGAAAGCACTCCCGCCGGGCTTTCGCTCGAGCTGGCGGAGCTGCGCAACGCGCCGTCGGCGCTCGCGCGCCACGTGCTGCGGCTGGCGCTGAAGCATGCCGGCGGGCTGCGTGGCGTCGCCGCGATCCATATCGAGCGGCTGCTCGATCTGGCGTGCTCGAAGACGCCCTCCGGTCGCCGCGTGCCGCTGCCGGGAGGCCGCGAGGTGCGCTTCCGGACCAACCAGATGACGATCGTGCGCGCGGCGCTGGCGAGGCCGGTGGTCGCCGCCGGGGTGCCCGCGTGAGCCTGCCACGTCCCGACGTTCTCTACGCTGAAGCGGACGTGCGAAGGCGGGTTGCCGAGATCGGCTCCGAGATCACGCAGCAGTTCGCGGGCCAGGATCTGTGCGTGGTCGCCCTGATGAAGAGTTGCATGGTCTTCATGGCGGACCTGATCCGTGTCGTGCCACTGGACATGACGTGCCACTTCTTGCGCGTCGTCTCGCTGCGTGACCAGGGCGCGGTCCGGACCGACATCGTGTACTCGACCGAGATCCCTTACGAGGGCCGCAACATCCTGCTGCTCGACGACATCGTCGACACCGGGATCACGCTCAGCTTCCTGGTCGACCAGATTCGCGAGCACCGGCCCAGGAGCCTCAAGGTCGCCGCGCTGATCGACAAGCCGGGGGAGCGCAAGATCGACGTGCACCCCGACTGGGCGGCGTTCACCGTTTCCGAAACGACCGAACGCTTCATCGTCGGCTACGGCCTCGATTTCGCCGAGAGCTATCGGGGTCTGCCCTATCTCGGCACCATCCCCCGGCCGGAACCCGCGGACGCGGGGGTCAAGGACCACGTCTCTTCCGGGAGCGAGTAAACAGTGAACTCTACGTTCAAGACGGTGATGCTCTGGATGTCGCTGCTGGTAGTCATCTTTCTGGCCTGGCATTTCGCCCAGATCCAGAAAAAGGAGGCCTCCTTCAAGTTCAGCGAGTTCATGCAGCGGGTCGAGGCGGGCCAGATCCAGGACGTGACGGTGACCGGCAACGAGGTGAAGGGCCACACCACGGCGAACGAAGCCTTCCACACCGTGGCGCCGCTGCGCTACGAAAAGCTCGTCGACACGCTGCTCGCGAAGCGCGTGGTGGTGAACTACCAGTCCGATCAGACCTCGGCCTGGGCCACGATCCTGATCAACTCCGCGCCCTTCGTGCTGCTGATCGCGTTCTGGATCTTCTTCATGCGCCAGATGCAAAACGGCGGCAACAAGGCGCTCAGCTTCGGCAAGTCGAAGGCGAAGCTGCTGGCTTCGCAGCAAAAGAAGGCGACGTTCAAGGACGTGGCCGGCGTGGACGAGGCGAAGGAAGAGCTGCAGGAGATCATCGAGTTCCTGAAAGAGCCCCAGAAATTCCAGAAGCTGGGCGGGCGGATCCCGAAGGGCGTCTTGCTGATGGGCCCTCCGGGAACGGGCAAGACGCTGCTCGCCCGCGCCATCGCCGGCGAAGCCAGCGTGCCGTTCTTCTCGATCTCGGGCTCCGACTTCGTGGAGATGTTCGTGGGCGTCGGCGCCTCGCGGGTGCGCGATCTGTTCGAGCAGGGCAAGAAGAACGCGCCCTGCATCATCTTCATCGACGAGATCGACGCCGTGGGCCGCCACCGTGGCGCGGGCCTGGGCGGTGGCCACGACGAGCGCGAGCAGACCTTGAACCAGCTGCTCGTCGAGATGGACGGCTTCGAGTCGAACGACGGCGTGATCCTGATCGCGGCCACGAACCGGCCCGACGTGCTGGACCCGGCGCTGCTGCGGCCGGGCCGTTTCGACCGGCGCGTGGTGGTCTCGCGCCCAGACGTGCGCGGCCGCGAGGGCATCATGCAGGTGCACACCCGCAAGATCCCGCTCTCCGACGACGTGGACGTGAGCGTGCTCGCCCGGGCGACGCCTGGCTTCTCCGGCGCTGACCTCGCGAACCTGATCAACGAAGCCGCCCTCGCGGCGGCCCGCAAGAACCAGAAGTTCGTGACCATGAACGACTTCGAATCGGCGAAGGACAAGGTCCTGATGGGCGCTGAGCGCAAGAGCATGATCATCACCGACGCGGAAAAGAATGTGACTGCCTTCCACGAGGGTGGCCACGCCCTGCTTGCGGCGCTCTTGCCGCACGCCGACCCACTGCACAAGGTCACGATCATCCCGCGCGGCATGGCGCTTGGTGTGACGCAGCAGCTGCCCACCGAGGACAAGCACAACTGGACGCGCGAACAGCTCGAGGACCGCATCGCCGTCTGCCTCGGCGGGCGGATCGCCGAGGATCTCACCTTCGGCCAGATCTCTACCGGAGCGGCGAACGACATCGAACAGGCGACCGAGATGGCGCGCAAGATGGTGTGCGAGTGGGGCATGAGCGAAGCGTTGGGCCCACTGACCTACGGCAGGAAGGAAGAAGCCATCTTTCTGGGCAAGGAGTTCAACCGTCACCAGGACTACTCCGAGGCGACCGCGCTCAAGATCGACGCCGAGGTCAAGCGCATCGTGGAGGAGCAGTTCCAGCGAGCCCACCGCCTGCTGACCGAGAAGCAGCCCGAACTCGTGAAGGTTGCCGCGGCGTTGCTCGAGTACGAGGTGCTCGACGGGCAGCAGTTGCAGCAGATCCTGAACGGGCAGGAACTCGAAGCGCGCAAGCCAACGGCGGCCCCGGCCGCCGCGCCCCGCGAGGTGAAGGTCGACGAGGGGGAACGGGCGAGCGCTCTGCTGCCGCCACCGATGGCGGCGCCGAAACCGACGGCCTAGGGACTCGTTTCTTCCCCCCAGGCCTCACCTTTGGCGAACGCGCCTTCGGATACTTGGGGGGACATGACGACCGGCGCATTCACTGCCGCGAGACTCCGCTACTCGATCAGGGTGCGCGGCGAGTCCCGTCGGCTCGGCGACCACACCTGGCTGATGGGCATCCTGAACGTGACGCCCGACTCGTTTTCCGACGGCGGACGTCATGCCGACGCCAGCGGCGCGGTGGATTACGGGTTGTCGCTGTTTGCGCTCGGCGCGGACATCGTCGACGTGGGCGGCGAGTCGACTCGCCCGGGCTCGATCCGTGTCGAGGCCGCTGAAGAGATCAGACGTGTCGTGCCGGTGCTGCGGGGACTGCGCGCGCAGGGCGCCGGCCTGCTCTCGATCGACACGACCCGGGCCGAGGTCGCCCGCGCCGCCCTGGATGCCGGGGCCGACATCGTCAACGACGTCTCGGGCTTTCGCTTCGACCCGGCCCTCGCGCGCGTCGTGGCCGCCGCCGGGGCGCCCGCCGTGCTGATGCACCTGCGCGGCGATTTCGCGACGATGCACGACGCGCCGCGCTACCGCGACGTGATGGGCGAGATCTCGACCGAGTTGCGCCAGTCCCTGGCCCTGGGCCGCGAAGCCGGCGTCGAAGCGGGCCAGTTGATTCTCGATCCGGGCATCGGCTTCGCGAAGAACGCGACCCACAGCCTCGAGACGCTCAGGCGCCTGGCCGAACTGCACGAGTTGGGCCGTGCCATCCTGGTCGGCCCTTCGCGCAAGAGCTTCATCGGCAAGTCGTTCGAGGGCCCCGCCCACGAGCGCCAGTTCGGCACCGCCGCGGCCGTGGCAGCGTGCGTGTTGTCCGGCGCGCACATCGTGCGCGTCCACGACCTTCGGGAGATGGCGCAGGTCACACGAATCTGCGATGCGATCCTCGGGAGCGCCGCTTGATCTCCCGCCTGATTGGCTTCTTCGTCGCCACCGACTTCTCGTGGTGGGACGTGCTCGACATCCTGATCGTAGCCTTCGTGATCTACGAGCTGCTGCAGTTCATCCGCGGCACGCACGCAGTGCAGATGGCGCTGGGCGGCCTGGTGCTCGTGATCCTGTACTGGACTTCGCGCTGGGCCGACCTGGAAACGCTCTACTGGCTGCTCCGAACCTTCATGCCTTATGTCGTGTTCGGGATCATCGTGGTGTTCCAGTCGGAGATCCGCAAGGTGCTCGCACATCTGGGCAAGAAGCTGCCGTGGGCGTTCTCGCCCGAGAAGAAGGAAGAGACCATCGACGAGGTGGTGCTGGCGGCCACGACGCTGGCTTCGCAGAAGATCGGGGCGCTGATCGTGATCGAGCGCGAGATGGGGCTGCGCAGCTTCATCGAGACCGGCATCAGCCTGGACGCGGTGCTGACCTACGACCTGCTGATCAGCATCTTCAACCCGGGCACGCCGCTGCACGACGGCGCCGTGGTGATCCAGGGCGATCGGGTCGCGGCGGCCGCCTGCTTCCTGCCGCTCACGGTGAGCCCGGAGTTGTCACGAACGCTGGGCAGTCGGCACCGTGCGGCCATCGGCGTCACAGAGGATACCGACGCCTTGGCGGTGGTGGTTTCCGAAGAGACGGGCCAGGTCTCGCTCGTCGCCGGCGGCCAGATCCGCCGCGCGCTCGACGCGCGGGCGCTGAAGCTGGCTCTGCTCGAGGCCCTCGAGGTCGGAGCGGGAGAGGCGCGGCCAGAGCCCTCGGTCCTGCCATCCGAGGACAAGGCCGCCGTGGCGCGCGAGAAATAGATGCGCTTCCTCTTCGACAACCTGGGCCTCAAGACACTGAGCCTTGGCCTCGCGATCGGGCTGTGGTTCGTGATCGCCGGCGAGACCACCTCAGAGATCGGGCTGCAGGTCCCGCTCGAACTGCAGAACTTCCCGCGCGACATGGAGCTCACTGGCGACGCGGTGAATGCCGTCGAAGTGAGGCTGCGCGCCTCCCCGGGCATCCTGCATGGGCTGAACCCGGGCGACGTGTCTGCGCGGATTGACCTGCGCGGGGCGGGCCGGGGCGAGCGCATCGTGCACCTCACAGCCGAGGCGATCCGCGTGCCGTTCGGCGTCAAGGTGGTGAAGATCAGCCCGGCCATCCTGACCATCAATCTCGAACAGACCCTGCAGAAGGTCGTGCCCGTCCGGCCGCGCCTGCTCGGCCGACCGGCCCACGGTTACGAGGTCGGGAAGATCACGAGCGAACCCGCCCAGGTGTGGATCGCGGGCCCCAGGAGCCGCGTCGAGGAAATCGAGAGCGCCTTCACCGAGCCCATCTCCCTGGAGGGCGCGCACGGGCCGGTGACCGATCTGGTGAGCGTCGGCCTCGAGGATCCGCTGCTGCGCCTCCAGGGGGATCCACGGGTGAGGGTGACGGCCGTCGTGAAGGAGATCGGCAAGGAAAGATGAGGCACCTTTTCGGAACCGACGGGATCCGCGGCGTGGCGAACGAGGCGCCCATGACGCCCGAGCTCACCCTCAAGCTGGGCCGGGCGGTGACCTTCGTCGCCGGCCGCGGCAAACGGCACGCCCCGCGCATCGTAGTGGGGAAGGACACGCGCCTGTCGGGATACATGATCGAGACCGCGCTCGCCTCGGGGATCTGTTCGATGGGTGGACGCGTGATCCTGTGTGGCCCCGTTCCGACGCCCGCGGTCGCACATCTGACCCTCAGCATGCGCGCCGACGCGGGAATCGTGATCAGCGCCAGCCACAACCCCTACGGCGACAACGGCATCAAGATATTCGGCGGCGACGGCTTCAAGCTCGCCGACGAGGCCGAGGCTGAGATCGAGGCGCTGCTCGAGGAAGGCGCTTTGCCGCTGCGCAAGACCGGCAAGGCGATCGGCCGCGCCGAAAAGCTCGAGGACGCTCGGGGCCGCTACGTGGCCTTCGCGAAGGCCACCTTTCCGCGGGATCTCTCGCTCGACGGCGTCAAGGTGGTGATCGACGCGGCCCACGGCGCGGCCTACCGCGTCGCGCCGCTCGTCTTCCGCGAGCTGGGCGCGAGCGTCACCGCTATCGGCGTCCGTCCGAACGGGACCAACATCAACCGCGATGCCGGCGCCATGCATCCGGAAAACGCGCGCGCCGAGGTGAAAAAACGCGAGGCCGCGATCGGCATCGCCCTGGACGGCGACGCGGACCGAGTGATCGTGATCGACGAGCTGGGCGCGGTAGTGGACGGCGACGCCGTGATGGCGATGTGCGCCACGCGCATGATCCGCGATGGCGAGCTGCGCAAGGCTACCGTGGTCGCGACCGTGATGAGCAATCTCGGCCTGGAGCGCGCGCTGCGGGCCCAGGGCGCCTCGCTCGTCCGGACGCCCGTGGGGGATCGCTACGTCGTCGAGGCCATGCGCAGCGGGGGCTACAACCTCGGCGGCGAGCAGTCGGGGCACCTGGTGTTTCTCGACCACGCGCCCACCGGTGACGGGATCATCGGCGCCTTGCAGGTCCTGGCCCTGATGATGCGCACCGGTCGGCCGCTCTCGGAGCTGGCCCACGAGTCGATGGAGCGCGTTCCGCAGGTCCTCGAGAACGTGACGCTCAGCGCTCGGCGCCCGCTCGAGAAGATGACGCAGCTGGCGCGTCTGTCGAGAGACGTCGAGGCGGCTCTGGGTGATTCGGGACGCCTGCTGGTCCGCTGGAGTGGCACCGAAGCCAAGCTGCGGATCATGATCGAGGGTCCGGACGAAGCGCGGCTCCGGGGCTGGGCCGGAGAGCTGGCCGAGGCTGCCCGCCGCGATGCGTCCGCGCTGGCCTGAAGAATCAGCTCTGCGACCGCATCTCATCCACCAGTGCCGCCAGTTGCCGGCGCCAGTCCGGGCTCTCGCCTGCCGCCCGGTTGCCGTGCCCGGGGAGCACCCATGCGAAGTCCCGATCCACGAGACGCACGAGCGAGTCTGCCTGCTCTTCCCACGAGTACCAGCAGGCCTCGCGAAAGGCCGAGAGCCGGCCCCGGCGCCGGCTCCAATACAGCGAATCTCCCGTGAACAGAAAGCGCTACTCGAGAAGATAGCCGAACATCCAGGTTGCGCACTGCCGCGACACGTCGCAGTTGATGCAGGTGGTGTCGACGAACCACGGGCCAGCCGCGTTGCCAGGATGCCTGCGGGAGATCTGGGCCATGCAGCCATTACGGCTTCGGCCACGCGTGCGGCGACCCATTGCACGCGCTGTTTGGACGGCCGCTCATGGCAGGCCTGCGGGTCGTAGCGCCCCGTCGCTCACCCCCTTCCTTGGGACACCCGCCCGCCCGCCCGCTATACTTCCTGCAATGCTTCGGCTGGGCGTCAACATCGACCACGTGGCCACCGTGCGGCAAGCGCGCAAGGTCGCGGAGCCCGACCCCGTGCACGCAGCCGTGCTGGCGGAACTGGCCGGCGCGCATGGCATCACCGTGCACCTGCGCGCGGACCGGCGACACGTCCAGGACCGCGACGTGGAGATCCTGCGGCAGACCGTGAAGACGCGGCTCAACCTGGAGATGGCGGCGATCCAGGAAATGGTACGCATCGCGCTCACGGTAAAACCCAATCAGGCCACGCTGGTGCCTGAAAGGCATGAAGAGGTCACGACCGAAGGCGGACTCGACGTGGTGCTCAACAGCGTCCAGCTGAAGCCCGTGGTACGCACGCTCCAGGACGGCGGGATCGGCGTCAGCCTGTTCGTGGATCCGGACCTGGAACAGGTGAAGGAATCCCACAAGCTCGACGCCCAGGCGATCGAGATCAACACGGCGTCCTACGCGGACGCCCGTGACGACAAGGCGCTCGATGCGGCACTGCGCAAGATCACCGACGCCGCGCGCCTGGCGAAGCGGCTCGGCCTTTGGGTCCACGCGGGTCATGGGCTCACCTATCACAACGTGCGAGCGCTGGCCGCGATCTCGGAGATCTCCGAGCTCAACATCGGCCACAGCATCGTGGCGCGGGCGCTGCTCGTGGGCATGGAGCGGGCGGTCCGTGAGATGTTGGACGCCATGGGGGCGCGGTAGTACCATTCCCCACCGACACCCCTGGAGAGATCCGATGATCGAGGCGTTCGGGCAGACCGACGTGGGCCGCCGTCGCAAGCTCAACGAAGACAATTTTCTCGTCGACAGCGAAGCCGGCCTGTATGCTGTCTGCGACGGCATGGGCGGACACAATGCGGGCGAGGTGGCCTCGAAGATTGCCATCGAGACGCTCGGCGTGTTCATCCGGAAGAGCTACAGGGAGAAGGAAATCACCTGGCCGTACGGTCTAGACGTGGACCTGTCCTTCGATGGCAACCGTATCAAGACCGCCCTCAAGCTCGCGAACAAGAAGGTCTTCAAGGCGGCCGACAACCGCGAGGAGTACACGGGTATGGGCACGACCGCGGTGGCGGCGCTGGTGACCGGCAACCTGATGACCGTCGGTTCGGCGGGCGACAGCCGCTGCTACGTCTTTGCGGATGGCAAGCTCACCCAGCTCACGCGCGACGATTCGTGGGTCTCGGCGGCCTGGGCTGAGGGGATCCTGACCGCCGACGAGATCGAGCGGCACCCGCTGCGCAACGTGATCACCAAGGCGGTCGGGGCGAAGGAAGACATCGAGATCAACGTCGTCGAGCACAAGCTCCTGGCGGGCCAGGTGGCCATGGTGTGCTCCGATGGCCTGCACTCGATGATCAACGACGAGGCGATCCTCGCGACCGTCACGCCCTTTCCCCAGGGCCTCGAGGAAGCGGCTGGCAAGCTGATCGCTGCCGCGAACGGGGCCGGCGGCAAGGACAACGTGTCCGTCGTGCTGATGCGCTATAGCGGGTAGGCCCCTCAAGGAGGGCCGCCCCCGATCCCGATGCCCTCTTTCGGCCGCTACGACGTCCTCGACAAGCTGGGTGAGGGGGCCATGGGCGTCGTCTGGCGCGCCCGCGACCGGAACCTGGACCGCGTCGTCGCCCTCAAGATGCTCTCGACCGAGCTGGGCGACGAGGAGGAGTTGCACCAGCGCTTCCACCGCGAGGCGGAAGCGATCGGTCGCCTGAGTCATCCGAACATCGTCTCGGTATACGACCTCGGCGAAGCCGAGGGCCGCGTCTACATGGCGATGGAGCTGCTCGAGGGCGAAGACCTGCGCTCGCTGATCGAGACGCAGGCGAGCATCGCCCTTGCCGAGCGCGTGCGGATCCTGCTCGAGATCTGCGCCGGGGTCGGCTACGCGCACTCGCGCGGCGTCACGCATCGCGACATCAAGCCGGCGAACATCATGATCACCGCCGACGGACGAGTGAAGCTGCTCGACTTCGGCCTCGCGCGCGTCGCAACGCGCGAGACGATCACGCGCCGCGGCGTGATCCTGGGCACGCCCGACTACATGTCGCCCGAGCAGGCAACGGGGAAGCCAGTCGACAACCGCACCGACATTTTCTCCTCGGGCGCCGTGTTCTACGAGTTCCTGACCCAGCAAAAGCCGTTCAAGGGCAAGACGCTCCACTCCGTGCTGTACCAGATCATCTCGGAAGCGCCGGATCCGGTGCTGACGCTCAACCCCGAGGTGCCCTCGCGGCTCGCCCTGATCGTGCACCGCATGCTCCAAAAGAACCCTGACACCCGCTATCAGTCGATGGACGCCGTGGCTTCCGACCTGCGGGTGCTTCTGCCGGGGCTGCGACGGCGCGGCCTGGCACCGCCCGTGGCGTCGCCGGACGAGGCGCGTGCCCGGGTCCGGGACGCGCTCGGCCGCGGCCGCGTACACCTCGAGGCCGGCCGCTTCGCGCCGGCGCGCGCGGAAATTCGCGAGGCGCTCGTCCTGGAACCCGACAACGAAGAGGCCGCCGAGATGCTATGGCGGGCCGAGCGTGCGCTTCAGCCCAAGGGGGCAGCGCCGCCACGCGACCCCGACAGCGTCGCCCGGGTCGATCTGCTGCTCGGCCGCCTCGCGCCGGGCAAGCCGGAAGACGACGCCCGCCGCGCCGTCGCCGAGCTCGCCCTCATCGCCCCCGACGATCCCCGCCTGGGCGAGCTGCTCCGGGAGCGAGCGGGGAAGGGCTGAAGCTGTTATACTTCGCCGGTTTTGACGTTGCCAGACCGTCCCATCGACCCGGGGCTTCGCGGCAGGATCGCCGTGGTCACGGGCGGCGGGCGCGGGCTGGGACGAGCCCTCGTCGAGTCGTTCGCCGCCGCGGGCGCTGACGTCGCCTTCAGCTTTCGAGAGAGTCGCAGCGGCGCGGAAGACGCCGCCCGTGCCGTCTTGGCCCGGGGCTGTCGAGTCTTCACGCGCCGGGCCGATGCCCGGGTTCCGGGCGAGGTCGCGGCCTTCGTGACGGCAGCCGGCGAGGCGCTCGGCGGGATCGACGTGCTCGTGAACAACGTCGGCGTGTTCCGGAAAACGCCGCTCGAAACGCTTACCGAAGACGTCCTCGACGAGGCGTTCGCGGTCAACGTCAAGGCGGCGGTGATGGCCTCGCAGGCCGCGGCGCCGCTGCTCAGACGCCGGGGCGGAGGGGCGATCGTGAACGTGGCGAGCCTGGGTGGCCGGAGAGCATGGCGCTCCTATCTCCCGTACTGCGCTTCGAAGGCGGGTTTGATCATGGCGACGCAGTGCCTGGCGCTGGCGCTCGGCCCCGAGGTCCGGGTCAACGCCGTCGCCCCGGGGATCCTGGATCCTCCGGGAGCCGACGACGCTGTCCGGCAGCGGGTGCCGGCACGACGCTTCGGCACGCACGCCGAAGCCGTTGCGGCGGTGCTGTTTCTGGCCGCCGGAGGAACCTATACGACAGGCGCCGTCCTGCCCGTGGACGGCGGCCGCGAGCTCGCATAACCAGTCGGGAGCCGGAAGGAGAAGAGCCGAGGTGAACATGGCCGTGGTGCAGGACGAAGACAAGCCCTGGAAGACCGACCTGGCGCGCAAGTCGAAGGAGCGCCGTGAGAACGTGGTCCAGGAAATCGAAGAACTGATCAAGAAGGCCCCGTCGTTCGAGGAGGCGCTGAAGGTCACCGTCGAGACCCTCAAGAAGAAGTTCGCGCGCTACTCGTCAGTCACCGCGTACGTGGCCGACGGCGAGGAGCTGGCGGTGCACATGGCGCTCGATCGGCCGCAGGGTCCCGAACGCGTGGGTGCGACCGGCGGAGCGCTGGCCGACGCGGCGCACGCGAACGCCCCGACGCTGGTCTCGGATCTGGTGGCGAGCCCGGCCTGGAGCGCCGTCGGGCTCACGACGGGCAGCGCCCTGGTCGCGCCGGTTCGCACCGAAGCCGGACTCTGGGCGATCCTCGAGATCTGGAGCGATTTCCGTGACGCGTTCACGCCCCAGGACGTCAAGCTCGCGGACCGCCTGAGCGCGGCGCTCGCCAAGAAGACCCCCCAGGCCTAGCGCGCGAGCGCCGCGCGTGCTGCTCCGGGGGGTGATCCCGCCGCTCGTGACGCCGTTCCACGCGGACGGTGGGCTCGACCTGTCAGCCTTCGAGCGCAACCTCGAGGCCTATGCCGCCGCCGATCTGTGCGGCTATCTGGTGCTCGGCTCCAACGGCGAGGCGGCGAGCCTCGAACTGGACGAGAAGACGGCGCTCATCAAGGCCGCACGCAAGGGCGCCGGCGCTCGAACGCTGCTGGCTGGAACCGGCCTCGAATCCACGCGCGCGACGATCGAGCTGACACGCCGCGCGGCCGGGCTGGGCGCCGATGCGGCGCTGGTCCTGACCCCGTCGTACTACAAGCCACAGATGACGCTCGAGGCACTGCGCAGGCACTTCGAGGCCGTGGCCGGGGCTTCACCGATTCCGATCCTGCTGTACTCGGTGCCGCAGTTCACCGGGCTGCCATTTCCGCAGGCGCTGGCAGCGCCGATGGCTTCTCACCCCCGGGTCGCCGGCATCAAGGAGTCGAGCGGGGACGTGGGCCTGCTCGGCCGCATTCTCGCCTCGGTGCCGAAGTCGTTTGCAGTGCTCTGCGGCTCGGCGCCCGTACTCTACCCGGCGCTCTGCCTGGGCGCCGTCGGCGGCGTCGTCGCCGTGGCCTGCTGCGCCCCTCGCCCTGCCGTGGCCCTGTTCCGCGCCTTCGAGGCCGGCGATCACGCGCGCGCGCGCCGCATCCAGGAGGCGATCACGCCGCTCGCCACGGCCGTGACCGCGAGCCACGGCGTTGCCGGCCTCAAGGCCGCGATGACGGCCGCGGGATTGGCCGGCGGCCAGGTCCGCTCGCCGCTGCTTGCGGCTCCGGCCGAGTTCGCCGCCACTCTCGAGCCGCTGCTCGAAACTGCCGAAGCCGCCGTTCACACCTAAACGGAGGGGGTACGGAACCATGCACCCCCCCCGCGCCCTTCGGGCCCCCCAGCCGCTCCGCGCCGGAGTCAATCCGGCGCTCCGCTGCCAGCAGGCCCGCGACTTCGGGGCCAATCAGTCCCCGGATTCTTCGACGCGTCCAAAGGGCCCGGTCGGATCCTCCGCAGTCGCCTTCGGGACGAGGATGCGCAGCGCCTTCGGCTCGAGGCGCACGTCCGCCTGAGCGGCGGCCGCGTCGGGTTCGCCGTCGCGATGGCGGAGAAATGCGGGCGGACCGAGCAGGCGCGCCGCCGGAGCGCTGAGGTGCCGGTAGCTCCCAAGGCGCTGGATCGTTCCGAAAAACAAGTGCGCCCCATTCAGGATCGCCTGCGCTCGCGGCACGTCCTCGATGACGATCACGTCGAGCCGACCGTCGTCGAGACGCGCGCGCGGGGCGAGGATCGCGCCACCGCCATACTGCCGGCCGTTGGCGAAGGCCACGATCAGGGCACGTCCTTCGAAACGCTCCGGCCCGGCCTCGAGCCTCCAGTTCTCCGCCTGGTAGGAAAGCACATGTTTCAGGGTCAGTCGCACGTAGCTGAAGATGCCCCGACGGCCCCCGTCGCGACCGTGCGTGTGAAAGTCGGCGCCGATCAGCGCGTCGAGGCCCGCTCCCGCCACGTTGAGGAAAGGCCGCTCGTCGAGGAAACCCACGTCCATGCGCCGGGTGACTCCGCCCGCGAGAGCAGCCATGGCGGCAGCCGGCCGGAGCGGGATGCGAAGCGTTCGCGCGAGACCATTGCCCGAGCCCACGGGCAACAGTCCGAGCGTCACCTCCGAGCCGAGCAGGCCGCAGGCCACCTCGTTGGCGGTGCCGTCGCCGCCCGCCGCGAGGACCAACTCGCAACCCGCGCCAGCAGCTTCCTGAGCCAGTTCCCGCGCATGGCCGCTCGCGCGCGTTTCGATCAAGTCGATCTCAGGCCAGGCGCCGTCCAGGATCGCTCGGCGCGCGCGCTTGGCGGCAATCCCGGCCCGCGGGTTCAGGATGGCGCGCACCTTCACAGCAGTTCCGCGTAGACGTCCAAGGTCCCGTCGAGCATTCGCCCCACCGAAAAGCGCTCCTCGAAACGCCGTCGGCCTGCCGCGCCCATCGCCGCGGCTCGTTCCGGATCGAGCAGGACTTCGCAGAGGGCGTCCGCCAACTGCTGGGGCGCCTGCGCCCTGACCAGGCGGCCGGTCACGCCATCCTCGACGGCCTCCGGGATGCCACCGGCGTTCGTGGCCACGCTCGGGCGCGCGAAGTTCATCGCGTCCAGCAGACTCGTGCCGAGACCCTCGTGATGCGAGGAGAGACAGAAGACCGTGAAGGCGGGAATCAGCCGATCCAGGTCGGTGCGAAAGCCGGCGAAGACGACGCGGTCCGCAAGGCCCAGCTCGCGGGCCCGCGACTCCAGCGAGGCCCGCAGTTCGCCTTCACCAAGGATCAGGAAGCGCGCCTCCGGAACGCGCGGCCGAGCCAGCGCGGCGGCTTCGAGCAGCGTCTGGTGATCCTTGTGGTCCGTGAGCGCCGCCACGTTGCCCACTACGGGAGCACCGGGGGGAATGCCCAGGGCCGTGAAGACCTCCCGTCCGCCGCTCTGGCCGGGCCGGTCGGGAACGCCCTCGTAAACCACGCGCGTCCGCTCCGGGGAGACGCCAGACTCGGCGAGCACCGTCGCGATGGCGCGGCTCACCGCGATCACCCGTTCGCAACGCCGGTACTTGCCGCTCTTCGGCGGGAAGTCCACCCGGCGCGTCGCGATGCGAGGCTTTGCAGAGCGACCAGCGAGCAGCCCAGCCGAAACGGCGTGGGGATCGTGAAGCTGCACGACGTCCGGCCGAAACTCACGCGCCACGCGCCGCAGCGCGAAGATCGCCGGTGGCCAGAAATCGCCGCGAAACGGGATCTCGCGGACCGCTAGTCGCGCCTCCTGCAGGCGCGCCGCCAGCCGCCCTCCGAGGCGGCAGGCCACGAGCACCTCATGGCCGCGCGCGGCCATGCCCTTCGCAGCCAGCCACACCTGATTCTGACCTCCGCGCCAACCCAGGGCAGAATCGACGTGAAGCACCCTCATCGAGGGGGCTTGGGTTGACGACCCAGCTCGGCGAGCTTCGCGAGCTTGACGAACGTGTAGTACGCGTTCAGCGTCGAGATCGTGAGACCGGCGCGGCCGAGCAGAAAGCCATGCCGCAAGAAGTAGTTCCGCACGAATGCCCAGGCCGGCCCGAGCGCCATCTCGGCAAGCCCCGCAGCGCGTCCCGCCGCGTGCGACTGGCGGGCCCAGAGGGTGGTGTAGCTGTCGATCTTGCGCAGATGCGCGGAGACGTCGTCATACGCCAGATGGCATATGGCCGCGCTCAGCCGGCCGGGCTGGCCGTCGAGGTGGACCGACTCGTGTACCAGCGAGCCCTGCCAACGTCCACGTCGGCGGTCGAAGAGGCGCGTCTGCGGATCGGGGTACCAGTCCGTGCCGCGGATCCAGCGGCCCATGTAGAAGGCCACGCGCGGGATGCGGTAGCCGGGCGGGGAGAAACCACGTGAACGCAGCGCCTCGATCTCCTGGCGCAGGAGGCTCGGGATCCGCTCGTCGGCGTCGAGGGCGAGGATCCAGTCGTGCCGCGCCGCCTCCACCGCGAAATTGCGCTGGGCCACGAAGCCTGGCCAGGGAGCGTTTACGATCACCCGCGCCCCCGCCCGCTCCGCCAACTCACGGGTCCCGTCCGTCGAACCCGAATCCACGACCACGGTCTCGTCGCAGAAGGCGACACTCTCGAGGGCGCCGGGCAGCTTGGCCTCCTCGTCCTGCGCGATGATCACGGCGGAGAGCTTCGTCACCAGAAGGAGTATAGCGGCGAGCCTCGGCCGGGCCTCAAAGGCGCCTAGCTTGCCCCGCGCGGGCGCGGGCGCATAGAGTCAGGCGGCATGAGCGATGCCGTGCTGCAGATCTTTCGCGAGCGGAAGGCCCTTCTCGAAGGCCACTTTGTGCTCTCCTCGGGACTCCACTCGCCGGGCTATCTCCAGTGCGCTCGCGTGCTGATGGATCCGGCGCTCGCAACCCGGCTCGGCGCCGATCTCGCTACGGCCCTTCGCCCGGTGCTGTCCGGCCCGCCTGGGGTCGTGGTGGCGCCTGCGCTGGGCGGGGTTCTCGTGGGGCACGAGGTGGCTCGGGCCTTTGGGGTGCGCGGGCTCTTTGCCGAGCGGCAGGCAGGCGGCATGACGCTGCGGCGGGGCTTCGCGCTCGAGGCCGGGGAGAGTGTGATCGTGGTCGAGGACGTGATCACGACCGGGGGTTCGACGCGCGAGGTGATGGCGGCGGTCGCCGCCGCCGGGGCGAAGGTGATCGCCGTGGGAAGCCTGGTGGACCGCAGCGGCGGCGCGCTAGAACTGGGCGTGCCACGCCGCAGCCTGCTGACCCTCGAGGTGGAGACGTACGAGGCCCCGGCCTGCCCGTTGTGTGCCGCGGGCAGCCAGCCGGAGAAGCCGGGCTCGCGCGCCGCGCGCTGAAAGCGCTTGCACTACCGCATCACGCTCGCCTACGACGGGACCGACTTCGAGGGCTGGCAGGCCCAGTCGCGGACGACGCCCGCGCGGACCGTTCAGGGCGTCGTCGAAGCGGCCTTGGCCCCGCTGGCCGGCGGCGAACGCGTCAGGATCGCCGCCGCCGGTCGCACCGATGCCGGCGTGCATGCGCTCGGCCAGGTCGCCTGCTTCCGATTGGCGCGGGAGATGGCGCCGGCCGACCTGGCGCGCGCCCTCAACCGCAGGCTGCCCGACGATGTCCGGGTGCTGGAAGCAGCCGAAGCTCCGGAGGGCTTCCACGCGCGCCGGAGCGCCGCTTCGAAGCTCTACCGCTACGTACTCGACACTGAACCGCTCCAGCTTCCGACTCGCAGGCGCTACGCTGGCCACACTTCGCATCCAATCGACCGGGCGCTCGTCGCCGAGGTGGCCGCGTCCTACCTGGGGCGGCACGATTTCGCCTCGCTCCAATCCGCGGGGGGTTCGGTCAAGACCACGCAGCGGACGCTCAGCCGTTCGGAGGTCACCTGGGCAGGCACCACGCTCGTGTACGAGGTCGAGGCCGATGGCTTCCTGCGCAAGATGGTCCGGAGCCTCGTGGGTGGCCTCGTGGCGGCGGGCCGCGGCGCCACCACGCCGCAAGCCCTGAGCCGCGCGCTCGAGGAACGCGACCGGCGGGCCTGGCCCGCCCCGGCCGAGGCGCGCGGCCTCACGCTGGTGCGGGTGGACTATCCGGGCTCGGTGTTAAAATAGCCGCTTCGGTCTAGGCTCTCCCGATGTCCCTTCAGGACCTCCTCGAAGTCGTCCCGTCCGGATCCGACGAGCTGCCGCTCGTGCGCTCGATCGACTTCGAAAAATTGCCACGTCACGTCGCGATCATCATGGATGGCAATGGGCGCTGGGCGAGGCTGCGTCACAAGCGGCGCGTCGAGGGACATCGTGCCGGCATCGCCTCCGTGCGCGACGTGGTCGAGACATCGGCGCGCCTGGGACTGCAGGTGCTCACGCTGTACGCCTTCTCCATGGAGAACTGGAAGCGCCCGAAGACCGAAGTCGCGACGCTGATGGGCCTGCTCAAGCACTACCTCCGAATGGAGCTGAACACGCTCCTCAAGAACAACATTCGCTTCCAGGTGATCGGCCGGCCGGGCCTGCCGGGCGATGTCGCGGCCGAGCTCGACCGGGGCACGGAGCGGACACGCCACTGCACGGGCCTTCACTTCAACATCGCGCTCAACTACAGCGGGCGCGCGGAGATCACCGACGCGGTGCGTCGGCTGGTCGCGGACGCCGTGGCCGGGAAGAACGGCGCTCCGATCGAGGAAGACACCATCGCCGCGTACCTCTACACCGCCGGTCAGCCCGATCCGGACCTGCTGATCCGCACCAGCGGCGAGATGCGCATCTCGAATTTTCTACTCTGGCAGATCGCGTATTCGGAGATCTGGGTGAGCGACGTGCTGTGGCCCGATTTCCGCCGTCGGCATCTGCTCCAGGCGATCGCGGACTACCAGAAGCGTGAGCGACGCTACGGCGGGATCGCGCCGGTTTGAGCGGGCTCCCGAGCGGTTTCGGCGCGAACCTCGCGCGGCGGCTGCTCACCGCCTGCGTCACGCTGCCTGCCATTTTTGCAGCGCTCTTCTTCGGGCCGAGGCTCCTCGCGGTGGGCCTCATAGCCTGCGCGCTGCTGGTGGGTCTTCACGAGTTCTTTGCCCTGCTCGTGGCGCGCCAACTGAAACCCATGCGGTTGACCGGTTACGGGCTCGCCGCGGCCATGTTTCTCGAGGTGGTGTATCCGGGCTGGCATCCGACTCCGATCTGGCCGCTCGCCGCCCTGCTGTTGCTCTCGGTCACGCTCCAGCGCACCCAGGCGCTCGAGGACAGCGTGCCCTCGGCCGCCGGCACGCTGCTCGGGGCCGTCTACCTGGGTGGGCTCGGCGGGACGATCGCGGCGCTCTTGCTCGTCGCTCCGGCGGAGAAGGGGGCCTGGCGTGTGGTGCTGCTGCTCGCGACCGTCATGTTCTCGGATACGGCGGCGTTCTTCGTCGGCCTCGCCGTCGGACGGCACCGGCTCGCGCCCAGCGTTTCGCCCGGCAAGACGGTCGAGGGCGCTGCAGGCGGGCTTTGCGGAGGGGCCCTGGGGGCGCTCGCCGTGCGGGCGCTCGGCCTGCCGGAGATGCCGCCCTTCGACGCCGTGGGTCTGGGCGTGCTGGTCTCCCTGATGGGAATCATGGGCGATCTCGATGAGAGCCTGCTGAAACGCTGGGCCGGCGTGAAGGACTCGGGCAGGTTGTTTCCGGGGCACGGCGGGATGCTGGACCGGCTCGACAGCCTGCTCTTCGGCGCCCCGGTCCTCTACTACTACTTCACCTATCTTTCGTAGCCAGGCCGCGGCCCGGGTAGAGCTTCTGCATGCAGTCCGGGCAGATGCCGTGCGTGAAGTCCGCCTCCGTGTTTTCCCGGACGTAGGCCTCGAGCGAACCCCAGGCTCCCCTGTCGTCGCGGATCTTCTTGCAGTTCGCACAGATCGGCAGCAGGCCGTGAAGTACCTTGAGGCGCGAGACTGCCTCTTCGACGCGTCGTTCCAGCTCTTGCTCGCGTCGGCGCACGGCGCGGACGCGCAGGCGATAGGCGAGCGCTACGCCCAGCAGCAGGGTGGCCGCAAGCGAGGCGTGGAAGCGCGCGGTGCGCCACCAGTGTGCGCGAACGCGGAGCGGGACCGTCGCCTCCGATGAAAGCGGCGAGCCGACGAGCCTGGCTCGCACCCGGAACACGTAGTCGCCCGGCGGGAGCTGGGTGTACTCCGCCTGGCGCCGCGCCCCGGAGTCCGTCCACTCGGTCTCGAAACCCTCCATCCGGAACGAGTACCGGGTGCGGGCGGGGGCCATGAAGCTGAGTGTCGCGTAGTGGAACTCGAGGCGGCGCGCCTCGGGGCCGATCTCGATCGAGGCAACCGCGACCGGCTGCCCGTCGACCAGCACCTCTTCGATCCGCGGCGGGAGCAGCCGGCGGCTCACGCTCGCCAGCAGCGGGTCGAGCACTGCCACGCCGTTCGAAGTGGGGAACCACAGCCGACCATCGGGCCCCTTCCAGACGGCAGGGCTGCCCCCACTGCACTCACGCGAGAGCATCCCGTCGCTGCGTCCGTACTGGACGGGCTCGAGCCGAGAGGCCCGCCCGGCCGCAAAGGCTTCGAGTTGCTCTCGACTCACCGAGAAGAGCCCCTGGTTGCAACTCATCCAGAGCCGGCCGCCGCCATCCTCCGCGATCGCGTAGATGACGTCGCTGACGAGGCCGTCACGGGTTGTGAACGAGACCAGCTTGCCGTCTTTGAGCCGATTGAGCCCACCGCCGTACGTGCCGATCCAGAGCGTACCGTCGGCGTCCTCATAGAGGGATCGCACCAGATCGTGGGACAGGCCGTGCGCCCTGGTGTACGTGGCGGCGATACGGCCGGCGCGCAGCGCGGCCAGGCCGCCGTAGGTCGCCACCCAAAGTGTGCCGTCGCGCGCTTCGAGCAGACCGCGGATCTGGTTGCCGGGCAGGCCGTCCTTCGTCGTGAGGCTTCGCGCGTGGTCGCCGTCCAGGGCCACGAGCCCAGCGCCATCGGTGCCCACCCAGAATCTGCCGTCGCGAGCCTCCAGGATCGAGCGGACCGATCCGCCGGGAACTCCGGGTAGCGCCGAGAGGTTCGTCCAGACTCCTCGTTCCAGGCGGCTCAGGCCCCGGTCGGTGCCCGCCCAGAAGCGGCCGCGTGAATCGTCGAGAAGCGCCAGCACGCGCGAGTCGTGTGGCGCGGCTGCCGCAAGCGGCGAGATGCGGCCCTCCAGCATGCGATCGATCCTGCCGTTCGCGCTCCCGATCCAGAGTCCCCCGCCGCGCGCGGGCGCCACGGTGAGGATCTCCTCGGATGAGAGTCCCTGCAGCCGCGAGTATGTGATGACAGGGCCATCCTTGAGCTGGGAGAGCCCGCCGTTGGTCCCGATCCACAGGCTGCCTTCGGCGTCTTCCAGGAGCGAGGTGACGGTCGGGTGGGGAAGGCCCCGTGCGCTCGTGAGGGTTTCGAGGGCTCCGTCACGCAGGCGCGCCAGGCGGCTTTCGGTACCGATCCAGAGACTGCCCGTGGTGTCGCTCAGCAGCGCTGTCACGCTCTCTTTCGCGAGGGAGCCTACCGCGGGATCCAGGACGAAGCGCGACCCCTCGCGCCTCCACAAGCCCCTCTCGGTGCCGATCCACAGCCGCCCCGCGCCATCCTCGGCGATGGCAAGCACCGCCGGATTTGCGAGTCCCTGGCTGGGCACGTGGACCGGGCGACCGTTTTGGATCTGGTCCAGGCCGCGCGAGGTGCCGATCCAGAGCCTGCCCGAACGGTCCCGGAACAAGCGGCGGACGTAATCGTCGGCGAGACCGTTCTGGGTGGTGTAGCGCGTGATCTCCCCGTCCTTGAGTCGGGCCAGGCCCGCCGAGGTTCCGATCCAGAGCGCGCCTTCGGCGTCTTCCGCGATGTCCACCACGGGCGAGGAACTGAGGCCCTTGGCGCCCAGGGCTTCGATGACGCCCGCCCTACGCCGTGCCAGCCCACCCCCGTAGGCGCCCATCCAGAGCGTGTCGTCGCGGCTCACGCGAAGGGCCTGGATGTCGTTTCCGGAGAGCCCAGCCGTGTTCGAACGATCGAAGATCCTGAAGCCAACGCCGTCAAAACGCGCCACGCCTTCGAGGGTCGCGACCCACAAATAGCCGTCCGCGGTTTGGGCGAGGCTTTGGACGGTGTTGTTCGGCAAGCCGTCGCCGTCGCCCCAGGAGGTGATGCTGTACAGGTGGAGCGGCTTGCGCGGATCCAGCGCGGCCGCAGGGATCGGCAGGGCGAGCAGGCCCAGCGCCAGTACGGGTCGCTGCCAACCGTGATTCATCCGCAGTGACACCCCGGGGCGTGTTGCCCCTCGCCGCGCCGGCCTGTACGATACCAGAGTCGCGTCGGCCCCGAGTTTCCGGGGCCGTTTCTGGCCTAGGGGAATGAAGGGGCTCTCCATCCTCGGGTCCACCGGCTCGGTGGGCACCAACGTCTTGCGCATCGTCGACGCCTTTCCCGAGCGCTTCCGCGTGGTAGGCCTTGCCGCCGGAGCGAACGTGCAAAGCCTGGCGGAACAGGTGACGCGCTATCGGCCGAGGCGCGTCTCGGTCGCGACCGCTGCCGCCCGTGAGGCGCTGGCACGGCTCGTCGATGTCGCCGGCCTCGACGTGGCCGTGGGCTGCGACGGGATGGTGGAAGTGGCGACCCATCCCGAAACCAGCCTCGTCGTAGCGGCGGCGGTGGGAGCCGTGGGCCTCGTGCCCACCTACCGAGCACTCGAGGCCGGCAAGGACGTGGCCCTTGCGAACAAGGAAACGCTGGTGATGGCGGGCGAGCTGATGGTCGCACGGGCGAAGCAGACGGGCGCGCGCCTGCTGCCGATCGATAGCGAGCATTGCGCGCTGCATCAGTGCCTGGACGGCCGCCGCCCCGAGGAAGTTCGGCGCCTCGTGCTCACGGCTTCGGGTGGCCCGTTCCGCTCGCGCGCGGCGGAGAGCTTCGCCAGCATCACCCCCGCGGAGGCCCTCAACCACCCCACCTGGTCGATGGGCCGGAAGATCAGCATCGACTCGGCCACGCTCATGAACAAGGGCCTCGAGGTGATCGAAGCACACTGGCTCTTCGGGATTCCGGGCGAGCGTGTCGAGATCCTCGTCCACCCCCAGTCCGTCGTCCACTCGATGGTCGAGTTCGTGGACGGCACCGTGCTCGCACAGCTCGGCGTGACTGACATGCGGCTTCCCATCCAGTACGCGCTCTCCTATCCGGAACGTTGGCAGGCCGCGATTCCGGGCATGGATTTCAGCAAGCCGATGCGCCTCGAATTCGACGCGCCCGATCACGAACGCTTCCCTTGCCCGCGCCTCGCGTACCGCGCGCTCGTCGCGGGCGGTACGCTACCCGCCGTCCTGAACGCGGCCAACGAAGAGGCGGTTGCGGCCTTCCTGGCCGGGAGCATTCCCTTCACCGCCATCGCCGAGACGATTGCCGAAGCGATGGATGCCCATCGACCGGTCGTGCTCGACTCGATCGACACCGTACTCGCCGCGGATGCCTGGGCCCGCGCGGCCTGTCGCGCCGCGCTCAGCCGCCACGCGGCCACGCGGGCCGCGTCCTAGCAGGGTTCTTCGAAGACCATGAATTTCATGACCAATACGGGCGCGCTGATCATCGTTCTCGCGATCGTGATCTTCTTTCACGAGTTCGGCCACTTCATCACAGCCAAGGCCTTCGGCATGCGTGTCTTCATCTTTTCGTTCGGATTCGGCAAGCGGCTGCTCGGCTTCAAGTGGGGCGACACGGACTGCCGGCTGTCTCTGATCCCTCTGGGCGGCTACGTCAAGCTAGAAGGCGAGCCCGACGACAAGCTGAGTGAAGACGTGAGTGCCGGGGGCGACGGCCGCGACTTCACCGCCCGGCCCCGCTGGCAGCGCTTCGTGGTCTATCTGGCCGGACCGGCCATGAACGTCGTGCTCACGCTGCTCGCCTTCACGGTGCTCTACCAACTCGGCTGGGGGGTCGATTCGACTCTTTTCGATCGACCCGTGATCGGCTTCGTCGAAGCGGGGTCGCCCGCGGCGCGAGCGGGTATCGTCCCCGGCGACGAGATCCTTGCCATCGACGGCAAGCCGCAGGCCGCCTGGGAATCGGCGCTCATGACGATCCTGCTGCGGCCCAATCAGACCCTGCCGTTTCGAATCCGGCGTGGCGACGAGGAATTGACACTGAGCGTCGCGACCGCGGCTAGCGAACGCAAGTCGGGCGAGATCGGTGTCATACCGCTGGTGCGCGTGGGCCAGGTGATTCCGGGCGCGGCGGCGAGTATGGCCGGCATCCAGCCTGACGATGGCATCGTCGCCGTCGGCGGCAAGCCCGTGCGCAGCTTTTCCGAGATCCCGGCGCTGCTGGCCGCCGCGCCTCACGGGCCGCTCGAGATTCGAGTGTATCGCGACGGCTCGCTTCGAGAGTTCGAAGTCACGCCGCGAGCGGGCAAGATCGGCATCTCGAGCAAGACCACGTTCCAGAAACTGGGTCCCGTCGAGGCCGCCAAGCAAGCGTGTCGGGAGACCTGGCGCTACACCGCCCAGACGGTCGACCTGATTCGCCAGATCGTCACCACGCAGGCCTCGGCCAAGGCCGCTCTCTCGGGTCCGGTCGGCATCGCCCAGGCCTCCGGCGAGGCGGCGCGCAGCGACTCCCCGTTGCGCGCCCTGCTCTTCGTGGTTGCGCTGATCAGCATCAGCGTCGGCATCCTCAACCTATTTCCGTTGCCTCCCCTGGACGGAGGTCACCTGGCGATTCTGGCGGGCGAGAGCCTGATCCGGCGCGACTTCAGCCTGG
>JAQBHI010000202.1:0-2893 GCA_032127875.1 Acidobacteriota bacterium
GACGAGTGCGGTGGCGGTGAGCAAGCCGATGCCCGGGATGCTGAAGAGCAGCGCGACGACGGGCATCTGCTCAGCCGTGGCCTCGAGCTGTCGCTCGACGAGCTTGATGCGCGCCTCGATCTGTCGGATCTCCTGGCATGCTTCGGCCAGGACGTTGCGCAGGGGATCAGGCAGGTCCGAGTCGGCGTCCTCGATCAGCATCCACACGGCCGGGACGACCTGGCGTGCGCCCACCGGGATCAAGAAACCCAGCTCGCGCAGCAGGCCACGCAGGGCGTTGCTCCGAGCGGTGCGTTCCCTCACCCATCCCGAGCGCAGTCGGTGCAGCGAGGTGAGAACCTGTCGGAACCTGTCAATGACATTGAGACACCGAGGTTGACGTAATTACTGTGCGGCTGGCTGAGAGATCGTTGGTGGGTGAAATCCAGTCGACCCTCAGGTCGTCCGAGGTGACGATCGTCGATTGTGGGGCAATCTGGAAGGGCGTTTTCTTCTCGGGTGGGTTGATCCACACGGCCTGAGGCAAATCGGCGGGCTCGGGCGTCCCCCTGACGAATCGTTCTGGATGGGCCGAGTACGCCGCAGCGAGGACTGCCTTCCGCTTCTGACGGGCGCTTTCGGCCAGGCCGTGGTGGACGACCGCGGGCGTGAAGAATCCCAGCGCGCTGTGGTGGTGCTCGTCGTTGTACCAGGGGAAGAAGACACGGCCGAAGGCGCGAGAGTCCTCGACAGACCCGAAGCGGTCGGGAAACTCAGGCCGGTACTTCATGGTCTTGAACTGGGACTCGGAGAAGGGATTGTCGTTCGAGACCTGAGGACGGCTGTGGGTCTTCACGACTCCCAGGTCGGCCAACAGCAAGGCCACCGGCTTGCTCGTCATGGAGGTGCCGCGGTCGGCGTGCAGCGTCAGCTGCCCGGACTCGATTCCCTGCTTCTCGCACGTCTCGCCGATCAGGCGCTCGGCCAAAGCCGCGCTCTCACGATGGGCGACCATCCATCCCACGACGTAGCGGCTGAAGATGTCCAGGATCACGTACAGGTAGAAGTACGTCCACTTCGCCGGGCCCATGAGTTTGGTGATGTCCCAGCTCCACACCTGGTTCGGCTTGGTGGCCAATAACTCGGGCCTGACGAAGTGGGGACGCCGGACCTGATCCCGACGCTCTTTGAGTTCCTGGGCCGAGTCCAGGATCCGGTACATCGTTCTCGGGGAACACAGGTACTGGCCCGCGTCGAGGAGAGCGGCGTGAACCTGGGCCGGGGCCTGGTCGACGAAACGTTCGGAGTGCAGCGTGTCGAGAACGGACTGCCTTTCGCTTGGGGCCAGGGCGCGGGGCGGCGCAGGCCGTGGGCGCTGCGACTGCGTCCCACAACGCTTGCGGTACAGCGAGGCTCGCGAAAGGCCGAGAGCCTGGCACGCCGAAGCTGTCCCCAGCTCCGGCGCCACTCCTTCCACGGCCTGCATCAATCGTCCTCTTCGCTCTCGAAAGGTTTCAGGGGGATCCCCAGCAGCTCGTGCACTTTTTTTTGGAAAGCGATGATCGCCTCGGCCTTCTTCAGCTTTGTCTCGAGCTGATGGACCTCCCGCTCGAGCTTCTTGACCCTGGGATTCACCACCTCGGCCTTTCGCCCTCGCTTCTTCGGCGCCAGACCTGCGTCTCGCTGCCGCCGCCAATTAACCAGATGCGAGGAGTACAGCCCCTCCTTCCGCAGCAGCTCTCCCACCTGCCCAGGCCGGGTGCAGGCATCCGCCTTGCGCAGGATCTCCAGCTTGTACTTGGGCGTGAAGCGTCGCCGGCCGGGCCGCGCTCTTACCTCGGGGTCGGGCACGGGCTCGCGTTCGAGCGTAGGAAACCCTCCGCTGCGGGGCGCCTCGCTTCGCTCGCCGCCCCTTCGCTCCGGCTCTCCCACGCTCGCCTGTCCTTCATCCATCCTGCCGGTCGTATCCAAGGCTGTCTTCCCTTCACGCCCTGCTCACTAAATTCCCGGGGGGTAAACTGTCTCACCTATATTGGCACGGAGGGGTTGGGCGACGGTTTTGATCGGTACCGGGTGGATGTCTTCGTTCCGGCTGGCCTCGAGGATGCCCTTGGCATCGGTGCGATCGGTCTTGTTGCCGCGAACGTAGGGTCTCACGTGGTGCGGCGGGAGCAGGACCACGTGGTGACCGAGTCCTTCGAGCTTCCGTCCCCAGTGGTGGGACGAACCGCAGCCTTCCATGACCACGGTGGCCGCCGGCTGTTGCGCCATGAAGAGCAGAAACTCCGCCCGCTGCAAGCGCTCCCGGCGGGCCACGTGCCCTGGCCGATCCGAGATCGCGACTTCGAAGACCGCCTTTGCCACGTCCACGCCGATGCGAGTATCGTTTCCCATGATGGGCTCCTCCTTATTGCCTACACAGCAGCGACTCTGGCACATTGATGCCGACTGAGTCGCAGGAGGAGTCCATCTCATCAATGCAGCTGACGAAGCGCGGCCATCCTGTGGGTAGGGCCGCTGCGCGGCCCATCATCATCAAGTCGCGCTTCGCAGCTGATCCGCGGTGTTATGCACACCGAGAGAGAATGAGACGATCTGAGGGGAGCGAGTCATGAGCGACAACATGGTGACCGTCCCTGGTACGCCGTACCTCCTCGACGGCCGATCGCAAGAGACTCTGGAGGAAGTCGCGGCGCGCGTGAAGGAGCTGCGGGCCGCAGGGCGGCTCACTGCCGATGCTCTCCGCCACATCCGCCGAGCCTTCCGAATCAAAAACATCTATCACTCCAACGCCATCGAGGGGAACCGGCTGTCGATCGGCGAGACGAGGCAGGTCGTCGAGCTGGGCCTCACTTTGACGGGTCAGTCCCTCAAGGACCAGGCGGAGGCGAAGAACCTCGCTGTGGCCTTGGAC
>JAQBHI010000203.1:0-2923 GCA_032127875.1 Acidobacteriota bacterium
AGGAGGAGAGAAGGAGGAAGCAGCAGGAAGAAGAAGAGCCGGGCTGGAGCCGGCGCTCCCAGTTGATCGAGCTCGACCTCAGCGCTTGCGCGCGACCGCGATGAGTCCGAGGCCGCTCCACGGGCAGATGCGGTCCAGCCGGCGGATCACCGGTACGAGGACGTTGAAGAGCTTGAGCTGCGTGCGGCTGAAGTGGCGGCGCTTGAGGAGCTTGCCGTTCAGGATCCAGCCAGGGACGCCGGTGCGGTTGAAGTCGTGTAGCACCTCGATCTCGAAGCCGGTCGCGCGCAGCTCCTCGGTCAGGCTCTCCCTGGAATAGCGGCAGCGGTGCCCCAGCACCTCGTCCAGGCTGGAGTAGCGCTTCTGCCCCTGGGGCACGTAAATCACCGCGCGTCCGCCGGGTTCCAGCGCGCCGTGCATGTTGCGCAACGCGGTCAGGGGATCGCGCACGTGCTCCAGCACGTTGAGGCACACCACCGAGTCGAAGCGTCCTTGCCACGCCTCGAAGCACTGCGGATCCTCGAGGTCGATGCGCGCGACTTCGAGGAACGGTTTTCCCAGCGCGAGGTTGCGCAGGTAATCGATGTAGTGCGGGTTGAGGTCGCTGGCCAGGTAGAAGTCGCGTGGCAGCAGCAGGGAAGTGATGTTGCCGATGCCGGAGCCGATCTCGAGCACGCGCGCGCCGACGTGGGGTGCGATCGACTCGGACATCCAGCGGTTGAAGTTCTGCGCCCGCTCCAGGCTGTGCAGGATGTGCGAGCCGTACTCGTCCTCGGCGTAGAGATCGTCGAGGAATCGATACTTCAGGATGGCGCCGAGGGCCGCGAACGCGTCCGTCCAGCCGATCTTCTTGCCCTCCCGGTAGGTGCGGCCGAGGTAGCTGATCGGCACCTCGAAGATACGGCACGCGCGCTTGGCGACCTTGGCCGTGATCTCGGGTTCCAGCGCGAAGTCGTCGGAGCGGATGGGAATGGACTTGAGCAGCGGCGCGCGGAAGACCTTGTAGCAGGTCTCCATGTCCGTCAGGTTGAGGTCGGTGCACCAGTTGCTGACCAGGGTCAGGAAGCGGTTGCCGAGCGTGTGGCGATAATAGAGGACGCGGCGGCGGTCGCTGGGCAGGAAGCGTGAGCCGTAGACCACGTCGGCACCGTCCTCCAGGAAGGGGCGCACGAGGCGCGGGTAATCGCGCGGGTCGTACTCGAGGTCGGCGTCCTGGAACAGGATGAGGTCTCCGGTCGCGGCGGCGATGCCACGGCGAATGGCCGCGCCCTTGCCCTGGTTCTTTTCCTGCTCCAGCAGCCGGATGCGGTCCGGGTGGGCCGCGGCGAGCAGGCGCAGGGTCTCCAGGCTGCCGTCGGTCGAGCCGTCGTCGACCACCAGGACCTCGAGTGCGCGGATCTCGGGTGCCGACACCGCGAGCACCCGGCGCAGCAGCTCGCCCACCAGGTAACGCTCGTTGTAGACCGGGACGACTACGCTCAGCTTGACCCCGGTCGGGGTGGTTTCATGGCTCACGCGCGCATGTTCCGAAACGGCGTGCCCGAAGACGAGAACTGTTGTCGCGCGGTCCCTGCGTCCGGGCCGTCCCGGGGCCGGCCTGCGGGCCGTCCTCGCTATGCTCTGCGCCACCATGGCGAGCCTGCGAGTGGGCCTGCAACGATCCCGGCCCTGGGCGGCGCTGGCGGCGATGACGCTCGCCGCGCTGCTGCTCGTTCGCCCGATGATCGGGCAGCTGACGGACCCCGCCTGGCCGGAAGCGGACGAGTTCCAGCCCTACCTCGATTCGTGGGCGCGAGTGCTGGCGCCGGTCGAAAAGCTCGTGCCCGAGGGCGAAACCATCGGGTACGCCTGCCGCCTGGATGAACAGGGGCAGCCGGTCGCGAGCCTCAGCCAGTGGTTCGACCTCATGCGGGCCGTGCTGGCGCCGCGTCGCCTCCTGTGGCAGGTGGAGTCTCGCTACATCCTGGCGCACTCCGATCTCCCCGACCCGCCGCGGATGTCGGGTTCCGAGCGAGCGCGCGTGCTGGCGGAGCTGGCGAAGGGTGTCTTCCTGCTGGAGAGGACGGGCCCCTGAGAACGACGGCGGGAACGGTGCTGGGCCTGGCTTTGGCCTTCGCCTTCGGCGGCTGCCTCGCCTGGCGCCTCTGGCCCTCGCGCGCCAAACCGGCGCTGCTGCTTGCGGCGCTGGCTCTTCCGGCGGGGCTCGCGCTCACCAGCAGCGCCTACTTCCTGTGGTTGGTCGTCTCTGGCGGCAGGGCGTCGTGGTACCCGGGGGTCGAGCTCGCGGGCCTGGTGGGGGTGTCGTTGCTGCTGTGGCGCGGGCGGCGCGAACGCGGCGATCGGCTGGTGCTTCCACGCCCGCGGCTCGGCATGGAGGCGGTGGCGCTGCTCGTGCTGAGCGTGGCCGCGGTCGTCTCCTTGACCGTGATTCTGCATTACGCCGAGGTCTCGCCGTGGGGCTACTGGGACGCCTGGGACAGGATCAATCTCAAGGCGCGCTTCCTGCATGCAGGTGGCGCGGACTGGGCCTGGATCTTCGGCGGCGATGGCCCCGCGCTACCGGACTATCCGCTCTTGCTGGAGTGTTCCGTCGCGCGCCTGTGGCAATGGTCGGGCGGCATCGATCCCTTGCCTGCGCAGGCGCTGAGCGTGCTGGCGTGGGTCGGATGTCTCGCCGCGCTCGTGGCCTTGACCTGCACTCTGCGCTCGATCGGCGTCGGGGTGGCGGTGGGACTGGCGTTCCTGTGCCAGGGAAGCGGCGGCTGGTGGGCCGCCATGCAGTACGCGGACTTCGCTCTCGCCACCTACTTCCTGTGGAGCGCGGGTCTCCTGGTCCTCTCGACGCGGCGCCGGCAACACGCCGAGCGCTGGTTGCCGCTGCTGGGTTTCTGCGCCGGTTCGGCGGCCTGGTGCAAGAACGAAG
>JAQBHI010000204.1:0-7659 GCA_032127875.1 Acidobacteriota bacterium
GCGTGGGCGAGACAACCCAGGTAGAACTGCTTGAATTCCATCAGCGCCTCCTCGGCACGTCCGCCGCGATGAGCCCGTGGAGTGGCTCATGCCCTTGCCTGTGTATCTTTATACTGTAAGCGTGTTCGGCAGAGACTCGGAATCGAGCACGGTGGTTCCCCAGATGCCGGCGCGCGGCGCTTTCTACGAGCGTCTGTCGCGCAACCGGGGTGAGCTGGCGCTGCTTGCCGGCTCGGTCACCTTCATGTTGCTGGCGTTGGCTGGCCTGGAGGCGTTCGCGCGGGCGCGGGCCGCATCGGCGGATCCCAACAGGGAGTCGATCAATGAACAAAACGTCTACTCCGAGGCCTACGGCTGGCGTCCCAGCCCGGGGGCCTGGGTCGAGGACGGGGGGCGGCGGGTCACCGTCAACCGTTGGGGCTTTCGCGGAGCGGAGGTTCCGCTGGCGCGTTCCACCGGACGCCCGCGCGTGCTGATCCTGGGAGACTCGATCGCCTTCGGCCTCGACGTCGACGACGAGCAGACGTTCGCGGGCCTGTTGAGCCAGAAACACATCGAAGCCCTGAACCTCGCGGTGCAGGGATTTGGCCCGGGTCAGTCCCTGCTGCGTCTGGAGGGCGAAGGCCTGCGCTGGCAGCCGGACCTGGTGGTGATGGCGCTGTGTCTCGACAACGACTTCGCGGACGTCATGCTCGCGCAGTTCCTCTACGATGGCGAGCATCCCAAGCCCTTCTTCCGCATCCAGAACGACAGCCTCGTGCTGCACGATGGCCACCTGCAGCTGTCCCTCAGACGGCGCCTCGGGGTCTCTCTGGCGGCGAACTCGGCCGCGGCGCGCTGGCTGCTCGGCCCCGTGCTGGCGCCGGCGACGCGGGCCAAGCATTGGAAGGAGCGCAGGCGTGACGTTCTGCGCAAGCCGCGCTATGCGCGGCAGTTGACGACGCGGCTTCTGGCGCGGATGCGCGAGGACGTGGCGGAGCGAGGCGCCCGTCTGTTGGTGCTGCTGTTCCCCGGAGAGGATTCGTGGAAACCCAGCGTCTGGTCGAGGTCGCTGCTCGAAGCGCCGCAACTCGCGGGCGCCGAGGTGGTGGAGATGGCCGCTGAATACCGACGTCGGGGCCTGACCTACGACGACGTGGCCTTCGACAGCGTCGGCCATCTCACGCCGCTAGGCCATCGAGTCACCGCCGAGCTGATCGCCGACAGACTCAGCCCATGAACGCGCTGAGCGCGTAGTAGGAGAGCGCCGCCACCAGCGCCGAAAGCGGGATCGTCAACACCCATGCCCACACGATCCGCCAGGCGACGCCCCACTTCACTGCCGACATGCGGCGCGTGGCGCCGACGCCGATGATCGCGCCGGTGATGGTGTGCGTGGTCGAGACGGGGAAAAAACTGGCGCCTTGACGGGAAGAACACTTGTATGATACAAGTATATGTGCCTAGGGACTTGGAAATGGCCACGAAGCCGGAAGCTAATCGAGACGCCGCGCGACTCCGGGCGGGAATCCGTGCCCTGGTCCGTCGTTTCGGTATCTCCGAGCGTGCCGATGTCGCGTGCTGCGGCATGACGGTGGCCCAGGCCGCCACCCTGGAAACGCTCCGGGCCGAAGGCACGATGCGGCTCGGTTCGCTTGGTCGCCGGCTCGGCGTCACGGCCAGCACGCTGACCCGAAACCTGTCGCGGCTCGAAGCGGCCGGCCTCGTCGTACGCGCCGTCGACGCTCACGACGCACGCGCGGCCCGCGTCGACCTGACGCCCGCCGGCCGCAAGGCGGCCGAGCGTTTCGAGGGCATGGAGCAGGAATTCGGCCGGGCGATCCTGGAACGGATTCCGGCGGGGAAGCGCGCCGCGGTCGTTGGCGCGCTGTCGGAACTATTGGTTGCGGTGCGGGGGGCCACGGAGTCGTGTTGTCCCGGCGCCTTCGATCACCTGATGAAGGGTTTTCCGCGGGTGACCCCCGCAAGAGGCGAGGTGAGTGATGAGTCTTCCGGATGCTGCTGAAAACGTCGTCGCGAAGGTCCGCGATCGCTACGGCAAGATCGCCGAGGGTCAACTCTCAGGCTGCTGCACGGTCGGCCCCTGCGGTGACGGTGCCGCCGAAACGGCCGTCGCCCTTGAGGTCGGCTATGGCAAGAAGGACCTGGAAGTCCTGCCGGACGGCGCCAACCTCGGCCTGGGCTGCGGCGCGCCAATCAACTTTCTCGATCTCAAGGCGGGGGAGCAGGTCGTCGACCTCGGCTCGGGTGCGGGGGTTGACGCCTTCCTCGCCGCGCGCCAGGTCGGTGCGACAGGCCGGGTGATCGGCGTCGACATGACGCCGGCGATGCTGGACAAGGCGCGCGGGAACGCGCGGCGCCACGGCATCGACAACGTCGAGTTCCGCGAAGGCCGGCTGGAAGCGCTCCCGGTCGAGGACGCCACGATCGACGCGGTCACCAGCAACTGCGTGATCAACCTGGTTCCGGACAAGGCCGTGGTATTCCGCGAAGTCGCCCGCATCCTGAAGCCCGGCGGCCGTCTCGTCATCTCGGACATCGTTCTCGACGGCCGCCTGCCGGAGGCCGTGGAGAGGGACCTGCTCGCCTGGGTCGGCTGTATCTCGGGCGCGATCCTGCGCGACGACTACTTCGCGATGGCGCGCGCGGCAGGCCTGGGCAAGATCGAGATCCTGAAGGACCTGGACTACCTCGCCGCCTTCTCCACCGCGGCGCCGGAAGAAGCCCAGGCCTTTCTCGACCGCAACGCCGCGAAGCGAGAGGAAGTCACAGGCAAGGTCCGCTCGATCACCTACCGCGCTACGAAGCGGTAGCTGCCACTCCGATCGCATGTGGAGCGCTGTCTGGCAGGCGCGTTTCGCTCGGCCCAAGGATAGCGTCAGAGCCCGTGCGGCATCCGTTTGACATCGATTCGACATCTGTTATCTTGAACGGCGGCTTGGGGATAGCGAAACCATAGCCATTCTCGCACCCGCCAGGCTCACAGTCTTCATGACGATGCGCGCAGCATCGCCCCTCCCGGTGCCAAGGAGAGCATGTCCACTCGGCTAGAGGAATCCCTCGAGAGCGACATCGAGCGGATTCGCCAGAAGGTGCTCGAGATGTCGGCTCTCGCGGAGCGAGCGCTCCGGGACTCCGTCAAGGCGTTGGTCGAGAACTCCCAGCAGACCGCCTACGCGGTGATCCTGCGTGACCAGTACATCGACGAGAAGGAAAAGGAGATCGACCGGCTCTGCCTGGAGTTCCTGTTGCGGCAGCAGCCGGTCGGAGGCCAGTTGCGGCTCGCCTACAGCACGATCAAGATCAACCTCGAGCTCGAGCGCGTGGGCGACTACGCGGAAAGCGTCGCGCGTCACGTCCTCAAGCTCAGCGCCCTCCCGCGCCCGGCTGCGGTGGTGATGGAGCGGATCGTCGAGATGGCCGATCTCGCGATCCCCATGATCCACGGCTCGATCGAGGCCTTCGTGAGGCAGGACCCCGAGCTGGCCCGCAAGACCATGCTGTCCGAGCCGGCCGTGGACGCGCTGCTGGGCCGGCTGAACGCGGAGCTGATCGCGCTGCTGCGCGAGCAGAAGATCCTGCCGGAGATGATGGAGCCACTCGGGACGATCGGGCGCCGCTTCGAGCGGGTCGCCGACCAGGCCCGCAACGTGTGCATGGAAGTGCTGTACATGTGCACGGGCGAGTACGCAAAGCACCCGGGGGCCGAGACCCTGCGCCTGCTGTTCGTGGGTGAGCACAACTCCTGCCGCAGCCAGATGGCCGAGGCGATCGCGCAGTCGCTCAACCAGCCCAGGTTCATCTTCTCGAGCGCCGGCGTCGACCCGCGGCCCATCGATCCCGCCACGTTGCAGTTCATGCGCGAGAAGGGATTCGACCTCGCGCGCATGGCGCCGAAGACCGTCTACCAGGTTCCAAACCTGGACTACTACCAGGTCATCGTGGGCGTCGCTCAGGAGGCGCAGGCGGCCTTCCCGCGCAGCCCGCGCAAGACGGTCTACGTGGACTGGAGCATCGCCGATCCGTCGCGGCTGCGCGGCTCGCCAGAAGAAGTCCGTGCCGCTTTCGAGGCCACCTACCAGTTCCTCTCGAGCCACGTGCACGCTCTCGTCGAGGCCGTCTTGGGGAACAAGATCGAGTAACCAGGGAGTCCGCAGGAGAGCCTATGACCCGAGCCCGATTCTCCACGCTTTGCCGCAAGGTCCCTGCCTGGCTCGCGCCGCTGGCTGTCGCGGCGGGACTCGCCGCCTGCGGGAAGAGCGACTCCCAGACGGAGACCGGCCAGCCAGCGGCGAAGAAGGCCATCATCCAGAACAAGGGCTCCGACACCATGGTCAACGTCGCGCAGGTGTGGGCCGAGGAATACCAGAAGGTCGCGCCGGACGTCGAGGTCGAGGTCTCGGGCGGCGGCTCGGGCGTCGGCCTGGCTGCCCTCAACAGAGGCGCCATCGCCATCGCCAACGCAAGCCGCGACATCAAGCCCGAGGAGATCGAGCAGGCGGCGAGGAACACCGGCAAGGTACCGAAGGGATTCATCGTGGGCTACGACGCGCTGGCTGTCTATGTTCACAAGGACAACCCCCTGAGCGAGATCAGCGTCGAGCAGCTGGCCCAGGTCTTCGTCGAAGGCGCGAGCATCGCCCGCTGGTCGCAGCTCGGCGTCAAGATCCCGGGCGTCGCCGACGACACGATCGTTCTCGTCAGCCGCCAGTCCAGCTCCGGCACCTACGAGTTCTTCCGCGAGCACGTCCTCGGCAAGCGGGACTTCAGGATGGGCTCGCGCGACCTCAACGGCTCCAAGGAGGTGGTCGAGCTCGTGGGCAGCACGCTCACCGCAATCGGTTACAGCGGCATGGGCTACGCGACCCCGGCTGTGAAGAAGCTCAAGCTCTCGCCCAAGGCGGGCGCGCCGGCCGTCGAGCCCTCGGTGGAGAACGTCACCAACAAGACCTATCCCCTGGCGCGGTCACTGCACGTCTACACCCTCGGGGAGCCGGAGGGTCCGGTGAAGCAGTACATTGACTGGATGATGTCGGTCACCGGGCAGAAGATCGTGCAGGACGCCGGCTACGTGCCGGTTCCCCCCGCCCAACCCACGAAGCCCTGAAGCCCGCCACACGTCCCATGGCCATGCCGTCGCCCCGACCTGAGCGCCTGCGGCTTGCCGTTGTGGGAGAGCGGCTCCTTGAAGCCCTGATCCGCCTGTGCGGGGTGAGTGCCATCGTTTTCGTGGCGGCGATCCTGTTCTTCCTGTTCCGCGAAGCCGCGCCCGTGCTGTTCGCCAGCCGTTTCCAGATCGGCGAGTTCCTCTTCACGACAGAGTGGTACCCCACGTCCATTTCGAACGTGCGCTACGGGACGCTGGCCCTCACGGCCGGCAGCCTGGCCGTGACGGCGCTGGCCATGGTCATCGCGGTGCCCTTCGGCCTGGGCGCGGCGATCTACGTCTCCGAGTTCTGTGGCCCGCGCCTGCGCGAGACGCTCAAGATCGTGATTGAGCTGCTCTCCGCCATTCCCAGCGTCGTCTGGGGCTTCATCGGCCTGACAGTGATGAGCAAGCTGATCGTGCGCTTCACCGGGGCCCCCGTGGGCGTCAACGTCCTGAATGGCGGCATCATCCTGGCGCTGATGAGCGTGCCCATCATCGTCTCGATCGCGGAGGACGCGTTGAAGGCCGTGCCCGACTCGTACCGGGAGGCGGGTGCCGCGCTGGGAGCGACGCGCTGGCAGCTGGTCTACCGGGTGCTGCTGCCCGCCGCGAGAAACGGCCTCCTGGCGGCGGTGCTCCTAGGCGTCGGCCGCGCGGTGGGCGAGACGATGGCCGTGCTGATGGCCACCGGTCATGCCGTGCACGTGCCGCACAGCCTGCTCGATTCGGTGCGCACGCTGACCGCGAACATCGCCGCCGAGCTGGGCGAGGCACCGGCGGGCTCCGATCACTACCGAGTTCTGTTCCTCACCGGGCTGCTGCTCTTCTGCATCACCTTCGTCGTGAACCTGACGGCCGACCTGGCCATCCGCGGGATCCGCAGGAAGTAGCAAGCGATGGCCCGCCCCGGCGACGCGCCGAACCGCTTCAGCCGAACGCCGCTGGTCGCCCGGAAGGAGCTCGCCGAGAAGCTGGCCAAGGGCAGCTTCCTTCTCATGGCCGCCGCCATGGTCGTGCCGCTCGTGGCGATCGTCAGCTACCTGGTCTTCTTGGCCTGGCCCTCCTTGAGCTGGGAGTTGATCGTCGCGGTCCCGCGTCGGGGAATGACCGAGGGCGGTCTCTGGCCGGCGTTCGTCGGCACGCTGTACCTGGTTGGCATCTCGCTTCTGGTGTCGGCGCCGATCGGCGTGATGGCAGCGATCTACCTCAACGAATATGCCACCGACAACTGGTTCAACCGGGTCGTGAACCTGGCGGTGATCAACCTGGCGGGCGTGCCGAGCATCGTGCACGCGCTGTTCGGCCTGGGCGCCTTCGTCTACGCCGCGGGCTTCGGCTACTCGATCCTCTCGGCCTCGCTGACGCTCGGCATCATGACCCTGCCGGTCATCATCGCCAGCACTCGCGAGGCCCTGGCTTCGGTGCCGATGTCCTTCCGCGAGGCGTGTTGGAACGTCGGCGCCACGCGCTGGCAGACGATCCAGGCGGTCGTGTTGCCGCACTCCATCAGCGGGATCCTCACCGGCGTGATCCTGCAGGTGAGCCGCGCCGCCGGCGAGACGGCGCCGATCATGTTCACCGGCGCCGTCTTCTTCAAGGCCGTTTCTCGCGGAGAGCTCTTCCCTTACGGCCTCCACGAGCAGTGCATGGCCCTGTCCATGCACCTGTACACGCTCGCCACCCAGGTGCCCAACGTCAAGGAGTCGCTGCCGTACGCCACCGCCGTGGTGCTGCTGGGAGTCGTGCTGCTGGTCAACGCCACGGCGATTGCGCTGCGCGTGTGGCTGCGCGGGCGCAAGCGGTGGTGAAGGCGTGAACGTGCGTGCGAAGAAGATCGAGGTCGAAACGCTCCGGCTCGCCTACGAATCGAGGGAGGTCATCCACGGCATCTCCTTCGACGTCCACGAGAACGAGATCCTGGGAGTGATCGGACCGGCTCAGTCGGGCAAGAGCTCGCTGCTGCGCTGCCTGAACCGCACCATCGACTTCTCCCCGCGCGCCCGCGTCACGGGGACGATCCGGGTGGACGGCGAGGACGTGCGGCGCACCCGCGACGTCTTCGCCCTGCGCCGCAAGGTCGGGATGGTGGCGCCCCTCCCCGTCGGGCTTCCGCTCAGCATCTACGGCAACGTAGCTTTCGCTCCGCGCAGCGCCGGGCTGCGCAAGCAGGCCGACCTCGATGTGATCGTCGAGCGCTGCCTTCGCCAGGCGGCCCTCTGGGACGAGGTGAAGGACCGGCTTTCCAGCCTCGGCACGGCGCTCTCCGGAGGTCAGCAACAGCGGCTGACGATCGCACGCGCCCTCTCGCACCAGCCCGAGGTGCTGTGCCTGGACGAGTTCTCGATCGCGATCGATCCGGTCACCACCATGCGCATCGAGGACGTGCTCAAGGAGCTGCGGAAGCAGATCACCATCATCCTCGTCACGAACCTCACGCAACAGGCGCGCCGGCTCGCCGACCGCACCATGTTCCTCCTGAACGGCGAGATCGTGGAGATCGACCAGACCGA
>JAQBHI010000205.1:0-2639 GCA_032127875.1 Acidobacteriota bacterium
GCCGCCCAGGCCGCGACCAGCAACGCAAAGCCGACGCCCAGGGCAATTCTCAAGTGGGGTGGGGCTTTGGCCGATGCCTGCAGTCCAAGTGGGTCTAGCGCTACGATGGCCGCAGCAAGGATCAGCCCGCCCGCCAGCGCGAGCGCGTTCCTGCGCCAGCGGGTTTGCGCGAAGAGGAACAACGGCAGGAACAGGCCCGTCCCCCCGAGCCCGGCGATGTCCACGAGTGCCCGTTCGCCAAGCGCCTCCAGCCCGAAGTTCGATCCGCCGTAGTACCGTGCGTAGTGTGCGCTGCTCACGAGCACGTGAAGGTCGCCGTGGTAGACGCAGTTCTGAAGCGCCCACAGCGAGCCCACGGCCGCCGCGCAGGCTAGGGACGCCAGCAGCTCTCGAGAGCGCCGGCGCGGCAGTGCATAGAGCGGCCAGAGTGGCAGCAGCGCCAGGGTTGCGTATCGGGTGACGAGGCTGAGGCCCAGGAACAGGCCCGCAATCGCGGCGAGCCGCGGCTGCTCCTGATCGACCGCAGTGATGAACAGCGCGAGGCCGACCAGCGTCAAGGCCAGCGCCGGGACATCGGTCATCAAGCCTTGGCCGCACAACAGGAAGATGGGCGACGTGGCGAGCAGCAGGACGACCGCTCCGGAATCCGAGGCGAAGCGCCGGCCGAGTCGCCATAGCGCCGCGAGGGCCAACAGCGGGAAGACCAGGAAGGCCAGGTGCGAGGGCGCTTCGCGAACTCCGCCGGCCAGGAAGGCGCACAGCGCCAGAGCGTAGGCAACCAGGGGTGGGTGCGACATCGCCGCGAACGTTTGCGGCGTCTCGCCCCGCTCGCGGAACACCGCGAGGTCGCGGGCATCGAGTGCCACGGCGCCAGCGAGCGGGTCGAGCGGATTGTCGAGGATGGTCCGGGCCACGGCGAGGTAAGCCGGGTCGTCGATGTGAAAGGGACGTTGCAGGCCGAACAACCCGGCGGCCAGTGCGATCGCCAGCGCCGCCAGGAGCGGCCCGCTGCCGAGTCGCCCCGCCGACCGCTCCATGGGCGTAGTCTAGCGCCTCGGTTGCCCTGGGCCAGGGCTCATAATGGCAGCGATGCGGATCCTGCTGGCCAGCCAAGCCTTTCCGCCCGCGTCGCTGGCCGGCGTCGAGGTCTACACGCTCCGGCTCGCAAAGGCCTTCATCGGTCTCGGCCACGACGCCCGCGTCTTCACGGCGGTCCACGATCTCGATGCCGCTCCGGGCTCGACCCGCGAGCGTCGCTTCGAAGGCGTCGTCGTCCGCGAGGTGGTGAACGTCCATCATCGTGGAACGCTCGAGGCGACCTACGAGGATCCCGACGTCGACGCCGCGGCGCGAGCCATGATCCAGGAGTTCGAGCCGGAGGTGGTTCATCTCCAGCATCTGCTGAATCTCTCGGTCGGCGTCGTTGCCTGCGCACGCGAAGCGGGTGCGCGCGTGCTCTACACGCTCCACGACTACTGGCTCAGCTGTCCGCGCGACGGCCTTCGGCAGCGCGCCGATCTCTCGTTGTGCCAGCCCATGGACCACAGCATCTGCGCCGCTTGCCTCCAGGGCAGCCCGTACCTGGTGCCCGTCGCGCAGCGCGGCCTGGCTTCGGTCGCGCGCCGCGCCGGCCTGGGGCGGCAGCTGCATCGCCTTCACGACCTGGCGCCATCCGTCGCCCAGAGCGCGCTCCGGCTGCTGCGCGCCGCCTCGCCGCCTGTGAGCAAGCAGCTGCGCGGCGCGATGGACCGTCGCGAGGAGCGCCTACGTTCGGCATGCGGCGAGATCGACCTGTTTCTTGCGCCAACCCGTTTTGCGCGTGATCGTGCGAGGGAGTTCGGCGTGCCCGAAGCTCGCCTGCGCGTGTTGGCCTACGGAGCCGTCGAGGGACCCTTGCAGCTGCGCCGCGCGTTGCCTCGTCGCAGGATCGGCTATGTCGGCACGCTCGCTCCCCACAAGGGCGTGCACGTGCTGGTCGAGGCCTTCCGGGGATTGCCGGCGAAGGACGCGACGCTCGATCTCTACGGCAACGGCACGGTGCAGCCTGACTACGTTCGCGAGCTTCGCCAGGCCGCGGCAGGCGATGGGCGGATTCGCTTCCGGGGTCCTTTCTCGGAGGGAGCGCAGCAAGACGCCTATGCGCAACTCGACGTCCTCGTCGTGCCTTCGGTCTGGTGGGAGAACAGCCCGCTCGCGATTCTCGAGGCTCTCGCTGCGGGGGTTCCCGTGATCGCCTCCGCGACCGGCGGCGTTCCGGAGCTGATCGCCGATGCCGACACCGGCCTGCTCGTCCCGCCGGGTGACGCGGTCGCGTTGCGCTCGGCCCTCGCCGATGTGATGGCGGGCCGGCGCCTGGCGGGGTCGCGGGCTGCGGCTTCGCTCAAGACGGTGGGCGCGGGCGCGGTGGAATTGCTCGCGCTCTACGAGGCGCTCTCGAAAGCCCCAGCGCCGGTGCCTGATCCCGCGTCATGGCGCTAACATGGCGGGATGCAGCCGTCCGCGACTGCCGTGGTGCCCGTCAAGAACGGGGCGGAGCACCTGGGGACGCTGCTCGCGGCGCTACGCGCTCAGGCGCTGCCCGGAGGACTCGAAGTCCTCGTGATCGACAGCGGCTCCAGCGACGGCTCGTCCCGGCTGGC
>JAQBHI010000206.1:0-16673 GCA_032127875.1 Acidobacteriota bacterium
CGCTGCAGCCGTGGGCTCGTTCACGATCCGCAGCACGTCCAGGCCCGCGATCTTGCCCGCGTCCTTCGTCGCCTGGCGCTGCGAGTCGTTGAAGTAGGCCGGTACCGTGATCACCGCCTTGTCCACCTTCTCGCCGAGGTAGTCCTCGGCGCTCTGCTTGAGCTTCTGGAGGATCATCGCGGAGATCTCGGGCGGGGAATGCAGCTTGCCACGGGCCTCGACCCGGGCGTCGCCGTTCGACGCGCCCACCACCTTGTAGGGGACCATCTTGGTCTCCTCGGCCACCTCGTCGTGGCGCCGGCCCATGAAGCGCTTGATAGAGGAGACCGTGTTCTCGGGATTGGTGACGGCCTGGCGCTTGGCAACCTGGCCGACGAGCCGCTCGCCGTCCTTCCCGAACGCCACGACTGACGGCGTCGTGCGGGCACCCTCGGCGTTGGCGATCACCACCGGGCTGTCGCCCTCCATGACGGCCACGACCGAGTTCGTCGTCCCCAGATCGATTCCGACTACCCTTGCCATTTTCTAGCGCCTCCGTGCAGCGGCTTCCTATCGGGAAGCCACGAGATGGACAGATAATAGGCAGTCGGTGCGTGTTTGTCAAGCAGCTAATATGAGTCTAATAGACGCATATCAAGTGGAAGCTAGTTGCTTGTTCCAACCCCTTGCCCTGCTCGTAACTGGACCGGTCAGGACTGTTAGAATGAGTTCTCTCTCTGCGCCGTTCAGCCTGATTAGGGAGGCGCCGCCTGGCTTCACTCGACCCGAAGCTGTGCCAAGTCGTCGGGCTGAACCAGAACTACACCTCGTCCTCGGGGACGCTCTACCACATCCAGATCGAGGACCGCGGCCCGCTCGTCGATCGGGTCAGCGAGCGGCCTCAGCGACGCGTGAACCTGATCGTGTATGCGAACTACGGCGAACCCAACGCGCGCATCATGCACGGGCACGACCACGACTTCGATGACATCCGCAGCCACGAGCACAACCGCTTCATCGAGCAGCGCATCCAGGAACTGGCGGGCGATGCCCGCAGCATCATCGAGGAGAAGGAACAGCGCTTGGTGATGCGCGTGAAGGCGGCGATCCGCGAGTACTACTTCACGAAGAGCGAGTCGGCGAAGAAGGAATTCGAGGAAGCCAACGGGGCCTACCCGTTCCTCTTCTCCCGCGCCTGGCGCGAACTCAGGGACGAGCGAGCGCGCTTTGCGGGCGCCGCCGAGCCAGCCGCCCCGACGCCGATCGCGGAGGCGCCGCGGCCCCGGCCGTTGCCCGAGGAGCAGCCCGAGGTTGCAGCGCCGCTGGACGTCGTCTATCCGCTCGATCCCGAATTGCGCGAAGACGTCCTGGAGATCGAGCGCATGATCGTGGACCTGGTGAGCGACCTCGAGGCGCTCAAGGAGAAGGGCAGCGCGGACGACATCCTCGTCCAGACCTGCCGCAAGCTCGTGACACGCGCGAGGGAGAGCCTGCAGGCCAAGGTGCCGTCCGATTTCAACGCCCGCCGGCTGGAATCCACCAGAAGCGCCTTGGCCACCACCTGGCGGCAGGTTCGCTCGAGGCTCAAGTAGCCGCCGCCTACTCCTCGGCCTTGGGCGCAGCGGCGAGCGCGTCGGCCATGTTGTAGCGGATCTCAGTGGCGGCTTTGGTGACGCGCATTCCGGGTTGCCCCGGAACCATGCAGGCGAGGCCGCTCACGCCCGGGCCGCCCGGTCGCAGCCGATAGGTGATCTCGCAGTACCGGCATTCGGCGTTCCAGCAGTACTTGCCGAAGCCGATGTCCGGGGCGACGAACTGCATCTGGCGCAGCAGCAGATTGTTCTCCGGTACCTGGAAGCGCTTGCCAAGGATCACCACCTCGATCAGCTTCTCGTACGGCCGGTAGAAGTCGGACATCGCGAGGTCCGGGATTACATCACGGGGCAGACTCCCGCGCCAGGTGCGACGAGCCTGCTAGAATGCGCCGCGTCTAAGCAAGCTCCCCCGGGAGGTTCATGTGGCCGAGCCGCTCGCGCCCGTCGGATTCAAGCCGTACGTGGCGGACGAGGAGTCGCCAGCCGAACTCACGCTCCGGGCGCTCGCTGTCGGCTCCCTGCTGGGGCTGGTCTTCGGCGCCTCCTCGGTCTACCTGGCGCTGCGCGTAGGGCTCACGGTTTCGGCCTCCGTGCCGATCGCGGTCATCTCGATCACGCTGTTCCGAGCCTTCTCGAAGGCACTGGGCGGCCGCGCCTCGATCCTCGAGAACACCGTTGTGCAGACCACCGGCTCGGCGGGGGAGTCGATCGCCGCTGGCGTCGCCTTTACGTTGCCGGCGCTGGTGCTGCTCGGATTCCCGATGGATTGGACCCGCACGCTGGTGCTGTCGCTGTGCGGAGGCGTGCTCGGCGTGTTGATGATGATCCCGTTGCGGCGCTACCTCATCGTCAAGGAGCACGGCACGCTGACCTATCCTGAGGGCACGGCCTGCGCCGAAGTGCTGATGGCGGGCGAGGAGAAGGGTACCCAGGCCGCATTCGTCTTCAAGGGCCTGTTCGTCGGGCTCGTGTTCAAGCTCGTGACGTGGGTCACGAGGTTCTGGAGCGCGACCCCCGAGTTCCAGATCCCGGCGCTCAAGGCCTCGAAGGTCGCCTGCGACATCTCGCCCGAGTTGATGGGCGTCGGCTACATCATCGGTTATCGCTCGTCGGCGATCATGGTGGGCGGCGGGCTGCTGTCATGGCTGGTGCTGATCCCGGCCATCGCCCTTTTCGGCGATGGCCGCCTGACGCCGCTGTTCCCTTCCACGGTGCCGATCTCCGCGATGTCGCCGGACGAACTGTGGAGCAAGTACATCCGCTACATCGGCGCGGGGGCCGTGGCGGCGGGCGGCATCATCAACCTCGTCAAGGCCATGCCCACCATCATCAGTTCCTTCGGGGCTTCCTTCCGCGACCTGAAGCTGACCCGCGATCCGGCAGCCAGCCAGCGCCCGCGGACGGAGCGCGACATCCCGATCTCCGTGGTGCTGGTCGGCTCCCTGGGCCTGGCGCTGTTCATGGCCTTCATGCCGCAGTTGCGCGCGGTGCCCGGCTTCGCGGTGGCCCTGTTGTCGGCGGCCGCGATCATCGTCTTCGGCTTCTTCTTCTCGGTGGTCTCCTCGCGCATCACGGGTGAGCTCGGCTCGTCGTCGAACCCGGTCAGCGGCATGGCCATCGCGACGCTGATGGCCACCTGCCTGCTCTTCATCCTCTTCGGCTGGACGGGTCACGCCTACACGGCCGCCGCGCTCTCGATCGGCGCCGTGGTCTGCATCGCCTCCTCGAACGCCGGCACCACGAGCCAGGACCTGAAGACCAGCTTCCTGGTCGGCGGCACGCCCTGGAAGCAGCAGGTCGCGATCATCGTCGGCGTGATCACTAGCGTGATCGTGATCGGCTGGACCCTGCAGGTGATCAACCTCAACAACACGCGGATCCAGGCGGCTGACTACGACGTGGTGCTGCAGCCGGGCGGCGAGACCCGCGAGGCGCCCGACGGCAAGAGCTACCGGCTCGCGCGCGCCGGCGGCCTCGACAACATCCCGGACGGCACCTACCTCGTGGACGAAACGGCGCACGTGCGCTTCCGGGTGCAGGAAGGCATCGGCTCGGACAAGGCGCCGGCGCCGCAGGCGACGCTGATGAGCCTGGTGATCAAGGGCATCCTGACCCAAAAGCTGCCCTGGGGCCTGGTGCTGCTCGGGGTGTTCACCTCGATCCTGATGGAGATCATCGGCGTGCCGGCGTTGCCGTTCGCCGTGGGCATGTATCTGCCACTCGAGAGCACGACGCCGGTGTTCATCGGCGGGCTGGCCCGCAAGGCCGTGGAAATGGCGACCGCCAAATCGGGCAAAGCACCGGCCACTGCCCACGAGGCGGACGACGCGGGGCCCGGCGTGCTCTACAGCTCCGGACTCGTGGCCGGCGGTTCGATCATGGGCCTGGCGGCCTCGTTCCTGAACTTTCCGAAGCCCTGGGTCGAGGAGTTGGCCCGGAAACTCGCCTTCGGCAACGAGTTCCTGCCGGCGTGGGTCGGCTTTGCAGCCTTCTGCGGCGTCGCGTACCTGATCTACAGGACCGCCACCAAGGCCGAAGGCAAGTGAGCCGCTGCTACAGCGCCGCGCCGAAGGCCTCGCTCGATGGCGGCGCGACGCGATGAAAATCGCGTTCATCGGTGCCCATGGCGTTGGGAAGACGACGCTGTGCTACGACCTCGCTTCGACGCTGAAGCGGCGCGGCGTCAACGTGGACATAGTGAAGGAAGTCGCGCGGCTCTCGCCGTTGCCGATCAATCGCAACACGTCGCTCGAAGCCCAGACCTGGATCCTGACCACCCAAGTCGCGGAGGAGATCCGCTCGGCCAGCGGCGCCCCCGTCGTGGTCTGCGACCGCAGCGCTCTCGACAACTACGCGTACATGGTGCTCGCCTGCGGCCGGCAGCGGCCGGTGGAGCGCTTCGTCGACTGGTGGATGAAAACCTACGACGTGCTATTCAAGGTGCCGCTGTCCGGCGACGCGCCCGCCGACGGCTTCCGCGACACCGACGAGTTCTTCATCCGCTCGATCGACCAGCTCGTGGACACGCTGCTCGCCGAGAAGAAGATCGACTACGCTGCGCTGCCCGCCGGCCAGCGCGACTCCTGGATCGACCTGGTCCGCGACCGCGTCCTCGCCGACGCCTCGTTCGGCCGCTTGTTCTAGGGCAGTTCGGGGGGTACGGAAGCATGTGCCTCCCCCCGCCCTTCGGGCTCCCCCCAGCCGCTCCACGCTCGAGTGAATCGAGCGCTCCGCTGCCATACTTTCCGTCGGTTCTTTTCGGACTTCCAGGCGGGCCTACGCTTCCTCGCGGATGTCGAGGTCGAGCTGCTTGCACTTCTTGTAGAGGTGGCTGCGTTCGAGGCCCAGGCTGCGCGCCGCGTTCGTGACGTGCCCGCCCTGGGCTTTGAGCCGCTCGCGAATCACGTCGCGCTCGAAGTCGTCGACCAGGTCGCGCAACAGCCCGTCGGCAGGGACCGAGGCGCCCTTGCCGGCGGGGCCGGCCTCGTGCGACAGTGCTGCGCGCACGTCGCCGGCCGCCACCGGGTCCGAGTTCGAGAGGATCAGCACCCGCTCGACGATGTTGCGCAGTTCGCGGACGTTACCGCGCCACGGCTGCTGGCGCAGCAGGTCGATGGCGTCGGGGGCGAAATGGCGGGCCCTCCAGCGGTTCCGGCGCGCGGCCGCCTCGGTGAAGTGAGCGACCAGATCGCTGATGTCGTCGCGCCGTTCGCGCAGCGCCGGCACGCGTACCGACACGGTATTTATGCGGTACAACAGGTCCTCGCGAAAACGGCCTTCGGCCACCAGCGTCTCGACGTCGCAGTTCGTGGCGGAGACGACCCGAACGTCCGCGCGCCGCTCGCCGGTGCCGCCTACGCGCGTGAAGCGGCCATCTTGCAAGACGCGCAGCAGCTTCGCCTGCATCGGCGCCGGCATGTCGCCGATCTCGTCGAGGAATAGCGTGCCGCCGTCCGCCTGCTCGAACAGCCCACGGCGCAGGCCGAGAGCACCGGAGAACGAGCCTTTCTCGTGACCAAACAGCTCGCTCTCGACCAGCTCCGCCGGCACGGCGGCGCAGTTCATCGGCACGAAGGCCTCGGAACGCCGCGGCGAGAGCTCGTGGAGGGCGCGGGCCACCAACTCCTTGCCGGTGCCGTTCTCGCCCAGCACGAGGATCGAAGCGTCCGAGGCTGCGGCGCGCTCGATGAGCGCTCGCAGGGCGTTCATGGGTGCGCTCATCCCGACGAGCGAGATCTCGTCGCGGACGCGGCGCGACAGATCGCGGTTCTCGCGCTCCAGCCGGTCGAGGCGGAGCACGTTGCGCAGCGTCAGCAACAGGCGCTCGAGGCCGACCGGTTTTTCGAGGAAGTCGAGCGCGCCGAGGCGTGTGGCCTTGACCGCAGTCTCGACCGTGGCCTGGCCGCTCATCAGGATCACCGGCACCTCGGGAACGCGCTCCTTCAGCCGCGACAGGAACTCGAGACCGTCCATGCCGGGCATCACGACGTCGGAAAGAATCGCGTCGACTGGCTCGTCGGCGAGGCGCTCGAAGGCGCGCGCGCCGGAGGAGGCGGTGAGCGCCTCGTAGCCTTCGAGCGCGAAAGCGCGCGACAGCGAGGCCAGCGTGCCAGGGTCATCGTCGACGATCAGGATCCGCGGCTTCATCGACTAGACGCGGCCCGACAATGGAAGGCGGATTTGTCGGGCCTGAGAGCCGCATCCTCGGGCGTGAGCGCCACGCTGGCTTCGTCTTGCACGGTCGGCAAACAGCTTCTCACAGGTTCGTCCGATGTAGCGCCTTGTCCGGTAACAGCAGCGTGAAGGTCGTGCCCTGGCCTGCGGAGCTGGTCACCTCGATCCGCCCGCCGTGGTCAGACACGATTCCCTGTACGATGGCGAGACCCAGGCCGGTGCCGCCCGCCTTGGTCGTGAAGTAGGGTGTGAACAAGCGCGTGCGCTGGTCGTCGGAGAGCCCGGGCCCGGTGTCGTAGATGTCCAGCGCCTGGGCGTCGGCCGCGGCCCGGGTCGTCAGCCGAAGCAGGCCACCCTCGGGCATCGCCTCCAGCGCGTTCGCGACCAGGTTGCCGACCGCGCGAGCCAGCAGGTCGCGGTCGCCGGGAATCGTGGGCAGGGCTGTCGCCAGATTGGTTTCGAGCGACACGGCACCCGCGCGGTCGCGGTAAAGCGCGAGCGTCTGCTCTGCAACGCTGTTGAGGCTGACCGCGGCAAACGTGGGACGCGGCATGCGCGCGAAGTCGCTGAACTCGTCCACGATCCGGCGCAGGCTGCGCAGTTCCTGTTGGATGGTCTCGCTCGACTCGCGGAACAACGCGCCGAAGTGCGCCGGATCGCGGTCGAGGGCACGGCCCAGGGTGTCGAGTGAAACCTGGATCGGGAAGATCGGGTTCTTGAGCTCGTGGGCGAGCCGGCGGGCCATCTCGCGCCAGGCCGTCACGCGCTCGGCCTGCACGAGGCGTTCGCGCGAGGTGCGCAGGTCCTCGGTCATCGCAGCGAAGGCCTGCGTCAAGTCGGCGATTTCGTCGGCGCCGGCAACCACCAGGGGTTGCTCCAGATCGCCCTGCGCCACGCGCCGTGCGCCCGCCGCGAGGTCACGGATCGGACGCGACAGCCGCCCCGAAAGCGCCAGGGCTGCGACGACGGCCGCCGTGAGCGCGAGCAGGCCCGCCACAACCGTATCGTGCCGGAGCGCCAGTAGCACGCGATCGAGATCGGAGCTGGGCACGGCGGCCACCATGAACAGGCCCGGGGCCAGGGGGCTCCCGGCCCAGCGCCAGGGACGCTCGGTCAGCTCCGCCTCGCCCGAGCCGGCCCCAAGTGCGGGCTTCGACCAGGACGCGAGAGGCGAGCCCGGCGGTGCGTGCCAGGCGCCGCGGATCGCGTCGTAGATGCCGAGGCTGGTCTGCGTGCCGACCGAGAGCTCGCCCAGCAGTTCGCCGTCCAGGAACGCCCCGCCGCGAACCAGGACGCGCTTGCCTCGGAAGCGAGCCGGGCGCTCGGGCATCAGCGCCAGGCGTTCCGCGGCGCCGTAACCCGCAGCCAGCTTCTCGATCCGGAACAACCTGTCGCCAGGAAAACCGGGGTCGGCTTCCTGCAGGCCGAAGCCCGCGGGCCAGTGCCGTGACGACAGCACGCGGCCGTCCGCGTCGACGATCTCCAGTGCCGCGAGATCGCGCCGCGAGCCCAGCGTCTCGGCCAGCGTGCGTTCGTCCGCCCCCGCCAGCGTAGCTGGGAGGTCGACACTCGCGACGGCGAGTACTTGCTGCTCGGCGCGGGAGCCGAGGCGCGCCAGGCGCTCTTTCGCGGCGCCGAGGGCCCCCGAGAGCCGCGTGCGCACGGCGTCCTCGAAGGCATGCGACACCCGCTCCACCACCCGGACGGCCAGCAGCGCCGTCGGCGCGAGGCCGACCGCGAGGAAGGCGACGAGCAGTCGCGCGCGCAGGCTCGTCACGGTTCGAGCCAGGTGTCTTCCAGGGCGACCCGGCCGGAGCGCTCCGCGCGGGCGCCCTGGACGCCTTCGCGCTGGCCGATCGAGACCGGTACCGCCGCGAGGGGCAGCGCCGCGTCCGGCGCGCGCGGCACGAGCGCCGCCAGCTCCGCGATTGCGAGCGAGGCTTCCGCGACCTCGGGCGTGAAGAGCAGCAGCCGGGCCGCTGCGTGCGATGCGCGCACGGCCGCTGGCTCGAGCGGGGTCGCCCTTACGCGCAGGCCGAGTGCATCCAGGTGGGCGACGATACGCTGGCTCACCGTGGCGGGGACGTCGCTTGCGACCGCCAGCGTGATGTCGCCCGTGAGCGTGGCGTCGGTTGAACGCCTGGGGGGCGGCGCGGGCGCGTTGCGGCCGGCCAGTGTCGGAGGCAACAGCAGGGTCCATGGCTGGCTGTTGGGCAGGTACTGCTCGACGAGCGTCGCGCGATCGATGGCGGCCGCCACCGCCTTTCGCGCGGCCTTTCGTCCGAAGGGAGGCTGTGAGGGATCGAGGACGAGAACGAGGGTCGAAGCCAACGCCTCGATCCCGGGCTCGCCAAGAGCCAGATCGACATGACCTGCGGCGAGCTCGGCGCGTCGTCGGTCGGCGTCGGGGATCGCGACGAGCGCCAGGCCGTCGAGGAACGGCCGTCCGCCGATGTGGCTGGCGAAGGCCGTCACTGCCAGCCGCGTACCAGGGATGGACAGGGTCGGGACGAACGGCCCGGCGCCGGAGCCACGCCCGTTCGTGATCGCGGCGGCGAGCGAAGCGAGCGCGACCGGGGGCCCTGGCCTCGGTTCGCGGAAGCGGAGCAGCACGTGATCGGCGTCAGGTGCGAGCGCGCCGTCGTTTGCGAGTTGCTGGCGGAAGTGCTCAGCGGCTGGCGTTCTGGCCGCGAGGAAGCGGCGGATCGAACGCACGGCATCCGCGGCTGTGACGGGAGAATCGTCGTGAAAACGCGCTCGCGGATCTAGGCTGAGCGTCCATTCGGCGCCTCCGGCCGAGGCTGCCCAGGAGCGGGCCAGGGCCGGCCGAAGATCGCCACCTGGACTAATTCCGACGAGCGTCTCGTGGACCAGGCCAAGTGCCAGCCGCTCGACCGCGGTGGCAGGCCGGGCCGGCGCCGTTCCGGCCGGCAGCGAAGGCACTGCGACCGTCACCGTTCCTCCGTAGAGCGGGCCCAGCGCAGCGGGCGCGCGGGCCGCGCTCGCGACCAGCATCAGGGCCAGCAAGGCTCTCCTCACGGCCGCGGCCTCACGGCATAGCTCACCAGGCGCGTGACCCCGTCGCGGCCCTGGATCGCAGCCACCACGAGTGGCTCGCGCCGGCGATCGCGGGCCGCGAGCGCGCTGATCGAGCCGTCTATCTTCACTTGGGCCGCGAGTCCGGTCAGCTCACCCTCGAGCGGAATCAGCTCGAGGCTGTCCGTTGCTCCCGGCGGCCGGGACGAAGAGGCCACGATCAGCGAGCCGAGGCGGTCGAGCGCAGCGCCGACCCGGCGGCCCTGGGCCGGAGACCGGCCATCGACGGCGAGCCTGCCATCCGGCGCGACCGCAAGCCCGCCTTCCCGCATCGCCAGGAAGGGCGACTCGCCGAGCAGCAGCAGGTTCGTGCCGGCGCGATAGCGCAGGCCCGTCGCCGAACCGGCCCAGGGCACTGCCTCGGCCTCGAGGCGCACCGCCAGGCCTCGGCCCTCTACCGCCACGAGCGAGGCGCGCGCCCGGCCGTTCGTGATGAGCCAGCAGACCCTCTCGGCCTCGGAGGCCCGTAGCAGGCCGGCCGGCGCGCGGACAGCAAGGCGCGCTCCCGGCAGTTCCAGGCGCGCCTCGAGGGCGGGTGTTACGTCCTCGATCCGGTAGAGCAAGAGCGCGTGCTCGGTGAGGGCGAGCAGCCGCTGATCGTCGAGAAAGGCCAGGTCGAGCACGAAGCCGGGGGCGCCCACGTCGCGTCCTTGCGGCACGAGTTCCATCGCGTCGGCGACTGGCGCGGCCTGCAGGAAGATGAAGAGGAGCAGGCCGGGAGCCACGGCGGAAGGATAACGCGGATGCTATCCTTAGACGCTATGCCACTGCTGGAGCAGATCACTCAGGACCTGACCGCAGCCATGAAGGCGCAAGACGCGCCTCGCACCGCGGTCTTGCGCATGGCGAAGGCGGCGCTCAAGAACAAGGAAATCGACAAGAAGTCGCCGCTCGACGACGCCGAGGCTGCCAGGGTCGTGCAAACCCTCGTGAAGCAGCGCGAGGATTCGGCAGAGCAGTTCCGCAAGGGCCAGCGGCCTGAGCTGGCCGACAAGGAAGTTTCGGAGATCGCGATCCTCAAGACCTATCTGCCGCGAGAGGCCAGCGACGCGGAGATTGCGGCAGCGGTGGAAAGCGCGCTGGCCGAAACTGGAGCTGCGTCGATCAAGGATATGGGCCGAGTCATGAAGGCCGCCCTGGTGGCCCTGGTCGGCCAGGCAGCGGACGGGAAGAAGCTGAGCGAGGCCGTGAAGAAGCGCCTGGGAGGCTGATGCGGCAAAGCGTCCGCAACTCCGGAGAGCGCGTCATGGTGGGTTTCGAGGGCCACTCGGCCTCGGCAGACGTGCGTCGCCTGATCCGCGACTTCGGCGCGGGCAGCGTGATCCTGTTTGCCCGCAACGTGGACGCGCCGGAACAGCTCGCCGAGCTGGTGCGCGAGCTGCAGGCGATCGCCCGCGACGCGGGCCACGAGCTGCCGCTGCTGGTGGCCGTCGACCAGGAGGGCGGGCGCGTCGCTCGGCTGCGCGCGCCGTGGACGCAGTGGCCGCCGCTGCGCGCCGTGGGTCGGTGCGCTTCCGAGCAAACGGCCCGGGAGATGGGCGAGGCGCTCGCGCTCGAGCTCAAGGCCTGCGGCATCGGCTGTGATTTCGCGCCGGTCGTGGACGTCGACACGAACCCGCAGAACCCGATCATCGGCGACCGCTCGTTCGGCGCCGATCCCGAGCTCGTGGGTCGCTTCGGCGCGGCCATGATCCGCGGCCTGCAGGACGCCGGTGTCGTGGCCTGTGCCAAACACTTTCCAGGCCATGGCGATACCGACGTCGATTCGCACCTGGCTCTGCCAAGGGTGGATCACTCGCGCTCGCGGCTCCAGGACGTGGAGTTGCGCCCGTTCCGGATGGCGATCGAGGCGGGCGTGGCGACGATCATGACGGCGCATGTCCTGGTCCGGGAACTCGACGACCAACTGCCGGCAACGCTCTCGCCGGTCGTGATCGACGCGCTGCTGCGTCGTGAGATGAAGTTCGACGGCGTCATCGTTTCCGACGATCTGGAGATGAAGGCCATCGCCGAGCGCTGGCCATATCGGGAGTCCGCTTTGCTCGCCGCCAAGGCAGGTTGTGACCTGCTGCCGGTATGCAGGAACCCCGACGCCCAGGTCGAGACGATCGAGAGCCTGGTGCGCGGCCTGGAGAGCGAAGAGATGGCTTTCAAGGACATGGAAGCGGCGTGCGGCCGGATCCGCAGAGTCAAGGAGCGCTTCCTGCTCCCGTATCGTGATCCGAGCCCGCGCGAGGCGCGCGCCGCAGCGGGTGTCGGCGAGCGCGTGGCCCTCGCGGAGCAGATCGCCTCGCGCGCCGGCCTGCCGGCCTGAGTGGAGGCGACGCTGGCTGCGCCCTTGGAGCGCCCGCAGGGGAGGCTTCCGCACCGCCCTCGCGAGAATCACTCGCGCGAGGGCGGAACTTTGATGATTCGCCTCGCCGAGGACGTGAATCTCAGCGGGGTCGCGGCGCGTTCTCCGCGCGTCCCCGCGCGTTAGAGTGACGTGGGGAGGGATAGGGTAGGGGGTCGACGGCTGATCGGGGGTCGATGATGGATCTCGGACTCAAGGGCCGGGCCGCGGCGATAGCGGCGGCGTCGCGGGGTCTCGGGCGAGCGACGGCGCGCGCGCTCGCCGCCGAAGGCTGCGCCGTGGCGATCTGCGGGCGCGACGAAGCCCGTATCCGTGAGGCCGCCGAGGCGATCGCCACGCAGACCGGCGCTCGCACCCTGCCGATCGTCGCCGATGTCGGCAGCGCCGCCGACTGCGCCCGCTTCGTCGAAAGCGCGGCCGCCGCCTTCGGGCGCCTGGACGTGCTGGTCACCAATACCGGCGGCCCGAAGCCAGGAAGTTTCGAGGCGATCACCGATGGCGACTGGGAAGCGGCTTATCGCGTGACGCTCGCGAACGTGGTGAACCTAGTGCGCGCTGCGGTTCCACACATGCGTCAGAACCACTGGGGCCGGATCGTCAACATCACCTCGCTCTCGGCGAAGCAGCCCGTCGACGGCCTGCTGCTTTCGAACGCCTTCCGGCCCGCGGTGATCGGCCTTGCGAAGACGCTCGCGAGCGAACTGGCAAGGGACGGCATCCTGGTCAACAACGTCTGCCCGGGCTTTACGCGCACGGACCGGCTCGATGAGCTGGCGGAGGTTCGCTCCCAGGCCACGGGCACGACACCCGCCCAGGTCCTCGCCGGGCTCGCCCAAACAACGCCGCTCGGCCGCATCGCCGAGCCCGAGGAGTTCGCCGCTGTCGTCGCCTTCCTGTGCTCCGAGCGCGCGTCGTACGTGACCGGGGCGACCATCCCCATCGACGGCGGCGCCACGCGCGGACTGCTTTGAGTTTCAACCGGCCCCGGGCCTTGAAGGCTGGCGACCTGTTGGGCGTGGCGGCGCCTTCGGCCGCCTTCGACGCCCGGCTCCTCGAGCGGGGTGTCGCGGAACTGGAGTCCCTCGGCTTCCGGGTGCGCGTCCCCGACGGCATCGACGCGAAGTCCCGCTTCTCCGCCGGCTCCCCGGAGCGGCGCCTCGCCGAGCTCAGCGCGTTGCTTCAGGATCACGACGTCGCCGGCATCGTCTGCGCGCGGGGCGGGGCAGGGGCGAGCCATCTGCTTCCGCTGCTCGATCCGGGTCTGCTGGCCGCGCACCCCAAGGTGTTCGTCGGCTGCAGCGACATCACCTACCTGCACGTCGTGCTCAATCGGCTCGGCCTGGTGAGCTTTCACGGTCCCATGGTCGCCGGTGACCTGGCCCGCGGCCGCTACGACCGTGACAGCTTCTGGCGCGCCCTCACCGGCGAGGGCGGGCCGCATGTCAGTGATCCTGACGACTTGCTGGCGCTGAGCTCGGGATCCGGGAGAGGCCGCTTGCTGGGCGGTTGCCTCTCGATCCTGGCCTCGGCGGCCGGCACGCCCTGGGCGCTCGCTCCCGATCGCGAGGGGACGCTGCTGTTCCTGGAGGACGGGAACGAGGCTCCTTATCGGATCGATCGCCATCTGCGCCAACTGCGCGCCTCGGGCGCCTTCGAGGCCGTGCGCGGCGTCGTCTTCGGCGACATGAAGGGCTGTGCGCCCCCGGGCAGCGCCGCGTTCTCCGTGGAGGACGTGATCCTCGACGCGCTCGCAGGCCTCGACGTGCCCGTGGCCCTGGGCCTCTCGAGCGGCCATGTCGTGACGGGGGCTTTGACCCTGCCGCTGGGCGTGCGCGCACATCTCTCGTGTGGCCCGGGCGGCGCGCACTTCGAGGTGCTGGAGGCGGCCGTCGCTTGAAGGTCCATCTGTCGGGCATCTGTGGCACGGCGATGGCGTCGCTGGCCGCCTTGCTCCAGGCTCGCGGCCACCGGCTCAGCGGTTCCGACCAGGACGTCTATCCGCCGATGTCGACCCAGCTCGAAGCCCTCGGCATCCCGTTGCTCTCGCCCTATGCCGCCGACAACGTGCCGCCCGACGCGGACGTCGTCGTGATCGGCAACGCGCTCTCGCGCGGCAACCCCGAGGTCGAGATCGTGCTGGATCGCAAGCAGAGGATGACGAGCCTGCCCGCGATGCTCGCCGACGAGTTCCTGCGCGGCCGCACTTCGATCGTCGTGGCCGGCACGCACGGCAAGACCACCACGACCAGCCTCGTCGCCTTCCTGCTCGAGCGGGCGGGGCGCGAGCCTTCGTTCCTGGTGGGCGGCGTGCCGATCGACTTCGGGGTGAGCGCACGCCTGGGCCGCGGGCCGCACTTCGTGGTCGAGGGCGACGAGTACGACTCGGCCTTCTTCGACAAGCGGCCGAAGTTCGTCCACTACCTGCCCGACGTCGCAGTCATCGGCAACCTGGAGTTCGACCACGCGGACATCTATCCCGATCTGGGCGCAGTGCAGGGCGCCTTCTTCCGGCTGCTGAGTGTCGTACCGCGCCGTGGCCTGGTGGTGGCTGGTGTGGAAAGCCCGGCGCTTGCCGAAATCCTGGGCCGCGCCCTGAGCCGCGTCGAGACCTTCGGGATCGGCGCCGAGGCCAACTGGCGTGCCGACTGCCTGCGGCCCGGGCCTGAGGGCTGGCGCTTCCAGTTACGGCATGACGGCCGCGACCAGGGCGAGTTCGTGCTGGCGATGCCGGGCGAGCACAACGTGCGCAACGCGCTTGCGGCGTTGGCAGCGGTCGCTTCACAGGGGATCGAGCCGGCAGCGGTGCGTGAGGCGCTCGCGGGCTTCCGGGGCGTCAAGCGCCGGCTGGAGTTGCGGGGCTGCGCCCGGGGCATCGCGGTCTATGACGACTTTGCCCACCACCCGACCGCCGTGCGTGAGACGCTGCGGGCGCTGCGGGCGCTGCCGGGTGGTCGGCTCTGGGCCGTCTTCGAGCCCCGCTCCTATACCTCCCGAACCCGCGTTTTCCAGGATGATTACGCGCGGGCCTTCGCAGGCGCCGACCAGGTGCTTGTCGCGGCCGCCCACCTGCCAGCAAGAATCCCTGAGCACCTACGCCTTTCGGAGCAGGGACTGGTTGAGGCGATCGGCGCGGCAGGTGGAGAGGCCCGGTTCGTGCCCGCGGTAGACGCGATCGTGGGCCTGCTGGCGGCGGAATTGCGGGACGGCGACCGTGTCGTCGTGCTTTCGAATGGCGCCTTTGGCGGCCTTCATGACCGCTTGCTTCGGGCCCTCTCTGTGTCATAGTTGGCCAACTTCTCAGGAGGCAAGAATCAAATGAGCAGGCTGTGTCTCGGGCTCGCGGTTCTGCTGTGCCTGGCGGCGCCCGTCGTGGCGATGGCCGGGGACGTGACGGGTTCGGTCGTCGACGAGTCCGGAGGCGTGCTTCCCGGTGCGACCGTGACGTTCAGCGGGCCCGCGGGAACGGAGTCGGCCGTCACGCGCGCCGAGGGCAAGTTCGCAATCGCCAGCCTCGCCGAGGGCACCTACAAGGTGAGCGTGACGATGTCCGGCTTCAGCACGGTGACGAAGGACGCAGTCTCCGTGACCGCTGCCGGCGGCGATATCGGTTCGTTCGCGCTCAAGATCGCCGGCATGGGCGAGACGATCGTGGTCAGCGCGTCCAAGGTCGAATCGACGATCCAGAACGCGCCGGTGACGATGAGCGTCATCACCTCCGAGACGATCCAGAGCGCGCCTGGCCAGAACTTCGGCGATCTGCTGCGCACCGTGCCGGGCGTCAACGTGATCCAGACCTCGGCCCGTGACATCAACCTGACGAGCCGCCAGGGTACGTCTACGCTTGCGACGTCGCAGCTGGTGCTGCTCGACGGCCGTTCGATGTACCTGGACTTCTTCGGTCTCGTGCTGTGGGATCTCGTGCCCACCAACATGTCCGAGATCAAGCAGATCGAGGTCGTGCGCGGGCCCGCCTCCGCGGTCTGGGGGGCGAACGCGCTCACCGGTGTCGTGAACATCATCACCAAGACGCCGCGCGAGTCCGAAGGGACGAGCCTGGGCGTGCAAGGCGGCCTGTTCAACCGCGGCGAGGGCTCGCGCGAACAGGATGGCTCAGGCAACTCCTACGGCGCGAGTCTCTCGATCGCGCGCGCCCCGAGCGACAAGCTTTCGTTCCGCATCGCCGGTGGCTACTTCCAGTCCGACCCCTTTTCGCGACCCACCGGTCAGATCCCGGTGATCCCCGACCCGCGCGTTGCCAACGCGAACTGCAGCGTGAGCACTGGAGCCAACGGCTTGCAAGTCGGCACCGGACCGAACTGCATCGGCGGTGCGCTCTACCCGCTCGACGTAACGGGCGTGCCCGGCCGCAGCTTCGAGAACGACGGCACCAAGCAGCCCAAGGTCGACGTGCGCGTCGACCAGGAGCTGTCGGGCAACGCCCGGATGACCTACAACGCGGGCTACGCCGGGACCAGCGGCATCGTCCACACGGGCATTGGGCCGTTCAACCTCCAGAGCGGCTCCTATCTCACCTACGGCAAGGTCGGCTACACGAAGAACGCCTTGAAGATCTCGCTGTTCACGAACATCCTGGACGCTGAGGCCCCGAACCTTCTGCTGACCGACCCGACGACTGGTCAGCCGGTGCAATTGAACTTCAAGACCCAGACCTACGATTTCGAAATCGGCCACTCGACGGTGCTCGGCGGCAACCACATCCTGAGCTACGGCGGCAACGCCCGGCGCAACAACTTCGAGATCACGCTCACTCCCAACGCGGAAGACCGCAGCGAGTTCGGCGCGTACCTGCAGGACGAGGTTCACTTCGACAAGTTCCGGCTCTCGGTCGGCGGGCGTGTGGACAAGTTCGGCAACATCGACAGCGCGGTCTTCTCACCCCGCGTGAGCTTGATGTTCAAGCCGACCGAGGATCACTCCCTCCGCGTCTCCTTCAACAAGGCCTTCCGGGCGCCCTC